>NZ_JAEKMI010000022.1 GCF_020217485.1 Mycobacterium sp. WUMAC-067 | reverse complement strand
TCGCCGATGTGGTCGAACCCCTCCGTGTGCCCCCCAACGCGTCGGCGCGGGTAGTGGTACTGGCCTCGGGCACCGGATCGCTGCTCAACTCCCTGATCCAGGCCGCTGTCGCGGACTATCCCGCCCGGATCGTCGCCGTCGGCGCCGACCGTGACTGCCTGGCCACCGAGATCGCCGCCGCCGCGTCCCTGCCCACCTTCACCGTCCGGCTCGGCGATCACGCCGACCGCGACGCCTGGGACGCCGCGATCACCGACGCCACCGCCGCCCACTCGCCCGATCTGGTGGTTTCGGCGGGGTTCATGAAAATCCTTGGACCGCAGTTTCTTTCACGTTTCTACGGACGCGTCATCAACACCCATCCGGCGCTGCTGCCGGCATTCCCGGGTGCGCACGGGGTGGCCGACGCGTTGGCCTACGGTGTGAAGATCACAGGCTGTACGGTGCACCTGGTGGACGCCGGGACGGACACCGGGCCGATCTTGGCGCAGCAATCCGTTCCGGTGCTCGACGGCGACAACGAAGAGACTCTGCATGAACGCATCAAGGTCACCGAACGCAAACTACTCGCGGACGTGGTGGCCGCGATCGCAACCGGCGGCCTGACGCTGGTCGGGAGAAAAGCGACGATCGGATGAAAGGCGACAACGGATGAGCACCGACGACTGGCGGGAGAACGCCAAAAGGCCGATCCGCCGCGCCTTGATCAGCGTGTACGACAAGACCGGGCTCATCGGCCTGGCCCAGGGGCTGACCGCGGCCGGCGTCGAGATCGTCTCCACGGGATCCACCGCGAAGAACATTGCCGAAAAAGGCATTCCGGTGACCCGGGTCGAGGAGCTGACCGGTTTCCCCGAAGTGCTCGACGGCCGGGTCAAGACCCTGCACCCGCGCGTGCACGCGGGCCTGCTGGCGGACCTTCGCAAACCCGAGCACGCCCAGGCACTCGAGCAGCTCGGCATCGCGGCCTTCGAACTCGTCGTCGTCAACCTGTACCCGTTCAGCGAGACCGTCGACTCCGGCGCGAGCATCGACGAATGCGTCGAACAGATCGACATCGGTGGACCGTCGATGGTGCGCGCCGCCGCGAAGAACCATCCCAGCGTGGCGGTGATCACCGACCCCCAGGGCTACGACGGGGTGCTCGCCGCGGTCCGGCAAGGCGGATTCACCCTCGCCGAGCGCAAAAGGCTAGCGGCGTTGGCGTTTCAGCACACCGCAGAATACGACATCGCCGTGGCGGGCTGGATGGAGTCGACGCTGGCCCCCGAACATCCACCCACCGCTTTCCCGAAGTGGCTGGGCCGCAGCTGGCGCCGCTCGGCGATGCTGCGCTACGGCGAGAACCCGCACCAGCAGGCCGCGCTCTACAACGACCCCAGCGCATGGCCGGGCCTGGCGCAGGCCGAGCAGCTGCACGGAAAAGAGATGTCCTACAACAACTTCACCGACGCGGACGCGGCGTGGCGGGCCGCCTTCGACCACGAACAGAAATGCGTGGCAATCATCAAGCACGCCAACCCATGTGGGATTGCGATCTCGTCGGCATCGGTGGCTGACGCGCATCGCAAAGCCCACGAATGCGATCCGCTGAGCGCATTCGGCGGGGTCATCGCGGCCAACACCGAAGTCAGCGTCGAGATGGCCGAGTACGTCAGCACCATCTTCACCGAGGTCATCGTCGCGCCCGCCTACGAGCCGGCCGCCCTGGACGTCCTGACGCGCAAGAAGAACATCCGCGTGCTGGTGGCCTCCGAGCCGCTGACCGGTGGCACCGAACTGCGGCCGATCAGTGGCGGGCTGTTGGTTCAGCAACGTGACGAGCTCGACGCGCACGGGGACAACCCGGCGAATTGGACCCTGGCGACCGGGGAGCCCGCCTATCCGGAGACGCTGGCGGACCTGGTTTTTGCGTGGCGCGTGTGTCGCGCCGTCAAATCGAACGCGATCGTGATCGCCGCCGGCGGCGCCACCATCGGTGTGGGCATGGGGCAGGTGAACCGCGTCGACGCCGCGCGGCTGGCCGTCGAACGCGGCGGCGATCGGGTGCGCGGCGCGGTCGCGGCCTCGGATGCGTTCTTCCCGTTCCCCGACGGACTCGAGACGCTGACCGGCGCCGGAGTGAAGGCGATCGTGCATCCGGGGGGATCGGTACGCGACGACGAGGTGACCGCGGCCGCCGCCAACGCCGGCATCACGCTGTATTTGACGGGGGCGCGCCACTTCGCCCATTAGCCCCGTGACGGGGGTCACACAAGGCGGCCGAATCCGTGCTCGGTACGATGCGTTCGGGGAAGACCGGCGGGCATCGTTGCTGCAGGTTCTTCCGTCGGGGGGTCGCGGATCGGCCTACTTCCCTTTTCGATACGCGGACGGCGAATCCCGTCCATTATCGAGAGGAATGAGATGCGCGAGATTACAAAACGAACGGCGGCCTTCTCTGTAGCGCTTGCGGGGTTCGCGCTGATCGGTGGCGGTTGCAGTAAGTCCAACAACGCCGGTCAAACAACCAGTCCTGCCAGTTCTTCGGTGACATCGTCGGCAACCGCGGGATCATCCGCAAGCGCGGCGCCATCGGAAAGCACCACGGCGAGCGGTGCGCCGAGCTCGACACAGATCAACGGCGCCAACGGCACCCCCTACACCGTCGAGGGGCCAATCCTGGCGAAGTACAACGCCCTCGACGACAAGGCCCGCAAAGACCTGGGTGCCCCGACCGGCAACGAGCAGAAGAACCCGGATGGCGGTGTCTACCAGCAATTCGACGGCGGCGTAATCGTTTACAAGTCTCAGGCCTACGTCGTGTGGGGCAAGATTCGCGACAAGTGGAACGAGCTCGGCGGTTCGCAGGGCAAACTGGGGTACCCCACCAGCGACGAGGTGGACACCCCCGACGGCGTGAAGAAGTCGACATTCGAGCACGGCAGCATCACCTGGAAGCCGGGTGACGCCGAGGCCACCGTCACGTCAAGCTGACCGGTCCCGCCCGACCGCCGAGGCGCGGAGGGCTCGGTAACCCAGTACGAAGGCCGGACAATCGATTCACGCTGTCCGGCCTTCGTCGGGCATCGGCGGCCCGCGAACGGTGGTGGGATCCGCGTGTCAATACGCCTGAAGTGAACGCCCTTCGCATGACTCGTCTGAGCCCGCGTCGTAGCGTGGAGTGGTGACGTCACCGAGCAACCTGCCCCGCACCGTCGGCGAACTGCGTGCCGCCGGTCACCGTGAACGGGGAGTCAAGCAGGAAATCCGCGAAAATCTGTTGACCGCGTTGGCCGACGGGCCGGACAGCGCAGCCATCTGGCCCGGCATCCTGGGATTCGACGACACCGTCTTGCCCCAGCTCGAGCGGGCTTTGATCGCGGGACACGACTTCGTCCTGCTCGGCGAACGCGGCCAGGGTAAGACCCGGCTGTTGCGCGCGCTGGTCGGGTTGCTCGACGAGTGGACGCCGGTGATCGCCGGCGCCGAACTCGGTGAGCATCCCTTCTCGCCGATCACGCCGGAGTCGATCCGCAAGGCCGCCACCCTGGGCGACGACCTTCCGGTGGAATGGAAGCATCGCAGCGAGCGCTACACCGAAAAGCTCGCCACGCCGGATACCAGCGTCGCCGACCTGGTGGGCGATATCGACCCGATCAAGGTCGCCGAGGGCCGCAGCCTCGGGGACCCGGAGACCATCGCCTACGGGCTGATTCCCCGGGCGCACCGCGGCATCGTCGCGGTCAACGAACTTCCCGACCTCGCCGAGCGCATCCAGGTGTCGATGCTCAACGTGATGGAGGAACGCGACATCCAGGTCCGCGGTTACACGCTGCGCCTGCCGCTGGACGTCCTGGTGGTCGCCAGTGCGAACCCCGAGGACTACACCAACCGCGGACGCATCATCACCCCGCTCAAGGACCGCTTCGGCGCGGAGATCCGGACGCACTACCCGCTGGAGCTGGAGGCGGAAGTCGGCGTGATCGCGCAGGAGGCGCACCTGTCGGCCCAGGTGCCCGACTACCTCATGCAGATCATCGCCCGGTTCGCCCGCTACCTGCGGGAGTCGAACTCCGTCGATCAGCGCTCGGGGGTGTCGGCGCGGTTCGCCATCGCCGCCGCCGAAACCGTCGCGGCCGCGGCCCGCCATCGCGGCGCGATCCTGGGGGAGACGGACCCGGTGGCGCGGGTGGTCGATCTGGGCACCGTGATCGACGTCCTGCGCGGCAAGCTGGAATTCGAGTCCGGTGAGGAAGGCCGCGAACAGGCGGTGCTCGAACACCTGCTGCGCCGGGCGACCGCGGACACCGCGTCGCGGGTGCTGGGCGGCATCGACGTCGGTTCGCTGGTCTCCGCGGTCGAGGGCGGTTCCGCGGTGACAACCGGCGAGCGGGTCTCGGCCAAGGACGTGCTGGCCGCGGTGCCGAGCCTGCCGGCGGTGGACAAGATCGCGGACAAGCTCGGCGCGCGGTCGGAGGGCGAGCGCGCCGCCGCGCTGGAACTGGCGCTCGAGGCTTTATATCTGGCCAAGCGCATCGACAAGGTATCCGAGGAGGGGCAAACGGTCTATGGCTGATTCCGATCGTGACGACCCGCGGCGCCCGGCTTCGCCGCGCTCGCGATCGTCGCGAGGGCACTCTTCGCGGTACTCGGCGTACACCGGCGGGCCCGACCCGCTGGCGCCGCCGGTGGATCTGCGTGAGGCGCTCGAACAGATCGGCCAGGACGTCATGGCCGGCACCTCGCCGCGCCGTGCGCTTTCGGAGCTGCTGCGCCGCGGCACCAAGAACATGCCCGGCGCGGACCGGCTGGCGGCCGAGGCCAACCGGCGACGACGGGAGTTGTTGCGGCGCAACAACTTAGATGGAACCCTGCAGGAGATCAAGAAACTGCTGGACGAGGCGGTGCTGGCCGAACGCAAGGAGCTGGCCCGCGCCCTCGACGACGACGCCCGCTTCGGCGAACTCCAGCTCGACGCGCTGCCGGCATCGCCGGCCAAGGCCGTCCAGGAGCTCTCCGAGTACAACTGGCGCAGCGGCGAGGCCCGCCAAAAGTACGACCAGATCAAGGATCTGCTCGGCCGCGAGATGCTGGACCAACGTTTCGCGGGCATGAAGCAGGCGCTAGAGGGCGCCACCGACGAGGACCGTCAGCGCGTCAACGACATGCTGAACGACCTCAACGATCTGCTGGACAAGCACGCCCGTGGCGAGGACACCCAAGAAGACTTCGAAAACTTCATGGACTCCCACGGCGAGTTCTTCCCGGAGAACCCGCGCAACGTCGACGAGTTGCTGGACTCACTGGCCAAGCGCGCCGCCGCCGCGCAGCGCTTCCGCAACAGCCTGAGCGCCGAGCAGCGCGCGGAACTGGATGCCTTGGCGCAGCAGGCATTCGGCTCCCCGGCGTTGATGGAATCACTGAATCGGCTCGATGCGCACCTGCAGGCGGCGCGGCCGGGCGAGGACTGGAGCGGGTCCGAACAATTCTCCGGTGACAACCCGTTCGGGATGGGTGAGGGCACCCAGGCGCTGTCCGACATCGCCGAACTCGAGCAACTGGCCGAGCAGCTCTCGCAAAGCTATCCGGGTGCCACCATGGATGACGTCGACCTGGACGCGCTGGCACGCCAGCTCGGCGACGAGGCGGCCGTCGACGCCCGCACGCTTTCCGAATTGGAACGCGCGCTTGTCAATCAGGGCTTTTTGGACCGCGGTTCCGACGGCCAGTGGCGGCTGTCGCCGAAAGCCATGCGCAGGCTCGGCGAGACGGCGCTACGCGATGTGGCACAACAACTTTCCGGGCGGCGCGGCGAGCGTGATCATCGGCGCGCCGGGGCGGCCGGCGAGCTCACCGGCGCCACCCGGCCCTGGCAGTTCGGCGACACCGAACCGTGGAACATCTCCCGCACCCTGACCAACGCCGTTCTGCGGCAGGCGGGAACGGCCACCCTCGACGGGCCGGACGCGCGGTTGAAGATCTCCGTCGACGACGTCGAGGTCTCCGAGACAGAAACCCGCACGCAGGCCGCCGTCGCGCTGCTGGTCGATACGTCGTTTTCCATGGTGATGGAGAACCGCTGGCTGCCGATGAAGCAGACCGCGCTGGCGCTCAACCACCTGGTGTGCACGCGTTTCCGCTCGGATGCCTTGCAGATCATCGCCTTTGGCCGCTACGCCCGGACCGTGACCGCCGCCGAGCTCACGGGTCTCGAGGGGGTTTACGAGCAGGGCACCAACCTGCATCACGCGCTGGCGCTGGCGGGTCGCCATCTGCGCCGCCACCCCAACGCCCAACCCGTCGTGCTGGTGGTGACCGACGGCGAGCCGACCGCTCACCTGGAGGACTTCGACGGTGACGGCACGACGGTCTTCTTCGACTACCCACCGCACCCGCGGACCATCGCCCACACCGTGCGCGGCTTCGACGAAATGGCCCGCCTCGGTGCGCAAATCACCATCTTCCGGTTGGGCAGCGACCCCGGCCTGGCACGCTTCATCGACCAAGTCGCCCGGCGCGTCGAAGGACGTGTCGTGGTGCCCGATCTCGACGGGCTGGGAGCGGCGGTCGTCGGCGACTACCTACGATCCCGCCGCCGTCGGTAAACCTCAGAAGGAGAAACGCCCCATGAGCAAGGTTCCCACGATCGAACTCAACGACGGTGTCGAAATCCCGCAGCTCGGTTTCGGGGTGTTCCAGATCAAACCCGACGAGACCGCCTCGGCGGTCAAGACGGCGCTGGACATCGGATACCGGCACATCGACACCGCCGAGATGTACGGCAATGAAAAGCAAGTCCGAGAAGGCATCCGCGACGCCGGCTTGGACCGCGGCGAGGTCTTCATCACCAGCAAGCTCAACAACGGCTTTCACAGGCCCGACGACGCGCGCCGCGCGTTCGACCAAACGCTCAAGGCGCTCGATTCGGACTACGTCGACCTGTTCCTCATCCACTGGCCGCTGCCCACGCTGTACGACGGCGATTTCGTCTCGACGTGGAAGGTCTTCGAAGAGTTCGCACGGGACGGGCGAGCCCGCAGCGTCGGTGTCTCGAATTTCCAAGTCGCACATCTGAATCGGCTCGCCGACGAAACCGGTACCGTCCCGTCGGTCAACCAGATCGAGGTGCACCCCTACTTCGGCAATGACGAGGTGCGGGCGTACGGACGCGAGCATGGCATCGCCACCGAGGCGTGGGCGCCCATCGCCCAGGGCAAGGTGCTCGACGATCCGGTGATCAAGCGCATCGCCGAGTCTCGTGACAAGACGCCCGCGCAGGTGGTGTTGCGCTGGCACATTCAGCGCGGCGACATCGTCTTCCCCAAGTCGGTGACACCGGCACGGGTCAAATCCAACTTCGAGCTGTTCGACTTCGAATTGGACGGCTCCGACATGGACGCGATCTCCGCGCTGAACAAGGGTGAGTCGGGACGCAACGGACCCAACCCCGACACCTTCGACTACGTGCCCGGCTGACGCTCCGTTACCAGGGAGGGCTTACCCGCCGCGCGGCCTGCGGGCTTTGCGCACGATCCCGACGCCGCCCCACAGCGAGAAGCCGCGAATGTGGACCGTCGGTGCCCCGGGAGCGCCCTGGCCGTCGACACCGCGGTCGAAGTTTCCCATCACGCCGCGGCCATGCACCTCCACGTTGACCTCGGGCGGCAGCAAAATGTTTTGCACACCCATGATCGACATCGCATGGATGTCGACCTCGGTCGAGGTGAAGTCGGCGTAGCGCAAATCGACCACTCCGCTGCCCCACAGCGTGAAGGTGGTCAGCTTCTTCGGCACGTTCCATCGGCCGCGCCGCTCGAAGCCGCTCATCAGGGCCAGCAGCAGCGTCGACGGCGCTGGGTTGGGTTTGCCGCCGCGGCGCGGGCTGATCGGCGCGCCGGGCAGATCGGCCCTCAACCGGTCGAGTTCTTCATACGTTGTTGCGGCATAGGCCCTGGTCAAACGGTCTTCGTAGTCGTTGAGCTGCAGGCGTCCCTGCTCGGCCGCGTACGCGAGCAACTGCGCAGTCTGTATGCGATCGGTATCGGCCGCGCGCGACGGCTGGTCGCGCGTGTCCTCCGCATCCCGTTGCGTTGAGTTGCTCATCACCCACGAGCCTACGACGTCCAGGTTTTGCTGCAAGAGGATTGGCTAAACTGCAACCTTGCACCGGCGCGGGCGGGACCGCCGACCGATTTGACCGGACCGCTCTTAGACATCTGGCTAACTCGTCCAGCTCGGCGGCCGCTTCTGCAGGAACGCCAACATGCCTTCGCGGGCCTCGTCGGACACGAACAGCCGCGCCGATTCCTCGGCGAGCCGTTCGGCATCGCGGTCGAACCCCTCGAGCACCGCGGCGGTGGTCAATGCCTTGGAAGCCGCGAGCCCTTGAGGCGAGCCGCGGCCCACATCGGCGACGAGTTTGTCGACCGCCGCGTTGACGTCCTCGGCGGCGATGGTGATCAGCCCGATTTCGGCCGCCGCATCGGCGTCGAATTTTTCGCCGGTCAGGTAGTAGCGCGCCGCGGCGCGCGGCGACAGCTTCGGCAGCAGCGTCAACGAGATGATCGCCGGGGCGACACCGATGCGGGCCTCGGTCAGCGCGAAGGTGCTGCGCGGCCCGGCGACCGCGATGTCGCAGGCGCCCACCAAGCCGAAGCCGCCCGCCCGGACATGCCCATTGATGGCGGCGATCACCGGCAGCGGCGAGGCGACGATGGCCCGCATCAACGCGGCCATCTCCCGGGCCCGGGCGACGGCCATGTCATATGACGATGGTGGCGACCCGCTTCGCCCGGCTGCGCCGGCCTCGCGATCGCCACGTGCCTCACCCCCGCCGGCCTCGCTCAGATCCGCACCGGCGCAGAAGGTGCCACCGGTGTGGCCCAGCACCACCGCGCGCACCGCCGGATCCGACGAGGCGTCGCGCAGCCCCTGATGCAACTGGGCGACCAGTGTGGTGGAAAGCGCGTTGCGGTTATGCGGTGAGTTCAACGTTAGCCGCGCGTACGGCCCGCCCGTGTCGGCGGGCCCGGCGTATTCGACGAGCGTGTCCATCGGCAGGATCTCAGTAGCTTCGCGGCAGGCCCAGCGACGTCTGCGCGACGAAGTTCAGCACCATCTCGCGGCTGACCGGGGCGATGCGGCCCAGCCGGGCCGAGGTCAGCATGGCACCCACACCGTATTCTTTGGTGAGCCCGTTGCCGCCCATCGACTGCACCGCCTGGTCCACCGACCGGGTAGCCGCTTCGGCCGCAGCGTATTTGGCCATGTTCGCGGCCTCGGCCGCGCCCATGTCGTTGCCGGAGTCATACAGCGTCGCGGCCTTCTGCATCATCAGCTTGGCGAGTTCGACCTCGATGTGGCACTGCGCCAAGGGATGTGACAGGCCCTGGTGCGAGCCGATCGGCGCGCCCCACACCTGCCGGGTCTTGACGTACTCGGCGGCCCGGTCGAGCGCGAACCGCCCCATCCCGACGGAACTGGCCGCGCCCATGATGCGTTCGGGGTTCAGGCCGGCGAAAAGCTGCGCGATGGCGGCGTCTTCGGCGCCGACGAGCGCGTCGCTGGGCAACCGGACGTCGTCGAGGAAGACCTGGAACTGGCGTTCGGGGCTGATCAATTCCATTTCGATGGGCGTATAGGTGAAGCCCGGCGAATCGGTGGGCACCACGAACAGCGCGGGGCGCAGCTTGCCCGTTTTAGCCTCCTCCGTGCGGGCCACCACCAGCACCGCCTGCGCCTGGTCGATGCCGGAGATGAACACCTTCTGGCCCTTGAGGATCCAGTCACTGCCGTCGCGGCGGGCGGTGGTGGTGATCTTGTGTGAGTTAGATCCGGCGTCCGGCTCGGTGATCGCGAACGCCATCGTCAGGGTGCCGTCGGCGATGCCGGGGATCCAGCGCTTCTTCTGCTCTTCGGTGCCGAACTTGCTGATGATAGTGCCGTTGATGGCGGGCGACACCACCATCAGCAGCAGCGCGCTGCCGGCGGCAGCCATTTCCTCCATCACCAGCGATAGCTCGTACATTCCGGCGCCGCCACCGCCGTACTCCTCGGGCAGGTTCACCCCGAGGAAGCCGAGTTTGCCTGCCTCAGACCATAATTCGTCGGTGTGCTCGTGGGCGCGCGCCTTTTTCAGGTAGTATTCGCTGCCGTAGTTGGACGCCCACTCGGCTACCGCCTTGCGCAGGGCCTGGCGTTCTTCGTTCTCGATGAAGCTGCTGTCGGTCACTGGGGATCTCCTTCGGATTGCGGCGCTTCCACTCGTGCCAGCACGGCGCCCACTTCGACTTGCTGACCGGTCTGGACATTGAGCTCGGCGAGAACGCCGTCGACCGGTGCGGTGATGGTGTGTTCCATCTTCATGGCCTCTAACCAGATCAGTGGCTGCCCGGCGGCGACGGTGTCGCCGATCGTGGCACCGAGCCGAATGACGTTGCCGGGCATGGGCGCAACCAGCGAACCCTTTTCGACGGTCGAACCGGGCTCGGGGAACCGTGGCAGCGCGATCAGGTGCACGGGTCCGCGCGCGGAATCGACGTAAACGTCGGAATCTCCCGTGTCGTAGCGTCGCACCGAGAAGTGGTGGTCCACGCCGTCCGTCCTCAGCACCACCGCTTTCGCCGTGGCCGACACCAGTTGCACGGAAGGGTCGTCGGGGAGGGCCAACCGGGTTCTGTCGAAACGGTATTGGACGCGGTGTTCGTTGCCGTCATCGTCACTGTAGGTCTTGACCTGGAAGCCCGACCGCAGGTTGCGCCAGCCGCTGGGGATGGCACCCAGCACCGGCGCGAGGGCGCGGTTGCGCGCGGCGTCGGCGAGGGCGGCGGCGATCGCCGACAGACGAACCGCTGCGGCGTCGCCCAGCGGCGCCGCTAGCCCCGCCAGGCCGTGCGTGTCGAAAAACGCTGTGTCGGTGGCGCCGTCGAGGAACGCCGGGTGACGCAGCACGTTCACCAGCAGGTCGCGGTTGGTGCGCAGCCCGTGCACCCGGGCGCGGGCCAGCGCGTCGGCGAGGACCAGCGCCGCCTGACGGCGCGTCGGGGCGTAGGAGATGACCTTGGCCAGCATCGGGTCGTAGTGGATGGACACCGTGGACCCGTCGACGATCCCCGAATCCAGCCGGATGCCGGTCCGTCGTCCCAGCGAGCCGAACTCGGCGCGCACCGACGGCACCTCGAACGCGCGCACCACACCGGCCTGCGGCTGCCACCCGCGCGCCGGGTCCTCGGCGTAGAGCCGGGCCTCGATCGAATGACCCTGGGCGGCCGGAGGTTCGGCGTCCAGGCGGGCGCCGTCGGCCACCGCGAGCTGCAGCTCGACCAGATCCAGCCCCGTCGTCTCTTCTGTGACCGGGTGCTCGACCTGCAGCCGGGTGTTCATTTCCAGGAAATAGAACTCGCCGTCGTCGTCGGCCAGGAACTCCACCGTCCCGGCACCGGTGTAGCCGATCGCACCGGCCGCCAGCCGGGCCGCGTCGAACAGCTTGGCGCGCATGCCCGGCGTGCGCTCCACCAGCGGTGCGGGAGCCTCCTCGATGATCTTCTGGTGGCGACGCTGAATGGAACATTCGCGTTCCCCGACCGCCCACACCGCGCCGTGGGTGTCGGCCATGACCTGAACCTCGATGTGGTGACCGGTCGGCAGGTAGCGTTCGCAGAACACCGTCGGATCGCCGAAGGCGGACTGCGCTTCGCGGCGCGCCGCCTCGACTTCGCCCGGCAGGGCGGTCAATTCGCGCACCACCCGCATCCCGCGTCCGCCACCGCCCGCGGAGGCCTTGACCAGCACAGGCAGCTGCGCCTCGGTGACGGTGTCGGGATCGAGCTCGTCGAGGACGGGCACGCCCGCGGCGGCCATCATCTTCTTCGACTCGATCTTGGAGCCCATCGCGCGCACCGCGTCCACCGGCGGCCCGACCCAGATCAGTCCGGCGTCCTGGACGGCTGCCGCGAAATCGGCGTTCTCCGAAAGGAACCCGTAACCCGGGTGGATGGCGTCCGCACCGGCCGCGCGGGCCGCGGCGATGATGGCCTCGGCGTTGAGGTAGTCGTTGGTCTTGGGCAGCCGCACCCGGGCGTCGGCCTCGGCGACGTGTGGCGCGCCGGCGTCCGGGTCGGTGTAGACCGCGACGGTACCCAGGCCGAGCCGTCGGCACGTGGCGAACACCCGGCGCGCGATCTCGCCGCGGTTGGCAACTAGAACTCGCGTGATTCCCATGGGGCTCACATCCGGAAGACGCCGAAGTTCGACGTCCCCTTGATCGGGCCATTGGCGATGGCGGACAAACAGATTCCCAGCACGGTGCGGGTATCGCGCGGGTCGATCACCCCGTCGTCGTAAAGCATCCCGGACAACACCAGCGGCAGCGACTCCGCCTCGATCTGGCCCTCGACCGCGGCCCGCATCGCCGCGTCGGCCTCCTCGTCGACCTGTTGGCCGCGGGCTTCCGCGGCCGCGCGGGCCACGATCGACAGCACGCCCGAGAGCTGGGCGCCGCCCATCACCGCGGACTTCGACGTCGGCCAGGCGAACAGGAAGCGCGGATCGTAGGCGCGGCCGCACATGCCGTAGTGGCCCGCGCCGTAGGAGGCGCCGATCAACAGCGAGATGTGCGGGACCGTCGAATTGGACACGGCGTTGATCATCATCGAGCCGTGCTTGATCATCCCGCCCTCCTCGTAGTCCTTGCCCACCATGTAGCCGGTGGTGTTGTGCAAAAACAGCAGCGGCGTGTCGGACCGGTTGGCCAACTGGATGAACTGCGTGGCCTTTTGCGACTCCTCGCTGAAGAGCACCCCGCGCGCGTTGGCCAGGATCCCGATCGGATAGCCGTGCAACTGGGCCCAGCCGGTCACCAGCGAGGACCCGTACAGCGGCTTGAATTCGTCGAATTCGGACCCGTCGACGATCCGGGCGATCACTTCGCGGGGGTCGAACGGGATCCGCAGATCCGCGGGAACGATGCCGATGAGCTCCTCGGTGTCGAACAGTGGCTCGCTGATCGGTTTGGGTTTCGGGCCCTGCTTGACCCAATTCAACCGGGCGACGACGCGGCGGCCGATGCGGATCGCGTCGAGTTCGTCGACGGCGAAGTAGTCGGCCAAACCCGAGACGCGGGCGTGCATTTCGGCGCCGCCCAGCGATTCATCGTCGGATTCCTCGCCGGTGGCCATCTTCACCAGCGGGGGACCGGCGAGGAACACCTTGGAGCGTTCCTTGATCATCACCACGTGATCGGACATGCCGGGGACGTAGGCACCGCCCGCGGTGGAGTTGCCGAATACCAATGCGATGGTGGGGATTCCGGCCGCCGAGAGCCGGGTGAGGTCGCGGAACATCCGCCCGCCGGGGATGAAGATCTCCTTCTGGGTGGGCAGGTCCGCGCCGCCGGATTCCACGAGCGAGATGACCGGAAGCCGGTTCTCGAAGGCGATCTGGTTGGCCCGCAGGATCTTCTTGAGGGTCCACGGGTTGCTGGTGCCGCCTTTGACCGTCGGGTCGTTGGCGACGATCATGCATTCGACGCCTTCCACCACGCCGATGCCGGTGACGGTGCTGGCGCCGACCTTGAACGCGCTGCCCCAGGCCGCCAGGGGGCTCAGCTCCAAAAACGGCGAGTCCGCGTCGACGAGCAACTCGATGCGTTCGCGCGCGGTCAGCTTGCCGCGGCCGTGGTGGCGCTCAACGTATTTGGGCCCGCCGCCCGCGAGCGCATTGGCCAGCTCGGCGTCGATCTCGTCGAGTTTCGTCATCGCCGCCGACGCCGCCTCGGTGAACACGGCGTCGTCGCGGTTGAGCGTGGACTGCAGCGCGGTCATGACCACCGCCGACGATGCAGAGCGACGCGATGACAAGGACGCGGTGTGATCATGATTGGAATCCCAGGAGTTTGGCGGACAGTGCGGTCAGGATTTCGGTGGTGCCGCCGCCGATGCCCAGGATCCTCATATCCCGGTATTGGCGCTCGACCTCGGATTCGGCCATATAGCCCATCCCACCGAACAGCTGGACGGCCTGATTGGCGACCCATTCGCCCGCCTCGACGGCGGTGTTCTTGGCGAAACACACCTGCGGAATCAGATTCGTCTCGCCGGCGAGCTGGCGTTCCACCACGCTGCGCGAATAGACACGGGCAACGTCGATGCGGCGGGCCATCTCGGCCAGCGTGTTCTGCACCGACTGCCGCGAGATCAACGGGCGACCGAACGTCTCACGGTCGCGGCACCATTGCACCGTCAGGTCCAGGCAGCGCTGCGCGCTCGAATACGCCTGCGCGGCAAGGCCGATGCGCTCGGCGACGAAGGCCTGCGCGATCTGGGCGAAACCGCTGTTCTCGGCGCCGACCAGGTTCGCCACCGGCACCCGAACGTCGGTGTAGGAAAGCTCGGCGGTGTCCGAGGACCGCCAGCCCATCTTGTCCAGCTTGCGGGTCACTTCGAAGCCGGGAGTCCCCTTTTCGACGACTAGCAACGAAACCCCCGCCGCGCCAGGGCCTCCGGTGCGGGCCGCCGTGACCACGTAGTCGGCGCGCACCCCGGAGGTGATGTAGGTCTTGGCGCCGTTGACGATGTAGTGATCACCGTCGCGCTCAGCGGAGGTCCGCAGGTGCCCGACGTCGGAACCGCCGCCGGGCTCGGTGATGGCCAGCGAACCGATCTTCTCGCCGGCCAGCGTCGGGCGCACGAACTCCTCGATCAGCCGGGCATCGCCGGAGGCGATCATGTGCGGCACCGCGATGCCGCAGGTGAACAGCGACGCGAAGACGCCCCCGGGGGCTCCGGCCTGATGCATCTCTTCGCAGATGATCACGGCGTCGGCGCCGTCGCCGCCCCCGCCGCCGACCGATTCGGGGAAGCCCGCGCCCAGCAACCCGGCGGCTCCGGCGCTGCGGTGTAATTCGCGCGGCAGCTCGCCGCTGCGCTCCCACTCGTCGACATGGGGCAAGATCTCGCGTTCTGCGAAGGAGCGCACCGTCTTTCGCAGCTGCTCGCGCTCGGGCGTGGTCCAAAGGTTCATGACAACAGACTCTCCGGGATGTCGAGGTGGCGACCGCGCAGCCATTCGCCCAACCCCTTGGCTTGAGGATCGAAGCGGGCCTGGTAGGCGACGCCCTGGCCGAGGATGCCGTCGATGACGAAGTTGACCGCCCGCAGATTCGGCAACAGGTGGCGGGTGACATCGAAGTCCGCCGCTTCGGGCAGCAGCTCCTTGAGTCGTTCGACGGTCAACGTGTGGGCCAGCCATCGCCATTGCTCGTCGGTGCGCACCCAGACCCCGACGTTGGCGGAGCCGCCCTTGTCGCCGCTGCGGGCACCGGCGATGCGGCCCAGCGGCGCCCTGCGCACCGGGCCATCCGGAAGCGGCTCGGGCAGCGGCGGGGCATCGGCCGTAGCCAACACCAAAGTGTCGGTGGCGCAGGGGATGTCGATGCGCGTCCCGTCGGCGTGCACCGCGACGTGCGGCACCTCGTCGGCGTCGACGTAGCCAGGGGTGAACACGCCGTAGACCTGGCCGTCGCCCGGCGGGGCAGTGACGTGGAATCCCGGGTAGCTGGCGAGCGCCAATTCTACGGCGGCCGAAGAGAATTGGCGTCCGACGTTGGCGGGGTCGGGGTCGCGCACCACGCAGTGCAGCAGTGCGCTGGCGGCTTCTTCGGTGTCGGCGTCGGCGTGGTCGGTGCGGGCCAGGGTCCACTCGAGTTCGGCGGGCTTGACGGTGAGCGCGGCGTCGAGCTGCCGGCGCACCAACTCGGCCTTGGCCTCGATGTCGAGGCCGGTGAGCACGAAGGTCATCGAATTGCGGAACCCGCCGATGCTGTTCAGCGACACCTTGTAGGTGGGTGGCGGGGCTTCGCCGCGCACGCCGCTGATGCGCACTCGGTCGGGGCCGTCGGACGCGAGCTCGACGGTGTCCATCCGGGCGGTGACATCGGGGTTGGCGTAGCGCGCCCCGGTGATCTCATAGAGCAGCTGGGCGGTGACGGTGTCGACGCTGACCAAGCCGCCGGTGCCCGGGTGTTTGGTGATCACCGAGGATCCGTCGGCGTAGACCTCGGCGAGGGGGAAGCCGGCGTGGGTCAGGTCGGCGATCTCGGTGAAGAACGAGTAGTTGCCGCCGGTGGCCTGGACCCCGCATTCGATGACGTGGCCGGCGACGACGGCGCCGGCGAGCCGGTCGTACTCGCTGCGATCCCATCCGAAATGCGCGGCGGCCGCCCCGACGATCACCGAGGCGTCGGTGACCCGGCCGGTGACGACGACGTCGGCGCCGCCGCCCAGGCAGTCGACGATGCCCCAGGCACCCAGGTAGGCGTTCGCCGTGAGCGGGCTGCCGAGTCCCAGTTCCGCGGCGCGCGGCAACAGGTCGTCGCCTTCCACGTGGGCGATCCGGGCGTCGATGCCCAGGCGCTCGGTCAGCGCGCGGATCGCGTCGGCCAGGCCGGCCGGATTGAGGCCGCCGGCGTTGGCGACGATGCGCACACCGCGGTCGCGGGCCTCGCCCAGGCAGTCTTCGAGCTGCGTCAAAAAGGTCTTGGCGTAGCCGCGCTCGGGGTGCTTCATCCGATCCCGGCCCAGGATCAGCATCGTGAGTTCGGCCAGGTAGTCGCCGGTGAGGTAGTCGACCTCGCCGCCGGTGAGCATTTCGCGCATGGCCGACAGCCGGTCGCCGTAGAACCCGGAGCAGTTCGCGATCCGGACGGAAGCGCCGGAAGCAGAGGCCATGCCCGTCCTCCATTCAGGGATTCACCGGTGAGACCCAACCAACCAACCGGTAGGTTATCGGGTACCGCGGGTGTCACGTCAAGGATCCCACTTCGGGGCGGGTGCGCCAGGGCCGTGCCCGCACGGCGGTGCGCGAGCGCGCGGCGGCGTCCGTTTTGGCGACGAGCGGACCAGCGACTATCCTGATACGCGATCGTCGCCCGTTCGGCCCCCCGGCCACGCCGCGCGACATGCCGAACCGCAAGCCACATTGAGGAGTTAGGCCCGACCATGGCCGTACCCAAGCGCAGAATGTCGCGCGCGAACACCCGTAGCCGGCGCGCGCAGTGGAAGGCCGAGAAGACCGAACTCGTCGGTGTCACGGTCGCAGGTCAGCGGCACAAGGTGCCGCGCAGGCTGCTCAAGGCCGCGCGCCTCGGTCTGATCGACCTCGACCGCCGCTGACCTGATGGCGGCAGCCCGCTGAACGCCTCACCGGCGCGCCTCTCAGGTCAGTCTCAGGCGGTGGGACGAAACTAGGGGCCGTGCGAATACTGGTCGTCGACGACGATCGCGCCGTGCGCGAGTCGCTGCGTAGGTCGTTGTCCTTCAATGGCTACTCGGTCGAGTTGGCCCATGACGGGGTCGAAGCTCTCGAACTGATCGCCAGCGATCGGCCCGACGCACTCGTCCTGGATGTGATGATGCCGCGGTTGGATGGCCTGGAGGTGTGCCGCCAGCTCCGCAGCACCGGCGACGACTTGCCGATCCTGGTGCTCACCGCCCGCGATTCGGTCTCCGAGCGCGTCGCCGGGCTGGACGCCGGCGCCGACGACTATCTGCCGAAGCCGTTCGCTCTGGAAGAACTGTTGGCCCGGATGCGCGCGTTGCTGCGCCGGACCAAGCCGGAGGACGACGCCGAATCGGTGGCGATGAAGTTCTCCGACCTCACCCTGGACCCGGTGACCCGCGAGGTCGCCCGCGGGGAGCGCCGGATCAGCCTGACGCGCACCGAATTCGCGTTGCTCGAAATGCTGATCGCCAATCCGCGCCGCGTGCTCACCCGCAGCCGCATCCTCGAGGAGGTTTGGGGATTCGACTTCCCCACCTCGGGCAACGCGCTGGAGGTCTACGTGGGCTATCTGCGCCGCAAAACCGAGGCCGACGGTGAGCCCCGGCTGATCCACACGGTGCGCGGGGTGGGTTACGTCCTTCGGGAGACGCCACCGTGACGACGCAATCCCCACGATGATCAAGTTCCCCCGGCCTCAGCGCCCACCCATGCGCCCACCGCTGCGCGCCACCCCGTCGCTGTCGTTGCGGTGGCGGGTCATGCTGCTGGCGATGTCGATGGTCGCCATGGTCGTGGTGCTGATGGCGTTCGCCGTCTACGCCGTGATCTCGGCCGCGCTGTACAGCGACATCGACAATCAACTGCAATCTCGGGCGCAGCTGCTGATCGCCAGCGGTTCACTCGCCGCGGACCCCGGCAAAGCCATTGAAGGCACCGCCTATTCGGACGTCAACGCGATCCTGGTGAACCCGGGCCATGCGATCTACACCGCCCAGCAACCGGGTCAGACCCTGCCGGTCGGCGCGCCGGAGAAGGCGGTCATCCACGGCGACCTGTTCATGTCGCGGCGTACCGCCGGCGATCAGCGCATCCTCGCCGTCCACCTGCAGAACGGCACCTCGTTGCTGATCTCCAAGAGCCTCAAGCCGACCGAGGCGGTGATGAACAAACTGCGCTGGGTGCTGCTGATCGTCGGCGGCGTCGGGGTGGCGGTCGCCGCGGTGGCGGGCGGCATGGTCACCCGGGCCGGCCTGCGCCCGGTGGGCCGCCTGACCGAGGCAGCCGAACGCGTGGCGCGCACCGATGACCTGCGACCCATCCCGGTGTTCGGCAGCGACGAATTGGCCCGGCTCACCGAGTCGTTCAACCTGATGCTGCGCGCGCTGGCCGAGTCGCGGGAGCGCCAGGCGCGGCTGGTCACCGACGCCGGACATGAACTGCGCACCCCGCTGACGTCGCTGCGGACCAACGTCGAGTTGCTGATGGCGTCGATGGAACCGGGAGCGCCGCGGCTGCCCGAACAAGAGATGGTCGACCTGCGCGCCGACGTGCTCGCGCAGATCGAGGAATTGTCAACGCTGGTAGGCGATTTGGTGGACCTCACCCGCGACGACGCCGGCCAGGTGGTGCACGAGCCGGTCGACATGTCCGATGTGGTCGACCGCAGCCTGGAGCGAGTCAGGCGGCGCCGCAACGACATTCACTTCGACGTCGACGTGACGCCGTGGCAGATGTACGGCGACGCCGCCGGGTTATCGCGTGCGGTGCTGAACCTGTTGGACAACGCGGCCAAGTGGAGCCCGCCCGGTGGCCATGTCGGCGTCACCATGCGACAACTCGACCCGTCGCACGCGGAGCTGGTGGTCGCCGACCACGGCCCCGGCATTCCACCGCAAGAGCGGCGACTGGTGTTCGAACGCTTCTATCGCTCGACGTCGGCGCGCGCCATGCCCGGCTCCGGGCTCGGGCTGGCGATCGTCAAGAAGGTCGTGCTCAACCATGGCGGACTGCTGCGCGTCGAGGACACCGTCCCGGGCGGCCAGCCCCCGGGTACCTCCTTCTATGTGCTGTTGCCGGGGCGGCCGCTGCCACCCACGACATACTCCGCATCCGAGCCGGAAGCCGGCCAGGTAGACGCAGCGTCCGACGCAGGTGTGCCGGTGGCCGGCGACGAGGCGAACTCTCGGGAATCGGCGAACGTTATCTCAGTGGACTCTCAGTCCGCGCGGGCAAGGTAGGTCTGCGGCTACTGTTAAACCCAGCCGTCGACTTGCCGAAACATTGAGATAGAGGAAGAGCGACTTAGCGACATGACGAATGACCCGAGGTATTCGCCACCGCCGCAGCAGCCGGGATACCCTCCCGCGCCGAATCAGACTGCGTCCGTCCCGAGCCATGCGGGGTCCTCAGGCTATGCCCAGGGGCAACAGCAGCCGTACAACCAGCAGTTTGACTGGCGTTATCGGTCGCACCCGTCGCAGACGACCCAGTTCCGTCCGCCCTATGACCCGTATGGCAACACCGGCCCCGGCCGGATCCCCGGCACGGGCCAGATTCCCGGCATGCTGCCCGGAATGCCGGCCGCGCCGGAACCGCGAAAGCGTTCTCGCGCAGGGCTTTTGACGGTCGGGGCGTTGGCCATCGCGGTGGTGTCGGCCGGTATCGGCGGCGCGGCGGCAACGGCCATCGAGCTTGGCGACCACGCGTCGGGCAACGGCGGCGGGCGCATCGTGGGTGCGGCGCCCAGCGTCCCGGCCGCGAACATGCCACCGGGCAGCGTCGAACAGGTGGCCACCAAGGTCGTGCCCAGCGTCGTGATGCTCGAGACCGACATCGGGAGACAGTCCGAAGAAGGCTCCGGCATCGTCCTGTCGACCGACGGGCTGATTCTGACCAACAACCACGTGGTCGCCGCCGCGGCGGGACCGCCCAAGGCTCCCGCGGGGCCTCCCGGGGCCCCGCTGCCTCCCGGTGGGCCCGGCGGCCCGACGCCGAAAACCACGGTGACCTTCTCTGACGGTCGCACCGCCCCGTTCACGGTGGTCGGCACCGACCCCACCAGCGACATCGCCGTGATTCGCGTGCAGGGCATGTCCGGGCTCACGCCCATCTCGCTGGGCTCCTCGTCGGACCTACACGTCGGTCAGCCGGTGGTGGCGATCGGGTCGCCGCTGGGCCTGTCGGGCACGGTGACCACCGGGATCGTCAGCGCGCTGAACCGGCCGGTGTCCACGACCGGTGAGTCGGGCAACCAGAACACCGTGCTGGACGCGATCCAGACCGATGCCGCGATCAACCCCGGTAACTCCGGCGGCGCGTTGGTCAACATGAGCGGCCAGCTGGTCGGCGTCAACTCGGCCATCGCCACGCTGGGCGGTGAGTCGCCGGACGCCCAGAGCGGCTCGATCGGCCTGGGCTTCGCGATACCGGTCGATCAGGCCAAGCGCATCGCCGACGAGCTGATCGCCACGGGCAAGGCGTCGCACGCCTCGCTCGGCGTCCAGGTGACCAGCGACAAGGGCACCCCGGGCGCCAAAGTCGTCGACGTCGTCGCGGGCGGCGCGGCCGCGGCCGCGGGAGTGCCGAAGAACGTGGTCGTCACCAAGGTCGACGACCGCCCGATCAACAGCGCCGACGCGCTGGTGGCCGCGGTGCGGTCCAGGGCGCCCGGCGACAAGATCTCGCTGACGTTCTCCGACCCCGCCGGCGGCGGCAGCCGGACTTTGCCGGTGACTCTCGGGAAGGCGGACCAGTAGTGAGAGTGGACGAACCCTCGGCGACCGGGCTGTCGGACCTCGGATATACGGTTGCACCCATGGAAACGGGGGCGGAGTTGGTAGTTGGCCGGGCTCTGGTCGTGGTGGTCGACGATCGCACCGCGCACGGTGACGAGGACCATAGCGGCCCGTTGGTCACCGAGCTGCTGACCGAGGCGGGTTTCGTCGTCGACGGCGTGGTCGCGGTCTCCGCCGACGAGGTCGAGATCCGCAATGCCCTGAACACCGCCGTGATCGGCGGGGTGGACCTGGTCGTCTCGGTCGGCGGGACGGGTGTCACCCCTCGCGACGTCACCCCGGAGGCCACCCGCGAGATCCTGGATCGCGAAATCCTTGGTATCGCAGAGGCCATCCGCGGCTCGGGGCTGTCCGCGGGCATCATCGATGCCGGTTTGTCCCGCGGTCTGGCCGGGGTCTCCGGCAGTACGTTGGTGGTCAACCTGGCCGGCTCCCGCTATGCGGTGCGCGACGGAATGGCGACGCTGAATCCGTTGGCGGCCCAGATCATTGGGCAGCTGTCGAGCCTCGAGATCTGATTCGCGGTCCTGGGGTTCGGCGGTGACAAGACCTTCCGGTGTCGAGGCCGAATTGGTTTCACGAACCCAGGAGTCAACGGACGGGCTCGATTCCGACGCGTACGAGCACGAGCAGTGGTTGCGGGAGAACGTGCCCCCACACCACCGTTGAGCAGCGGCTCCCAGGTAAAGACATCACGACGCGGTCAACCTTTGGTGACTAATCGTTCGGGAAATGTGTGATAGCGCACAACCTGGCATAGCGTTTTCTCCGGGCGGCAGCGCGCTGCCCTGATTGTTGGCGCTACGGGAGGTGTGCGCATGATAAAGGGATTCAAGAGTTTCGTGATGCGCGGTGACGTGATCACCGTGGCCATCGGTCTGGTCGTAGCCTTGGCCTTCTCCAACCTCGTCAAGGCCTTCACCGACAGCGTGATCAACCCGCTGGTCGCCGCCGTGCAGCCCGGTACGAAACTCGGATTGGGTTGGCAGCTCGGCGATGCGGGCAACAAGGCGACCTTCCTCGACATCGGATCGTTCATCTCGGCGATCATCTACTTCGTCGTCTTCATGACGGCCGTGTACTTCATGATCGTGGTGCCGTACAAGCACATCCAGGCCCGCCGCGGCGTCACCGTGTTCGGGGAGGAGCCGGCCACCAAGGCATGCGCGGAGTGCAAGTCCGACATCCCGGAGGCCGCGCGCAAGTGCAAATACTGTGCCAGCCTCCAGACGGCCGCCTGATCCAGCGAATACGGATGCGAGGGTGGGGCGACGCGCTCAGTGCAGGGTGAGCGTGACCGATTGACCCAGCGCCGAGCCCGCCACCGTGTTGGCCACACGGGCCGGCAACGCAACCAACACCACGCGGTCGCCATCGGCGGCCTGGAGTTTTTCCTTGGCCGACACGAGGACAACGACGGCGTCGGTGGCCACCACCTTGGGGGCGGCGTGGGCGGTTTCCGGCCCGCCCGTCGCCGCCGGTGCGGCCAGCACATCGACGACGTCCCCGACCCGGACCAGGTCGATCAAGGCACCGTCCGACAGATGCAGCGGCACGATGCGGGCCCCCGGTCCCGCCTTCGCCCCGAGCGCGGCATCGGCCAGCCGGCTGCCCAGTAGCCGGACGTCGGTGAGCACCTCGCCGCGCCTGGCCGGGCCGGCCAGCGTCGAACCCACCACCGCGCCCACGTCGGCGCGTGCCCCGTCGGGAACCGTTGCAGCCAAACGCTTTTCGAGTCGAACGTCGGTGGCGGTCAACGCGGCGCCGGGCCGCAGGTCGTGATCGGCGACCACCACCTGCGCGTAGTCACCGGCGGGATTGGAACGCAGAGTCGCGATTCCGGCCAGCACGACCAGCACGCCCGCCGCGACACGGCGCGCCAGCACGGTGCGCGTCCAGTCCGGTCGCAACCACAGCGACAGCCGGCTCAATACGCTTGGGTTCAGCGATGATTCGCCCACGCCGCAACGGTAGGCGCAACGCGGCGCGCGGGTCGCCGGTCAGCAACGCCCGTGTGGATAACCTCAGCTGGTGGCGGCGGCGGTGGACGCTGTGGAGGTGCTGCTCGACTTCTCGCTCGAGCTGGACTTGTCACTGGAACCGGACTTGTCGCTGGAACCCGAGCTCGATCCCGAGTCGCTCGACGACGAGCCATTGGTGGAGGCCGCCGACTTCTTGCCGGACTCGCGGCTGTCGGTGCGGTAGAACCCGCTGCCCTTGAACACCACTCCGACGGAGTTGAAGCGCTTGCGCAGCCGACCGGAGCAGCGTTTGCACGTGGTCAGCGCATCGTCGGTGAAGGCCTGCACGATGTCGAAGCGATCGTCGCACTCGGTGCACTGATAGCTGTAAGTCGGCACGAAAACCTCCGGATGATTGCAAACCTGGCTAGCACTCTAGCGTCTCAAGTGCTAGAACCGCCACGTGACATGTCTCATTCCCGACGTGTCAGCGCGAATCGAGGGCGATCAGTCCTCGCTGCGGAGTGAGCGCATGGGTCATGGGGACGTCGTGCGGACCGGCCGGGATCTCGTCGAGAAGTTCCGCGTCGCGGACGAGCGCGACCAGCGGCGCCCGGGGGTCGCGGCCGCCCAGCGAGCGGTCGTAGAAGCCCCGGCCCCGGCCCAACCGCACCCCGCCGCGGTCGACGGCCAGCGCCGGCACCAGCACCAGGGCGGCCTCCGCCAGGGCCGATGCCGGCAGCCACGGCTGCGGCGGCTCGAGCAATCCCCACCGTCCGGTGGTCAGGGTGCCGGGCCGGTATTCACCCCAGGACAACGGCAAGGGCGTGTTGTCGGCGGTGGTACGCGCGACCGGCAGCAGCACCCGCCCGGCGCGGCACAGCAACATGTCCAGCAGCTCGATCGACCCCGGCTCGGTACCCACCGGCACGTAGGCACAGACCGTGCTGTCGCCGGTCACAATGCTTTCCGGGGCTTCCAGCCTCTGCCGCAGCAAGTCCGCCTCGGCGGCCCTAACGTCGTCGGCAACGCGGCGCCGGGCCGCGAGTAGCTGTTCGCGCAACGCGGCCTTGCCCGTGGTTGCCATGCGACAACCATGACAGCCAGGACTTTGCCCGCGCCACATCGACTCGGCAAAGAGGATGCGGGTTATCGTGTGAACGATGTCATGCCCAAACGTGGTGGTGCCACGCACGGCTGTTGTGCCCGCCGCCGGTCTCGGTACCCGCTTCTTGCCGGCGACCAAAACGGTCCCCAAGGAACTGCTGCCGGTCGTCGATACCCCGGGCATAGAGCTGGTCGCCGCCGAGGCGGCCGAAGCCGGCGCCGAACGCCTGGTGATCATCACCTCCGAGGGCAAGGACGGTGTCGTCGCGCATTTCGTCGAAGACCTGGTGCTGGAAAGCACGCTGGAGGAGCGCGGCAAAACCGCGATGCTCGACAAGGTCCGCCGCGCCTCGCGACTGATCAAGGTCGAGTCCGTCGTGCAGAGCGAACCGTTGGGGCTGGGCCACGCGATCGGGTGCGTGGAATCGCGGCTGTCCGACGACGAGGACGCGATCGCGGTGCTGCTGCCCGACGACCTGGTCCTGCCGACCGGTGTGCTGGGGACGATGTCGAAGGTGCGGGCCCACCACGGCGGCACCGTGTTGTGCGCCATCGAGGTCACCCCCGAAGAGATCAGCGCCTACGGGGTTTTCGACGTCGAGCCCGTGCCCGACGACGACAACCCCGACGTGCTCCGGGTCAAGAGCATGGTCGAGAAGCCGAAGGCCGAGGACGCGCCGTCGCTGTTCGCCGCGGCGGGCCGATACGTGCTCGACCGCGCCATCTTTGACGCGCTGCGCCGCACCGAGCGCGGGGCGGGCGGCGAAGTGCAACTCACCGACGGGATCGCGCTGCTGATCTCGGAGGGCCACCCGGTGCATGTGGTCGTGCACCGCGGATCTCGACACGACTTGGGAAATCCTGGCGGCTACCTCAAGGCTGCGGTTGACTTTGCATTGGATCGTGACGACTACGGCCCGGAATTGCGGCAATGGTTGGTGGCGCGATTGGGCCTGGCCGAGCAGTAGCCCGGCGGTAACCCGGCCGGCGGGCCGCCGCCTGTCAGGCATTGAGGGCAGAGAGGCGCGCTGTGCGTTCTGTGGAAGAGCAGCAGGCCCGGATCACGGCTGCCGCGGTGGCCCCGCGGCCCATACGTGTGGCGATCGCCGAGGCGCAGGGACTGATGTGCGCCGAGGAGGTGGTGACCGAACGCCCGATGCCCGGTTTCGATCAGGCCGCGATCGACGGCTATGCGGTGCGCAGCGTCGACGTCCTCGGCGTCGGCGAGGTCGGCAACGACAGTCTCCCCGAGCCGCTCGACGACTCACCCGAGAACGACGCGCGCGACGGGTTGGTGCTGCCGGTGATGGGAACCGTCGAGGCCGGTTCGCGCACGCCCAGCCGCTTGCAGCCACGCCAGGCCGTCCGCGTGCAAACCGGAGCCCCGCTGCCCACGCTGTCCGACGCGGTCCTGCCGATGCGGTGGACCGACGGCGGAACGTCGCGCGTGCGGATCTACCGGGGAGCGCCGTCGGGTGCCTATGTGCGGCGCGCCGGCGACGACGTCCAACCCGGTGACGTCGCGGTGCGCGCCGGAACGGTCATCGGCGCTGCCCAGGTCGGGCTGCTCGCCGCGGTCGGTCGCGAACGCGTGCTGGTCCATCCGCGGCCGCGGGTCACGATCATGGCGCTGGGCGGCGAACTGGTCGACATCTCGCGCACCCCGGGAAACGGGCAGGTCTACGACGTCAACTCCTATGCGCTGGCGGCGGCGGCCCGCGATGCCGGCGCCGAGGTCAACCGCGTCGGCATCGTCGGCGGCGGCCCCAGGGAGCTCCGCGACATCGTCGAGGGCCAGATCAATCGCGCCGAGGTCATCGTCGTCGCCGGCGCGGTCGGGGGCGCCGCGGCCGAAGCGGTGCGCTCGGTGCTCTCCGAGCTCGGCGAGCTCGAGGTCGTCCGGGTCGCGATGCATCCCGGCTCCGTTCAGGGCTTCGGGCAGCTGGGCCGCGAGGGCGTTCCGACGTTTTTGTTGCCGGCCAACCCGGTGAGCGCGTTGGTGGTCTTCGAGGTGATGGTCCGCCCGCTGATCCGGCTGTCGCTGGGCAAGCGCCAGCCGATGCGCCGCATCGTGCAGGCTCGCACACTGTCGCCGATCACGTCGGTGGCCGGGCGCAAGGGTTACCTGCGCGGCCAGCTGATGCGCGACCAGGAGAGCGGGGAATATCTGGTGCAGGCACTCGGCGGAGCCCCGGGCGCGTCGCACCTGCTGGCCACCCTCGCCGAAGCCAACTGTCTGGTGGTGGTGCCCACCGGCGCCGAGCAGATTCGCACCGGCGAGATCGTCGACGTCGCTTTCCTGGCCCAGCGCGGCTGAGCGGAACGACTGCGTCCACGGTGAACCTGTTGCGCTCCACTTCTCGTCATCCGGGCTGGCCCATGAGCGTTGGGCCGCTGCGGGTTCCGGCCGGCGTGGTCCGGCTGCGAGCGGTGCGGCTGCGCGACGGCGCACAGTGGAGCCGGATCCGGCTGGCCGATCGTGCGCACCTGGAACCGTGGGAGCCCAGCGCCGAGGGCGACTGGACGGCCCGGCATGCCGTGGCCGCGTGGCCGGCGCTGTGTTCCGGCCTGCGGGCGGAGGCACGCCAGGGCCGGATGCTGCCCTACGTCATCGAGCTCGATGGCCGGTTCTGCGGCCAGCTCACCGTCGGCAACGTCACGCACGGCGCGCTGCGCTCGGCATGGATCGGCTACTGGGTGCCGCGGTCGGCCACCGGCGGCGGAGTGGCGACCGCGGCCTTGGCCCTCGGCCTCGATCACTGCTTCGGACCGGTGATGTTGCACCGGGTGGAGGCGACCGTGCGCCCGGAAAATGCCGCGAGCCGGGCCGTGCTGGCGAAGGTGGGGTTTCGCCAGGAGGGCGTGTTGCAGCGCTACCTCGAAGTCGACAAGGCGTGGCGCGATCACCTGCTGATGGCCATCACCGTCGAAGAGGTCACCGGGTCGGTGGCATCGGCGCTGGTCCGCGCCGGTAACGCGAGCTGGGTATGACCGCCGCCGATTAAATAGGCGCCGCGGTGGCGCGCCGGGGGAGATCCAATCCTTACCAGTTTGGGACTAGCGCGACACGAGTGACTCATGGTGCTTGTGAGAGGCAAATTACAGGTGTGTAATTGTCCTGGTCGTCATGACCCGGCCGCGGTGGCCACCGATGGGCTTCGCGGGGGACGAGAACCAAAGAGAGCAGGTCGTCATGCCAAGCATCCCGCAGTCGTTGTTGTGGATATCGCTCGTGGTGCTGTGGCTGTTCGTCTTGGTGCCGATGCTGGTCAGCAAACGAGACGCGGTGCGCCGCACCAGCGACGTGGCGCTGGCGACCCGAGTCCTCAACGGCGGGGCCAACTCCCGGCTGGTCAAGCGCAGCGGTCCGGCCGCCGGCCACCGCAGCGACCCCGACTGGCAGCCGCCGGAAGACTCGGCCGACACCGACCTCGACGACGAGCACGACCTCTCCGAGAACGAAGACCGCGACCGGGAACCGGACGACGACGCCGACACCGACGAGCTGAGCCGCCGGCGCCCGGTGGTGATGAAGATGGCCATGACCGAGCCCGCCGAGGCGGACGAGCCCGACTACCTCGACGTCGATGTCGTCGAGGATTCGGCGGCACTTCCGGTGGGGGCCAGCGCTTCCGCGGGCGAGGACTCCGATGAAGAACCCGCCGAGGCCGCCGAGGATGACGACGCCGACACCGAGGCTGTCGCCAAGCACGACGACGACCGCTACGAGTACGTCGAGGACTCCTCCGGATTGGAACCTGCCGCCGACAGCGACGACGCCGACGAGGAGGCGCCGGCGCCGATCCCGCGCAACGCCGCGCGGCGGCGCCGCTTCGACGCCAAGACCGCCGCCGCGGTCAGTGCCCGCAAGTACGCCTTCCGCAAGAAGGTCTTGATGGCGATGGCGTTCGTCCTGGTCGGCTCGGCCACCGCGGCGTTCAAGATCTCGCCGAGCGCCTGGTGGGTGTGCGGCAGCGCGATCGGCATCACCCTGCTGTACCTGGGTTATCTGCGGCGCCAGACGCGCATCGAGGAGAAGGTGCGCCGCCGCCGGATGCAGCGGATGGCGCGGGCGCGCCTCGGCGTCGAGAACGCCTACGACCGCGACTACGACGTGGTCCCCTCCCGCCTGCGCCGCCCGGGCGCGGTGGTGCTGGAGATCGACGACGAGGACCCGGTCTTCGAGCACCTGGACTACGCGATGGCGATGCGGACCTACGGTTGGCCCCGGGACTTGCCGCGCGCTGTCGGCGAATAGCGCTGGCGTTTCGGCCGTGGGTGCCGCGGCTGGTAGCCTGCTAGCGGTCAGGGGCTATGGCGCAGTTGGTAGCGCGACTCGTTCGCATCGAGTAGGTCAGGGGTTCGATTCCCCTTAGCTCCACAAAGTTTGAGCAGATCGGGGCGCATTTCCCGGTTTATTCGCATTCACCGAGCGATGCCCGGCGCGCAGCGGCCGCCGGACTCGGTAACCGCCCACCCGTAACGCTGCATCTCACCTATGAGGGCTCGTCTTCCGCGGGGGAGCCGCCGTCTGTGGCCAGGTGGTGCAGGACTCGTTCGTTGAGGGCGGCGAGCATGTCGAGCTCAGCCGGCGTCAGCAATCCGATGAAGTTCCGGCGGACGTCCTCGACGTGCTTGGGTGCCGCCTTCTCGATCGCGGCGCGGCCGGCCGGCAGCAGGCAGACCATGGTGCTCCGGGCGTCGTCGGGGTTCGGCTCGCGGCAGATCAGCCCGCCCTTCTCCATGCGTCGCACCTGGTGGGAGACACGGCTTTTCTCCCAGCCCAGTGCGTTGCACAGGGCGCGGGCAGGCATGCGGTCCCGTTCGTGCTCCGAGAGCACCGCCAGGATCTGGTAGTCGGCCCCCGACAGGCCCAATTCCTGCAGACCCCGGTTCAGGTGCACGTCGAGCTGATGATGCGCGTGCTGAAAGGCCCGCCAGGCGCGGTCTTCACGAGGGTCCAGCCAGTTCGGTTCCATCAGCCCCAATGTTACCCAATTGGTTGACGCATCACCAAAACTGGGCATAAGGTAGACACATCAACCTTTTCTTCGATAATCAGGATGGACACCTTATGGGCAGCATCAGCATCATCGGCACCGGGAACATGGCCCGCGCCATCGGCGCGCTGGCAGTAGCAGGCGGCAACACCGTCGAGATCACCGGCCGCGACGAGTCCAAGGCCGCCGACCTGGCCAAGGCCCTCGGCGGCGGCGCCACGACGGGAGAGTTCGGCGCCGTCCCGGCCGGGGACATCGTCATCGTGGCCCTGTTGTACGCCAATGTCGTTCCGGTCGTCGCCCAGTACGGAGAAGCCCTCGCGGGCAAGGTCATCGTCGACATCAGCAACCCCTTCAACGCCGCGGCGGATGGGCTGGCCATCCCCGATGACACCTCGATCGCGCAGGAAGTTGCCAAGGCCGCCCCGGCCAGCGCGAGCGTGGTGAAGGCGTTCAACACCATCTTCGGTGTTGTCCTGACCCAGGGCCGGCCGCTCGACGTCTTCATCGCCGGCGACGACGCGCGCGCCAAGGCGGGCGTTGCGGAGTTCGTCGGGAGCCTCGGGCTGCGCCCGCTGGACGTCGGCGAGTTGCACATGGCGCACTGGCTGGAAGGAACGGGCCTGGTCGTGATGGGCCTCGCCCGCCACGGGGTGGGGAATTTCGACTTCGCCCTCGGCGCCACCGTTCCCGCCTGAGCCGCACCGCCCCGGTCCACGCCGTGAACGGACCGGGGCGCCGTGCGCCCAAATAATGGTTGATCGATCACCGAAAGGATTCGCGATGAAGCTAGGTTTCGCACTTCCCATAGTCGGGTCCGCCGTCAGCGGCGCCGCTGGTCTGAGCGCGTTCTGCCGCGGACTCGAGGACCTCGGCTACGACACGCTGTGGGTCGGCGATCGCCTGGTCACGCCGGTTGCTATGCACAGCACCTATCCGGGCAAAGAGCAGCCGTACCCGCCGCAGATGACCCGGTACCTCGATCCGGTGCTGCTGTGGACGGTGGCCGCGGCGGCGACCAGCCGGGTGCGGCTGAACTCCAGCACGCTCAGCACGTTCTACTACGAGCCGGTGCACCTGGCCCGGCTGCTGACCACGCTCGACGTGCTCAGCGACGGCCGCCTTGACGTTGGCGTGGGAGTCGGGTGGATGAAGGACGAACACGACATCGCCCGCGGCGCGGACTGGAGCCGACGCGGCCGGATGCTCGATGACCTGCTGGCGTTTCTGCACGAGTGGTGGACGACCACCCCGGTGTCCTGGGACAGCGAGTTTTTCTCGCTGCCGCCGGTCCATGCCGACCTGCGCCCGGTCCAGGCCGGTGGTCCGCCCATCTGGATCGGCGGCGCCAGCGAGGCCGCGATGCGCCGGGTCGGCCGCAGCGGCACCGGCTGGCTCGGGGTCGAGGGGCTGCAGGACGAGGTCACCGACCACCTGTGGTCGATTGCGCGGGGTGCGGCAGAAGACGCCGGCCGCGACCCGGACGCGTTGAAGACGGCCATGCGGATCAACCTCGAACCGGGCACGTCCGTTGACGCTGTCGCCGACAGGCTCGAACGCCTCGCCAAGTCGGGTGCCGACGAGGCGGTCGTGGATGCTTTCGCCATGTTCCCCACCCTTGAGGAGTTGCTTGACTTCGCCGGTCAGGTGATCGCCCGATGGGGTGACGCAGGGAAGGCCTGACGGCAAATAGCGGTGAACACGGGCGGATGCAACGTGTTCGCCGAAGAACTCGGCATCGCGCTCGCCTGACGGCGGTTTCGCATCCGTCGCGATAGCCGCAGGCTATCGCGGGTACTGATCCTCTGAACCCAATGACGGAGAGGATCTCATGGCGCACCCCGACCGCGACTCAACCGACGAGTTGCTGCAAGAACTCCTGTGGACCTACGGGCCGTGCGGTCAGGAGGACGAGGTGCGCGCGGTCATCGCCCGCGAGCTGCAACCCCTCGTCGACGACATGTGGACCGACGACGCCGGAAACCTGATCGGATACATCGCCGCCGACGCGTCGGCCGGCGACGCCGGGGCTCCCGACCACCGCCAGCGGACCGAGGCCATCCCGGGCACCGCGACCCGGGTGATGGCGCACATGGACGAGCTGTCGATGATCGTCAAGCGCGTGGAATCCGACGGCACGCTGCATTTGACTCAGCTGGGCACGATGTACCCGGGCAACTTCGGGCTCGGCCCGGTCGCGGTGCTCGGCGACAACGAAACCCTCACCGCCGTACTGGCTCTCGGCTCCGAGCACACCACGCAGGAAAGCTCGCGGATCTGGGAGACCAAGCCCGACAAGGGCGACCGCGCGCTGGACTGGCATCACGTGTACGTGTTCACCGGCCGCAGCACCGAGGAGTTGGCCGAGGCGGGAGTGCACGCCGGCACCCGCGTGTGCGTTGACCGCAGCAAGAGATCCGTGGTCGAGATCGGAGACTACGTCGGCGCCTACTTCCTGGACGACCGCGCCGCGGTGACCGCGCTGCTGAACGCCGCCCGCCTGTTGCGCGAGCGCGACCAACGCCCCGCCGACGACGTCTACCTGGTCTTCACCACCAGCGAGGAGATCGGCGGGGTGGGGGGCACCTACGCCAGCGCCACCCTGCCCGGCCACCTCACGCTCGCCCTGGAAGTCGGCCCCACCGAAGTCGAATACAACACCACCGTCACCGGCGGCCCGATCATCGGCTACAGCGACGCGTTGTGCATTTACGACAAGGAGGTCGCCGACCGGCTGCTGAAAATCGCCACCGACCACGGCATGTCCCCACAGCCGGCCGCGCTGGGCGCATTCGAATCCGACGCGTCGCACGCCAAGGCCACCGGGCAGGCCGCGCGCGCCGGCCTGCTGTGCCTACCCACGCTGAGCACTCACGGCTACGAGGTCATCGCGCGCAGCGCGATCGACGACATGGCCGCCGTCGTCGTCGATTTCGTGCTGCAACCCAGTCAGCAGATCGCCTGAACCGGGCCCGGGGCAGTCGGGCGAAAACCCGATAATCGTGCTGGTCAGCCTGTTAGTCTGGCGGCGCTTCCGGACGCAGAACGATGGGGTTGGCACGTGGCACGCGTGGTCTCGCAGCTGAGCGATCCGCTCGACAGAGAATCCCCATGACACGTCCACGAATCCGCGCACGCGCGCCGCTGCGGATCTCGTTCGCCGGCGGCGGCACCGACGTGCCGCCGTTCCCGACGACCGAAGGCGGTTGCGTGCTGTCGGCGACGATCGATCGCTATGCGCAGGGATCGCTCGCCCCGCGCACCGATCGCCGGGTCAGCATCGAGTCGGTGGACTTCAAGACCACGCACGAGATGACGCTCGACAGCGAGATTCTCTACGACGGCAGCCTCGATCTGATCATGGCTGCGGTGCGCAGGTTCGGCCGTGACGGCACGGACGGCTACGACCTGGTACTGCGTTCCAGCGCCCCGCCGGGCTCGGGGCTGGGCTCGTCGTCGACGATGATGGTGGCACTCACCGGCCTGCTCGCCGAGCACTACCGGGTGCCCATGGGCGAATACGAGACGGCCCAGCTGGCGTGCGCCATCGAACGCGACGACCTGGGCATCGCGGGCGGGATGCAGGACATGTACGCCGCGACCTTCGGTGGGTTCAACTTCATCGAGTTCACCGACCGGGTGATCGTCAATCCGCTGCGGATCCGCGACGAGACGGCCTTCGAACTCGAGCTCAGCCTGCTGCTGTGCTACACGGGCATCACGCGGGACTCCGCGCGGGTGATCGAGGACCAAACCCGGCGCGCCACAACGGGTTCGGACGACACCCTGGCGGGGCTGCGGGCCCAGAAGGATTTGGCGGTCGCGATGAAGGCGGCGCTGCTGACGGGCAAGCTGAACGATTTCGGTGCTCTGCTCGGCGAGGCGTGGAGCCACAAGAAACGCATGTCGCCCTACATCACCAACGAGCGCATCGACGATCTCTACGAGCTGGCCCTGAAAAACGGTGCGCTGGGCGGCAAGCTCACCGGGGCCGGCGGCGGGGGATACATCCTGCTGTTCTGTGACTTCGCCAAAAAGCACCGTCTCATCGAAGCGCTCGAGGGCGCCGGGGCCGGCATCACCGAATTCGCCTTCGAGAGCAAGGGTTTGACCACATGGCTGGCATGACCGGGTCGGACGTCGTCGCGCCGAGCGTGCAGCTGGTGCAGCAGCGCTTGGCCGAGACCATCGCGGTCAAGCAGCAGATGCAGCAGGGCGATGTCGCCGCGCAGACCGTCGAGGTCGCGCGAGCGATCATCGGCTCGCTGCGCGCCGGGGGAAAGGTGATCTTCTTCGGCAACGGAGGGTCCGCGCAAGACGCCGGGCACCTGGCGGCAGAACTCATGGGCCGCTTTGCCTTTGACCGCCCGGGCCTGGCCGCGATCAGCCTGCCCGATGCCACCGCCGCGATCACGGCGATCGGCAACGACTACTCCTACGACGAGGTGTTCGCCCGCCAGGTCCTCGCCACCGGGCGCCCCGGGGACGTCGTCGTCGGGCTGACCACGTCGGGCAACTCTCCCAACGTCGTTCGCGCGCTCGAGGTCGCCGGCCAGGCGGGGATGACGACCGTCACCCTCACCGGCGCAAGCGGCGGCAAAGTCGCCGACGTCGCCGAATTGTGCATCCGGGTTCCCAGCGAGGACACCGCGCGGATTCAGGAGGCTTGCCTGCACCTGGGCCACTCGATTTGCGAAATGGTCGAAGCGGCACTGTTTCCCGGACCCTCCTGACATCGACGATGGCCGCACCCGACCTGCGCAACGTGCGCACCGTCTTCTTGGACCGGGACGGCACCATCAACGTCAAGGCCGCCGAGGGCGAGTACATCCGATCACCGGCCGAGTTGGTGCTGTTGCCGGGGGCGGCCACGGCGCTGGCCGCGCTGAACGCCGCGGGGCTGCGGATTGTGCTGGTGACCAACCAGCGGTGGCTTTCCGAACCCGCCTCCGATCCAACGCATTTCGCCGATGTGCAGCAGCGCTTGCAAGAACTGCTCGCGGATCAAGGCGCCCGGATCGATGCCGCCTACCATTGCCCGCACGCGGCGAACAGTTGCGACTGCCGCAAGCCCGGCACCGGCATGCTGTTACGCGCGGCGGCCGAGCACGCCATCGACCTGACCGCGTCGGTGATGATCGGCGACAGCGACATGGACATGAGGGCGGGCAGGGCGGCGGGAACGGCGACCATCCTGCTTCGCTGCGGCGGCGAGGCGTCTCCCGACGCCGACATCGTGGTCGACGACCTCGCCGCCGCCGTCGGGCTGATCTTGGACGCCCAAGCTGCGCTTTAGTTCGATCATGAACACGCCGCGGATCCTTGCCGCGGCCGCAACCTGCTCATAACCTGGCAACATCCGAGCGTGTCCAGGAGTCTCGGGCCTGGCGCACCAGACGACGGCAAGCAGGCGGGACAGGTCATGGCACCATCGCGACGCGCAGAGCGGTGTCGCGATGCTGCGGGCGGCGGTCCGTAGCGGTGGCCGGACTGACCGGCGCCCGGGTGGACGAACTGGCGACGATGGACATCTTCAAGGGATGTCCCGCCGAAGACCTTGCACCGTTAGCGGGCCGCCTACAGCCCCTGCGCGCCGCGGCCGGCGAGGTGCTGATGCGGCAGGGGGAGCAAGCCGTCTCGTTCCTGCTGATCTCCTCGGGCACCGCCGAGATCAAACACGTCGGCGACGACGGCGTGGTGATCGTCGAGCATGCGTCCCCGGGCATGATCGTCGGCGAGATCGCCCTGCTGCGCGACATCCCCCGCACCGCGACGGTGACCGCCGCCGAACCGCTGACCGGCTGGGTCGGTGACACCAGGTCCTTCGCCAGCATGGTGCACATCCCGGGCATCACGCCCCGACTGCTGCGCACCGTGCGCCAGCGGCTCGCCGCGTTCATCACGCCGATCCCGATCCGAGTTCGTGACGGCACGCTCCTGTTGCTGCGCCCGGTGCTCCCCGGCGACAGCGAGCGCACCGTGCACGGACACATCTACTTCTCCGGCGACACGCTGTATCGGCGCTTCATGACCCCGCGTCTTCCCACCCCGGCGCTGATGCACTACCTGTCGGAGGTCGACTACGTCGATCACTTCGTGTGGGTGGTCACCGACGGCAGCGACCCGGTGGCCGACGCGCGCTTCGTGCGCGACGAAAACGACCCGACGGTCGCCGAGATCGCCTTCACCGTCGCCGATGCCTATCAGGGTCGCGGCATCGGCACCTATTTGATCAGCGCACTGTCGATCGCCGCCGATGTTGACGGCATCGAAAGGTTTTCCGCGCGAATGCTTTCCGATAATGGTCCGATGCGCGCGATCATGGACCGCTACGGCGCCGTCTGGCAGCGCGAAGACATCGGCGTGGTCACCACCGTGATCGACGTGCCGCACCCGCGTCACCTGCCGTTCAGCCAGGACGAGGCCGAGCAGATCAAGCGCGTGGCCCGGCAGGTGATCGAGGCGGTCGGCTGAGACCGGCGCACGCGTAGTGCTCTATCCGCGGTCGGTCTCCGGACCATGAGGTGGCTTCCGAATCACGGAAGTTATCGAACGGCCCGGCACTGGCGTGGGGGAGACGCCATGGCGGTGTCGTGTGCTATCAACTCCTCATGCGGGCGTTCGGGATTGGCCCGGTGGTGACTACCGCGTTCACGTTGGCGGTCGCCGGGTGCGCTCATCAACCCGCGCCCAAACCGCCGGCCGTTCCGGCGAAATCGCCGCCGAGCAACGCCGCCGCCGTCAACCCCGCCAACATCAAACGGATCGTTCGCGACCTGCCGCCCGGTTACGAGGTGAGCACCGGAATCCCCAGCGGCGCCTCGCCGAGGGTGCTCTGGAGCCTCGGCGACGGCCTACACTCCAAGCCTGCCAAATGTGGGGCGCTGGCCGACCCCGGGAACGGGCGCGACCAATCGGCGCAGGGCGTGTCGGGCTCGGGGAGCGGCGGCATCGTCAACGCGGTGGTGGTGGCTTTGCCGGGGCCGGTGGATTTTCCGGAGGACCTGGTCACCGCGTGTGCCCAATGGTCGGAGACCGCCGGGAACACCGTGGTGCATGTCCACCTCACCGACGCGCCGTCCATCGAGGGCGTCCCAACCGTCGGCATGGTCGCCGATGTCAAGTCATCGGTCGAGTCGGGCACCGAAATAGATTCTCGCGTCTTCACATTCACCGCGTATCTGGGCAACTTCTACGCGTTCACCACGCTGACCACCGACCCAGGTTCAGCGCTTCCGGTACTGCCACCGCAATTCGCCGCGGATCTGCTCGCCAAAACCGTGTCCACGTTGCGCAGCTGAACTCCCCGCTTGGGTAGATTGGCCACGATGTCCAAGATGTTGCTCGCGGTCGCGGCCGTCGGCGTCCTGGCCGGCTGCTCATCGGCCACCCACGCGGCGAAGGTCGACATCAGCAAGGTCGTCGACGTGAAGTCCAGCTTCGGGCCCGATTTCAAGGTCAGCGACATCAGCGAACGGGGAATCGATCCCAAGCTGCTGGCCGGCCGGAAGCTGCCCGACGGGTTGACATTCGATCCCGCGAACTGCGCGAAAGTGGCGGCGGGGCCGGACATGCCGGCGGACCTGCAGGGCAACATGTCCGCGGTCACCGCCGAGGGCCACGGCAACCGGTTCGTGGTGATCGCGCTGGAGACCTCAAAAGCCTTGCCCGTCAACGATCCCGGAAAGGACTGCGCCAAGGTGACCTTCGCCGGCCCGCAGATGCGCGGCGGCGTCCAGGTGGTCGAGGCGCCGCAGATCGACAGCACCCGCACGCTGGGCGTGCATCGCGTCATGCAGGCGCTGACACCCGGGGGTCCACGCACCGGCGAGCTGTACGACTATTCGGCCTCATTCGGCGACTACCAGGTGATCGTCATCGCCAACCCGCTGGTGATTCCCGATCAGCCCGTCGCCCCGGTCGACACCCAACGCGCCCGCGACCTGCTCGTCAAAGCTGTCGCGGCGGTGCGCACCTGACGGCGGGGACGTTTTCAGCGCACGCCGCGCGGCCGAAATTGGATGCTCACCCGAGGACCGACGGCTGCCGCCGTCTTGGGCACGGCGTGCTCCCAGGTGCGTTGGCATGACCCGCCCATCACCAGCAGATCCCCGTGCGCCTGCGGCAGCCGCAGCGACGGGCCGCCGCCGCGGCGCCGCATCGCGAACGCGCGGGTGGCGCCGAGGCTGACGATCGCCACCATGGTGTCCTCGGAACTGCTGCGGCCAATCGTGTCGCCATGCCAGGCCACGCTGTCGGAGCCGTCGCGATAACAGCACAATCCCACCGTGGTGAACGGCTCACCGAGTTCGCCGGCGTAGATGTCGTTGAGCCGCCGCCGCAGCCGGGCCAACATCGGGTGCGGCGGGTCATCGACGGTCAGGTCGTGAAAGCTCACCAGTCGCGGCACGTCGACCACCCGGTCGTACATCTGGCGGCGTTCCTCGCGCCACGGCACGGTCGACACCAGGGCGTCGAGCAGGTCGTCCGCGTCCGTCAGCCAGCCGGCGCGGATCTCGATGAACGCGCCGTCGCCGAGCTGCCTGCGCTCGGTGTGCTGGAACAGGGAGCCTTGAACCGCAACCTCCACGCGACCGAGTTTATCGCACATCCGTTCGATGGCGCCGGGGCGCGCGACGGGCGTGTGAGGGGCCCGTCCGGCCCGCGCCGCCGCTACGGTTGAGGCGTGGGTGTGGTGGAGCTGGGTACCAAATCCGAGGTCGGCGCGCTGCGCACCGTCATCGTGCACCGGCCGGGCGCCGAGTTGCTCCGGCTCAATCCGCGCAACGTCGACCAGCTGCTTTTCGACGGCCTCCCGTGGGTGGCCCGCGCGCAGGACGAGCACGACCAGTTCGTCGAGGTGCTGCGTTCCCGGGGGGTCGAAGTGCTGATGCTGTCGGAGCTGCTCACCGAGGCGCTGACGCACAGCGGGGCCGCGCGGATGCAGGGCGTCGCGGCCGCCGTGGACGCGCGTCGGCTCGGAGTGCCTCTGGCGCAAGAGCTTTCGGCGTACCTGCGGGGACTGGAGCCGGCCCGGCTGGCTCAGGTCCTGATGGCCGGCATGACGTTCAACGAGTTGCCCGCGGACACCCGCACCGACGTGTCGTTGGTGCTGCGCATGCACCACGGGGGCGATTTCGTCATCGGCCCGCTGCCCAACCTGGTGTTCACCCGCGACTCGTCGATCTGGATCGGCCCGCGGGTGGTGATCCCGACACTGGCGCTGCCGGCCCGGGTCCGTGAGGCGTCGTTGACCGATCTCATCTATGCCCATCACCCGCGGTTCACCGGGGTGCGGCGCGCCTACGAGTCGCGCACCGCACCGGTTGAGGGCGGCGACGTGCTGCTGCTTGCGCCCGGTGTGGTCGCGGTGGGGGTGGGGGAGCGCACCACGCCCGCCGGTGCGGAAGCGTTGGCCCGCAGCCTGTTTGACGACGACCTCGCGCACACGGTGCTCGCGGTGCCGATCGCGCAGCGGCGCGCGCAGATGCATCTGGACACGGTGTGCACGATGGTCGACACCGACACGGTGGTGATGTACGCCAACATCGTCGACACGCTGTCGGCGTTCACCATCCAGCGCACCCCCGACGGCGTCGCCATCAGCGACGAGGTCCCCTTCCTGGAGGGCGCCGCCAAGGCGATGGAGATCGACAAGCTGCGGGTCATCGACACCGGGCTCGATCCCGTCATCGCCGAGCGCGAGCAGTGGGACGACGGCAACAACACGCTGGCGCTGGCGCCCGGCGTCGTCGTCGCCTACGAACGCAACGCGCAGACCAACATTCGCCTGCAGGACGCCGGCATCGAAGTGCTGACCATCGCGGGATCCGAATTGGGCACCGGCCGCGGCGGCCCCCGCTGCATGTCGTGCCCCGTCGCGCGCGACGCAATTTCATAACGCCGCGAAACTGTAACTGGCAACGCATTTCCCGAGTGACCCCGTCGCTGGTTGCAGTCTCGGGGCAAAGGTATCAGCGCCAGCTGGGCAGCCAGATCTCCATGTTCCACGTCTGTTGCGAAATCGGCATACCGGTGAGCACCGGGAACAGCCAGGCGAAGTTCGTCACCACCAAGGCCACATAGGCGCAGACGGCGATCAGCCCCAGCGAGCGTCGTTCCGAGTTGACGCCGGGGCCCCGGGCGGGGGCTCCCGGGGTGTAGAGGATGTCGCCGCAAATCAGCGCGATGGCCATCACCAGGAACGGCGCCATGGTCGCCGCGTAGAAGAAGTACATCTGCCGATCGATGTCGGCGAACCACGGCAGCCACCCCGCGCAATAGCCAACCAGCACAGCGGCGTAACGCCAATCGCGGCGCACCAGCATCCGCCACAGCGCGAAGATCAACACCGGTACCGCCAGCCACCACATCGCGGGCGTGCCCACCAGCATCTCGGCCTTGACGCAGGACTGGGCGCCGCACCCGGGCACGTTCTGCTCGTCGATCGCGTAGAGCACCGGCCGCAACGACATCGGCCAGCTCCACGGTTTCGACTCCCACGGGTGGTAGTTGCCGGCCGAATTCGTCAAGCTCTGGTGGAATTGGAAAGCCTTGGCGGAGTAATGCCACAGCGATCGGATCGCGTCGGGCAGCGGGATCAGCGAATGCGGGCCGATCGTCTGGCCCACCTCGTGCCGATCGATGGCGGTCTCGGAGGCGAACCACGGCGCGTAGCTGGCCAGGTACACCAACACCGGGATGAGGCCCAGCGCGTAGCCGGTGGGGATGAGGTCGCGCCGCAGGGTCCCCAGCCAGGGCCGGTCCACCTGGTACTGGCGCCGCGCGGCCACGTCGAACGCCAGCGACATCGCGCCGAAAAACACCACGAAGTACAGGCCCGACCACTTTGTGCCGCAAGCCAATCCGAGCAGGATCCCGGCGCCGAAGCGCCACCACCGCACACCCAGCCGCGGGCCCCATGCCGTGTCGGCGATGCGGCCCTGCACCAGCGCGACGTGCATTCGTTGCCGCACCTGGTCGCGGTCGACGATCAACGCGCCGAACGCGGCGACCACGAAGAACGTGAGGATGCCGTCGAGCAGCGCGGTCCGCGAGGCGACGAAGCTGACGCCGTCGCAGATGACCAGCACGCCGGCGATCGCGCCGATCAGCGTCGACCGGCTGATCCGTCGGACGATCCGCATCACCAGCGCCACCATGACCACGCCGAGCAACGCGCCGGTGAACCGCCAGCCGATGCCGCTGTAGCCGAAGATCGCCTCACCGATCGCGATGAGCTGCTTGCCCACCGGCGGGTGGACCACCAGACCGAACCCCGGATTGTCCTCCACCCCGTGGTTGTGCAGCGCCTGCCAGGCCTGCGGGGCGTAATGCTTTTCGTCGAAGACCGGCGTGCCGGCATCGGTGGGCGAGCCCAGGTTCAGGAAGCGGGTCACCGCGGCCGCCACGGTGATCACGCCGGTCGCCACCCAGCCGCGGACGTGATCGGTCGGCCCGAAATCGGCCACCGGAACCCGCGGGCCCGGGCTGACGACGGGGACCACGCGCTGCTTCTCGGCGCCCTCGATGGTCAAGGGGGATTCGCGGGGCGGGGCAGTCATCGGTGTCGATCGTAGGCTGTCGACCATGACCACCGGCCGCCTGTTGCTGGGCGCGACCCCCTTGGGCCAGCCCTCGGACGCCTCGCCCCGCCTCCTGGACGCGCTGGCCAGAGCCGACGTGGTGGCCGCCGAGGACACCCGCAGGGTCCGGACGTTGGCCCACGCCCTCGAGGTGACGATCACCGGCCGGGTGATCAGCATGTTCGACCGGATCGAGGCGACGCGGGTGGAGTCGCTGCTCGAAGCGATCACCGCGGGCGCGACCGTGCTGGTGGTCAGCGACGCCGGGATGCCCGTCATCAACGACCCCGGGTTCCGGCTGGTGACGGCGTGCGTGGAGGCCGGCCTGCCGGTGCACTGCTTACCGGGGCCCTCGGCGGTGACGACCGCGCTGGCCCTATCCGGCCTACCGGCGGAGAAGTTCTGCTTCGAGGGGTTCGCGCCGCGGAAGAAGGCGGCGCGGCGAACCTGGCTGGATTCGCTGGCCGACGAGCGCCGCACCTGCGTGTTCTTCGAGTCACCGCGCCGGTTGTCCGGTTGTCTGCAGGACGCGGTCGAACGGCTCGGCGGCGCACGCCGGGCCGCGGTGTGCCGGGAACTGACCAAGGTGCACGAGGAAGTGGTGCGCGGATCGCTCGACGAACTGGCGGCGTGGGCGGCCGACGGTGTGCTCGGCGAGATCACCGTCGTGCTGGCCGGTGCGACGCCGCGCGCCGACCTGCCGTCGCTGGTCGCCGAGGTCGAGGAGATGGTCGCGGGCGGTGCCCGGGTCAAGGACGCCTGCGGTGAGGTGGCGGCCGCGCATCCCGGGGTGCGGTCCCGTCAGCTTTACGACGCGGTCCTGCAGTCTCGCCGCGGCCATCAGGATTAGCGGCGGGCCGCCGCCATCAGGACAAGCCCGCCGGGGCGGCGGCCGCGATCGATGGCAGCCCGACGATGGGCGACGCCTTGTGCAGGCATTCGGCCCACTCGGCGTCGGGGTCGGAATCGGCGGTGATCCCGCCGCCGACACCCAGCACCGCCCCGCCCGCGGCATCGAATTCGACGGTGCGGATCGCGACGTTGAGTTCGCAGCCGGCGACCGGTGAAGCCAACCCGATTGTGCCGCAATAGATTCCGCGACGGTGCGGCTCCCACTGTGAGAGCAGTTGGCGGGCACGGTGTTTGGGTGTCCCGGTGACCGACGCCGGCGGAAAGGTGGCGTCCAGCAGCGCCGACGTCGGCAACTCGACCGGAACCTGGGCCGCCACCGTGGACACCAGGTGCCACACGCCCGGTGCGCGGCGCACCACCAACAGCTCGGGTACGGTCACCGAACCGACGATCGCCACGCGGCCGAGATCGTTGCGGACCAGGTCGACGATCATGATGTTTTCGGCCACCTCTTTGGCCGACGCGCGCAGCGCCGACGGCCAGGCGTCCAGCGGCAAGGTGCCCTTGATGGGGCTGGAGGTGACGGCCGTCCCGCGCCGCCGCAGGAAAAGCTCCGGCGACAGCGACGCCACCGCGCCCCAGGGGGCCGCGATGTAGGCCGCCCGGGCCGGGGAGGTGCGGGCGACGCCGTCGATGAAGAAGTCGAGCGAAGAACCGGTGACCGTGCCGGTGAATTGGGTGCACACGCACGCCTGGTAGACCTCGCCGGCGCGGATGGCCTCCAGGCAGGCGAGCACCCCGTCGCGGTGCGCGGACCGGTCGGCGACGCCCCACTCGATCCGGCACTGCCGCGCCGGTGCCGCCGGGGCGGCCAGTGCGGTGGCGAGCCAACCCGGCATCGGCGCGCCGGACAGGCTTTCGTACCACCAGTGCCCGTCGCGGTCGCGCCGCAGCACGCAGTCCGTCCAGCCGCCCGCGGCCTCGGGGATGCGGTTCGGATGCGCGTCGGCACCGGGGTCGGGATACGACAGGTAACCGATCCACCCGCCGCCCACCGCGCGCGGCTCCGGCGTCCGCGAGACCTCGACGGCGAACACGTCGTCGACGCCCACCGGCCCCACCGACACGCTCGGCGCGATCACCGCCAGGGCACCGAACCACTCGCCGGTCAGCGCCGCCGGCGGCGGCAGACCCAACCGGGTCGTGGCGTCACCGACGGCGCGCAGCACCTGGGGTGCGGCGCCGAGATCGCCGAGCCGGTCGATGCGCACCGCCCCAGTCTGCCGCTCACCCGCGGCTGATGTCGCGAGCGGTGGCCAGCGCCGCCAGTTTGCGCGGGTTGCGCATGACGTAGAAGTTGGTGATCTTGCCGTCGGCGATCTCCAGCGTGATCACGCCTTCGAGCTGCTCGCCGAGGTAGAGCAGCACCGCCGGGGCGCTGTTGCAGGTCACCGTGTCCACGCGCAGGGTGGGCATCTCCGTGGCCCGGCGCATCAGGCCGGCGATCGCCCGGGCCACCTTCTCGGCGCCGATCACCGGCCGGCGGGCCGCGCTCACCACGCCACCGCTGTCGGCCGTCCAGGTGGCGTCCGGGGCCAGCATCGTCATCAGCGTCTCGACGTCGCCGCTGGCCGCCGTGGCCAGGAACTGCGCGGTGATCTCGGCGTTGCGTTCCGGGTCCGCCGCCTCGAATCGTCTGCGCCGGGCCCGCACGTGTGCACGGGCCCGGTGCGCCACCTGTCGCACGGTGGGGGCCGGTTTGCCGACCGCCTGGGCGATCTCGCCGTACTCGAAGCCGAACACCTCGCGCAGCACGAACACGGCCCGCTCGTCGGGGCTCAGCGTCTCCAGCAGGACCAGCATCGCCATCGAAATCGACTCTGCGAGAACGACATCGGTGGACGGATCCTGCTCGTCGAGCAGCAGCGGCTCGGGCAGCCACGGACCCACATACTCCTCGCGCCGCCGGGCGTCCGCCCGCAGCGCGTTGAGCGCCTGCCGGGTGACCAGCTGGGCCAGGTAGGACTTGGTGTCGCGCACCGTCGCCAAGTCGACGGCCGACCACCGCAGATAGCTGTCCTGCAGCACGTCGTCGGCCTCGGTCGCCGAGCCCAGCATCTCGTAGGCGATGGTGAACAGCAGTGGCCGCAGCAGGGTGAACCGTTCGGCGTGCTCGTCGGGCGACGAGCGGCCCGCTGAGGTCATCGCAGCGCGATCCGCTCGTCGGCCGGTGACTGCGCGGGCCGCTTGCCGCCCTTGAGCCAGAAGTACGAACCGGGTTTGGCGGCCTCGCGCCGGATCGTCCACAACGTGGCCCTGCAGATCGTCTCCTTGAGCGACGCCGCCGCCCGGCCACCGAGATACATGTTCACCGGGGTGTCGTCGGTGCGCGCCAGCTGGAAGGTGGCGTGCGTGCGGCCCAGGCTGATGCATTGCCCGACGAACGCCTGGCTCAGCGCCGCGGGCGTGTCCCCGGCGATGCGACTGAGCACGGTGTCGGCGGCCTGGGCGCCCATCGGCCCGGCGGCCTGGCAGCTCATCCGCAGCGGCTGACCCGACGGCGCGGCGGCGTCACCGGCGGCGACGATGCGGTCGTCGTCGATGCTGGTCAGCGTTTCGTCGGTGAGCAGCCGGCCCATCGGGTCGGTGCGCAGCCCGCTGCGTGTGGCCAGATCGGGCACGGTGAATCCGGCCGTCCACACGGTGGCAGCGCTGGGCAGCACGGCGCCGTCGCTGAGCACCGCCTCATCCCAGCGCACCTCGGCCACGGCGACGGATTCCAGCACGGTGACACCGAGGCGTCGCAGCCGCTTGGCCACCGAGCGACGGCCCCGCTTGCTCAGCGACGGGCCGAGAACGGGGCCGCAGACCAGGGTGACCGGGCGTCGTTGCTCGGCGAGCTCGGAGGCCATCTCGATGCCCGTCAGCCCGCCGCCGACCACGGTGACGGGCGCGGGCAGCGGCAGATCCGTGAGCGCGTAGTGCAGTCGCTGCGCGCTTTCCAGGTCGGCGACCGAATGAGCGAACTCGGCGAAGCCCGGCACCATCGACGGCGTCGCGCCGGTGCTGCCGACGGCGTAGATCAGGTAGTCGTAGTCGACCTCGAAGCCCGAGCCCAGCAGCAGGCGCCGGCCCGGCGCGTCGATGCCGTCGACCGTGTCGACGATCAGCTCAACCCCGTCGCCGAGCAGCGTCGCGTAATCGGCGGTCGCGGTGCCGGTGTCGGCGACCAGCTGGTGCAACCGGATGCGCTCGACGAAGACCGGCCGGGGGTTCACCAGCGTGACGTCGATGTCCGGGCGCTGGCGCAGACGGTTAGCGGCCAGCGTTCCGGCGTATCCGCCGCCGACGACGACGACATGAGTTCTTTGAGGGGCCACCTCGGTCATGGCTGTCTCCTATTCGTGAGGACCTGTGCCCTTGAGACACCGCAGACCGGCCGAGCGTGACAGCGGCACCGCTATTGTGACCGGTCTCACTGCACACGGGCGGACGGAAGGGGCCGTCTCAGGAGCGCACCCCCGCTGAGCTGCGGCGGAGCGGCGCCGGAACGCGCGTGATACGCTGCGCTACGCCAATTCGCGGCCCGCCCCCGGGTCGGATACACGCACCAGACAACCCACGAAATATCGGGCCACGTGCATGCGCATCGGTGTGTATTGGGGAGAAGCAACCTTGACGACGACCATCTCTGCGAGCGGCCGCGTGCCTGTGTCGTTGAGCGTTTCGTCGGGTGTGATCTGACGCGGTGACGATGTTGTGCTCATGGAGGACAAGCGCGCTTGCCGCTGTCGTGTGCGCGGCGCTGGCGTTGAGCGGATGCGGCGGCAAAAGCGACCCCGGGCCGCTGTCCGCGATGGTCAGTCCGGCCATCCCGCCCACCGCGCAGGAGATTCCGAACCCGCTGCGCGGACAGTACGAGGAAATGCTGAATCCGCTTTTCCCACAAGGAAATTCGGCGCAGCAGCGATACTCCTCCTGGCCCGCGTCCTACGACGCCAGCCTGCGTGTCTCGTGGCGGCAGCTGCAGCCCGTCGATCCGCGCACACTGCCCCCCGACGCGCCCGACGACCGCAAGTTCGATTTCAGCGCGATCGACGACGCGCTGAACAAGCTCGGGGCCCGGAACATGCGGCTGACCCTCGGCGTGTATGTCTACAAGTCCTGTTGCAACGACAGCTATTCCGACAACACCAACATCGCGATCCCGGACTGGGTGCGCCCGTTCGCCGCCAGCTATCCCGCGCCGGCGAAGGGCTCGGCCCCGGGAGTCACGCAGGTGGTGCCGAATTTCAACGACCCCGACTACCTCAACGGGGTCAGTCAACTGCTGGCCGCCCTCGGCCGTCGCTATGACGGCGACGAGCGCCTCAGCGTGTTCGAGTTCTCCGGATACGGCGACTTCGGCGAGAACCAGGTCGCGTATCTGCGCGATTCGCTGAGCGCGCCGGGACCCGAACCGAACGACAGCGCGGCAAAGCTGGGCTATTACAGCCAATTCCGCGACCAGAGCATCACCAAGGCCTCCATCGCGCAGTTGGTCGCGGCGAACACGAATGCGTTCCCGCACACGCAATTGGTGGTGGCCCCCCAGAATCCGGAGATCGTCCGCGAATTGTTCGCCGACGACGTCACCAAGAAACTGGCGGCGCCCGTCGGCATCCGCGCGGATTGCCTCGGTGCGCAGGCGCCGTTGCCGGAATGGGCCGACGCCAGCGACTCGCATTACGTGCGCTCCAACGACGCCGTCGTCAACGCGATCAAGCAGCGGCTCACCTCGGCGCTGGTGATCAGCCAGTGGTGCCGGTTGCCGATCGGTGCGGACCCCCGGTCGTACTACGAGAAGGGGCTGCACGACGTCATCAGGTATCACGTGTCGATGACCTCGAGCGCCGACTTCCCCGACCGCGATGCGGCCTCGGCGATGGATCCCAAGCTGTTTCTGCTGTGGGGTAAGGCCAATACCTCAGCGGGCTACCGGTACTCGGTCGAGGCGCAGCCGGGATCGCAGTCGATCCAGGGCAAGGTGGCGACGATCTCGGTGGCGTGGACCAATTACGGCTCGGCGGCGGCCACCGAGCACTGGGAGCCCGGTTACAAACTGGTGGACTTCTCCGGGGCGGTGGTTCGCAGCCTGCCGGCGACGGTGAATCTGGCGAAGCTGGTCCACGACGAGACCAGTCAGTCGCGTGAGGAACCGGTTCCCGAATCGTCGAGCGAGTCGGTGCACGTCGACGTCACGGGCCTGGCGCCCGGTCACTACACGCTGCGGGCCTCCGTCGAATGGCGACAACACAAACCGGGCGCCTCGCACGTCGTCAACTACGCACCCATGGCCCTGGCCCGGGACGGCCGAGACGGTTCGGGGCTGTACCCGATTGCCACGCTTGACATCCCGAGTGACTCGGCCACGGCAAACGGTCAGTAGCGACCTTTCGCTCGCTGCGTGCTTTTCGTAACCCCGGATGGGCGCGGTCCTGCGTGATACCGTTCTCGGACATATTTCGACGTCGGGACCCAGACGGGATAGTGCCCCGTATCGGAGGAGTCCGTGCCGCGCAGCCTGAACCTGGTGGTCACCTCCGTCGCCACCGCGCTGATGGAGGCCACGGCACCCACCGCGACCTCGGTCAGCGAAAAGGTACTCGCGCAGCTCGTCGAGCAGTTCGACGTGGACGCCAGCTTCCTGCGCCACCACGACAACGAAGCCGCGACGTCGGCGGTGGTCGCCGAATGGCCGCGCCGAACCGACGGCCCGGATCCGGATCTGATGGCCGCCCTGCAATGGGACGGCCTCGAGTCGGTGCTCGCCCAGTGTGAGCGCGACCGGCAGCCGGTGGTGACGCCCCCGGAACGGCCCGACGGGTGGGTGCGCCGCGCGCTGAGCCGGGCCACGGCGCCCGCGTCGCCGTCGGTGGCCGCCGCCCCGCTGGTGTCCGGCGACGCCTGCACCGGTGTGCTCGGCTTCGTCAAGCTCGGCGCCCGCAAGTGGAAGCAGGAGGAGATCAACACCCTCGAGGCGGTAGCCGCGCTGTTTGCGCAGCTCCAAGCCCGCATCGCGGCCGAAGAGCGGCTCCGCTATCTCGCCGAGCACGACGATCTGACCGGGGTGTACAACCGCCGGGCGCTGGTCGCGCACCTGTCCGGACGCCTCGCGGCGGGAAGCCCCGGGCCCGTCGCGGTCTTCTACCTCGACCTCGACCGGCTCAAGCCGATCAACGACTACCTCGGCCACGCCGCGGGTGACTGGTACATCAGGGTCTTCGCGCAGCGCATCGAGGAGTGTGCGGGAACGCCGAGCATGATCGCCCGGCTCGGTGGTGACGAGTTCGTGGTCATCCCCGATGAGCCGATGTCGTCGGAAGCCGCCGAGGCGTTCGCGCGTCGCCTGTCGACGATGCTGTGCGACCGGCTGACCATCGGCGGCCACGTTATCAGCCGGACCGTCAGCATCGGGCTCGCGGTGGGCACGCCGGGGTCGGACAACTGGACCGATCTGCTCCGTCGAGCGGACGAGGCCGTGCTGACGGCCAAGCGTGCCGGCGGCAACCAGACGGCGGTGTCCACCGACGACATGTCGCTCAAGCGCGCCTTCCGCAACGACATCGAGCTGCACCTGCAGGGCGACATCGGAAGCGAAGGTCTGCTGCTGCATTACCTGCCCGAGGTCGACCTGTGGACCGGAGCCATCGTGGGTGCGGAGGCGTTGGTGCGCTGGCGGCACCCGATCTGGGGGCTGCTGCTGCCCGATTCGTTCATCGGTGTGGCCGAATCGACCAACCTCGCCGCGGAGTTGGGCGGGTGGGTGATGCGCAACGCCTGCGCCGAGTTGAGCCGGTGGCGCGCCAACGGCGTCGGGCACGGCGCCACGCTGCGCATCAATGTGTCGCCCATCCAGCTGATCAGTCGTGGCTTCGTGGAAAGCGTCGCGGACACGATCGGCGAGTTCGGCATCGATGCCGGTTCGGTGTGCCTGGAGATCACCGAGCGCGCCGTGGTGCACGACATCGAAACCACGCGAAAGACCTTGGCGGAGCTCAAGGACGTGGGCGTGCAGATCGCCATCGACGACTTCGGCACCGGCTATGCCGTCCTGTCCCACCTGAAGTCCCTGCCGGTCGATATGCTCAAGATCGACGCCGGGTTCGTGCGTGACGTCGGCACCGACGCCGGCGATCTGGCGATCGTCCGCGCCATCATCGGGCTCGCCGAGGCGTTCGGCCTGGAAGTGGTCGCCGAGGGCGTCGAGACCCCCGCTGCCGCATTGACTTTGATGCAACACGGGTGCCATCGCGCGCAAGGCTTCCTGTTGTCGCGTCCCCTGCCCGGCGACGCGATGGAAGCGCTGCTGTCCGCGCGCTGGATGCCGATGCCGTTTCTCGCCGATCGCGAGTCGTCGTCGCTGGGCTCGACGTAGCGGCGCGGATCGCGGTGGCCGCTCAGCCTTGGGTGGGCAGGAAGGCGAAGTTGTTGACGTAGGTGCCGTGGCCGGCCCAGCCGTCCTCCCGGCTGCCGACGTTGGCCGGGTCCTGGTGCCGGGCCGGGTCGAACTCGGCGATGGGCCGCCGATCGCCACCGAGTTCGAAGTAACCCGCGTAACCGAGTCCGGTCAGCAACGCCGTGATGTCGGCGACGGCGTTGGGATGATGGCGCTCCTCGGCTTCCACCACAATCGCGGGTCGATTGCGGGCGAGCGTCTGTGTGGCGCCCTGCAATACTGCGAGTTCGTGGCCTTCGACGTCGATCTTGACCAGGCCGACGTCGTCGAGATGCAAGTCGTCGAGGCGCTTGACCGGCACGTCGATGCTGCGAATTTCGTCGCCGTCGACGTCGGCGAGTTGATTGCTGGTGTCGATTGTGCTTCGGCCCGGCTCGGATTCGACCACCCGCATGGCGATCCTGCCGGGTTTGTCCGACAGCGCCACCGCCTCCACCCGGACCGGGGCCCCGACGGCGTCGAACATCGCGGCCAGATCGCGGGCCTGCGCCGGCCGCGGCTCGAACGCGATCACCGATCGCGACGACGCCACCATCGCAATCGTGAATTCGCCGAGGTCCGCTCCGATGTCCAGGGAGATCAGGTCCGGATCGCACAACGACGCCACCAGCGCGACGTCCGCGCGGGATTGCCCCAGGCGGTGCAGAATTCGAAATTTCCGCCGCCAGAACAGGCGCGGTGCAAGTGTTTTTGCCGCCGGCGCGAACCAACTTTTGGCCGAGCGTGCGACAGCCATCTGCTGTTCTCCTGTCCGATGCGGAGCCCCAGCTTAGTCGACGCGGGCCTCCGCAATGCTTAAAGCGCCCTCGAAGTCGACGAGCTTTTGGGTGCGCGCCCCGAATTCAGCTATACGGCGTGGGCCCGGACTGTAGCCTGTTGTCACCCTTGATATCCCGCGCAACGTAGCGAATCGCAACCGCCAGAGAGGTAGCAATAGATGCATTTGTCGGGCACGGTTTAGCACAACCAATTATGGTCCGGACAATTAGGAAAATTCTCCTTGTCGCCGCCGTGTGCGTGACGTTGGTGCTCGACGGATGTGATGGCCGCAGCGACCTCGATCCGCTCACCTTGATCAGCAGTCCGGCCATTCCGCTGTCCGTGCAAGACGTGCCGAACCCACTGCGCGGCCAGTACGAAGATCTCCTGCAACCGCTGTTCCCGCAGGGCAATCCGGCACAGCGGCGCTACCCGGCGTGGCCCGCGTCGTACGACGCCAGCCTGCGAGTCCCCTGGCGCCAGTTGCAGCCCACCGATCCGAGCACACTGCCGCCCGACGCTCCTGACGATCGCAAATTCGATTTCAGCGTGATCGACGACGCGCTGACGAAATTGGCCAGTCGAAACATGCGCCTGACCCTTCGCGTGGTCGCCTACAACTCCTGTTGCGACACCGTCTATCCGAACAACACCAACATCGCGATGCCCGACTGGATGCGCCCCGCGGCCACCAACTACTCCGGTCCACAACGCTATTGGTGGATGCCCGGCGTGACCCAGGTCGTCCCGAACTGGAACGATCCCGCCTACCTGAACGCGTTCGGCCAGCTGTTGGCCGCGTTGGGCCGTCGTTACGACGGCGACGAGCGGCTGAGCGTCTTTGAGTTCTCTGGTTACGGCGATTTCAGCGAGAACCACATCTCCTATCTGCGTGACACACTCGGCGCGCCGGGTCCGGCACCCGATGAGAGCGTCGCGAAGCTGGGGTATTACAGCCAGTTTCGTGACCAGAACATCACCGCCGGGTCCGTTCGGCAGTTGGTTGCGTCGACGGTAAACGCCTTTCCCCACACGCAATTGGTGACGACGGCGTTGAACCCGGAGATTGTGCGCCAGCTGATCGCCGACGATGTCACCAAGAAGCTCTCCGCGCCGGTGGGCATCCGCGCGGATTGCCTGGGCGTCCAGGACCCGTTGCCCGCGTGGGCCGAAAGGGACGGTTCCCACTATGTGCAGTCGAAAGATCCGCTGGTCGGCGCACTGAGGAACCGGCTGGCGTCGGCGCCGATGATCACCGAGTGGTGCCAGCTGCCCGGGGGGACCGATCCGCGGACCTACTACGAAAAGGGCCTGCAGGACGTCGTCAAGTACCACGTTTCGATGACATCGAGCTTCAACTTCCCGGCCGTGGATTCGGCCACGCCGATGGATCCGGCGCTGTACTTGCTGTGGGCGCAGGCGAACGTCGTCGCCGGATACCGGTATTCGGTCGAGGCGCGGCAGGAATCGCAATCGGTGAAGGACGGGAAGGCGACACTGGCTGTCACGTGGACCAATTACGGCGCGGCCGCCGCGACGGAAAACTGGGTCCCCGGCTACCGGCTGGTCGATTTCTCGGGCGCCGTGGTCCGCACGTTTCCCGCGACCGTGGCGCTGAAAAGCCTGGTCCAAAGCCCGTCCGGTGACGGCTCCCGCAAGGAGCCGATCCCGGCGTCGTCCACGGAGTCCGTTCACGTCGACCTGGCGGGTTTGGCACCCGCGCACTACACCTTGTGCGCCTCGGTCGATTGGCAACAGCACAAGCCCGGCGCGTCCCATACCGTGAACTACCCGCCCATGCGGCTCGCGCGCGACGGGCGCGACGGCAACGGGTGCTATCCCATCGCGACGCTGAACCTGTCCCGCGAAGTGTTGACTCGCGCCCCTTGACGATGACGGCCCGCGCGCCGCGTCACCAATTACGCGGTAATCAACCGGGGCAGCGGGACTGCGATTCCGCCAAAGCCTGCCTGATGATGCTGCATAATCTGCAGGGAGTATGGGCGGCTGGTGGTCCAAAACCGAAGAGTTTTCTTCCCGCCGAAGGCTTTTAGAAAGGTTAATAGCCGATGGATTTCCGTACCTTCGTCCGGATTCTCGGCGCGCACTGGAAACTCGCCTTGACCGCGCTGCTGGCGTGCACCGTCGGCGCCGCGTTCGTGACCGCACTGCAGACCAAGCACTACCAGTCGTCGGCCACGGTCCTCATCTCGTTTTCCGGTGCGACCGACCTCAACGAGGTTTACAGCGGGACCCAGGCCGCACAAGAACGGCTGTCGTCGTATGCCCAAATTGCCGGCGGCCACATCGTCGCCGAGCGCGCCATCCATCAGCTCCAACTTCCCATGCGCGCCGATGATCTGCTGAGCGAAACCCAAGTGAAATACACGCCGAAATCGGTGCTCTTCACGATCAGTGTCAAAGACACCGACCCGGCGCGCGCCGCCGCGCTGGCAGGCGCCATGGCCGGTCAGTTCAGCGCGATGCTTCCGACGCTCGCCCCGAACACCGCTGCGAACGGTGTGGGCGCGCCGATCACCGGGGGGCCGCGACCCGAGGTGGTCGAAACGACGACGACGCCATCGGGTCAACCGTCCGACGTGCCGGCATCGGCAGGACCCACGGGGAAGCCGTGGCCCTCGGCGCGTGCGACCATGGTCGAGCCGCCCCGCGTACCGAAAGTTCCGATTTCGCCCGTGCCGCTGCGAAACATGGCGATCGGGTTCATCGCCGGTGTGCTGTTGGCCATCGCGGTGGCGCTGACCCGCGAGGCCGGCGATCGCACCGTGCGCACCCGCGCAAAGCTGGAGGAACTCTCGGGCTTGCCCACGCTGGCGGAGCTGCCGGGAAAGCGCGGCGGCGCTCCGCGGTTCGGCACCGACACCGCATTCGACGACGCGGTGCGGGGCATGCGCACCCGGCTGCTCAGGGCGATGGGACCCAATGCCCGCCAGGTGCTGGTGGCGGGGCCGTTCGGTGGCGAAGGAACGACGACGACGGCGATGAATCTGGCGCTCGCGCTGGCCGAGATGGGCGAAGACGCACTGCTCGTCGAGGGCGACAGTCGCCGACACGTGATCGCCGGTCTGCTGAGGGTCGAATCGGGGGAGGGACTTGCCAACGCGCTCGCCAACCCCGACGCCGCCGCCCAGGCGGTGAAGCCGACGCCGATTTCGAAGCTGTTCATTCTCGCGTCGCGGTCCGCCCGGCGCGAGAGCCTGCCGCCCAGCGCGTACCTGCCGGAAGTGATCGACCGAGTGGTGCAGGAATTGTCGTCACGTTTTGATCGGATCGTGGTCGATGGGCCGCCGGTGCTTGCCACCGCCGACACCGGTCTGCTGGCCGGCGCCGTCCCGGCCACGGTGTTGGTGGTTCGGGCGAAGCGCACCACCGCGGACGAACTCAAGGACGCGTTGACCGCCCTGCGTGCGGCCGGCGCGCAGGTCGTCGGCACTGTGCTGACCGACGCCCGCCAGTCGCTGCACATCAGGGCCGCGGACCGTGCCTACCGGTCAAAGGTCAGCAGGCCGGCGTGATCCCGTACCTGCGGGCCCGTCACCGCCTGGCAGTGGATGGAGCTCTGCTGGCGATGTTCGTGTTCGGCTGCTTCGCGTTCGGCGTGTTCTCGGTGCGCCGAACCACCGAGGGCGTGCTGCTGACCGCAGCGTTGTTCTGCGTGGTCGTCTACTGGGTGAAACCCGAAGGGATGGTGGGGGTCACGCTGTTCGGTGCGTTCGCGGCACTGCCGGAAGGCCTGCACGTCGGGAAAGTCTTTGGGCCGCTGACGATTTACGCCTACCACCTGGCTGCCATCCTCGCGATCTGCTACCTGATTCCCACCGCGAAACCGCGGTCGTCGGATTTCGTACTGCCGGGGATCCTGGTGGCGGCGGTGCTGTGGTCCACGGCCACCGGATTCGCCACGGGCAACCCGGAACTGACGGTGACCCGTGAATCGACCACCATGATCGAAATGGCCATTGGCTTCGTGCTGGCGATGTTTGTCGTCTACAGCGGTCATGTCAGATTTTCGATTCGGGTGATGATCGTGATCCTGTGGTTTTCGGCGGGCATGGCGATCATCAGCTCGCTGTACGCCATCCGGCTGGCCGGTCGGGCGGAAAGCCTGGAGGGGACGACGGGTGCCGGCCAGGCCGTGCGCATCATCCTGTCCACCCAGACGCCGGCCACCGCGGTGCTGAGCGCGCTGGTCGCCGCCCCGATCGTGGGCCGCGTCCGACCCATGGCCTATCTCGCGTTGGGCGTTCCCGCGCTGAGCATTTCGCTGCTGTCCTTCTCCCGCAACACGCTGATCTCCATGGGGGTGGCGGCCGGGGTCGCATTGCTCGGCAGCTTGAGTTGGGCGGCCGTGCGGCGGGCGGTTGTGGCCGCTACCGTCGGCCTGGTTCTCGTCGCGGTGACGGTGCCCGGGTCGCTGTTTTTACTACAGCGTTCGAAGACCGGGGCGTGGCTGGCCGATCAATACGTCGCCTTCAATCAGCGGGTACTCGGCGGGGTTACGTCGAGTGCGCTCGCGGTAGACGATTCGGCGCTGGAACGACTGCGGGAAATCAATCTCCTCAAGGAGACCATCGCCCAGGCGCCGGTCTTCGGCCATGGACTGGGCTTCGTGTATCAGCCGCCCACCGGCGACGACGAATTCCATCGGTACCTTTATCCCGCCTATTCCCACAACTTCTACCTGTGGTGGTTGGCCAAGGCCGGGGCGGTGGGCATGGCTGCGTTCGTCCTGTTCGCGCTCACGCCGGTGATCCTGGCGCTGCGTTGCGCCCCGACGCCCGCGAAAATCAGTGCGGCGGTCGCCGCGGGCCTCTTGGCGATATCCGCCGTGTGGCCGTTGCCGGAGATGCCGATGGACGCCTTGGGGTTGGGCATGGCGCTGGGGGCGGCGATGGGATACGCCGGCCTGCGGCGCCGGGGCGCGGAGGGCGGCCAACCCGAGGACAACTCCGCGCCGGCGCCGACCGCGACGCCCGGCCCGACCCTCAACACCAGGGTCGGCGTGGTCGCTTCCCCCTAGACGAGCGTGGCCAACATGATCGCAGTGACACACGTCGGACCCGACATGTACAGCATCGGCGGGACGCAGTCCGTCATCCGCGTGTTGCGCGACAACAACATTGGTGCCGACGACATCCGAGTCCTGTCGACGTGGAACGGCAACGGCCATCTGAAGAACCTGTTTCTCACGGCACGCGCGGGGATTTCACTGGGCCGGACCCCTCGCCCCGCCGTCGTGCACTTCCACATCTCCAATGGCGGGGCCTGGCTGCGCGAAGGACCGTTGATCCGATTGGCCAGGGCCAAGGGCTTCCGGGTGATCGTCACCCTCCATGGCCCCGACTTTCCCGAGTTCGCCAGGTCGCACCCCCGCTTCGTCGGTGCGACGTTGAAGCGTGCGGACCATGTGATCCTGTTATCGGAGGAAGCGCGCGCCGCCGTCGCCGAGGTGGCGCCCACGGTGCGGACCGCCATCGTGCCGAACCCGATCGTGGTGGACCGGGATGCGCCCGGGGCCGGCTCTACGCCACCCGTGGCGCTCTTTGCGGGCACCGTCGGTCACCGCAAAGGTGTCGACAGGCTTGTCGCGGCCTGGCGGCTTCTTCTTGCCGAGGGTATCGAAGGCCGTTGTCGGATAATCGGTCCCATCGACGACTACGTTCCGCCCGAGACGGAACGGCTGAGCGTCGAAGGTCCGATACACCCCGACATGGTCCGTGGGCTGCTGCGCTCGGTTCGGGTGGTTGTGCTCCCGTCGTTTGCGGAGGGAATGCCGATGATCCTGACCGAGGCCCTGGCCGGCGCGCGCCCGTTCGTGGCGACACCCGTCGGCGGTACGGCAGAGATCGCGCCGGACCCGGGCATGCTCGTCCCGGTCGACGATGTGCCCGCGTTGGCGAAGGCGATCGGTCGGTACCTGCGCGACCCGCAGCTGGCCGAGCGTGACGGGTTGCGCGGCCAAGCGCACGTCGCGGCGACACGAAGCCCCGACGTCATCGACGCCGAGCTTCGCCGGATCTACCTGGGCTGCGGCATTGCGGCGGGTTGAACTGCAGGGACCGCAATTGGCGGTCAGCGCAATCGGTTTCGGATGCGGCGCACTGATGCAGTCGCCGTCCCGCAAGGAACGGATGGCGGTGCTCGCCGGCGCCGTGGACAGCGGCATCACCCACTTCGACACCGCGCGGATGTACGGGCTCGGGATGGCCGAGGCGGAGCTGGGGGCCTTCCTGCGCACCGTCGACCGCGACAGCGTGACCATTGCCACCAAGTTCGGCATCGAGGTCGGCGGCGCGGCGCGGCGGCTCGGCCGATTCCAGGCCCCGGCCCGAGCGCTGCTGAAAAAGGCGCCCGCGCTGCGCCGTATCGTCAAGCGGCGGCAGGCGCCGCCGGCGACCGGCCGGGTGTACGACGCGGCCGTCGCGGCGCGCAGCCTTGACGAGAGCCTGGCGGCCCTCGGCGTCGACTACGTCGACATCCTTTTCGTGCACGCCCCACGGCCTCAGGACACCGTCGCAGCCGACGAACTCCGCGAATTCTTTGAGCGGGCAAGCCAACAGGGGAAGATTCGCGCCTGGGGTGTCTCGCAGGACGAGGGGCTCGACGTCGACTTCGTCCGCGCATTCGCGCCGCGGGCAGTCAGCCAACTCCGCAGCGACTTGCTCAATCCTTCGCCGCGACCGGCCGATCTCGCGTTCGGTGTCCTCGATGGTCCGTACCGGAAGCTCTCGGGCGCCCTGCTGGCGGACCCTGGATTGGCGGGGCGCTGGCGCGAAGCCCTGCAGGCCGATCCGCTGGCCCCCGGCGTGCTGCCCAGGCTGATTCTCGCCTCATCCTTCGCCGCAATGGGTTGCCGCGCAATCCTTTACAGCACCACCAGGCCCCAGCGGGTCTCCGAAGCCGCGAACGCCGTCTCGTCGCCACCCGATGCCGAGACCCTCACACGGTTCCTCGCTCTCGTCAAGGAGTTTCGAGAGGGTGCAGCGGCGTGATTCGCGACATGAAGGACTTCGCCGGCGGCATGAGGATCGAGGCGGACGTGGTGGTCATCGGGGCCGGCCCGATCGGCATCGCGACCGCGCTGGAACTCGTTGGTTCGGGCGTGCAGGTGGTCCTCCTAGAGAGTGGCCTCGAACGCAACGATGCGGCGGCGCAAGCGCTTTCGATGTTCGATTCGCGGCACGACGACTACTTCCATTCGCGTAGCGAGCTAACGGTCCGCCGGCAGGTCGGCGGAACGTCGGCGCTCTGGGGCGGACGCTGCGTCAAGTTCGACCCCATCGATTTCGAGGATCGATCCATCACCGCGCAGGCGCCGTGGCCCATCGGACACGACGATGTCGAGCCGTATCTCCAGCGGGCCTGTGATTGGGCGGTGTGCGGTCGGGCGGCATTCAATGCGCGCGACCTTCCCGAGATCGCGCATCGCGACTTGATCGGGGGGCTCCCCGACGGTGACGTGCGCACGACGGATCTCGAGCGCTGGGCGCTACCAACCCGTTTCGGGCGTCGGTACCGCACGACGTTGCGGAAAGCGTCCCCTCTCACGCTATGGACCGGCCTCACGTGTACCGAAATCGTGACGACACCGGCCGGCGACGCCGTCGACCACCTGGTGGTCAAGGCGCTCAACGGTGGCAAGGGGACAGTGGTGGCGACGGATTACGTCATCGCGACCGGCGGTTTGGAGGCCACCCGCCTGCTGCTGGCGTCGGATCGCCATCACCCCGGGGGGCTGGGGAACGCGGGCGGGCACCTGGGGCGCTGGTACATGGCGCACGTCGAAGCCCGGGTCGCGCGCGTGCAATTCACCACCGACGAGGTCATCCACGGCTACGAGCGGGACAACGACGGGGTGTATGTTCGCCGGCGCTTCACCTTCCACCCGCAGCTGCTGCGCCAGAACGGAATGCCCAACGCCGCAATCTTCTTGGTGAATCCGCCGATCAGCGACCCGAGCCACGGAAGCGGAATCTTGTCCGGGGTGTACCTGACGCTGATCTCCCCGATCGGCCGTTTCCTGCTCGCCGGGGCGATCCGCGAGGCGCACACCAAGACGGACGGGTCGCCACGGATCCTCGCGCATCTGGGCAATGTTGTCCGAGACCTGTTCGGTTCCCTCGGGTTCGCCATCGTGTTCTGCTACGCGCGGTTCGTCCGCAGGGGCCGCAAGGTGCCCGGGTTCTTCGTGAAGAGCGCCGACAATCGCTACCTGCTCCAGTACCACGGTGAGCACCTTCCGCACCAGGAGAGCCGGGTCGAACTGACCGATGAGCGAGACGCCCTCGGCATGAGGAGGATTCGCACCCGGATGCACTTCTCCGAAGCCGATTACGCGAGTGTGCGCAGGGCCATCGTCGCGGTCGATGAACACCTTCGTCGCCACGGTGTGGGATACGTGGAGTGGCTGACCGACGACGTCGAAGCCTCGGTACGTGCCTACATGGAGAAGCGGGCCGGTTTCCACCAGGCGGGAACCACCCGGATGTCGACATCGCCGGAAGGCGGCGTCGTCGACCCGCACCTGCAAGTCCACGGCGTTCGCGGGCTCTACGTTGCCAGCACCTCGGTGTTGCCGACATCGAGCCAGGCCAACCCGACGCTGCTCGGGATCGCGCTGGGCGTGCGGCTCGCGGAGCGTCTGGCTAAGGCGCGAACAGCCTGCACGTCAACGGATTCAAGCTAACCCGCGTCCAGGACCTACGTCGGAATCGGCCAGAGCTCGTCGATCAGGGACTTCGTCTGCCGGATGTTCGCACGGCTGGATGCGCCGAATACGATCGAATGGATCTGCGGCTGGCCGCACACGTAGTCGATGGCCTCGCGGGGCGGGATCGCGCCCGAGGCGAGCACCGACATCGCGATCAGCCGGCAGCGGCGCTCACTAATCGTCCTCTCGTAGAGCTCGATGCCGCCACACATCCGGAAGCCGATCTTATTGAAATTGGCGCACACGATCGGGTTCTCGATTCCCTGTCCGTCGAGGGCATCGAGCAGGCGTGGGAGATTCATCGTGATGAAGCCTGGCTCGGCACCGTACTTGAGCCGCACGTGGTCGGAGAAAAACCGGAAGCCCTCGTTCATGCCCAGGCCGAGAAGCAGGTCGGTGACGACGTTTTGAATGAAGATGACGGGCGTGGACAGTCCGGCGAACATCTTCATCTCGGCGTCGACCAGAAGCTGCATGATCGGCTCGATGTCCTTGCTCGCGATGGCGACACCGCCCTTGAACATCGACTTGACGGCCCCGTCGTCGGGCAGGAACTTTCGGAGCGCCTCCACCATGCCGAACTCGGTCACGGCGTTGGCGTACTTGTGGGCATACGGCATGCACGGGTAGAAGACGTAGTCGGGGTATCGGGTTCGGTTGGCGCGGAAATGATCGCAGATTTCGCCGACACGATCGTGCGTCGTGCAGACGAACGTGCGGATGCCTTCCTGGTACGCGGCGTCCAGCGTCGCCAGCACGGCCGGCAGGTGCTGAAACCGTATCGCCTGCGCGCGCGCTTTGTCCTCGGACATGTGGTTGACGCCGAAGAATTGGTTGTCGCCGAAGAGCACCCGGTCCATGGTCACGACGCCCTCGGGGAGGTGAGTTTCCTGATGCGCGCGACGAGCTCGCGCCGCAGCGAGCCGCGCGGGGAGCCGTTCGCGGCCGCCTGCGGCGGCGGGGGACCTCCGCTGACGGCGGCACCGGTGATCATGTCGACCACACGATCGACGTCGAGCGCCGAGCGAAATGTGTTCTGGCCATTCACCCGGTTGTGCTTGATGCTCTGGGCGAAATAGTCGATCTGCGCCGAATACTCCTCGCCCCGAAGGTAATACCAGACCTCGTCGGTGAGATCGGTCGTGTAGCGGATCGTCCATCCCGGCCCCAAATCGGGAAAGCCGGGGTGCGTCTCGCGAAGGTAGATCTGGCATTCCTGACGATCAGCGACGACCCGGCCGTTGGTTCCCCACGCCGAGACCTTCGTCGACATCTTGCGAAAGCTCTCGTCGCTCCAGTTCACGCACAACTGGCCGCTCGCGCCGTTGTCGTAGCGCATCGTGCAGTAGACCTCGTCGTCGACGTCGCGCGAGAAAACGCTGTGCCGGACGACTCCGTCGACCGAATGGGGCACGCCGGCGATGAAGTTCATCAAATCGATGGCGTGGCAGGCGTAGTCGTAGAGGGCGCCCCCGCCTTCGGCCTTCACGCCGCGCCACGTGCTTCCCTTCGGGCGAAGGACGACCGGGCCGTATGCCTCGGCGCGCACATGGTGCACCTGCCCGAGAGCGCCCGACGCGACGATACGTGCCGCCTCTTGGAAGGCGCCGATGAAGCGGCAGTGATAGCCGACCTGCGTGACGAGTCGATTGCTCTCCGCGAGCGTCACAAGTCGCTCCCCGTCCCGGACATCGAGGACGAACGGCTTCTCGCAGAAGACGTGTGTCCCTCGGGCAAGGGCCTTTTCGACCATCGGCGCATGCAGCCGTGATGGAACGGCGACGACAACCGCTTCGGCCTTCGTCTGCGCCAGCATCCGATCGAAATCGTCGTAGCACTCCAGACCGGTGTACTTGGCCAGGATGTCGCGCACATAGCCGGCGGAGTCACAGACGCCGACCACGTCGAGATCCGGGTGCGTGCGAAGGATCGCAAGGTGCGAAAGACCCATCTTGCCCAGACCGACTATGGCCGTTCGAATCATCGTCCGCGCCTTTACTCACTCCGAGTGCCGCATCGGCAACGTGTACGGCCCGCCAACGTGGACGTTAGCATCCGGCCGGATCCTCATCGCGAAATCTCGTCGATCTCTTCGCTGTCGGCATCCCGGCGCCGGCCGCGACGGGAGTTAGTCTCTAACACGGGATCGTCGCGACGTTGCCGGAAAGATCGGCGCGCGCCTCAACCGAGGGGAGACATGGGCCGGCTGCTCCTCATCGCATCCTCCGGCGGGCACATTTACGAGATGTTCTGCCTGCGGGAGTTCTGGCAGGACAAGGATCGGTTTTGGGTGAGCTTCGGGACCGCCGATGCCCGTTACCTGCTGCGCGACGAGCAGGAGGTCTACTGGGCCGCGCACCCGACGGTCCGCAACGTGCCCAACCTGCTGCGCAATCTATTGCTGGCGCTGCGGCTTTTGATCCGCCACCGCCCCGCCATGATCCTGACGACCGGATCGGGCGTGGCGGCCCCCTTCCTCTGGCTGGCCTGGCTGCTGCGGATTCCCACCGTGTTCATCGAATCGATCACCCGCATCACCGAGCTCTCGCTCACCGCCCGCATGGTGAAGCCGTTCGCCTCCCGCTTTCTCGTGCAGTGGCCCGAGTTGGCCGACCGGATTCCCCGCACCGAGTACCACGGGAGGATCGTGTGATCTTCGTGATCATGGGCATGGAGGTCCATCCCTTCGACCGGCTGGCGCGCGCGGTGGACGAGCTGGCGCGCACGGACGCGGTGGGGGAGGACTTCTTCGTGCAGCTCGGAACCTGCAAGTTCGAGCCGCGCCACGCCGCGTTCGAGCGCTTCCTGTCCTTCGGTGACGTGTGCACGCAGATCCGGCGGGCCTCCGTCACCGTCACCCACGCCGGCGCCGGATCGACGCTGCTGTGCGTCGAGCAAGGAAAGCATCCCGTGCTGGTGCCGCGTCGCTCGTCGCGCGGCGAGCACGTCGACGAGCACCAGCTGCCGTTCGCCGAGAAGATGGCGGATGCGGGACTGGCGACCGTGGCCCGAGAAACCGAGGAGCTTCCGGCGGCCATCGCGGCGACGCGGTCCCGAGCGGCCGCACCCGATGCGCTGGGCCGGGCCCGCGAACTGACCGGATGGCTGGAGACGTTCTGGCGGGGCCTCGCCTGAGCGCCCCGTCACCGTCGCCCATCCAGCACCTGGGTGATGACGTCCAAAAAGCGCACGGCGACAAGGTCAACGGCGCATCGGCGCGCGTAGTGGCGCGCCGCGTCGGCCCCGAGCTGAGCCGCGGTCACCGGATCGGCCAGGAGGTCGAATGCGGCGGCGAGCCCGGCGACGTCGTCGACGCCGACGGGGGCCAAACCCGGCGGCTGGTATTCGGGCAACGCGCCGGCGGTGGACACGATCGGCATCACGCCCAGCTGCATCGAGAGCGATTGCACGCCGCTCTGTGAGGCGCGCCGATAGTGGGCGATCGACCCTTTGGCGGCGGCCAGTGTGGGGATGACGTCGGCGTAGCGGAAGCTGCCGTTGCGCCAGCGCGTGTGTTTGGGCAGGGCGTCGGCGTCCAGTGGCCCGTCGCCGATGAGCACGAGGTTGTCGCCGCGCCAGCCCCCGCCGACCACATGTCGCTGCCAGGCCGCCAGCACGACATCGACGTTCTTGTAGGGATTGAGACGGCCGAACATGACGAAATCGCGGCGCCCTTCGGGCCTGACGAACGGTGGAACGCGGTCGAGATCGAGGTCGCTGGCCAACGGCACGACATGCACCGGCGTGCCGGCGACGTCGCGGCGCGCGGAGATGGCGGCCGCGACATAGTCGCTGTAGGTGATGGTGGCGGCCGAATGCGCGGCCCAGCGGTCGAATACGGCGCGTTCGTAGGCCGGCGTCAGTTCGTGGGGGTCGTGCGGTCGATCGTCGTGCACCACCTGAATACGCGGAGTGCGGCCGGCCAACGCGATCCAGCGTGGATCCCGCACCAACTCGGCGATAACAATGTCAGGGCGGAACCGTCGGACGCGGCGCCAGGCTTTCAGGGTCGGCAGCCAGGTCGCGGCCGTGCGGAATCGCGGGTCGAGCACCAACTCGTAACCGCGCGCGGCGTCCGACTCCGGGTGCTGATCGGAGGTGACCAACAGCACGTCGGCGCCCTGGCGCTGTAGCGCTTCCGCCTGCACCCGCACCGCCGGTCGCGTCCATGGCGAAAGCCACAGCACCCGAGGCGAATTCACAGCACCGCTCCGATGGCGCTCAGGTAGGCGTCGGCCATCGCCTCCACCGTGTAGTGCTTGCGCATGCGCTCGTAACCGCGTTGCCCCACCGACGGCAGCGCATCGGGATCCGCCATGATCCGGGTCAGGTGTTCTCGCCATCCCGACACGGATACGGGCTCGACGAGAAATCCCGCCTCACCGAAATCCAGCATCTCCGGGACAGCGCAAATCGCCGACGCCGCAACCGGCACCGCACGGGCCATCGCCTCGAGGATCACCACCGGGAACGCTTCGGAGCGGCTGGGAACGCACAGCAGATCCGCGTCGGCCAGCGCCGGTCCGGGCCCGGCCGACCATCCGCGCCATTGCACCCGATCGCGCAGTCCCGCGGGCGTTTGTTCCTGCAGCCTCTCCCGATCGGGCCCGTCGCCGAAGATCGACAGCTTCCACGGCACCTCGACGAGGCCGCCGAGCGCCTCGATCAGCAGATGCGGGTTCTTGTGCTCGACGATGCGCGAGAGCATGACCAGGTGCAGCGGTTCGCCGGCGCTTCGATGCCGACGGCTCGGCTCCCCGCTGTCGGTGACACCGTTGGGTGCGACGAAGCGCCGTCCCCAGAGCCGGTGCTGTTTGGCCAGCATGTCCCAATGTCGTTGTGCCAGAACGATGAAACCGTCCGCGCGTCGCATCGCGGCGGTCAGCGGGCGCGAGTAGATCGGCCGGTGTTCCTCGGGTGGGACATGCGGTGCGACCAACCATCGACGGCGCCTGCCGGCCGCGCGCCACAGCGTGCCAAACCCCACCTCGGTATTGGTGTCGCCGGTGATCAGCACCGCCGGGCCCTCGGCGATATCGACCATCGGCGCCCACCAAGGCTGGCGAACCACCCGCACCGTGTTCGGGATTTCGGCGATCAGTGGGCCGAACCGCTGCACGCAGACGATGGTGACCGGGTAACCGCGGCGGTCCAATTCCGTTGCCAAGAGCGCCTTTTGTCGCTCCGCACCCCCGTAGACCAGGCGGTTGGTGGCGATGACTATCGAGGGCAGGTCGGTTCGCCGGCGCGCGCGCTGCGGCCGCCGCAGCCGCCGCAATGCGGCGGTGCCGGCCAGGTATACGTCCGCGTGGTGAACGCCGCGTTGATGCTCGAGCAACAGCGCGGTATTGGTTCGCACCAAGTCCCGATCGCGGCGCCGTCGGGGGCCGTCGTCGGTTGTCGGGTCGCGGCGCTCGACGCCGAGCTCGTCGGCGAGCAGGATGCGCCAGCCGGCCGCGCGGGCCCGGGCCTGCCAGTCGGCCGCCTCGCCGTAGCCGAAGTACTCCTCGTCGAAGCCGCCGATGGTATTCCAGGCCGCCCGGCTGATCGCCAGGCAGATAGGTGCCAAATCGCCGTCGATGCTTCGTGATTCGGGGGGCTGGCGAGAATACCGCCGTGCGGGCGGCGTACGGCGGAGCGGGGCGGAGCGGCCGGCGGCTGCGCTCAGCTCCCGGGTGACGGTGTGGTGGCGGGCAGCGACGTCCCATGGCGCCCGGCCCGGCGCGGCGGCGTCGCGGGCGAGCGGCGAGACCGCCGCCACGCGGGGCTGGCGAAGCAACTCGCGGGTGCGGTTCAGCGGCCCGAGCACGCGGGCATGGGGGTCCAGCAACAGCAGGTCGACATCGGCGGGCATCTGCTCCACCACGGCGTTGCAGGCCGCGGCGAAACCGGCGTTCGGCTGACCCGGAAACCACTGGACCGCGGGGTGTTTCGCGGCGAGTTCCGCATGCTCCGTGCCGCCGTGGTCGTAGACGTGAATCGGTAGTTCGGGTAGATGCTCGGCGACGCTGTCGAGGCAGACCTCGAGCGGCTCGTGGGCGCGTTGGCTCACGATCAGCACGGCCAGCGTGCGCGTCGACGGCAGGCCGGCCGTGTCGCCGACGGGGCGCTTCAGATAGGCACGGTCCGTTTCACGGGTCATGCCGTCGGCTGCTTCTCGCGCAGCGTGGCCCGCAGCGAGGCGAGGGTGGACCAGCTGATCGGGCCGAAGGTCGCGCTGGTGGCCAGGTAGGCGGTGGCCGCCGCGGTCAGCACCAGGATCACGTGGTGGCCCGAGAGCAGCAGTGTCACAACGACACTCGCCCCCGTCGGGATCAGCAAGCGCAGCACGAACAGCACGGGCGTGCGGTAACCGAAGCGGCGGCGCAGCCACCAGCTGGAGATCGCCATGTTGAACAGTTCCGTGCACACCAGCGCCACGCCGGGACCGACGGCGCCGAACCGCCCGGCCAGGGCGAGGTTGAGCGCGACGTTGAGCACGAGGGTCGCCACCGTCAACCAGAGCAGCACCTGTTGATGATGGGAAGCCACCAGACCCTGGCCCAGGGTGCCGCCGACAAACCGCAGGGCCGCCGCGACGAACAGCAACGCCAGGGTGGGCGTCCCGCGTTCGATGAACGCGCTCTTGCCGAACAACCCGATCAACGGTCCGGCCAGCAGCACGCCCACCACGGCGATCGGGACCGCCACGAAGTACATCAATTCGACGCTGCGGCGCAGAAATCGGGCGAACGCCGCGACGTCACGCGAGAACAGTTCGGTGGCCGTCGACAGCGTCGACTTGTGGAAGATCAGCGAGACCACGATCGTGTTGAACGAGATCGTGAGGGCCAGGCCGTACACGCCCACCTCGGAGTGGGTGCTCAGCAGGGACAAGATCACGCCGTCGGCGCGGCAGTACAAAAGCCCCACAATCATAAAACCGATCAGCGGCAAGCTTTCCCGTAACAGGTCGGCGGCTTCCCGCGGGGCGAACAGCGGCCGCACCGAGATGTGCCGCATCGCGGCGGCGCCCTGGATCAGCAGCTGCACGGCGGGCGGGATCAGTTGTGCGACCGCGAACCAGATGACGTCCGAGTGCGCCGCGACCAGCCAGGCAACTATGGCCAGCGTGCTCACCCGGGCGGCGACGTCGGAGATGGCCACCGCGGAGAACCGGACGGTGGCAAGGAATACCGGTTCGAATCGTGTCGTCATGGTCTGCAGCAGCAGCCCGCCCGACAACACGACCAGCATCACCCGCACCTGCGTGTCGTGATAGATGAGCAACCCCGACCCGGCTGCCAGCACCGCGAGGGGACCGCAGTAGAGCAGGGCCAGGCCGCTGTTGATGCGCACCAGGCGTTCGAGTTCGCCGCGGCCGGAGGTCACCCGTCGCACGATCACGGTGGCGATGCCCAGATCGGCGAAGCTGGTCCACATCGCGACGAATGCCACCGCGATGGTGAGCTGGCCGTAGCGGCCGGGCCCCAGATAGCGCGCGGTCATCGCCACCGAAACCACGGATGCGAGCATCCCCAGCGCGCGGCAGATCAGCTGGATCGAGAACGCGTGAGCCATTCGCGCGAGCGGCACCGAGGGCACCACCGCGGCGGGTGCCGTTGGCTCAGTCATGGCTCGCGAGCCTAGTAGGCTCCGTGGCTTGTCAGGACCGCTTTCACCGTCTTCGCGACGATCATCAGGTCACCCGACATCGACCAGTTGTCGACGTACGACAGATCCAGCCGCACTGACTCTTCCCAGGAGAGGTCCGACCGGCCGCTCACTTGCCACAACCCGCTGACGCCCGGCTTCACCAGCAAGCGCCGCTTCACCTCGCCGTCGTAGTTGTCGACCTCGCGGCGCAACGGGGGTCGCGGCCCGACGACGCTCATGTCCCCCTTGAGAACGTTGATGAATTGCGGGAGCTCGTCGATGCTGTACCGGCGAAGAATTCTGCCGACGGGGGTGACCCGGGGGTCCTGACGCATCTTGAAGAGCATGCCGCCGGCGCTTTCATTGACCGCCAGCAGGTGCTCGAGCTGGGTGTCTGCACCGTCGACCATCGTGCGGAACTTCAGCATAGTGAAGGGCTTTCCGTCGGTGCCGATACGTTCCGCCGGGTAGAAGACGGGTCCCTTGCTGGTCAGCTTGATGGCGATGGCAGCGGCGACGAGCACCGGTGCTGTGGCGACCAGCGCCGCCAGCGAGAACACGAAGTCGAAGGCCTGCTTCTGAAAGCGGTGCGCCCCTTCGTATTGCGGCTTGTCGACGTGCAGCAGTGGCAGCCCGCCGGTCAGGCGCAGGGTCAACCGCGCCTCGGTCACGTCCATGACGCCGGGCGACACCACCAGGTCGACGTCGCGGGTCTCCAGCTGCCACAGCAGCTCCCTGATCCCGTGCATCCCAAAGTGATCCGTCTGCGTCACCGCCACGGTGTCCGCGCCGCAGCTGTCGATCGCCGTCGCCACCTGGGTCTGGTCGCCCAGGATCGGTACCTGACGGCCGCCGATCGTCAGGGTGTTGCCGCGGGCCGGCCCGTAGCCGGGGATGCAGACGCCGACCACGACGCACCCGGCCACCGCGTTGCGGTCCAGTTCATGCGCGAGGTGCGTGACCGATTGCCGGTCGCCGATCGCCAAAACGCGGGTCTGGCATTCGCCCTGGACTCGCTTGCGGCAGATGTGCTTTCGCCACACGCTACGGCTGGCCAGCAACCCCACGGTGCCGACGGGAAGCGCGATCGCCAGATAGCCGCGGGCCAGGTCGACCTTGGCCAGCAAGGTCACCATGGCGATGATCCCGAACGTCCAGAAGGACGCGGTGCCGATCCGGCGGTACTCCTCGATCCCCGCCCCGATGATTCGCGTTGAGCGCGTTTGGAATACCGCGAGGGCCGACAGCCACAGCGCCGCGAACAGGAAGGAGAACAGCGTCATGGTCTGGTCCGAGTAACCCGACGTGTTCGCGATTTCGCCGAATCGGACGTACTGGGCGAGCATCACCGACGCGAAGACCATCACCGAGTCACTGATGCGCAGGCCCTGCGAATAGCGATCCTGCCAGCGCTGTACGGGATTCCCACCGGCCGAAGGCGTGACGGGCGCGGTCATGGGCGAACCCGCCGTCTCGCTGCGATGCAACGCGGTCGTGCCCGCAGGCCAGGCCTTGAGCTGCCGCCAGCTGGGCTGCACGACATCCACCGTGCTGGGAACGATCACCGACTGACGCATGATGCCACCTGTTCCACTGGTGCCAATCTGGATTTGCGCGAGGGCCAGCTCGCGTCTTGTTCGGAGATGACCGTGACCGGTATCGGCCACGAGATCCCGAATTCGGGGTCGTCCCAGCGGATCCCCTCCTCGTCGGCCATCGCGTACCGACCGCTGACGTGAAAGGTGACCTCGGTGTCATCGACCTGCGTCTGGAAGCCGTGAGCGACGTACGGGGGCAAGAAGAGCGTGCGGTGGTCGTCGGCGCTCAACTGCACCATCACGTGGTCGCCGTAGGTCAGCGAGTCGGGGCGAACGTCGACCGCGACAGCGGCGATAACACCGCGGGTGCAACGGACCAGTTTCGCCTCGGCGTGTGGTGGCACCCGACGGTACAGGCCACGCACGGTGCCGCGGGTGTAGTTGAAGAAGATATTCGTCTGCGCGACTTCAAAATTCAGCCCGTGGTTGGCGAAGTCGCGGGCGGAGAACGAACGTGAGGAATACCCGCGATGGTCGTGGTGGAGTTCGAAGTCGATGATTGTCACCCCGGCGACCTTGGTGGGCGTGTACTTCACTTACCGCTCCTTCTCGTGCACCGGGCCTTCAAAACCTGTCCGCTCATGAGATGGCCTACGCGTATCCGGCCGACAGTGGGCGTGTCATCACGGTCGGGATCACGCCGTATCGCGGCCCGAGGTTCTTGCCCGAGGCGGCCGCGAGGCGGGGCAGCGAGCCCATGACGCTGGGCGGCACATTGGCGCCGGCGAGGTTGATGGCGGGCAGCGCCGAGACGGCGCTGTGGGCGGCGGGAATCACGCTGGTCCAGCTCGCCGGCACCGCCAACGGACCCAGCATGGCCGCCTTCCCGAGGCTGCCGAAGATGCCGGATCCGAGCGATCCGAGCGCTCCGGCGCCCGAACTGGCCGCACTCGCCGCTCCCGAGGCGGCGGCCATGGCGCCGTCGCCGGCGGCTTTTGCCAAGCCTTGCGCGGTCTGGGCTATGCCGAGGATGGAGGACATGCCGTACAGGGGGGTCGCCGCCGCCGAGAATGCGCTGGGGATGGCGCCGGGGATACCCGACGCGAGACCCGTCATGATCGAGGAATTGGCGGCGTCGCCTGCACCGGACCCAGCGTTCCCAATCGTCCCGCCGAGATCAGGGCCCGTATCGGCCGTGACTTTCATCGGCGAGGAAAGCTGGTGCAGCGAGTTGGGCACCTTGGACACCACATTCGCCAGGTTCGCCTGCTCCGTTTCCGAAGTGGCCTTGCCGACGGCGGCGGCCTGCTGGGCCGCGCCGCTCTCGTTGGTCACGTTCGGCGCCGGGGTGAAGGGTGTCACCTCGCACGCGGCCGCCGAGCCCGCCGCGTAGGCATACATCGCCGCCGCGTCCTGCGCCCACATCTCCACGTATTCGGCCTCGGTGGCGGCGATCGCCGCCGAGTTCTGCCCGAGGAAGTTGGTCGCGACCAGCGTCGCGAGCTGGGCCCGATTGGCGGCGACGGCCGGCGGCGGGACGGTCATCGCGAAGGCGGCCTCGAAAACCTCCACGGCAAGCCTGGCTTGACCGGCCGTCTCCGCGGCTCGCGCTCCGGCACCAGCCATCCACGCCATGTAGGGCGCGTACGCCGAGGCCATGGTCAGCGAGGACGGGCCCAGCCAGCGTCCGGTGGTCAACCCGGCGATCACCGAGCGGTAGCAGCTCGCCGCGGCGTGCAGTTCGGCGGCCAAAGCGTCCCAGGCCACCGCCGCGGCCATGAGGGAGAAGGGGCCGGGACCGGCGTACATCCGGGTGGAGTTGATCTCCGGGGGAAGCGCTCCGAAATCGATCACTTGACGGCCCGCCCGTCAGCGGATCGCGTCGTGGATCCGGCGGAAGCGCCCTCTCGGCATGCTCCGAGATCAGCAAAACGGCCAAATCCATACCGAAAGTATGGAAATAACGGGATTTGAAAGCTAAAGGTCATTCGTCCCGGCCTGAAGCCCTTTAGTCCGCGCCGACCGGGGCTGGCGGTCCCCAGGGCCGGCAAGGAGATGAGCGCGGCGCCCACGTCCCCTCCCGCCACGCGGCCCGAATAAGGCGTGGTGAGAGGGGACATGGGCTTTCTCCTTCGTGCGATTCGAACGGTCGAGACGATCTAGGCGTCCGATCAGACTGACGTACGCACAATAGCGTATAAAACATACTATAGGTTTGACAACACGCTGTGACGTAAACCTCAAGTATTTACACGGGCGTCAACCGGGACAGCCGTATGACTGCTAACCTCAGAAGTGGGCTAGAAATCTCGAGCGACGCGGGTGCGTGTTCGCTCCCAATGTCTGAAGAACCGAGGTGTGTGTGCCCTGCTTGAGCAAGGCGTCGTGCGACGCAGGGGTGGCCGACGCCGCCCGCGGCCTCAGCCTCGGTGCCACGGCGTGCCCCACAATTCGCGCCGCGGAGAGCTGAGTTCTCGATCGCGATGACCACACACTCGACTGACGGACGAGCAGACGCGACCCGGCAACAGATTCTGCGGGCCGCGTCGCATCAGTTCGCCCGTCGGCCCTACCACGACGTCGGCCTCGACGACATCCTCGCCGAGGCCGAACTGACCAAGGGCGCAATGTACTTCCACTTCAAGTCGAAGCATGCCTTGGCGGTCGCCATCATCGAAAGCCAGGTCGAGGCCGGGGCGGTCGGCGTGCGTGACCTGCTGACGCGCGGGCTCTCGGGCCTCGAGACGCTCATCGACTTCTCGTATCTGATCGCCATTCGGGACATCAAGATGGACCTCGTCAGGTCGGGACTGAATCTGATGGAGTCCGTCGGCCTGCCCGACGGGCTCCAGGAAAAGTTGTTCGACCGCTGGATCAGAAACCTGGGCCGAGTCGCCGAGCAAGCCCAGGCCGAGGGCGACATCAACGCACAGTGCGACCCGCAGGACGTCGGCCGCATGATGGTCTCCCTGCACATGGGACTGCGAAAGACCAGCAACCTGGACGACCCGGAACGCTTCCTGCTCGACCTGGAAAAGTGCTGGTCCTTACTGCTTACCGGGATACTGCAACCGGACCGTTCCGAGTACTTCCGCCAATTCCTCAGGCGGCGTACGGCGCTCGCCGTCAACACCGGTTCAAACGATGCCGACTCGCAGTAGTAACGACGGCGAACGACCCGCGCGTCCGACGAGACTCTGGAGGTGCAGCGGCGATGCCGCGCCAGGTTCGGTCTGAGGCCACTCGGCAAAAAATCCTCGACGCCGCGATCGAAGTGTTCGGCGAGGTCGGGTACGCGGCCGCCGGATGGAGCACGATCATCGAGCGGACGGGCATGACCAAAGGCGCCCTCTATCACCACTTTGATTCGAAAGAATCGTTAGCCTCGAACATCATCGAGGAAGGGTCTGACGCGATCCTCAGCGCTTATCGAAATGTCTGTAAGTCGTCATCGCCGGGGCTGGAAAACATTGTGCACGGCTCATTCACGATCGTCGACGTGTTGGGCTCCGACAAAATGGCCCGGGCGGCCGCGCAATTGGCCACCGCCTTAAGCGGATTCAACGGGGCGGCCTCGCGCTTCTACGCCAACTTGGTGCTGGAGACGGCCCAGGAGGCGCGCCGCGCGGTCAAGGAAGGCGACCTTCGGAGCGGCATCGACCCCGACGTGCTCAGCGCGTCGATCGTGGGCACGATATCCGGGACACGGCTGATCGCGACCGCGATATCCAGCCACGGCAGGATCGGGGACGTCATCGGTGATCCCTTCGCTCGGTTGCATCAGCTCTGGGAACTCCTGCTGCCCGGCGTCGTCTCGGAAGCGTCGCTGCCCTACTTCCAGCAATTTCTGCGGCGCGAAGTGATGCGCCATACCGCGGCCAGCGCCCCGCTCGACGAGGACGGCGGGGAACCGGAAACCGATTAGCGTTCGGTGAGAGCCGTTGCGGGACACCTTTTCGCGGTCGCCGCAACGGCCTTTCCGTTATTGGGGTTGAAGCGCTTTCAACAATGCATACTGTTCCGGTGATGTTCCGGAAAGCTCTCGGCCGAGCAATTGCACTCGCCGGTGTCGTCGGTTTCTTGGTGATGAATGCTCCCGCGGCATCATGGGGTGCGCCCACCGATCCGCTCACAACGACGGATTCGACGACGACGCTGACGTTGGCCGATCTTGGGTCTTCCTCCACCTTGGAGTTCTGGGGCCTGACCAACAACGTGCCGCTGACTCTGCCGGTACTGCATGGGCTGACCCCGACGGCGCTGAACGCGACCGTCGAACTGCCAATCAATCTGCGGTCGGGGCTCATCACCGTGACACAGGGCGATCGCACCATCGCGCGGGTCAACCTGCCGACGACCGATCAGGCCCCGATCGTCATCCCGCTGACCGGAGCGGAGGTCGTCGACAACTTTCTGAGCGTGACGGTGCGTACGTACCTGGTGCCGCTGGACGGATATTGCTTGTACCCGGAAAGCCCGCTTCGGCTCGCCAACGGAACGGTCACCTACACCGGGACCGAACTGCCGCCCACCACAGTGGCTCATTTCTTGCCGCCGGTGCTGCGAAAGCTGACCATCTATTTGCCGCAATCGCCGTCAACTGCCGAGTCCGACACGGCAATCCGACTGGCCGCCTCCACCGCGTCGCATTACGGCAAACAGGCTCCCGAGATCGTCGTGGTCCCGTTGCAGGAAGGACAGGCGGCCCCGCCGACGCCGCCGGCGCCGCTGGAACGCCAGGTCGTCGTCAAAGAGGGCCCGGACAACGGCCTTTCCCTGCAGGGCGCGACCGGTGTGCCGTGGCTCCTGGTCTCCGGGCCGCTGGGCCAAACGGACGAATCGAACATCGCGGTGCTCTTCAGCGACCTGTCGGAGCTCGCCTTTTCCTCCAGGGCCTCGGCGGAATCGGTGAAGCCCACAGTGCAACTGGCGGGGGACACCGCCACGCTCCGCGACCTCGGGCGCCCGTTCATCAACGCGACTTCCCTGCAACCGCGGGTGTCGATCGGACTGGACCAGACCCGGTTTGGCAGGTCCATCCACGGGGTCCGCGTGCATCTGCAGGGTTCCTACACGCCGACGCCGCCCAATATCGCCGGCCGGATCGCCGTCACGATCGGTCCCGAGACCATCGATCACTGGCCGACCGATGGCCAGGGCGGCATCGACCGGTGGATCGACGTGCCGGATCGGCTCCTGCAGCGCTACACCAACATCGAAATGGTGCTCGACGTCGCGAGCAACGTCGGGCATTGCGGAGACTTCTACACCGCAGGGCCCGGAAATCAGCTGCTGACGTTGAACATCAACGGCGACAGCACTATTCAGAGCAGTAGCGCGGCGCCGCCGACGCCGGACGGCCTTCAGTCGGTACCGCAGACCTTGATGCCCCGCGTGCAGGTGGGCATCGCGGAGCACTCGTTGGTCGACACGGTGCGCGCGCTCGACATCATGGTGGGTCTGCAGCGGATGAGTTCGATGCCCATCGACACCACCGTCACCAGCGTGAAGCAAGCGGTCGATTCCTCGAATCCCGCGCTGCTGATTTCCGCCGACGGCTGGAATCAGTCCGACGTGACGCTCCCCGTGGCCGCGGGGCCCAGCGGCCCGATCACCGTCAACGCCGTCGGGTCCGGCGACAAGCCCACCAAGCTCACGTTGGACCCGGTGCTGCGATTCGCCTCTCTCCAAACGGTTTTCAACCGCGGCCGCACACTGCTGATCGCGACGTCCAATGGGGCGCCCGGACAGCTTGACGAGCTGATCAGGTGGCTCAAGGGCGACGACAACAAGCACTGGCAGCGGCTCAAGGGCGTTGCGGTGGTGTCGGTACCGGGACAAGACCCGGTGACCGTCGATCATCCGCCGTTGCCCGCCGGTGCGGCCGCCGCGGGATCCGGAAGCCATTCCGACCTCGACTGGCTGTGGTGGTTCGGCGCGGGGTGGGTCGTTGTCGCCATCGTCGGGGCAGGGGTGATCGTGTGGCGTGTCAGGCGCGAATCATGGCGGCGCCGATAGCGTTTGACTGGGCGCGCCCCTGAGGACCTGCTAGCGCGCTTCTTCCCAGAGCTGCTCGGTCAGATCCTGGAATGCGGCGAGGGCGAACTGATCATCCACCCGCCGCACCGCGGACTTGCTCATCATCGCGCGCACGACCGAGCCGTCCTTGTGCGCCAGTTCGACGACCATGTTCGCGAGAGCATGCACGGTCGCCAGCAGCGATTCCGACGCCGGGGCCTGATGGAAGATCTGTTCGAACCGCAGCGACAGGGTTTCCTCCGGCTCGTAGCCCATCATGTCGGCAAACGCGGTGTTGGCGAACAAGATACTGCCGTCGTCGCCGATGGCCAGCACCGGAACCGGGATCCGCTCCAGCACCACCAGTGCCGGCAGCTCCTTCAAGGTCGTCATCGGCGATTGGCTCTGTTGCCGGTTCTGGCGTCGTTCCACAGCCCGATTATGGGCTATGGCAGCGGATATGTTGGGGGCTTTCCCCGAAAGGGATTTGCTGGCGTCGTTGAAGTCGCTTGATCCGCAACCGAATTGTTCGGCCATTCACGCGCCGGTCACCGGCCTCAGGTCGCCGGTGTGGGGGCGCCGCACAACCCGCTGATCAGGATGTCGACGCGGGCGGCGTGGTGGTCGCGTCGCAACCGGGCGCCGCGATCGAGGGTGACCAGGCCGTGCAGGGCCGCCCACAGCACCTCGGTCAGGGTGTCGGGGTCCCGCGGGCCCGCGATCGTCTCCACCACCGCGCGCAGTTCGGCGAACGCCGCCGTCAGCTCGGCCGGGGTTTCCGCGGCGGCGAACGGCAGCGTGGTCGCGCGGGTGAACATCGCATCGAACAGGGCGGGGTTGTCACGAGCGAACCCGATGAAGGCCTCGGCGACCCGCGCCAGGGCGTCCCGGCCGTCGGTGGCGCCGCCGCGCGCGGTGCGGAGCGCGTCCGCGAGTTCGCCGAATCCCTCGACCGCGACCGACGCGGAGATGTCTTCCATGCCCGAGAAGTGTTTGTAGAGCACCGGTTGGCTGTACTCGATTTCGGCGGAGAGCCGGCGGGTGGTGACGGCGTCCCAACCCTCTTGCTCGGCCAGCTTGCGCGCGGTAGCGGTGATCAGCCGACGGCGGGCGGCCCGTTCGCGTGCCCGGCGGTCCTCGATGGACATGGACCCATCGTAGCGCCGATATAAAATCTAGCGGTGCTATTGACACGGCCGGTTATGGGGGTTAGCGTCGCTAACACCTGCTGCCGACGAGGAGTGCGCATCATGATCGCCACGCTGTTCGCGGTCATCGCGGTGCTGGGCACCGCGGTGGTTTACGGCACCGACGTGTTCTGCGCGATGGTGCAGCGGCCCGCGCTGGCCCGCGTCGACGACCGGGCGCTGCTCGCGGTGATGGGCAACATTCATCGCTACGGAGACCGCCGGATGCCGGTGCCGGGAATGCTCGGCCTCGGCGCCGCCGCCCTCAGCGCGGTATTCGCCGCGGCGGCCGGCCACTGGGCGCAAGCCGGCGCGGCCGGCGCCTCCGTGGGCCTGCTGCTGGTGTGGCTGCTGCTCTATCTGCGGGTGAGCGCACCGATCAACCACCAACTCATCGCCGGAGTCGATCGGCCCGGGCCGCCAACGAATGTTCGAGCGCTGCAACGTAACTGGGACAAGGTGATCACCACGAGGGCCACCCTGCAGGGCCTGGCGGTCGCCGGGTTATGCCTGGCGCTGCTGATCTGAACTCGGAAGGGATATCGGGACAATGACCATGGGCAACAAAGTCGGGCGCCTGCTCATGCGCGCGGCGCCGCTCTTGAACGCGCCGGTCGCGGCGATAGCGGCCTCGCGCTTCGGCGCAGGCATCAGGCGCAGCATCACGCTCGTCACCTACACGGGACGGCGTTCGGGACGGACGTTTTCGATACCGGTGGCCTATCGCCGGCGCGGCAACGATATCGAGATCGTCGCGAATATGCCCGACGCCAAGACATGGTGGCGCAACTTCGTCGGCGAGGGCGCTCCGATGTCGCTGACGCTCGATGGCGCCGAACGGGCCGGGCATGCGATCGCTCATCGAGACGCCAACGGCCGCGTCACCGTTCGCGTTCGCCTCGCAGGCAATTAGTCGACTTGGTAGCGCGGGAAGACGCCGCTCGGCGCCGGCAGTGCCGTGCCGGGCGCCAGCCGCGTGCCGATGGCGTCGAACCCGCGCTGCTCGGGCTTCTGGCCGAGCAGCTCCAGTAGCTTGCTCGCCGCATCGGGCATCACCGGCTGAATCAACAGCGCCGCAATGCGAACCACTTCGCACGTCGTGTAAAGCACTGTCGCGAAACGCTTCTGATCCGCTTCCGACTCGCTCTTGCGCAAGACCCAGGGCTGTTGCGCCGAGAAGTATCTGTTGGCCTCGCCGAGCATCAGCCAGATCGCTTCCAGCGCCAGGTGCATCGCCTGCGCTTCGAAACTGGCGCGCAGGCGCTCCAACAGACCGTCGGCCGTCGCCAGCAGGGCGGTGTCGGCTTCGGTGAACTCCCCGGGTTCGGGCAGCACGCCGCCCAGGTTCTTGGCGATCATCGACAACGACCGCTGGGCCAGGTTGCCCAGTTCATTGGCCAGATCGGTGTTGATCCGGGTGATGATGGCCTCTTCGCTGAAGCTGCCGTCCTGGCCGAACGGGACTTCCCGCAACAGGAAATAACGCACCTGGTCCACGCCGAACTCCTCGATCAGGGTGATCGGGTCGACGACGTTGCCCACCGACTTGCTCATCTTCTCGCCGCGGTTGAGCAGGAATCCGTGCGCGAAAACCCTTCGCGGCAGCTCGATTCCGGCCGACATCAGAAACGCCGGCCAGTACACGGTGTGAAACCGGATGATGTCCTTTCCGATCATGTGCAGGTCGGCCGGCCAGTAGCGGCGGAACATCTCCGAGTCGGTGTCCGGGTAGCCGACCCCGGTCAGGTAGTTGGTCAGCGCGTCGACCCAGACGTACATCACATGGTCGGGATGCTCGGGCACGTGCACGCCCCAGTCGAACGAGGTGCGCGAGATGGACAGATCGCGCAGGCCGCCCGCCACGAAACTGACGACCTCGTTGCGGCGCACCTCGGGCGCGATGAAGTCCGGGTTCGCCTCGTAGTGGGCCAGCAGCTTGTCGGCATACGCCGAGAGGCGGAAGAAGTAGGTCTGCTCCTCCGTCCACGTCAGCGGGGCGCCGGTTTCCACAGCCGCCCGGGTCCCGTCCTCGAGGAGTCTGGTTTCCGATTCGACGAAGAAGCGTTCGTCGCGCACCGAGTACCAGCCCGAGTAGGTGTCCAGGTAGATGTCGCCGGCGTCGGCCATCCGGCGCCAGATCGCCTTGGATGCCTCGTGATGGTCGGGGTCGGTGGTGCGGATGAAGCGGTCGAAGGAGATGTTCAACCGCTCCTGCAGGCGCTGGAACACATCGGAGTTGCGCCGGGCCAGCTCGGCCGTGCCGATGCCCTCGGCGGCCGCGGTCTCGACCATCTTGAGGCCGTGCTCGTCGGTGCCGGTCAGAAACCGAACGTCGAACCCGTCGAGCCGCTTGAACCGGGCGATCGCGTCGGTGGCGATGTATTCGTACGCGTGCCCGATGTGCGGATCGCCATTCGGGTAGGTGATTGCGGTGGTGACGTAATACGGCCTCATCGCAGTTCACCCTATTGTGTGCGCGTGAGTTCCAAACGCCAGCCGCCCCCGGCTCCCGAGCCCCTGAGCCCCCTCGTCGATGCGCACACCCACCTCGACGCGTGCGGCGCCACCGACGCCGGGGGAGTGCGGGCCATTGTCGACCGCGCCGCGGCGGTCGGGGTGGGCGCCGTCGTCACCATCGCCGACGACCTGGAATCGGCGCGCTGGGTCAGCCGCGCCGCCGAATGGGACCCGCGGGTCTACGCCGCGACGGCGTTGCACCCCACCCGCGCCGACGCGCTCACCGAGGCCGCCCGCGCCGAGATCGAGCGGCTGGTGGCGCACCCCCGCGTGGTGGCGGTCGGCGAGACCGGCATGGACATGTATTGGCCCGGGCGCCTGGACGGCTGCGCCGAGCCCGCCGTCCAGCGGGAGGCCTTCGCCTGGCATATCGATCTGGCGAAGCGGTGCGGCAAACCGCTGATGATCCACAACCGGGAGGCCGACGCCGAGGTGCTCGACGTGCTGGCCGCCGAGGGCGCCCCGGAGGTCGTGATCTTCCACTGCTTTTCCTCCGACGCCGCCATGGCGCGGCGCTGCGTGGACGCCGGATGGCTGCTGAGCCTGTCCGGCACCGTCAGCTTCCGCAACGCGCGCGCCCTGCGCGAAGCCGTTCCGTTGATACCGCCCGAGCAGCTGCTGGTGGAGACCGATGCCCCGTTTTTGACGCCGCATCCGCACCGGGGGACGGCGAATGAGCCCTATTGCCTTCCTTATACTGTTCGGGCGATCGCCGAACTGGTGGATCGCCGCCCGGAAGAGCTGGCTCAGGTCACGACGAGCAATGCTCGACGGGTGTACGGATTGGCCGCTCACTGAGGCGACTGACCGGGCGATTCATTTCACATCGCCGCGTCGGAGTTGCCCAACATTGGCCAGTTCGTTACCGTCTTGTGATCGAACGGTTGGGCCTACGGGCCCTTAATTTATGACCTGCTGCTAAATGAGTGGTTGCTGAGGGTTGGGTAGCGCGCGTTGAGTGTATTGACAAAACTTCATCAGAATCCTTCGCCGATGTTGCGTCTCGTGGTCGGAGGGCTGCTGGTAGTCCTGGCATTCGCGGGCGGATATGCGATCTCGGTGTGCAAGACGGTGACGTTGACCGTCGACGGCGTCGCCATGCAGGTGACGACCATGAAGTCCCGGGTCATCGACGTCGTCGAGGAGAACGGCTTCGTCATCGACGACCGTGACGACCTGTACCCCGCCGCCGATGTCGCGGTGCACGACGCCGGCAAGATCGTGCTCCGGCGCAGCCGCCCGTTGCAGATCTCGCTGGACGGCCATGACACCAAGCAGGTGTGGACCACGGCGTCCACCGTCGACGAGGCGCTGGCCCAGCTGGCGATGACCGATACCGCGCCCGCCGCGGCCAACCGCGGCAGCCGCGTCCCTCTGGCCGGGATGGCGCTGCCCGTCGTCAGCGCCAAGACCGTCCGCATCAACGACGGCGGCGCCGTCCGCACCGTGCATCTGGCCGCCCCCAACGTCGCCGGCTTGCTGAGCGCCGCCGGCGCGCCGCTGCTCGAGAGCGACCAGGTGGTGCCCGCCGCGACGATGCCGATCGTCGACGGAATGGAAGTCCAGGTGACCCGCAACCGGATCCAGCAGGTCACCGAGCGAATCCCGTTGCCGCCCAACGCGCGTCGGATCGAAGATCCGGAGATGAACATGAGCCGCCAGGTGGTCGAGGACCCCGGCAGCCCGGGCACGCAGGACGTCACCTTCTCCGTGGCCACCGTCAACGGGGTCGAGACCGGTCGGCTGCCGATCGCCAACACGGTGATCACGCCCGCCCGCGAATCGGTGGTCCGGATCGGCACCAAGCCGGGCACCGAGGTGCCTCCGATCAGTGACGGCTCCATCTGGGATGCGATCGCGGGCTGTGAGGCCGGCGGAAACTGGGCGATCAACACCGGAAACGGGTATTACGGCGGTGTGCAGTTCGACCAGGGCACGTGGGAGCGCAACGGCGGGTTGCGGTTCGCCTCCCGCGCCGACCTCGCCACCCGCGAGGAGCAGATCACCGTCGCCGAGGTGACCCGAGAGCGCCAGGGTTGGGGTGCGTGGCCAGTGTGCAGCGGAAGAGCTGGTGCGCGCTGACCATCCGGCTACTCGGGCGCACCGAGATCAGGCGGCTGGCCAAAGAACTTGAATTTCGGCCACGAAAATCGCTCGGCCAGAATTTCGTCCACGACGCCAACACGGTGCGACGGGTGGTGTCGACCTCCGGGATCGGCCGATCCGACCACGTGTTGGAAGTCGGTCCCGGCCTCGGTTCGCTGACGCTCGCGTTGCTGGACCGGGGCGCCCCCGTCACCGCGGTCGAAATCGATCCGGTGCTGGCCGAACGGCTGCCGCGCACCGTCGCCGAGCACTCGCACAGCGAGATCCAGCGCCTGAGCGTGCTCAACCGTGACGTCTTGACCCTCCGCCGTGACGAACTGGCCGTCGCGCCGACGGCCCTGGTCGCGAACCTGCCCTACAACGTCGCGGTCCCGGCGCTGTTGCACCTGCTCGCCGAGTTCCCGTCCATTCGGGTCGTGACGGTGATGGTGCAGGCCGAGGTCGCCGAACGCCTTGCCGCCGAACCCGGCGGCAAGGAGTACGGCGTGCCCAGCGTCAAGGTTCGCTTCTTCGGCACGGTTCGCCGTTGCGGCACGGTCTCGCCGACCGTCTTCTGGCCGATTCCCCGCGTCTACTCCGGCGTGGTCCGCATCGACCGGTACGCGACCTCGCCGTGGCCCACCGACGAGGCGTTCCGGCGGCGGGTGTTCGAGCTGGTGGACATCGCCTTCGGTCAGCGCCGCAAGACCTGTCGCAACGCGTTCCTGGACTGGGCCGGCTCGGGTAACGAGTCGGCGGACCGGTTGCTGGCCGCCAGCATCGATCCCGCCCGTCGCGGTGAGACGCTGTCCATCGACGACTTCGTGCGGCTGTTGCAGCGCTCCGCCGAGGCGCCGCTACGTGTGGTTGGCCGGCAGCAGCGATAGTCTGCTGCGGTGTCCGCGTCTGACGGCAATACCGCTGCGGCTTGGGTGCCCACCGGGTCGGTCACCGTTCGGGTGCCCGGAAAAGTCAACCTCTACCTGGCGGTCGGTGACCGCCGCGAGGACGGCTATCACGAGCTGACGACGATATTCCAGGCCGTCTCGTTGCTCGACGAGGTGACCGTGCGCAATGCCGATGTGCTGTCGCTCGACATCGTCGGCGAGGGCGCCGACAAGCTGCCCACCGACGAACGCAACCTCGCCTGGCAGGCCGCCGAACTGATGGCCGAACACGTCGGCCGGGCTCCGGATGTGTCGATCATGATCGACAAGTCGATACCCGTGGCCGGCGGCATGGGCGGCGGCAGCGCCGACGCGGCGGCGGTGCTGGTCGCCATGAACTCGTTGTGGGAACTCAACGTGCCCCGCCGCGACCTGCGCATGCTCGCCGCGCGGCTGGGCAGCGACGTGCCGTTCGCGCTGCATGGCGGCACCGCGTTGGGCACCGGGCGCGGTGAGGAGTTGGCGACGGTGTTGTCGCGCAACACCTTCCACTGGGTGTTGGCGTTCGCGGACAGCGAGCTGCTCACGCCGGCGGTCTTCACCGAACTGGACCGGCTCCGGGAGGCGGGGGATCCGCCGCGGCTGCCCGCGCCCGGGCCGGTGCTGGCCGCGTTGGCCGCCGGTGATGCCGAACAGCTGGCCCCGCTGCTGGGCAACGAGATGCAGGCGGCCGCGGTGAGCCTGAACCCCGGTCTGCGGCGCACGCTGCGCGCCGGCGTGGACGCCGGTGCCCTGGCGGGCATCGTGTCCGGCTCGGGCCCGACGTGTGCGTTTTTGTGCGCGTCGGCAGCGTCGGCGGTCGACGTGGGCACCGAGGTGTCCGGGGCGGGGGTGTGCCGCACGGTTCGAGTGGCCAGCGGGCCGGTGGCCGGTGCGCGGGTGGTGCCCGCGCCGACCGAGGTGTGAATATTTTCCCATTTTGCGCATTAGTTTGGCGCGTCCCTAAGAGGAGCTTAAGATAATGCGCGGTGACGGGAAGCGCTGAGCAAGATCACTTAATTCCATCGTCCGCCGGGCGTTCCGGCGGACGATTAATGCATCCGGCCCGACAGAGTTTGTCGGGCCCGTTTTGCGCTTGTCGGGCGAACGCACGCCGCCGTTTCGTGGCGGGCGCGGGCGCATCACCGATCCGAGACCTAACCGCCGCCCAACCGTGTTTGCGTGCCTGCGGCGTAGAGCTACCCGGCGGGCGGAATATGAGATCCCGGGCGTTGGGACGAGGGCTGGAACCGAGGAGGCTGTTGTGAGCAGGTTTACCGAGAAGATGTACCGCAATGCCCGGTCCGTGACGACGGGCATGGTCACCGGTGAACCGCACGACCCGGTACGCCACACCTGGGGCGAGGTCCACGAGCGCGCGCGCCGCATCGCGGGCGGCCTGGCCGCCGCGGGCATCGGGCCCGGCGACGCGGTCGGCGTGCTCGCCGGTTTCCCGGTGGAGATCGCGCCGACGGCGCAGGGCCTGTGGATGCGCGGGGCCAGCCTGACCATGCTGCACCAGCCCACGCCCCGCACCGACCTGGCCGTGTGGGCCGAAGACACCATGAACGTCATCGGCATGATCGAGGCGAAGGCCGTCGTCGTCTCGGAGCCGTTCCTGGTGGCCATCCCGGTGCTCGAGGAGAAGGGCATCAAGGTCGTCACCGTCGCCGATCTGCTCGCGGCGGAGCCGATCGACCCCGTCGAGGTCAGCGAGGACGCGCTGGCGCTGATGCAGCTGACGTCCGGTTCGACCGGGTCCCCCAAGGCGGTGCAGATCACCCACCGCAACATCTACTCCAACGCCGAGGCGATGTTCATCGGCGCCCAGTACGACGTCGACACGGACGTCATGGTGAGCTGGCTGCCCTGCTTCCACGACATGGGCATGGTCGGCTTCCTCACCATTCCGATGTACTTCGGCGCCGAGCTGGTCAAGGTCACCCCGATGGACTTCCTGCGCGACACACTGCTGTGGGCCAAGCTCATCGACAAGTACAAGGGCACCATGACCGCGGCGCCCAACTTCGCCTACGCTCTGCTGGCCAAGCGGCTGCGCCGGCAGGCCAAGCCCGGCGACTTCGACCTGTCGACGCTGCGCTTCGCGCTGTCCGGCGCCGAGCCCGTCGAACCCGCCGACGTCGAGGACCTGCTGGACGCCGGCAAGCCGTTCGGCCTGAAGACCTCGGCGATCCTGCCCGCCTACGGCATGGCCGAAACCACACTGGCCGTTTCGTTTTCGGAGTGCAACGCCGGCCTGGTCGTCGACGAGGTCGACGCCGACCTGCTGGCCGCCCTGCGCCGCGCCGTACCCGCCACCAAGGGCAACACCCGCAGGCTGGCCACGCTCGGTCCGCTGCTGCAGGACCTCGAGGCGCGCATCATCGACGAGAACGGCGAGGTGATGCCGCCCCGCGGTGTCGGCGTGATCGAGCTGCGCGGCGAGTCGCTGACGCCCGGCTACCTGACCATGGGCGGTTTCATCTCGGCCCAGGACGAGAACGGCTGGTACGACACCGGTGACCTCGGCTACCTGACCGAGGAGGGCCACGTCGTCGTGTGCGGCCGCGTCAAGGACGTCATCATCATGGCCGGCCGCAACATCTATCCGACCGACATCGAGCGCGCCGCCTGCCGCGTGGAGGGGGTGCGGCCCGGCTGCGCCGTGGCGGTGCGGCTGGACGCCGGCCACTCCCGCGAGACGTTCGCCGTGGCCGTGGAGTCCAACGCCTTCCAGGACCAGACCGAGGTGCGTCGCATCGAGCACCAGGTCGCCCGCGAGGTGGTGGCCGAGGTCGACGTGCGGCCGCGCAACGTGGTGGTGCTCGGACCGGGGACCATCCCGAAGACGCCGTCGGGCAAGTTGCGGCGATCCAACTCGGTCACCCTGGTCACCTAGGGTCCGTCGCCTTTACCAGGCGTGGACGCGGTTCTGCGCGGGCTCTAACCCCAGCTCGATCAGCAACTCCGTGGCGTCCGCGGCCTGTTCGCAGATGGTGGGGACGTCGGCGCGCTCGGCGGCATTGAAGTTTTCCAGCACGAACGCCGCCGGGTCTTTGCGTCCCGGCGGACGGCCGATGCCGATGCGGACCCGCTGAAAGTCCTTGCTGCCCAAGGCGTTAGCCAACGAACGCAGCCCGTTGTGACCGCCTTCGCCGCCGCCGATCTTGAGCCGGATGCGGCCGAAGTCCAAGTCGAGATCGTCGTGGATGACGATGATGTCGCCCGGCGTCACCGAGTAGAACTTCGCCAACGGGCCGACCTGGCGGCCGGATTCGTTCATGTAGCAGCGCGGCTTGGCGACGACGACCGAGTGCCCGACGAGGCGGCCGCTGACGATCTCGGCGCCGGAACGCTTGTGCGCCTTGAACTTCGAACCCATTCGGGCCGCGAGCAGGTCGGCGACCATGAACCCGAGATTGTGTCGGGTGCGGGCGTAGTTGTCTCCGGGATTGCCTAGGCCGACGACCAGCAACGGCTCGGCCATGTTGCGATCCGCCTACTCGGACTCGGTTTCGGCGGCCTCTTCTTCGCCGGCCTCTTCGGCTTCGCCCTCGGCCGGCGCGGCCTCCTCGGTGACCTCGCCCGCGCCCTCTTCGGCGAGCTCCTCGGCCGTCGGCGCGTTAACCACGTTGACCACAAGCATTTCCGGGTCGGAGATCAGGTTGACGCCCTTGGGCAGGGTGATCTGTCCGGCGGTGAACTGGGTGCCGGGCTCGGTGCCCTCGACCGACACCGTCAGCTGTTCGGGGATCGACATGGCGTCGGCCTCGACCTCGATGGTGCTGGTTTCCTGGGTCACCAGCGTGCCGGGCGCGGCGTCACCCTCGATGACGACGCGGACCTCGACGACGACCTTTTCACCGCGCCGCACGACCAGCAGGTCGGCGTGCTGAATGGTGCGGCGGATGGGGTGGATGTCGAGCGACTTGGTCAGCGCCAGCTGCTCCTTGCCCTCGATGTCGAGGGTCAGCACCGCGTTGGTGCCCGCGTGCCGCAGCACGGCCGCGAAGTCATGGCCCGGCAGTTCGAGGTGCTGAGGATCGGCGCCGTGGCCGTAGAGGACGGCCGGGATCTTGCCGTCACGGCGGGCTCGCCGGGACGCACCCTTGCCGGTCTCGGCTCGCACCGTGACCTTGAGCTGGTTGAGTGTTTTGGCAGCCATCGTGTCGCTCCTGTGTGTGCTCGGTGGTTCGGGGCACGGCCAGGGTCGCGACGATTCGTCGGTCTCCGTCGATAACGGTGCTGGCCAGCCAGCCACCCTCGCCGTGACGCCCGGTCAGGGTAGCGCATGTGCACCTCAGAGGGGAAATTCGGCGTCGGGGGTGGTCTCGGCCGTGGCCCAGGTGACTCAGAGGGGGAATTGCGTCTTCGTGAGCTTTTCGGACAGCGCCCACAGCGCCGCCGCGGTGGCCGCGTCTTTGGCCCGCGGGCTGCGGCCGACCGGTTGCGTGCGGCCCATCTGGCCAAACCTGGGACCGACGAAGGTGTCGCCCGGCAGGTCCTGGGACGCCGCGTACAGGGTTTGCCGGGCGCCGAAATCGGCGTCGGTCGCGAACACCCGGGTGGCGGCCGACATCAGCGCGTCGCCCAGCTTGCGGCCCGACGCGCCCTGCAGGTTGGTGTGCGAGTAGCCGGGGTGGGCGGCGATCGCGCGCAGCGGGGACCCGGCCGCGGCCAGGCGTCGCTGCAGCTCGCTGGTGAACAGCAGGTTGGCGAGCTTGGACTGGCTGTAGGCCAGCCACGGCGAGTACCGCCGCGTCTGCCAGTTCAGGTCGTCGAGGTTGATGCGTCCCGGCCAGTGCGCCATTGACGAGACCGTCACCACCCGGTCGGTGAGCTTGGGCAACAACAGATTAGTGAGCGCGAAATGCCCCAGGTGGTTGGTGCCGATCTGGCTCTCGAAGCCATCGACGGTCAGGGAGAACGGGGCCGCCATGATGCCGGCGTTGTTGATCAGCACGTCGGCCGTGCTCACCCCGTCGGCGAACCGGCGCACCGACGACAGGTCCTGCAGGTCGAGCTCACGCACCTCGACCTGGCCGGCCATCGTCCGGGCGGCGGTCTCGCCCTTGCGGATGTCGCGCACGGCCATGACGATCGTGGCACCGCGTCGCGCCAGCTCGCGGGCGGTCACGGCGCCCAACCCGCTATTGGCGCCGGTGATGATCACGGTGCGTTCGGCGAACGACGGCAGATCTGCGGCGGTCCAGTTCGTCATGGCTGAACAGTACCGACATCGAACTCCAGCGGCAGCTCGCGCTACTTACTTGGCCGCGACGACGAATCCGCGGATGATCGCGTCGATGTCCGTCGACTCGGCGGCGGCCTGGTTGGCCAGGCTGGTGATGGTCAACTGCACCAGGTAACGCTTGCGGTCCGGCGGCGACCCGGTGGGGATCACGATGCGGTTCCAGCTGTGCAGCCGCATGCCGTCGAGGTCGTAGCTGCCCTGGATCATCGACGACGGGAAGCCGTTGTACGGCGCGCCCGAGGCGTCCAGCTGCTTGAAATTCTCGAACAATTGCGCATCGTCGTTGCCGTGCTTGATGACTTCGGCCGGGTCGAAATCCCCGTTCAGCTGGAAGACCACCAGCCGCGCCGTCGGAAATTTGCCGCCCTTGGAGATGATCAGCGTTTGCGGCGTGATGTTGGGACTGGTGAAGGGCGCCCAGCCCTGCGGCGTCGGGATCGAGATCGTCAGGCCTGGCACGGATCCCGGTGCCACGGGTTGGCCGGTGACCCCAATACTCTGCAGATACTGCGACAGGGGGACCGGCTTTGCCGTCGGGGTGGTCGTCGAGGTCGTCGGCGTCTTCGACAAGATCGATTGGTAGTCAGGAGCTTTCGGGGCGCACCCGGCGGACGACACGGCCAGTGCAACTATCGCGGCGGCGGCCGCGCAGCTGCCGAAGCGATTCACAGAATCTCGCGGACCGCGTCGATCGGACGGGCCAGCCGAGTGCCCTTCGGCGTGACGACGAAGGGTCGTTCGATGAGGATGGGGTGTTCGGCCATGGCGTCGAGCAACTGATCGTCGGTCGCGTCGGCGAGATTGAGCTCCCCATACAGGGTTTCACGCTTGCGCACCGCGGTACGCACGTCGATGCCGGCGTCGCGGATCATCTTCACCAGTTCGGCACGCGATGGCGGGGTCTTCAGGTATTCGACGACTTCAGGCTCAAAGCCGCTGTCGCGCAACAAGTCCAGTGTCTTGCGGGAGGTGCTGCAGCGAGGGTTGTGGTAGATGACGGTGTCGGCCATTTAGGCGTCCCCGTCGAATAGCCCTGTGACTGAGCCGTTTTCGAATACGGCGCGGATGGTGCTGGCCAGCAGCGGCGCGATGGACAGGACGGTCAGCTGCGGGAAGCGCTTCTCCTCGCCGATCGGCAACGTGTTCGTCACGATCACTTCCCGGGCGCCGCAGGCGGCCAGCCGCTCGGCGGCCGGATCGGAGAGCACGCCATGGGTGGCGGCGATCACCACGTCGGCCGCGCCGTCGTCGTGCAGCAGCTTCACCGCGCCGGCGATGGTGCCACCGGTGTCGATCATGTCGTCGATCAAGACGCAGGTCCGCCCCGCCACCTCACCGACGACGCGGTTGGACACCACCTGGTTGGGCACCCGCGGGTCGCGGGTCTTGTGGATGAAGGCCAGCGGGACACCGCCCAGGGCGTCGGCCCACTTCTCGGCGATGCGCACCCGGCCGGAGTCGGGGGAGACGACGACCATGTTGCCGTCGGGGTAGTTGTCCCGGATGTACCCGGTGAGCAGGTTCTGCCCGCGCATGTGATCGACGGGCCCGTCGAAGAAGCCCTGGATCTGATCGGTGTGCAGGTCGACGGTGACGATCCGGTCGGCGCCGGCGGTCTTGAGCAGGTCGGCGACCAGACGCGCCGAGATCGGTTCGCGGCCGCGGTGCTTCTTGTCCTGCCGGGCGTAGGGGTAGAACGGCATGACGGCCGTGATCCGCTTGGCGCTGCCCCGCTTGAGCGCGTCGATCATGATGAGCTGTTCCATCAGCCAGTTGTTCACCGGCGCCGGGGCGGACTGCAGGACGAAGGCGTCACACCCTCGCACGGATTCGTGGAACCGCACGAAGATCTCGCCGTTGGCGAACTCGCGCGCGGTCTGCGCGGTGACGTGGACGTCGAGCTCCTTGGCCACCTGCTCGGCCAGCTCCGGGTGCGCCCGACCGGAGAAGAGCATCAAGTTTTTGCGGTTATCGGTCCAGTCGTGGCTCACCGTGCTGCCCTTGCCGTTCGGATCCAAATGGAAGTGCCCATCGTACGAAGCGAATCGTACGGAAATGTGGCCGGGTTGCCAGCTACTGACGTCACGGTGTCTGTTCGGCTTCCGCGGCGGGCGCCTTCTCGGCGGCCTCCGCCGCCTGCGCGGCCGCACTGCCGGGGCGCTTGCGGCGCACCCAGCCCTCGATGTTGCGTTGCGGACCTGCGGAGACCGCCAGCGTTCCCGGCGGGACGTCGTTGCGCACCACCGTGCCGGCGCCGGTGTAGGCGCCGTCGCCGACGGTCACCGGGGCCACGAACATGGTGTCCGACCCCGTGCGGACGTGGGAGCCGATGGTGGTCCGCCGCTTGGATTCGCCGTCGTAGTTGACGAACACGCTGGACGCGCCGATGTTGCTGTGCTCGCCGATATCGGCGTCCCCGACGTAGGTCAGGTGCGGCACTTTGGAGCCGGTGCCGATTGTGGAGTTCTTGGTCTCGACGAACGCGCCCAGCTTGCCGTCGTCGCCCAGCACGGTGCCGGGCCGCAGGTAGGTGAACGGGCCGACGGTGGCCCCGGCGCCGATCGACGACGAGGTGCCGTGGGTCCGCACCACCGACGCGCCGTCGCCGACGCTGACGTCGGTGAGGGTGGTGTCCGGGCCGACGACGCAGTGCCCGCCGACCTGGGTGCGGCCCAGCAGCTGAGTCCCGGGGTGGATGACGGTGTCGCGGCCGATCGTGACGTCGACGTCGATCCAGGTGGTGGCCGGGTCGACGATGGTGACGCCGGCCATCTGGTGGGCGGCGACGATGCGGCGGTTGAGTTCGGCGCCCAGCTGCGCGAGCTGGACCCGGTTGTTGACGCCGGCCACCAGCGCGCTGTCGTCGACGTGGCGGGCGTGAATGGCCAGGCCGTCGCCGCGCAGGATCGCGATGACGTCGGTCAGATACAGCTCCTGTTGGGCGTTGTTGGAGCTCAACCGGTTCAGCGCCGAGCGCAACGCCGCGGTGTCGAAGGCGTAGACGCCGGCGTTGACCTCGCGGATATCGCGCTGGGATTCGGTGGCGTCGGCGTGCTCCACGATCGCCGTGACCTCATTGTCCTGGGTGCGCAGGATGCGGCCGTAGCCGCTGGGGTCGCTCAACGTCGTGGTCAGCACCGTGGCCGCGGCCGGCGCCGCGCTATGGGCTGCGATGAGGTCGGCCAGGGTGTCGGCGTCGAGCAGCGGGGTGTCGCCGGAGGTGACGACGACCACCCCGGCGTAGTCGTCGGGCAGCGCGGACAGGCCGCACAGGACGGCGTCGCCGGTGCCCCGCGGCCGGTCCTGCAGGGCCACGTCGATGGGACGTCCGAGGGCGTCGGCCCAGTCGGCGACCAGCGGCGCGATGCGCTCGTGATCGTGGCCCAACACCACGGCCAGGTGCTGCGGCGCCACCTTGGCGATCGCGTGCAGGAGGTGGGACAGCATGCTGCGCCCACCGAGGGTGTGCAGCACCTTCGGGGTGTCCGACCGCATCCGGGTGCCGGGCCCGGCCGCTAGCACCACGACCGCGGTATCACGAGACGACATCAACCCTCCTTTTCGGGTCTGTCCCGCGCGGGCTGCGCGCGGAAGCGCCGACACGCCGTCAAGCGTGTCATCTCATCTGCGGTGAAGGCAAAAAATCGAGCCGCGGGAGACCCGCGCTCGATTCGGAGGAAGCTCCGTCGCCAGGACTCGAACCTGAACTATCTGAACCAAAATCAGAGGTGCTGCCGATTACACCACGACGGATCGCCAAGAAGACTTTAGTCGGATGACGATGCGGGGCGCTTGCGGCCCGAGGAGGAATCCGACCATCCGGCCTAGTCGGATGACGATGCGGGGCGCTGGTCGGCCGCTGAACCGCCCGCCGCCCGATACGCTGATTGACGTGGCCGTGCTGGACTCCCAAACGCAAAAGGAACCCGACAAAGAGGTGCGGGCGCCGCGCGCGCGGATGACCGGCACCGAACGTCGGCAACAACTCATCGGCATCGCGCGTTCGCTGTTCGCCGAGCGCGGGTATGAAGGCACCTCGATCGAGGAGATCGCGCTGCGGGCCAATGTGTCCAAGCCGGTCGTCTACGAGCATTTCGGGGGCAAAGAGGGCCTCTATGCCGTGGTCGTCGACCGCGAGATGTCGGCGCTGCTCGACGGCATCACGTCGTCGCTGACCAACAACCGCTCCCGGGTGCGGGTCGAGCGGGTGGCTCTTGCCCTGCTCACCTACGTCGAAGAGCGCACCGACGGCTTCCGGATCATGATCCGCGACTCGCCGGCCGCGATCAGCTCAGGCACCTACTCGAGCCTGCTCAATGACGCCGTCAACCAGGTCAGCTCCATCCTGGCCGGTGACTTCTCCCGTCGGGGCCTGGATCCCGGGCTGGCGCCGCTGTACGCCCAGGCGTTGGTGGGCTCCGTGTCGATGACCGCGCAGTGGTGGCTCGACACCCGCGAGCCCAAGAAAGAAGTGGTGGCCGCGCACCTGGTCAACCTCATGTGGAATGGGCTGATCGGGCTGGAGGCCGACCCCCGGCTGCAGGACGAGTAGGCCGGTTTCGCGAGCGTAACGCCACGGCGAAAATCGGCC
>NZ_JAEKMI010000219.1 GCF_020217485.1 Mycobacterium sp. WUMAC-067 | reverse complement strand
ACGCTGATCCGAACCGCCCCCGCCCTCACCGTGGTCGTGTTTCCACTCGGCGATCAGCGCCTCACGATGCGAGGCCAACGCGGCGTCGAACTTCGCGGCATCCAAGCGGCCCAGGGTGATCCGATAACAGGCGCCCCACTCAGTGGCGGTCGTGGTGATCGAACGCTCGGGCTCGGGGGCGGGCCGCGGTTCGGACTCGGACTCGGACTCGGTCTCGGACTCGGACTCGGACTCGGACCGAGGTTCGGGGTCGGGTCGCGGCTCCAGCCTGACCGCG
>NZ_JAEKMI010000218.1 GCF_020217485.1 Mycobacterium sp. WUMAC-067 | reverse complement strand
GGATCCTGTTACCGGTCAAAGAATTTCGCTGAAGCGCTCGGCCCCGACATCACCCACAAGAGGACCCGGCCCTACCGGCCACAGACCAACGGCAAAGTCGAGCGATTCAACCGCACCCTGACCACCGAATGGGCCTATGCGCAGACCTACCGCTCTGAGGCCGAACGCGCCGGAACCTACCAGCACTGGCTGCATCACTACAATCACCACCGACCCCACACCGGCATCGGCGGAATGACACCAATCGAGCGCCTACGCGTTCACAACCTACCCGTGAAGAACAA
>NZ_JAEKMI010000217.1 GCF_020217485.1 Mycobacterium sp. WUMAC-067 | reverse complement strand
TGAGAGCCTCCGTACGCTGTTTGCGGCGCCTAACGGAACACCGCAGCAGGTGGTTATCCCAAGCGAACAAGTCGATTTCGGCTGGCAGATCAGTGATGCCACCGGCTGGTCGGCAGGGCGGCTGAGTGAGGCGGTTAACGCCGCAGCGTGTTACACGTTCGATCTGGCCACCGAAATCCCCTTGTGGGCAAGGCTTTTCCGCGTCGCCGACGACGAGCACGTGCTGGTGGCGGTGGTGCACCACATCGCTTCGGATGGCTGGTCGATCACCGCGCTGGTGCGTGATCTGGGAC
>NZ_JAEKMI010000216.1 GCF_020217485.1 Mycobacterium sp. WUMAC-067 | reverse complement strand
CCCCCAGATCAGCCACCAGCGGGGACATCGACAATCCGTCGGCGGCGATATGGTGTACCACGGCCACCAGCACGTGTTCGTCATCGGCGACGCGGAAAAGCCTTGCCCGCAACGGAATCTCAGTGGCGAGATCAAACGAGTGACGCACCGTGGGATCGATGGCCTCCTGCAGCCGGGCCGGCGGCCAGCCAGTGGCATCGACGACGTCCCAACGGAAGTCGGCGCGATCCGCCGGGATGACCACCTGTTGGGGTATCCCGTCGACCGCCGGGAACAGGGTGCGCAGGCTCTCG
>NZ_JAEKMI010000215.1 GCF_020217485.1 Mycobacterium sp. WUMAC-067 | reverse complement strand
GGCGAACTTGTCGGGGTCGTTCCCGCCGGGGGAGGAGTTGTTCATTCGGTCGGTGCGCCGGTTTGCCGATGAGATCGCCGATCCTGGGTTGAAGAAGCGGGTGGCCGGGTTTATCGGTCAGGAATCGGTGCATGGCCAGCAGCATCGGGCGCTCAATGACAAGCTCGTTGACATGGGGTATCCGATTGGGTGGTGGGATTCCGAAAAGTTTGTTGATTGGGTGAAACGCATCGAGGAGGTGCTGCCGGCCCGGATTCCGCTGGCGGTGACAGCAGCCGCAGAACACTTCACCG
>NZ_JAEKMI010000214.1 GCF_020217485.1 Mycobacterium sp. WUMAC-067 | reverse complement strand
CGCGCCGGCGATGTCGAAGGGAAGCGCAACCGTACCCGAGGGTGCTGCTATGCCGAGTCCCGAGAGGCTCGCCGGCCCGTTGAGAAAGACCGTGATCAGATCGCTCTCCACGCCCAGCACGTCCGTCACCGACGGGTCGACGGCATTTGGCCCCACTGCGGCTCTGGTCAGCATGTTGGGGACGGCTGAGAGTGATTGCTGGGTAACGGCGTTGCGTGTGCTCCCGGCGGCGGTGCCGGTGGCCTGGGCTACGGCTCTGGATTGATCGGCGCCGGAGTTGGTGGTCTGATCCG
>NZ_JAEKMI010000213.1 GCF_020217485.1 Mycobacterium sp. WUMAC-067 | reverse complement strand
TCGGTGAAAAGACCGTCGGGATTGAGGCAATCTTCCAGGACGTGCGCCAGGCCGTCGAGTTCGTCGGGCCGGTGATAGGCGGCGTGGCCGGCCAGATCGGCCTCGACCCGCTCGCGAGTGGCTTGGTCGATCCAGCCGGGCAGCCGGCGAAAGAACCTGCGGATCACCGCGATGTGTCCGGCGCCGAGTTCACCGCGGGCCTGGGCGGCGGCGGTGGCGGCCAACACCGGCGGCAAGGGTTCACCGGTCAGACCATGACGTGGGCCCAGATCGGCGGCCTCTGTGACCCGCCGGCCGGCCTCGG
>NZ_JAEKMI010000212.1 GCF_020217485.1 Mycobacterium sp. WUMAC-067 | reverse complement strand
GGTGGCGTTGCGTGTCGCCGATTCGGTGAACTGCTGCACGGCATCGTGTTTCCAGTCGAGGAATTCGGTGGCTGCGAGGAACCGCGCAAATTCTGTCTTCATCGGCGGCGCAGCGTGATCGGTAACCCGTCGACCGGGATCGGCAGCGATGTGTTGTCCCAGCGGATGCGGTAGTCGGTGTCGAGGCCGAAGGTGAACGTGCGCAGCATCTGGTGCAGGATCGCTTTGACCTCGAGGGTGCCGAAGTGCATGCCGATGCATTTGTGCGCGCCACCGCCGAAGGGCAGCCACGCGAAGCGGTGAGCTTGGTCCTCGCGGCGCGGGT
>NZ_JAEKMI010000211.1 GCF_020217485.1 Mycobacterium sp. WUMAC-067 | reverse complement strand
AATGGCGTTACGCGTCGCCGATTCGGTGAACTGCTGCACGGCATCGTGTTTCCAGTCGAGGAATTCGGTGGGTGCAAGGAACCGCGCGAACTCTAACTTCATCGGTGGTGGAGCCTGATCGGTAACCCGTCGACCGGGATCGGCAGCGATGTGTTGTCCCAACGGATGCGGTAGTCGGTGTCGAGGCCGAAGGTGAACGTGCGCAGCATCTGGTGCAGGATCGCTTTCACCTCGAGGGTGCCGAAATGCATACCGATGCATTTGTGCGCGCCACCCCCGAACGGCAGCCACGCGAAGCGATGGGCTTGGTCTTCGCGGCGTGGGA
>NZ_JAEKMI010000210.1 GCF_020217485.1 Mycobacterium sp. WUMAC-067 | reverse complement strand
TGGCGCATCGCCTGCACCATCTTGATCACCCCGGCCACACCCGCCGCAGCCTGCGTATGACCCATGTTCGACTTAATCGACCCCAACCACAGCGGCTCACCACGATCCTGCCCATAAGTCGCCAACAACGCCTGCGCCTCGATCGGATCACCCAACGTCGTCCCGGTCCCATGCCCCTCAACGACATCCACCTCGGCCGCCGACAACCCCGCATTAGCCAACGCCGCACGCACCACCCGCTGCTGCGACGGCCCATTAGGCGCCGTCAACCCGTTAGACGCCCCATCCTGATTGACCGCCGAACCCCGCACCACCGCCAACACCGGATG
>NZ_JAEKMI010000021.1 GCF_020217485.1 Mycobacterium sp. WUMAC-067 | reverse complement strand
GCCTCGCGAAACTCGTCGCTAACTGCACTCTCGCGGCAAGACAGATTCACTCGAAGATGTCGCGGCGCAGCGTCCCCGTGGGCAACGCCGGATCCACGAACCACTCGTGGCTGAACAGCGCGCCGAACACCTGCGGCGGCAACCGCATCAGGAGCCCGAACAGGCGCGCCGCCAGTCCCGAACTGCCGATCTGGGAGCGGTGGGCGGCAAAAGCGTCCCGCTTTTGGCGCGCGAACCGAAAGACGTTGACCCGGTGCGTGATCGTCGCGCGTGGGGCATACGCTCCCCGGACGATGTCGCGTTCGTAGGGCCCGGGAAGCCGCAGCAGGTGTGCGAGATCGCTGACGCGAAGCAGCATTTCGCGCGGCATCGTCACCTCGAGGACCCGGGGAATCGCGGCGAGCTCGGCGGCTCGCTTGCCGACGCGATGCACCTGCACATGATCGCGGTGGCCGTAGCCGCCGTTGGGCTGGTAGCTCAGCAGCAGATCGGCGTCCTCGTCGCGAAGGATGGTGGCCAGCCGCCCCGCGGCCTCGTCGAGATCCGCCCGTCCGAATCGGGTGCGCCCGGGCGGATCCGGGTAGAACAGCGGGCCGTAGCCGCTGTCGGCGTAGCCGAGACACTCCACCCGCTGCGCCCCGAGAATGCTTGCGCTCGACCGCAGTTCACCCAGCCGGTTGTCGTCCTCGTTGTGCACCCGCCCGTCGGTCGCCGTGACCACGACGACGCGATGTCCGGCCGCGGACGCGCGCGCAAGGGTGCCGCCGGTGAGCACCACCTCATCGTCGGGGTGCGCGTGGAACGCGACGACGGTGGCCATGCCAAACAGTATGCCCGCGCGTCACGACGTGGCCGCCCGGTAGAAATGAGCCATGGCCGAACTATGGGTGGAGCGCACCGGGACTCGCCGCTACACGGGATACAGCTCGCGGGGAGCGCAGGTACTCGTCGGCTCCGAGGACGTCGACGGCGTGTTCACGCCCGGCGAGCTGCTCAAGATCGCGCTCGCGGCCTGTAGCGGGATGTCCAGCGACCTGCCGCTGGCCCGTCGGCTGGGCGACGACTACAAGGCGGTCATCAGGGTTTCCGGCGCCGCCGACCGCGAGCAGGAGCGCTATCCGCTGCTCGAGGAGACGCTGGAGCTGGACCTGTCGGCCTTGTCCGAAGACGAGAAGGAGCGCCTGCTGGTCGTGGTCAACCGGGCCATCGACCAGGTGTGCACCGTCGGGCGCACCCTGAAGTCCGGCACCACCGTCGACGTCGAGGTCACCGATGTCGGATCCTGACGCCCGGCTGACCGCCTGGGTGCACGGGAACGTCCAGGGGGTCGGTTTCCGCTGGTGGACGCGCTGCCGGGCGCTGGAGCTGGGACTGACCGGGTACGCGGCCAACCAGGCCGACGGCCGCGTGCTGGTGGTCGCCCAGGGGCCGCGGGAGGCCGGCGAAAAGCTGCTGGAGCTGCTGCGCGGCGGCGCGACGTGGCCCGCCCAGCCCGGACGCGTCGACAACGTGGTCGCCGATTGGTCGGAGCCCCAGGAGCGCTTCGAGGGATTCGTCGAGCGGTGACGCGGGCGCGCGCCGTCGCGGGGCGTGGCAGCGTTCTCTCGTGGCTGATGTGACCACTGTGACCAGTGCGTCGCCCGGCGACACCGCCGGCATATTTCGGGCCGGCCGACACCCCTCGGTGAGCCTGCCCGGGGTGCTTTGAGCGGTAGTCTGGCTCGCCGTGTACCTCAAGAGTCTGACGCTGAAGGGCTTCAAGTCCTTTGCCTCGCCGACGACTCTGCGTTTCGAGCCGGGCATCACCGCGGTGGTCGGGCCCAACGGCTCGGGCAAATCCAACGTCGTCGACGCCCTGGCCTGGGTCATGGGGGAGCAGGGGGCCAAGACCCTGCGCGGCGGCAAGATGGAGGACGTCATCTTCGCCGGGACCTCGTCGCGCGCCCCGCTGGGCCGCGCCGAAGTCACCGTCACCATCGACAACTCCGACAACGCGCTGCCCATCGAGTACTCCGAGGTCTCGATCACCCGGCGGATGTTCCGCGACGGCGCCAGCGAATACGAAATCAACGGCAGCAGTTGCCGTTTGATGGATGTCCAGGAACTGCTGAGCGACTCCGGGATCGGCCGGGAGATGCACGTCATCGTCGGGCAGGGCAAGCTCGACGAGATTCTGCAATCGCGGCCCGAGGACCGTCGCGCGTTCATCGAAGAAGCCGCCGGCGTGCTCAAGCACCGCAAGCGCAAGGAAAAGGCCCTGCGCAAACTCGACGCGATGTCGGCGAACCTGGCCCGGCTCACCGACCTGACCACCGAGCTGCGCCGTCAGCTCAAACCGTTGGGCCGCCAGGCCGAGGTGGCCCGTCGCGCCCAGACGATCCAGGCCGACCTGCGCGACGCGCGGCTGCGGCTGGCCGCCGACGACCTGGTCAACCGCAAGGGCGAGCGCGAGGCCATCTTCGAGGCCGAGGCCGCCATGCGGCGCGAGCACGACGAGGCCTCCGCGCGACTGGCCGTGGCGTCCGAGGAGCTCACCGCGCACGAAACCGCGGTCGGGGAGCTCTCCAGCCGCGCCGAATCGGTGCAGCACATCTGGTTCGCGCTGTCCGCGCTGGCCGAGCGGGTGGCCGCGACCGTGCGGATCGCCAGCGAGCGGGCCCAGCACCTCGACGTGGAGCCGGTGGCGACCAGCGACACCGACCCCGACGCATTGGAAGCCGAGGCCGAGCAGGTCGCGGTCGCCGAGCAGCGGCTGCTGGCGGAATTGACCGCGGCGCGCGCCCGGCTCGATGGCGCCCGCGCCGAGTTGGCCGAGCGCGAGCGTGAGGCCGCCGAGGCCGACCGCGCCCACATGGCGGCGGTGCGCGCCGAGGCGGATCGGCGTGAAGGTCTGGCGCGCCTGGCCGGTCAGGTGGAGACGATGCGGGCGCGCGTCGAGTCGATCGACGACAGCGTCGCGCGGCTGTCCGAACGCATCGAAGCCGCCGCCGCCCGCGCCCAGCAGGCCAAGGCCGAATTCGAAACCGTGCAGGGGCGCGTCGGGGAACTCGATCAGGGCGAGATGGGCCTCGACGAGCACCACGAACGCACCGTGGCCGCGCTGCGGTTGGCCGACGCGCGGGTGGCCGAACTGCAGTCCGCCGAGCGGGACGCCGAACGCCAGGTCGCGTCGCTGCGGGCCCGCATCGACGCGCTCGCCGTCGGCCTCGAACGCAAGGACGGCGCCGCCTGGCTCACCCAAAACCATTCCGGCACAGGACTTTTGGGTCCGATGGCCAAGCTGGTGAAGGTTCGCTCCGGCTACGAGGCGGCGCTGGCCGCGGTGCTGGGATCGGCGGCCGACGCGCTGGCCGCCGAAAGCTTCGGCGCGGCCCGGTCCGCGGTCGCCGCGCTCAAACAGGCCGACGGCGGCCGGGCCGCGCTGGTGCTCGGGGACTGGCCCGCCGATCACCCCGCGCCGCAGGCCGCCCCGGCGGGGGCGCTGTGGGCGCTCGACTTGATCGACACTCCCGCGCGGCTGCGCGGGGCGATCACGGCGATGCTCTCGGGCGTGGCGGTGGTCGACGACCTGGACCGGGCGCTGGCCCTGGTGGCGGAGCATCCCCGGTTGCGCGCGGTCACCCTCGACGGCGACCTGGTGGGTGCCGGCTGGGTGAGCGGCGGCTCCGACCGCAAGCTGTCCACGCTCGAGGTGACGTCCGAGATCGACAAGGCCAGCGACGAACTGACCGCCGCGGAGGCCCGGGTTGCCCAGCTGAGCGCGGCGCTGTCCGGCGCGCTGACCGAGCAGGCCGCCCGTCAGGACTCCGCCGAGCAGGCGCTGGCCGCCCTCAACGAATCCGACAGCGCCATCTCGGGGATGTACGAACAGCTGGGCCGGCTCGGCCAGGAAGCCCGCATGTCCGAGGACGAGTGGAGCCGGTTGCTGCGGCAACGCGAGGAGCTCGAGGCGGGCCGGACCCAGACCGTCGCCGAAGTCACCGAACTGGAAACCCGGCTGCGCAACGCCCAGGAGACCCAGCACGCACCGGCGGAAGAACCCGTGAACCGGCAGCAGATCGCCGCCGCCACCGACAACGCGCGCAGCGTCGAAGTGGAGGCCCGGCTCGCGGTGCGCACCGCCGAAGAACGCGCGAACGCGGTGCGCGGGCGGGCGGATTCGCTGCGCCGCGCGGCCGCCGCCGAGCGCGAAGCCCGGGTGCGGGCCCAGCAAGCACGTGAGGCGCGGCTGCGCGCCGCCGCGGTGGCGGCCGCGGTGGCCGACTCCGGCCGGCTGCTGGCGCAGCGGCTGAACGGGGTCGTCGACTCGGCGTCCAAGATCCGCGATGCCCTGGCGGCCGAACGCCAGCAGCGCGCGACCGCGATGGCGGCGGTGCGCGACGAGGTGAACGCGCTGGGCGCCCGGGTGGCCGCCCTGACCGACTCGCTGCACCGCGACGAGGTGGCCAACGCCCAGGCGGCGATGCGGATCGAGCAGCTCGAGCAGATGGTGCTCGAGCAGTTCGGCATGGCGCCCGCCGATTTGATCGCCGAGTACGGCCCGCAAAACGAGCTGCCGCCGAGCGACCTGGAGATGGCCGAATACGAGCAGGCCAAGGAGCGCGGCGAGCAGGTGTTCGCGCCGGCCCCCATTCCCTACGACCGCGCCACCCAGGAGCGGCGGGCCAAGCGGGCCGAGCGCGAACTGGCCGAACTGGGCAGGGTCAACCCGCTGGCGCTGGAGGAGTTCGCCGCGCTCGAGGAGCGCTACAACTTCCTGTCCACCCAGCTCGAGGACGTCAAGGCCGCCCGCAAGGACCTGCTCGGTGTGGTCGACGAGGTCGACGCCCGCATCCTGCAGGTGTTCAGCGAGGCCTACACCGACGTGGAGCGCGAATTCACCGAGGTCTTCACCGTGCTGTTCCCCGGCGGCGAGGGCCGGCTGCGGCTGACCGATCCGGGCGACATGCTCACCACCGGCATCGAGGTGGAGGCCCGCCCGCCGGGCAAGAAGGTCACCCGGCTCTCCCTGCTGTCCGGCGGCGAGAAGGCGCTGACGGCGGTGGCGATGCTGGTGGCGATCTTCCGGGCCCGCCCGTCGCCGTTCTACATCATGGACGAGGTCGAGGCCGCCCTCGACGACACCAACCTGCGCCGCCTGATCTCGCTCTTCGAGCTGCTGCGGGCGCGCTCGCAGCTCATCATCATCACCCACCAGAAGCCGACGATGGAGGTCGCCGACGCGCTCTACGGCGTGACCATGCAGGGCGACGGCATCACCGCGGTGATCTCCCAGCGGATGCGCGGCCAGCAGGTGGAGCAGCTGGTCGCGACCTGATCAGCGGGTCGGCCGCCCCGGTGACCGACCGGCACCGGCCCGCTTGAAACAATGTCAGCGTGTCCCAAGGTCTTTGGATCGCGCTCGCGGTCCTGATAGTTCTCGTCGTCCTGGTCGCGCTGGTCCTCGGCCTGCTGCGGTACCGCCGGCGCCGGATCAGCTTCTCGACCCGGACCGAACCCGGGGCGATCGACCGCTCCGGCGGATACACCGCGTCCTCGGGCATCACCTTCAGCCAGACACCGACCGTGGCGCCGGGCGAGCGCCTCGACACCACCGGGCTGCCCGGGGTGGGCGACGACGCCACCATCCCGCGCGACGCGCCGCGGCGCACCATCTCCGACGTCGACCTCCCCGAACCCGAGACCGTCACACCGCCGGCGCCGGCGCCGGAGCCCGAGCCCGAACCCGAACCCGAACCCCCCGCGGCCCCGGCGGCCCCTGAAGCCCCGGCCGCCCCCGCGATCGAGGAGATCGCGCCGCCCGAGGGCCGCCTGGAGCGGCTGCGCGGCCGGCTGGCCCGCTCGCAGAGCGCCTTCGGCCGCAGCATGCTGGGCCTGATCGGCGGCGGCGACCTGGACGAGGACGCCTGGCAGGACGTCGAGGACACCCTGCTCGTCGCCGACCTGGGCCCCGTCGTCGCCGAATCGGTCATCACCCAGTTGCGCGCCCGGCTGGCCGGCAGCGACGTGCGCACCGAGGCCGACGCGAAGGCCGTGCTGCGCGACGTGCTGATCACCGAGCTGCAGCCCGGCATGGACCGCTCGATTCGGGCGCTGCCGCACGCCGACCATCCGTCGGTACTGCTGGTCGTCGGCGTGAACGGCACCGGGAAAACCACCACCGTCGGCAAGCTGGCCCGTGTCCTGGTCGCCGACGGGCGGCGCGTCGTCCTGGGCGCCGCCGACACCTTCCGGGCCGCGGCCGCCGATCAGCTGCAAACCTGGGCGTCGCGGGTGGGCGCGGAGGTGGTGCGCGGGGCCGAGGGCGCCGACCCGGCGTCGGTGGCGTTCGACGCCGTCGACAAGGGCATCGCCGCCGGCGTCGACGTGGTGCTCATCGACACCGCGGGCCGGCTGCACACGAAGGTCGGGCTGATGGACGAGCTCGACAAGGTCAAGCGGGTGGTGACCCGGCGCGCCGCGGTCGACGAGGTGCTGTTGGTGCTCGACGCCACCATCGGGCAGAACGGCCTGGCCCAGGCCCGGGTGTTCGCCGAGGTCGTCGAGATCACCGGCGCCGTCCTGACCAAGCTGGACGGAACGGCCAAGGGCGGCATCGTCTTTAGGGTCCAGCAGGAGCTCGGGGTGCCGGTCAAGCTGGTCGGGCTCGGCGAGGGCCCCGACGACCTCGCGCCGTTCGAACCGGCCGCCTTCGTCGACGCGCTGCTCGGCTGACACCGCCGCGGCGGCGCGCGGGACGTTAATCCCGCCGAAACACGACGGCACCATCGCCGAAACAACCATTGCGCAATCTTCTGGATCAGGTCACCAGACGCGTGTCTGACGTCCCATTGCGGCCCGACCGGAGGAGATTGCGAGTGACATACCCGATGCTGGGCCAGCCCAACACCGGCGATACCGCCTGGATGCTGGCCAGTTCCGCGCTGGTGCTGTTGATGACGCCGGGCCTGGCGTTCTTCTACGGCGGTATGGTGCGCGCCAGAAGCGTGCTGAACATGCTCATGATGAGCATCAGCGCGATGGGCGTGGTCACCGTGTTGTGGGTGCTCTACGGCTATTCGGTCGCCTTCGGCGACGACGTCGGCAACTTCATGGGCAAGCCGACGTCCTACTGGGGCCTGAAGGGCCTCATCGGTGTCAACGCGGTGGCCGCCGACCCGAGCAAAGGCACTGCGGCAACGGACATTCCGCTCGCCGGCACCCTGCCCGCCACGGTGTTCGTGGCGTTCCAGCTGATGTTCGCGATCATCACGGTCGCGCTGATCTCCGGCGCGGTGTCCGACCGCCTGAAGTTCGGCGCCTGGCTGGTGTTCGCCGGGCTGTGGGCGACGTTCGTCTACTTCCCGGTCGCCCATTGGGTTTTCGCGTTCGACGGCTTCGCCTCCGAGCACGGCGGCTGGATCGCCAACAAGCTGCACGCGATCGACTTCGCCGGCGGCACCGCGGTCCACATCAATTCCGGTGTGGCGGGCCTGATGCTGGCCATCGTGCTCGGCAAGCGGCGCGGCTGGCCCACCACGCTGTTCCGCCCGCACAACCTGCCGTTCGTGATGCTCGGCGCCGGATTGCTGTGGTTCGGGTGGTACGGGTTCAACGCCGGATCGGCCACCAGCTCCAACGGCGTCGCCGGGACGACCTTCATCACCACCACGGTCGCGACGGCCACCGCGATGCTCGGCTGGATGCTCACCGAACGCATCCGCGACGGCAAGGCGACGACGCTGGGGGCGGCGTCGGGCATCGTCGCGGGCCTGGTCGCCATCACGCCGTCCTGCTCGTCGGTCAACGTCCTGGGCGCGCTGGTCGTGGGCCTGGTCGCCGGGGTGGTGTGCGCGCTGGCCGTCGGCCTGAAATTCAAGTTCGGCTTCGATGACTCGCTCGACGTGGTCGGGGTGCACCTGGTCGGTGGCCTGGCCGGCACGCTGCTGGTGGGCCTGCTCGCCGCCCCGGAGAGCCCGGCGATCAACGGCGTGGTCGGGGTGTCGAAGGGATTGTTCTACGGCGGCGGCTGGGCCCAGCTCGAGCGGCAGGCGATCGGCGCGTTCAGCGTCCTCATCTACTCTGGGGTGATTACGCTGATCCTGGCTTTGATCCTGAAGTACACCATCGGGCTTCGCCTCAACCCAGAAGCGGAAGCCACGGGTATCGACGAGGCCGAGCACGCCGAGAGTGGTTACGATTTCGCGGTGGCTACCGGCTCGGTGCTCCCGCCCCGGGTCGCTGTCGCGGACACCCGCAACGGCGTGAAGGAGGACCGAGTGGGCGACAAAGTGGAGGCAGAGCAGTCATGAAGCTGATCACCGCGATCGTAAAGCCGTTCACGCTCGATGACGTGAAGACCAGCCTCGAGGACGCGGGCGTCCTGGGGATGACGGTCAGCGAAATCCAGGGCTACGGACGGCAGAAGGGTCACACCGAGGTCTACCGCGGTGCCGAATACTCCGTCGACTTCGTGCCCAAGGTGCGGATCGAGGTCGTCGTCGACGACTCCATCGTCGACAAGGTCGTGGACAGCATCGTGCGGGCGGCGCGCACCGGCAAGATCGGTGACGGCAAAGTGTGGGTCAGTCCCGTGGAAACCATTGTGCGCGTGCGCACCGGCGAGCGTGGAACCGATGCGCTATGACACTTTTCGTCAATTGCTGATTCGACCCGGGCGGGCCGCGCGGGCATGACCCCGAACTGCTCCGATCCGCCCGGGCACCTAGCGGTGACAGGAAGTGCCGGCGGGGCAGACGATTTGGCTGCCGCGCGGCGCCAACTGCTGTCCGAGGGCGGCGCGCTGCACGCCGCCGAACTGCGGCACGCCTGGCTGGATCTGCACGAATCGTGGCTGATGGCCAAGGCGGCCGAGATCGAGATCGACGACGAGAGCGGCTTCGCGATCGTCGGCATCGGCGGGCTGGGCCGCCACGAGCTGTTGCCGTATTCGGATCTGGATCTGATGTTGTTGCACGACAACAAGTCCGACGACGTGCTGGTGAAGATCGCCGACCAGCTGTGGTATCCGCTGTGGGACGCCAACGTTCGGCTCGACCACAGCGTGCGGACCGTCTCCGGGGCCCTGGGTGTGGCCAATGGCGACATGATCGCGGCCTTGGGCATGCTGGATGCGCGCCACATCGCGGGCGACGCGCGGCTGTCCGACGAATTGATCGCCGGCGCAAGGCGCCAGTGGCGCAGCGCGATTCGCTCCCGGATGAACGAGCTCGTCGAGATGACCAACGCCCGCTGGCAGCGTTGCGGCCGGATCGCGCAGCGGGCCGAACCGGACCTGAAGTCGGGCCGCGGCGGCCTTCGCGATGTGCAGTTGCTGGACGCGCTCGGCGTGGCCCAGCTCATCGACCGCCACGGCATGGCCCGCCCGGAATCGCCGGGCGGCTCGCTGGACGATGCCCACCTGACGCTGCTCGACGTGCGCACCGAGCTGCACCGGGTGTCGGGGCGCGGTCGCGATCAGCTGCTGGCCCAATACGGCGACGAACTCAGCGCCGCGTTACACATCGGCGACCGATTCGACTTGGCCCGCAAGCTGTCCGACGCCGGTCGCACCATCGCCTACCACGCCGAGACCGGTCTGCGCACCGCCGAGAACGCGCTGCCGCGCCGCGGCGTCTCGGCGTTGGTGCGCCGGCCCAAACGCCGCCCGCTCGACGAGGGTGTCGTCGAATACGCCGGAGAGATCGTGCTCGCCCGCGACGCGCGGCCCGACACCGACGTGGGCCTGGTGCTGCGGGTAGCCGCCGCGTCGGCCGACACCGGGCTGCCGATCGGCGCCGCCACGCTGAGCCGCCTCGCCTCCGGCGCGCCCGAGATGCCGGTGCCCTGGCCGCAGGAAGCGTTGGACGACTTACTGGTTGTGCTGTCCGCCGGCCCGACGACGGTGGCCACCGTCGAGGCGCTCGACCGCACCGGCCTGTGGGGCCGGCTGCTGCCCGAGTGGGACGCGATCCGCGACCTGCCGCCGCGCGACGTCGCCCACAAATGGACGGTGGACCGCCACGTCATCGAGACGGCCGTCAACGCCGCGCCGCTGGCGACCCGCGTGGCGCGGCCCGACCTGCTCGCGCTCGGCGCGCTACTGCACGACATCGGCAAGGGCCGCGGCGTCGACCACAGCGTGCTCGGCGCGGGGCTGGCCCTGGATATCGGGCCCCGGCTGGGGCTTTCGCCCGCCGACGCCGAGACGCTCGCGCAGCTGGTCCGCCACCACCTGCTGCTGCCGGTGGTGGCGACCCGCAGTGACCTGAACGACCCCAAAACCATTGAGCGCGTGTCGAAATCGCTGAGCGGCGATCCGCTGCTGCTCGAAGTGCTGCACGCGCTGACCGAAGCCGACTCCAAGGCCACCGGGCCGGGGGTGTGGAGCGAATGGAAGGCGTCCCTGGTCGAGGAGCTCGTTCGGCGCTGCCGGCTGGTGATGGCGGGGGAGCCACTTCCCGAGGCCGAACCGACTGCGCCCCAATACCTTTCGCTTGCCGCCGAACGCGCGGTCCACGTGGAGATCAAGCCCAGCGGCGGCGAGCGGCTGGACGTGGTGATGGCCGCCCCGGATCAGCGGGGGCTGGTCTCCAAGGCCGCCGCGGTGCTGGCGCTGAACTCGCTGCGCATCCATTCGGCATCGGCCAGCACCGACGCGGGCTTCGCGGTCGTCGAGTTCGTGGTGTCGCCGCTGTTCGGCGCGCCGCCGGAGGCGGGCCTGCTGCGCCAGCAGTTCACCGGCGCGCTCGCCGGTGATGTCGACGTGCTGGGCACACTGGAGAAGCGCGACAGCGACGCCGCCGGCGCGGCGGCCACGCGGGCCGGTGAGGTCCAGGTCGGGGTGCCCGTGACGCGCTCGACCGCCCCGCCCCGCATCCTGTGGGTCGATACGGCCACCGCCGGCCAGTTGATCGTCGAGGTGCGCGCCATGGACCGCCTTGGGCTGCTCGCCCTGCTGACCCGGGCGCTGGAGCGGGCGGGAACCGACATCGTCTGGGCGAAGGTCAACACGTTCGGGTCGACGGCGGCCGACGTCTTCTGCGTGACGGCCGCCTCGGGCGGGCAAGCCGCGCGAGACGCGGTCGAGCAGAGCCTGCTCGCCGCGCTCGGCAGCCCGGCGGTCGAGGTGCTCGAGGAACCCGTCGGCGATTAGTCCCGATTACGACGGCGCCCCCAAACGACGGCCCGGTGATCAGCGCAACTTCTGGGCGAACTCGATGATGTTGCCGTCCGGGTCGGCGATGTGCAGCGTCCTTTCCCGCCATGGCCGGTCCACCGGTCCGGTGAGGATCTCGACACCGAGGGCCCTCAACCGTTCGGCCTCCTTGTCCACGTCGTCGGTCAGGAACCCGATCTCGCCGCACGGCGGGGCGCCGCCCTCGCGGCCGATGAGCGACGGAAGCTTCGACCGTTCGAACAGCGAGAACTTGGTGTTCGCCATCTCGAACTCGACGTAGCCGTCGCCTTCGATGCGCACCTCGAGCCCGATCACGTCGCGGTAGAACGCCACCGAGCTGCTGAGCGATTCGACATACTGGATGACGTAGTCCACGCGACGCATGAAATACACCCACGCGCCGGCTCAGCGGTCGCCGTCGGCCCCGGCCGTATCGAGGCGAACGACCCGCATTTTGCCGTGCGCGAGGCAGGCGGCATAGCCGTGGTACTTGCTATACAGCTCCCACGCGGTGACGTTGTCGTTCGACGGCACGTCGATCCGGTGACCGTCGGAGAACTCGAGATGGAGATCTCCGGCGTCGTTCCAGACGGCACCGGTGCAGGTTGACCCGGAGAAATCGAAGAGCGGACGCAGTTGGTTCGCCGGGTCGTTCGGGTCGATCGCGATCACTTCGGCGGGCGAGGTTTCGATGGCCGGCAGGGTCAGACGCATCGGTGCCGTAATCACAAGTTCGTTGTAGTCCTCGAAATTCAGTACCAGACCGTCGCGGAACATGATCCGCTGCACCGCACAGCCTTCGAGCCACTGCTCGATCACTTTCTGTTCGGTCATAGATTCCACTCTGGCCCCAATTTGTCACATGCACAAGCGTGCCGGGCACGCCCCGGCTCAGGACTGCTCGGCGTTGAGCCGGCGCACGGCGTCGATGCGCGCCCGCAGCTGTTCGCGGCTCGCCGCCGCGATCGGGGGACCGCCGCAGCGGCGCCGCAATTCGTTGTGAATCCAGCCGTGCGGCTTGCCGGTGCGGTGATGGGCGATCGAGACCAGGGCGTTGAGCTCGCGGCGCAGCTCCCGAAGCTGGCCGTGCACCGTCACCGACGGGGGTTCGACGGACCCCGGCGATCCGGCCTCCTGGTGCAGTCGGGCCCGCTTCTGCAGCTGTTCGTCCTGGCGCTGGTGCAGCAGCGCGCGCATCTGCTCGGCGTCGAGCAGGCCGGGGATGCCGAGGTAGTCGGCCTCCTCGTCGCTGCCGGCCGGAGCGGCGGTGCCGAACGACGATCCGTCGAAGATGAGCTGATCGAGCTCCGCGTCGGCGCCCAGCGAGGTGAATCCCTTGTCGAGGTCGGTCTTCTCGTCCTGCGCCTTGGTGGCCGGATCGCCGTCGAGGGGGTCGCCCTCGGATTCCCGGTGCGGCTCGCCGAGCACGTGGTTGCGCTGGGTTTCCAGCTCGCTGGCCAGCTGCAGCAGGTTGGGCACCGACGGCACGAAGATGCTGGCGATCTCGCCCTGGCGCCGTGACCGCACGAAGCGGCCGATGGCCTGGGCGAAGAACAGTGGGGTCGAGGCGCTGGTGGCGTAGATGCCGACCGACAGCCGCGGCACGTCGACGCCCTCGGAGACCATGCGCACCGCGACCAGCCAGCGGCTGGTGCTGGCCGCGAATTCGCTGATGCGCGCGGAGGATCCGGGGTCGTCGGAGAGCACCAGCGTCGGCGCCTCGCCGGTCAGCTTCGTCAGCAGGGTGGCATAGGCGCGGGCCGCGGTCTGATCCGAGGCGATGATCATGCCGCCGGCGTCGGGCACATGCGTGCGCAGCTGGCGCAGCCGCAGATCCGCGGCGGTGATCACCGCGGGCATCCACTCGCCAGCGGGATCCAGCGCCGTGCGCCACGCCCGCGCGGTCTGCTCGGCGGACAGCGGCTCGCCCAGTCGGGCCGCGTGCTCCTCGCCGGCGCTGTCGCGCCATCGCGCCTCCCCGGAGTACGCGAGGAAGACCACGGGCCGGACCACGCCGTCGGCCAGGGCGTCGGTGTAGCCGTACGTGTGATCGGCCTGCGACCGCCGTATGCCGTCGGGACCGGCCTCGTAGGTCACGAACGGGATGGGGCTGTCGTCGCTGCGAAAGGGCGTGCCCGTCAGCGCGAGCCGGCGGGTGGCGTCGTCGAAGGCCTCGCGGATGGCGTCGCCCCAGGTCTTGGCGTCCCCGCCGTGATGGATCTCGTCGAAGATGACCAGCGTCTTGCGCTGCTCGGTGCGGACGCGGTGCAGCGTGGGGTGCGCGGCGACCTGAGCGTAGGTGACCATGACGCCGTGATACTCCGGCGCGATCCGCGGGTTGCTGTTGGAGAATCTCGGGTCCAGGGCGATGCCGTGCCGCGCCGCGGCCTGCGCCCACTGCACCTTGAGGTGTTCGGTGGGGACCACGACGGTGACCTGCTCGACGGCGCGCTGGGCGAGCAGTTCGGCCGCCACCCGCAGCGCGAACGTCGTCTTGCCGGATCCGGGGGTGGCCACCGCCAGGAAGTCGCGCGGCTGGCCGGCGAGGTATTTGACGAGCGCCCTGCGCTGCCAGCCGCGCAGCACGGTGGTGCCGCTGTGGTCGCTGTGGTCGGTGTCGGTCCGCGCTTGGATGCTGCTGGCCGGCATCGACACAGGCCCCCCAATCGTTGCTGTTCGACACGGCCAGCTCGGTTGAGTGGCGGCTGTGAAATCTAGCACGCCAACGCTTTTCGGTGTTGGAGCGACTCGACTCGCTATCGCGCGTGGGTCACCGCTTCGTGGGCTTGCAGCCAGTCGCGGATGCGTTCGGCGACGTCGGCCCAGCCCGGTTCGAGCATCATGTTGTGGCCCATGGGGAAGAATTCCGGCTCGGTTCCGTAGGCGCGCGCCGTGTTACGCACCTCGCGGACGCTAACGAAGCCGTCGTACTCGGCGCCCAGGACCAGGATCGGCGTCGTCACCCGCTTGGTTTTGACGCGGCGGATGATCGGATCGGTCATGGCGGCCCGAACGCTCTCGGCCCCGGCCTGTTGCCGGCAGGCCTCGACGACGTCCTCGGGCGTGTCGGGGCAGAACAGGTACTCGCGGGCCAGCGCCGGGGTGGCGAGGAATTTCAGCAGCGTGGGATCGCTCCACGATTCCATCGTCATCGACGGCCGGCGGCGCCAGACCCGCAACGCCAAGGTGAGCACGCCCTGCGGCGGCACGGAGCCCACCAGCACCGCGGCCGGGGCGCTGCGGTCTTCGAGGTAGCGCTGGATCACGAAGCCGCCCAGCGAGTGTCCGATCAGGATCGGCCCGCCGCCCAGGTCGTCGGCCACCGAACGGACGTCCTCGATGTAGTCGGCGATGGACACCTTGCGCAACGGCTTCGCCGTGGGGCTGGTGCCGTGCCCGCGCAGGCTCACCGCGACCGTGCGGTAGCCGGCGTCGGCGAAGAAGTCCTGGAAGTGTTCCCAGCACCATGCGCCGTGCCACCCGCCGTGGACGAAGAGCAGCGGCACTGGATGCGCTTCGGTGCAGGACCCTTTGTCGATCACCTCGAGCACTCGACCATTCAAACCCGCTCGCCGTCCCCGCGTGACTGAAATTACGAACATCGTTCGCGGCGTGTCGTGTGCGTGGTTGCAGTGTCGCGTCGAGGGGCGACGACGAGTCCGCCCCACCGGGCTCACTCGGCCCGATGAGTGGTGACCCGCTGCGCCCCGCGGCGCGGGGCTGGCGATCACCACTAGGCTGGCGGGGTGTTTGAATCGCTGTCCGACCGATTGACCGGCGCCCTTGCCGGGCTACGCGGCAAGGGTCGACTGACCGACGCCGATATCGAGGCCACCACCCGCGAAATCCGGTTGGCGCTGCTGGAAGCCGACGTGTCGTTGCCCGTGGTGCGCGCCTTCGTCACCCGGATCAAGGACCGCGCCAAAGGCGCCGAGGTCTCCGGTGCCCTCAACCCGGCGCAGCAGGTCGTCAAGATCGTCAACGAAGAACTCGTCGGCATCCTGGGCGGACAGACCCGGCAGCTGGCGTTCGCGAAGACGCCGCCGACCGTCGTGATGCTCGCCGGTCTGCAGGGTTCCGGTAAGACGTCGCTGGCCGGCAAGCTGGCCGCCTGGCTGCGGGGGCAGGGCCACACCCCGCTGCTGGTGGCCTGCGACCTGCAGCGCCCGGCCGCGGTGAACCAGCTGCAGGTCGTCGGTGAGCGCGCCGGCGTGCCGGTGTTCGCGCCGCACCCCGGTGAGTCTCCGGAATCCGGGCCGGGCGACCCGGTCGCGGTCGCCGCGGCGGGGATCGCCGAAGCCAACGCCAAGCATTTCGACGTCGTCATCGTCGACACCGCCGGCCGGCTGGGCATCGACGACGAGCTGATGGCCCAGGCCGCGGCCATCCGCGACGCCGTCGACCCCGACGAGGTCCTGTTCGTCCTGGACGCGATGATCGGCCAGGACGCCGTCACCACCGCGGAGGCCTTCCGCGAGGGCGTCGGCTTCACCGGTGTGGTGCTGACCAAGCTCGACGGCGACGCCCGCGGTGGGGCGGCGCTGTCGGTGCGCGAGGTCACCGGTGTGCCAATCCTTTTCGCCTCCACCGGCGAGAAGCTGGAGGACTTCGACGTCTTCCACCCGGACCGGATGTCCAGCCGCATCCTGGGCATGGGCGACGTGCTCAGCCTGATCGAGCAGGCCGAGCAGGTCTTCGACGCCGAGCAGGCCGAGGCCGCCGCGGTCAAGATCGGCAGCGGCGAGCTCACGCTCGAGGACTTCCTGGAACAGATGCTCGCCATCCGCAAGATGGGGCCGATCGGCAACCTGCTGGGCATGCTGCCCGGGGCCGGGCAGATGAAGGACGCGCTGGCCCAGGTCGACGACCGTCAACTCGACCGCCTACAGGCCATCATCCGCGGCATGACGCCCGCCGAGCGCGCCGATCCGAAGATCATCAACGCGTCGCGCCGGCTGCGCATCGCCAACGGTTCGGGCGTCACGGTGTCCGAGGTCAACCAGCTGGTCGACCGCTTCTTCGAGGCCCGCAAGATGATGTCGTCGATGCTCGGCGGCATGGGCATCCCCGGGATGGGCCGCAAGTCGGCGACGCGCAAAGCCAAATCGGGCAAGGGCAAGGCGGGCAAAAAAGCCAAGAAGGGCGGACGCGGCCCGACCCCGCCCAAGGTGCGCAACCCGCTGGGCGCCGGGATGCCGGGCATGCCGGCCGGGTTCCCCGACCTGTCGCAGATGCCCGAGGGTCTCAACGAGCTGCCGCCCGGGCTGGCCGACTTCGACCTGTCCAAGCTGAAGTTCCCGGGCAAGTCGTGACGATCGCGAGCGCGGCGGAGCCGGGCGAAGCGGGTCGTCACCATTGGACCGGAACGATCGCGAGCGCGGCGGCGGGGGCACCTCCCGCTTGCGGGGGACCGGGCGAAGCGGGTCGTCACCATTGGACCGGAAGCAGGTAGCCGCCGCCGTGCGCATGCACGTGCGGGGCGTGGCACTGCCCGACGAGACCGAGATCCAACTGTGGATCGTCGACGGGCGGATCAGCACCGAACCGGTCGCCGGCGCCGACACCGTCTTTGACGGCGGGTGGATCGTGCCCGGGCTGGTCGACGCCCACTGCCACGTCGGCCTCGGCCAGCACGGCGAGATCCCCCTCGGCGAGGCGGTCGCCCAGGCCGAGATCGAACGCGACGTCGGCGCGCTGCTGTTGCGGGACTGCGGTTCGCCCACCGACACGCGCAGCCTCGACGAGCGCGACGACATGCCCCGCATCATCCGCGCCGGCAGGCATCTGGCCAGACCCAAGCGTTACGCGGCGGGCTTCTCGCGCGAGCTGGAAGACGAGTGGCAACTGCCGGAGGCGGTGGCCGAGGAGGCGCGCCGCGGTGACGGCTGGATCAAGCTGGTCGGCGACTGGATCGATCGCGGCGTCGGCGACCTCGCGCCGCTGTGGTCCGACGACGTGCTCAAGGCCGCGATCGAAACCGCCCACGCCCACGGCGCCCGGGTCACCGCGCACGTCTTCAGCGAGGACGCGCTGCCCGGCCTGATCAACGCCGGCATCGACTGCATCGAGCACGGCACCGGGCTGACCGACGACACCATCGAGCTGATGGTCGAGCGCGGCACCGTGTTGGTGCCCACGCTGGTCAACGTCATCGAGAATTTCCCCGGGATCGCCGAGGCCGCCGCCAAGTATCCGGCCTACGCCGCCCACATGCGCGACCTGCATGCGCGCGGCCTGTCGCGGATCGCGGCGGCCCGGGAAGCGGGCGTGCCGATCTACGCCGGAAGTGACGCCGGCACCATGGTCGCCCCCGGTCGCATCGCCGACGAGGTCGAAGCGCTCAAGGGCATCGGGATGAGCCCGACGCAGGCGCTGGGCGCGGCGTGTTGGGACGCGCGGGGCTGGCTCGGACGCCCGGGGCTCGATCACGGCGCGTCGGCCGACCTGCTGTGCTTTGCCCGCGATCCCCGGTCGGGGCCCGCCGTGCTGAACAATCCCGATCTGATCATGTTGCGCGGCAAGATTTTCCGTTCACCGGCGTAGCCGGGCGCGTCGCCGTCGTCGCCGCGTCTCGGTGACGCAGACTTACCAGCAGGCGTGGACGCCGCCGCTGCCGTGCACCCAAAAAAGATTGCGAGTACTTGCTATCTATGTTAGCGTTCGGGCAACCGCGACTTGGAGGAAGCCAATGGCCTACGACGTGATCGTTCGCGACGGATTGTGGTTCGACGGCACCGGCAGCGCGCCGCTGACCCGCACGCTCGGCATCCGCGACGGCGTCGTGGCCGCGGTATCGGCCGAGCCGCTGGACGAGACCGGCTGCCCCGAGGTGATCGACGCGGCCGGCAAGTGGGTCGTGCCCGGCTTCCTCGACGTGCACACCCACTACGACGCCGAGGTGCTGCTGGACCCCGGCCTGCGCGAGTCGGTGCGCCACGGCGTCACCACCGTGCTGCTCGGCAACTGCTCGTTGTCGACGGTCTACGCCGATTCCGAGGACGCCGCCGATCTGTTCAGCCGGGTGGAAGCGGTGCCCCGCGAATACGTGTTCGGCGCGCTGAGTTCGGGCAGGACCTGGTCGACGGCGGCGGAATACGTCAAGGCGATCGATGCCCTGCCGCTCGGCCCGAATGTCGGTTCGCTGCTTGGTCATTCGGACCTGCGCACCTCGGTGCTCGGACTGGAACGGGCCACCGACCCCACGGTCCGGCCCACCGACGAGGAGCTGGAGAAGATGGCGGCGCTGCTCGACGAGGCGCTCGACGCCGGGGTGCTCGGCATGTCCGGGATGGACGCGGCCATCGACAAACTCGACGGCGAGCGCTTCCGGTCCCGCGCCCTGCCGTCCACGTTCGCGACCTGGCGGGAACGACGCAGACTGATCAAGGTCCTGCGCAGGCGCGGCCGGATTCTGCAGAGCGCGCCGAACCTGGAGAACCCGATCCTGTCGCTGATGTTCTTCTTGACCAGCAGCCGAATCTTCGGTCGCGGCAAGGGAGTCCGGATGAGCATGCTGGTCTCCGCGGACGCCAAGTCGATGCCGCTCGCCGTGCACACGTTCGGGTTCGGCACCCGGGTCCTCAACAAGCTGCTGCGGTCCAGCGTGCGATTCCAGCACCTGCCGGTGCCGTTCGAATTGTATTCCGACGGAATCGATCTGCCGGTATTCGAGGAGTTCGGCGCGGGCACCGCCGCGCTGCATCTGCGTGATCAGTTGCAGCGCAACGAACTCCTGGCCGACGAGGCCTATCGCCGTCGATTCCGCCGCGAGTTCGACCGCGTCAAGCTCGGGCCGTCGCTGTGGCACCGCGACTTCCACGACGCGGTGATCGTCGAATGCCCCGATAAGTCGTTGATCGGCAAGAGCTTTGGCGCGATCGCCGACGAGCGGGGCCTGCACCCGCTGGACGCGTTCCTCGATGTGCTCGTCGAGAACGGCGAGCGCAACGTCCGGTGGACCACCACCGTGGCCAACCACCGGCCCAAGCAGCTCGACAAGCTCGCCGCCGACCCCAGCATCCACATGGGCTTCTCCGACGCCGGCGCGCACCTGCGCAACATGGCCTTCTACAACTTCGGACTGCGCATGCTCAAGCGCACCAAGGACGCGCAGGCGGCCGGCGCGCCCTTCCTCTCGACCCAGCGCGCGGTGCACCGGCTCACCGGCGAACTGGCCGAGTGGTTCGGCATCGACGCCGGCACGCTGCGGCAAGGCGATCGTGCGGACTTCGTCGTGATCGACCCGGCCGGTCTCGACGAGTCCGTCGACGGCTACCACGAGGAAGCGGTGCCGTTCTACGGCGGCCTGCGCCGCATGGTCAACCGCAACGACCACGCCGTCGTCGCCACCGGCGTGGGTGGTGTCGTCGTGTTCGGCGGGGGCCAATTCCGCGACGGCTACGGGCAAACGGTCAAGTCGGGCCGTTACCTGCGGGCCGGCGAGCGCACCTGTCGGCCGCAGGGCGCCGCGAGGCGAAGCGCCTGACATGGCGAGGACTCAGCAACAGCGCCGGGAAGAAACGGTCGCGCGACTCCTCGACGCCTGCATCGCCACCATCATCGAGGTCGGCTACGCCCGGGCATCCGCCGCGGTGATCACCAAGCGGGCCGGCGTGTCGGTCGGCGCGCTGTTCCGGCACTTCGACACCATGGGCGATTTCATGGCGGCCACGGCCTCCGAGGTGCTGCGTCGCCAGGTGGAAGGGTTCACCAAGCGAGTCGCCGAAATACCCGCCGACCAGCCGTCACTCGAGGCGGCGCTGGTGATCCTGCGCGACATCACCAGCGGTGCCACCAATGCCGTCATCTACGAACTCCTGGTGGCCGCCCGCACCGACGAAAAGCTCAGGGAGACTTTGCAACACGAGCTGGGGCAGTATGCGGCGAAGATCCACGACGCCGCCCGGGCGCTGCCGGGAGCCGAGCACTTTCCGGACGACACCTTCCCGGTGTTCGTGGCGCTGATGACCAACGTGTTCGACGGCGCCGCCGTGGTGGAAGGGGTGCTGCCCCAACCGGAGATCGCGGCCCAGCGGATCCCGGTCTTGATGACGCTACTGACCGCGGCGCTGCCGAATTAAGTTGCGCGAGCGGCAATTACAGCGAGCCGATGCCGGCCTGCGGGCTTTGCTCGAATCCCCAGTCGAACAGCGTCGCCGCCTGATCCCAATACGACGGCCCGCCCTCTTTCACCAGCCCGTACATCATGGCGATCACCAGCCGGCGGCCACCGCGCGCGGCGGCGCCGACGAAGGTCTTGCGGGCGGCGTTGGTGAACCCCGTCTTGCCGCCGATCGCGCCGGGGTAGCGCTGCAGCAACTCGTCCTGGTTGGTGATGGGGTGGTCGCCGTTCTCGCCGGGGAACATCGCCGACGGCTCGGCGGTGATCTGCGCGACACCGGGTTGGCCATCGCGGCGCGGAAGATGACCGCCAGGTCGTGCGCCGTCGACGAACCGGACCCGCCGGGGCCGTCCAGACCGGACGGCGTCGCCGCATGGGTGTTGGTGGCGCCCAGGGAGGCCGCCTTGGCGTTCATCTTGGCGACCGTGACCTCCGGGCCGCCCAGCATGTGGGCCAACGTGTTGGCGGCGTCGTTGCCCGAGACCAGCAGCAGGCCGTCGAGGAGTTGGCGCGCGGTGTACGTGCGGCCCGGTTTGACGCCGACGCAGTTGCATTCGACCTGGGTGTCCGCGACGTCGGCGACCACCGTGGAATCCAGGCTCACCGAATCCAGGACCACCTGGGCCAACAGCGTCTTGATGGTGCTCGCCGGGGGGTGGGCCACGTTCTGGTCGCGGCCGGCCAGCACCTGACCGCTGTCCAGGTCGGCGATGATCCACGTCTGCGCCGGGCCGTCGGGGATGGGAATCGAGCCGACCGGTTGGCTGCTGTCGGCCCAGGACGTGGGCGCGATAGCACCGCACGCCCCGGCGACGACCAGCGCCGCGGCCATCCTGGACACCGAGGCCATGAGCTTGCGCATGGGCCGAAAGTCTAACTTCCGGCCCTTTTCGGCGCGGATTTTCGTCTACTGTCCGATGCATGTTGAGCCTGGCCGAGATATCCGACCGCCTGGAGATCCAGCAGCTTCTGGTGGATTACTCCACCGCGATCGACAACCGCCGCTTCGACGACCTGGACCGGGTGTTCACCCCTGACGCCTATATCGATTACACGGCCTTAGGGGGCATCGAGGGCCACTATCCCGAGGTCAAGAAGTGGCTGGCCGAGGTGCTGCCCAACTTCCCGGTGTATGCGCACATGCTCGGCAACTTCTCGGTGCGCATCGACGGGGACACGGCGTCGTCGCGGGTGATCTGCTTCAACCCGATGGTGCTCGGCGGCGAACAGGATCAGGTGCTGTTCTGCGGCCTTTGGTACGACGACGAGTTCGCGCGCACCCCCAAGGGCTGGCGGATGACGCGGCGGGTGGAGACCAAGGTCTTCCAGAAGGTGATGTGAGATTTCTGATCGCCGCCACTGGTCTGGCACAATAGGCGGCTGTCCGCCGAGCGATCACGCATCGCTTCGTGGTCAGACACGCGAGGCAAAACCGGATCCGGGCATTCCCGCCCCGATCGCTGAATTGCAGCGTGACACACACAGGAGAAGTCGCTTAACCATGGCTGTCAAGATCAAGCTCACCCGGCTTGGCAAGATCCGCAATCCCCAGTACCGCATCGCCGTCGCCGACGCACGGACCCGGCGCGACGGTCGCTCCATCGAGGTCATCGGCCGGTATCACCCGAAGGAAGACCCGAGCCTCATCGAGATCGACTCCGAGCGCGCCCAGTACTGGCTGTCCGTGGGCGCCCAGCCCACCGAGCCCGTCCTCAAGCTGCTGAAGATCACCGGCGACTGGCAGAAGTTCAAGGGCCTGCCCGGCGCCGAGGGCCGCTTGAAGGTCAAGCCCGCCAAGCCCAGCAAGCTCGAGCTGTTCAACGCCGCGCTGGCCGAGGCCGAAGGCGGACCGACCACCGAGGCCGCGAAGCCGAAGAAGAAGTCACCGGCCAAGAAGGCCGCCAAGGCCGCCGAGGGCGAGTCCGAGCCCGCCGCCGAGCCTGCCGCCGAGACCGCCGAGACCAAGCCGGCTGAGGCGCCCGCCGAGGGCGGCGAGCAGGCCGAGTCGACCACCGAAAGCTGACCGCGGCGATGAGCACGGTTGTCGTTGACGCAGTTGAGCACCTGGTTCGCGGGATTGTCGACAACCCCGACGACGTCCGGGTGGACATGGTGACCAGTCGCCGGGGGCGCACGGTCGAGGTCCACGTCCATCCCGACGACCTGGGCAAGGTGATCGGCCGCGGCGGTCGCACGGCGACCGCGTTGCGCACGCTGGTCGCCGGCATCGGCGGTCGCGGCATCCGCGTCGACGTGGTGGACACCGACCAGTAGGCCGGCGCTCTCATGGAACTCCCTTGGAGTTGACCGTCGGGCGCGTGGTGAAAGCGCACGGCATCAGCGGTGAGCTGGTGGTCGAAATCCGCACCGACGATCCCGCCGCCCGGTTCTCGCCGGGTAACACGTTGCGGGCCAAGCCCTCCCGTGGGGGTGCGGAACGCAGCTGCGTGATCGAGACCGCGCGCGAGCACGGCGGGCGGCTGCTGGTGCGGCTGGCCGGCGTCACGGACCGCGACGCCGCCGACGCGCTGCGCGGCACCCTGTTCGTCGTCGATTCCGAGGACCTGCCCGAGATCGACGAGCCGGACACCTATTACGACCATCAGCTCGAAGGCCTACACGTGCGGACGATCACGGGCGAGGACGTCGGTGTCGTCGCCGAGGTCCTGCATACCGCCGCGGGGGAGTTGTTGGCGGTCCGGCGCGAATCCGGCGAGGTGTTGGTGCCCTTCGTGACCGCGATCGTCACCTCGGTGTCGCTGCGCGACGGCACCATCGAGATCGATCCGCCCGAAGGCCTACTGGATCTATAGGCCCGCGAGATGAGAATCGACGTCATCACGATCTTTCCGGACTACCTGGACCCGCTGCGGCAATCGTTGCCCGGCAAGGCGATCCAGTCCGGGCTGGTCGATCTGGCCGTGCACGACCTGCGCCGGTGGACGCATGACGTGCACCGCTCGGTCGACGATGCGCCCTACGGCGGTGGCCCGGGGATGGTGATGAAGGCGCCGGTGTGGGGCGAGGCGCTCGATGAAATCTGCTCCGGCGAAACACTTTTGGTCGTCCCGACACCGGCCGGCACCCTGTTCACCCAGGCCACCGCCGCGCGCTGGAGCACCGAGAAGCACCTGGCGTTCGCGTGCGGTCGCTACGAGGGCATCGACCAGCGGGTCATCGAGGACGCCGGGCGGCGGATGCGGGTGGAAGAGGTCTCGATCGGCGATTACGTGTTGCCGGGCGGGGAGTCGGCGGCGGTGGTGATGATCGAGGCCGTGCTGCGGCTCCTCGACGGCGTCCTCGGCAATCCCGCGTCGCGCCTTGATGATTCGCACTCGCCCGCCCTGGACCGCCGCCTCGAGGGCCCCAGCTATACCCGGCCGCCGAGTTGGCGGGGGCTAGACGTCCCCGAGGTGCTGCTCTCCGGTGACCATGCGCGAATCGCCGCGTGGCGCCGGGAGATCTCCCTGCAGCGCACCCGCGAACGCCGCCCCGAGCTGCTCGAGCCGGGCCGTCGGCTTGAGCCCGGCGGCGAACCGCTCCGCTAAAGGCCGCGCGCCGGCACGTCGATGCGGCCCTCGGGAAATATCGCCTTGACCGCCCGGGTGATGGTGTCTCGCGCCGTGGCGTCGTCGGAGGGCTGCAAAGACTGCACCACCATGATGTAGCGGTGGTCGGCCCCGATCACGCCCGTCGACAGATGCATCCAGTCGCTGCCGATGCAGCACATCCAGCCCTGCTTGACCGCGACCGGCTCGGCGTACAGGCCGTCGGGGATGCCGAACCGCTGCGGGTAGCCGTCGAGGCCGTTGGGAGTGGACTGGGCGAGGTCGCTCACGATGATCTTGGCCCGGTCGGCGGGCAGGCCACCGGACCCGTCCAGCAGCATCTCGTAATAGCGGATCAAGTCGGTCACCGAGCTCATGGTGTTCCACCAGCGCCCGTCGCTGGGCGGGGTGGTGGACGCCAGGCCGTAACGGGCCGCCACCTCGGAGATGATGGCGGACCCGCCGCCCTGCCCCCAGAACCGCTCGGCCGCGCCGTCGTCGGAGGACTGCAGCATGATGTCGAGCGCCTGGCGGTCGTCGGTGCTCAGGGCGGCCTTGCCCTCGGCCTCGTGCAGCAACAGGTCGTCGGCGATGAACAGCTTCGCCACCGACGCGGTGCCCACGACCTGGCCGTTGCCGTTGGAAACCAGCTGGTGGGTGCGGCGATCGAGGATGGCGACCGACAGCGCGGCGCCGCTGGCGGCGGCCTCGTCGGTGGCCTGCTGGACGCGGGCCTGCAGCTGGGCGAACCCCGCGCCCGGCAGCGCCAGGGGCGGTGGCGGCTCCTGCGGCGGTGTGGCGGCCTCGAGCATCAGCGCCGCCGACTGCGGTGGTGGCGCCGGTGCCGGCCGCTGGGGGATGACCCGCACGGGCGCGTTGATCGGCAAGCTGTAGACCTTGGCCTGAACCAGCGCCTCGGACCCGGCGGCGACCAGCAACGTCACCGCCGCGGTGGCGGTGAGCAGCGTCAGCGGCCGTACCCGCATGCGACTCCTCCGGCGTGACTTCGACTTGACTTCGACTTGACGTGGACACGGTGCAACGGCGGGACCACTCGCGCCACCTGTCCCGGCCATCACGCAACGGTGCGGGCAGCGCGTTCTGACCCCAGTCATATGTACCATTCACCAGCGCGTTCGGCTCGCCGCGAACCGCCGACTTCGTGTGATTTTCGCGGCACGCGCACCGTCTGGCACAATTGACCAGTTGTCTCCAGCGGCTGCAGGCCGGTCGGGCCTTTTCCCGCCTGCTGCGAGATACGCCAGAAAGCCCATCGGCTCGGCGGCCGCCCCACACCCGCGTGTGGGTAGCTGCCGTCGGCCGCGACCTCAAGGAAGTGTCTCTCAGATGAACCGGCTGGACTTCGTCGATCAGGCGTCGCTGCGCGACGACATCCCGGTTTTCGGCCCGGGCGACACCATCAACGTGCACGTCAAGGTCATCGAGGGCGCCAAGGAGCGCATCCAGGTGTTCAAGGGCGTGGTGATCCGCCGCCAGGGCGGTGGCATCCGCGAGACCTTCACCGTCCGCAAGGAAAGCTATGGCGTCGGCGTCGAGCGGACCTTCCCGGTGCACTCGCCCAACATCGACCACATCCAGGTCGTCACCCGTGGCGATGTCCGCCGCGCCAAGCTGTACTACCTGCGCGAGCTGCGCGGCAAGAAGGCCAAGATCAAGGAGAAGCGCTGAGCCGGGACGCCTTGGCGGCGCTGGTGATTCGGTTTCCGACGCGGATCACTCGCCGGCTTGCCGGGCCACATCCCGCGCTGGCTACGCTGATCTCGTGACCGACACCGCGGATTCATCCAACCCCCAGTCCCGCGCTGGCGAAGCAGATCCGAAGGTCTCTACGCGCAATCCGGAGACGCGCCCCGACGACGCCGGTACGGCCGACGGGCCGGTCCCCGAACCAGGCCCCGCGGACCCGGCGCCCGAGCCGGGCGAGGCCGAAGCCTCCAAGCACTCCACGCTGCGCGAATTCGCCCTGCTGGCGGTGATCGCGATCGTGCTCTACTACGTCATGTTGACGTTCGTGGCGCGGCCCTACCTGATCCCGTCGGAATCCATGGAGCCCACGTTGCACGGCTGCACGGGCTGCGTCGGCGACCGGATCATGGTGGACAAGGTCAGCTATCGGTTCAGCGCGCCGAGCCCCGGCGACGTCATCGTCTTCAAGGGGCCGCCGCCATGGAACCTCGGCTACAAGTCGATCCGGTCGAACAACACGGTGCTGCGCTGGATGCAGAATGCGCTGTCCTTCATCGGCTTCGTGCCCCCCGACGAAAACGACCTGGTCAAGCGGGTTATCGCGGTCGGGGGACAGACGGTGGCGTGCCGCGCCGAGACCGGGCTGACGGTCGACGGCAAGCCGCTGAAGGAGCCGTACCTGGATCGCAACACCATGGCGGCCGACCCGTCGGTCTACCCGTGCCTGGGCAGTGAGTTCGGGCCGGTCGCCGTTCCGGCCGGGCGGCTGTGGGTGATGGGCGACAACCGGACGCACTCGGCGGATTCGCGCGCCCACTGCAACAGCGTGCCGGCCGAGGCGCTCAAGGGTGTGCTGTGCACGGGCGATCCCACCTCGGGGACCGTGCCGGTGTCCAACGTGATCGGCAAGGCCAGGTTCATCGTGTGGCCGCCGTCCCGATGGGGTGGCGTGGAGTCGGTGAACCCGCAGCAGACCCGGTAGTCATGGCCACGACGTGGCCGCCGCGGACGGTGATCCGGAAGTCGTCAGGGTTGCGCACCCTGGAGTCGGCGCTCTACCGCAGCGGGTTGGGCCCGGTGGCCGGCGTCGACGAGGTCGGGCGCGGCGCCTGCGCCGGCCCGCTGGTGGTCGCCGCCTGCGTGCTCGGTCCGGGGCGAATGGAAAGCCTTGCCGCGCTTGACGATTCCAAGAAGCTCACCGAGGCCGCTCGGGAGAAGTTGTTCCCCCTGATTCGCCGCTATGCGTTGGCCTACCACGTGGTGTTCATCCCGCCGGCCGAGGTGGACCGGCGCGGCGTGCACGTCGCCAACATCGAGGGGATGCGCCGCGCCGTCGCCGGGCTGTCCGTGCGGCCGGGGTATGTGCTGAGCGACGGTTTCCGCGTCCCCGGTTTGGCGGTCCCGTCGCTGCCGGTCATCGGCGGCGATGCCGTCGCGGCGTGCATCGCGGCGGCCAGCGTGCTGGCGAAGGTCAGCCGGGACCGGCTGATGGTGGCCATGGAGGCCGATCACCCCGGTTACGGCTTCGCCCTGCACAAGGGCTACGGCACGCCGGCGCACAGCGCGGCGCTCGCGCAGCTGGGCCCCTGCCCGGAGCATCGTTATTCGTTCATCAACGTGCGGCGCGTCGCGAACTCCTCGGGTGCCAAGCTGGTGGCGGACTGCGCCCCGGACCCACCGCTGCAGCGCGACGGATATCGGTGAGGAAAGATGGGACCAGGGTCCCGGGGACAGCATGTGGGAGAAGGACGTCTGAGCGGATGAGTGACAGATGAGCGCAGAAGATCTCGAAAAGTATGAAACCGAGATGGAGCTCTCGCTGTACCGCGAATACAAGGACATCGTCGGCCAGTTCAGCTACGTCGTGGAAACCGAGCGGCGCTTCTACCTGGCCAACAGCGTGGAGATGACGCCGCGCAACGCCGACGGCGAGGTCTACTTCGAATTGCGGTTGTCCGACGCCTGGGTGTGGGACATGTACCGGCCGGCGCGGTTCGTCAAGCAGGTGCGCGTCGTCACGTTCAAGGACGTCAACATCGAAGAGGTCGAGAAGCCCGAGCTGCGGCTCCCCGAATAGCCGCCGTCAGCCGTTCGGTGGGGGCTGCGTGTCGGCGAGGGCGGGCAGCTGACCGCGCTGCTCGATGACCGCACGCGCGACCTCGGCCAGCTTGATGTTCAGCGCCTGGGAGTGGCGGCGCAGCAGGTCGAAGGCGTCGTCCTCGCTCATGTCGTGCAGCAGCATCAGCATGCCGACCGCCTTGCCGATCTCCCGGTTGCTGAGCAGTCCCCGTCGCAGGCTCGCGGCGTCTTCCCCCTTGGCGACCGCGTTGATGGCGACGCTGGCGAACGCGGCCAGCACCGCCGCCCGCCCGGCGGACTCGGCGTCGAACATGTTCGGGGTGTCGCTGAACAGATTGAGCGCGGCCCCTTTGCGTTTGTCCACCAGGAGGCGAAATCCCATCGCGCCCCGTACCGGTGTCTCCGCGACCAGGACCGCCGCCAGCTTGGGCCACAGCGACGGCGTGGTCAGGTCGGGCTCGATCTGGGGCGTCTCCTCCTCGATCGCGTCGATGCACGGGCCGTCGCCGGCGCGCCGTTCCAGCTCGTCGACGTGCTGCGCCAGCCGGTCACTGGCGCCGACGGTGATGTATCGGTCGTTCTCGCGCACCATCAGGCTGGCGTGGTCGCAGCCGCGGATGGCCAGGGTGGCGGCGACGCAGATGGCGGCGTACATCTCGTTGGCGTCCGAGCCCCGATAGATGATTTCGGCCAGAGCTGCGAAAACGGTCGAGGGGTCGGCCTTCTCCCCACCCGTCGGGGGCGCGACCGCGCGGGCTTTCGCGTTGTCCGCCATGCTGTGCCTCGTTTCCTGCGATGTTGGCGCTGTGACCTTACGGTCGCCGTAGATTATCGGTCGCCGGCCCCACCCTTACACGCGGTTTGGTCCGGTCGCAGCGAATCGGTGAGCGTCCCGTCGGTCCCCTTTGACCGCGTCGGCGTTTCCGCGCAAAGTTTCGGCTGAGAACGGGAGGGAAGGACGTCTACATGGGTGTGACCGTCGCGGTGACCGGGCCCACCGGGGAGATCGGCATCTCCGCGGTGACGGCGCTGGAGCGCGAACCTGCCGTCGACGCCATCATCGGGATGGCGCGTCGCCCGTTTGACCCGTCGTCACGCGGCTGGCTCAAGACTACCTATCAGCGGGGCGACATCTTGGACCGCGAGGCCGTCGACGCCGTCGTCGCGCAGGCCGACGTGGTGATCCACCTGGCCTTCATCATCATGGGTTCGCGCGACGAGAGCGCCCGCGTCAACCTGCAAGGCACCCGCAACGTGTTCGAGGCGACGGTGGCCGCCGAGCGGCCGCGGCGCCTGGTGTACACCTCGTCGGTGGCGGCCTACGGCTACCACTCCGACAACCCCGTCCCGCTGACCGAGGATGCGCCGGTGCGGGGGTCCGACGAGCATTACTACTCCGCGCAGAAGGCCGCGTGCGAGGCGATGCTCGCCGACATCACCGAGGATTCGCCGCTGGAGGTCTTCGTCCTGCGGCCGTGCGTGGTCGCCGGGCCCAGCGCGACCGCCCTGGCCGACGCCATGCCCTGGAATCAGCTGCCCGGCCCGATCCGCGCCATCGTCAAGGCGCTCAAGGCCGTTCCCCTGCTGAAACCGGTGGTGCCGGATCCGGGTTTCCCGCTGCAGCTGGTTCATCACGACGACGTCGCGTCCGCGATCGCGCTGGCGGCGACCGCCCCGGCGCCGCCGGGCGCGTACAACATCGCCGGTGACGGTGTGGTGGCGGTCGCCGACGTGGCCAAGGCGCTGGGCGCGCGGTCGGTCCGGGTTCCCGCCGTCGCGGCCTCGGCGGCCTCGGCGGCGATTTCGCGCGTTCCGCTGATGCCGGCGATGCTGGAATGGCTGCACACCGCGCGCACGTCGATGGTCATGGACACCACCAAGGCCAAGACCCAGCTGGGCTGGCGGCCGGTCTACACCTCGGCGCAGGCGCTGGCGGCGTTGGCTGCAGCGGTCTGAAACCGGAGAGCGCGCGGCCCGCCCGCGAAGCGGTAATTTGATGCTGTGAGGTCCCACCGTTCGGCCGTGTCCGGCCCCGCCGCCGCCGACTACGACGAACACGCGGTCACGGTCACCCCCCGCAAGCGCGAGGCGGCGGGCGTTCGGGCGGTGATGGTCTCGCTGCAGCGTGGGTTCGAGCAGATGGGCGCGTTGCGCACCGCGGCGGCGCTGGCCCGGCTCAATCAGCGCAATGGCTTCGACTGTCCCGGGTGCGCGTGGCCCGAGGAGCACGGCCGGCGCAAGTTGGCCGAATTCTGCGAGAACGGCGCGAAGGCCGTCGCCGAAGAGGCCACGAAACGCACCGTCACACCGGAATTCTTCGCCCGGCATTCGGTCGCCGAGCTGTCGGCGAAGCCCGAGTACTGGCTGTCCCAGCAGGGCAGGCTGACCCACCCCATGGTGTTGCGTCCCGGTGACGACCACTACCGCCCGATCGGCTGGGACGCCGCCTACCGGATGATCGCCGACCAGCTGGGCGCCCTGGACAGCCCCGATGAGGCGGTGTTCTACACGTCGGGCCGCACCAGCAACGAGGCCGCGTTCTGCTACCAGCTGCTGGTCCGGTCTTTCGGCACCAACAACCTGCCGGACTGCTCCAACATGTGCCACGAGTCGTCGGGTTCGGCGCTCACCGAGTCGATCGGCATCGGAAAGGGTTCGGTCACCGTCGAGGACGTCGAGCTCGCCGACCTGATCGTGATCGCCGGACAAAACCCGGGCACCAACCACCCCCGGATGCTCTCGGTGTTGGAGAACGCAAAGGCCAACGGCGCCAACATCATTGCGGTGAACCCGCTGCCCGAGGCCGGGCTGATCCGGTTCAAGGACCCGCAGAAGGTGCACGGCGTCGTCGGCCACGGCATCCCGATCGCGGACGAATTCGTGCAGATCCGCCTGGGCGGTGACATGGCGCTGTTCGCCGGGCTGGGCAGACTGCTGCTGGAGGCCGAAGAGCGCGCCCCCGGCACCGTCGTCGACACCGCGTTCGTCGAGGCACACTGCTCCGGGTTCGACGAATACCGGCGCCGGACGCTCGACATCGACCTCGACGACGTGTTCGCCGCCACCGGCATCGAACGGCCGCAGCTCGACCGCGTCGCCGACATGCTGATGGCGTCGCGGCGGACGGTGGTGTGCTGGGCGATGGGCCTGACCCAGCACGCCCACGCGGTCGCCACCATCGGCGAGATCACCAACCTGCTGCTGCTGCGGGGCATGATCGGCAAGCCGGGCGCCGGGGTGTGCCCGGTGCGCGGACATTCGAACGTGCAGGGCGACCGCACAATGGGCATCTGGGAGCAGATGCCCGAGGAGTTTCTCGCCGCCCTGGACGGCCGGTTCGGTATCGCCAGTCCCCGCAAGCACGGGTATGACACCGTGGCCGCGATCCGGGCCATGCGCGACGGGCGGGCGAAGGTGTTCATGGGCATGGGCGGCAACTTCGCGTCGGCCACCCCCGACACCGTCGTCACCGAGGCCGCCCTGCGCAATTGCGCGCTCACCGTGCAGATCTCGACCAAACTCAACCGCAGCCATCTCGTGCACGGGAATACCGCGCTGATCCTGCCCACCCTCGGCCGCACCGACCGTGACATTCGCGGGGGACGGAAACAGGTTGTCTCGGTGGAGGATTCGATGTCGATGGTGCACCTGTCCCGCGGCAGCTTGCACCCGCCCAGCGACCAGGTGCGCAGCGAGGTGGAAATCGTCTGCCAGCTGGCCCGCACGCTTCTCGGTGCGGCGCACCCGGTCCCGTGGGAGAGCTTCGCCGCGGACTACGACACCATCCGCGACGCGATCGCCGCGGTGGTCCCCGGGTGCGCCGATTACAACCGCAAGGTGCGCCAGCCCGACGGATTCCAGCTTCCGCACCCGCCGCGTGACACACGCGAATTCCACACCAGCACAGGGCGGGCCAACTTCGCCGTCAACCCGCTGCAGTGGGTGCCGGTGCCCCCGGGCCGGCTGGTGCTGCAGACCATGCGCAGCCACGACCAGTACAACACCACGATCTACGGCCTCGATGACCGTTATCGCGGGGTGAAGGGCGGGCGCCGCGTGGTGTTCATCAACCCCGCCGACATCGACGCGCTCGGCCTGACCGCGGGCGGGCGCGTCGACCTGGTGTCGGAGTGGACGGACGCCGACGGCCGGCTTCAGGAACGGCGCGCGAAAGACTTTCTCGTGGTTGCGTATTCGACTCCGGTCGGCAACGCCGCGTCCTACTATCCCGAGACCAACTCGCTTGTCCCGCTGGATCACACGGCGGCGAAATCGAACACCCCGGTGTCGAAGGCCGTCGTCATCCGCGTGGAGCCCGCAGCCGGCGGTGAAGCCGCGTAGTGGGGCACGTAACGTCGCGCCGGCGGGTCACGCATCTGACCGCCGAGGAGGCGATCACCCGACCGGAAACCCTGGTCGTCGAGGAGCCGTTGGAGATCCGGGTCGACGGGGCGGCGGTCACCGTGACGATGCGCACGCCGGGATCGGATTTCGAACTCGCCCAAGGCTTTCTGCTCACCGAAGGGGTCATCGGCGGCCGCGACGATGTGCACAGCATCCGTTACTGCGCGGGCCGCGACGACGGCGGCGCCAACACGTACAACGTGCTGGACGTGACGCTGACCGCCGGCGTGGCCAAACCCGACCTCGATGTCACCCGCAACTTCTACACCACCTCGTCGTGCGGGGTCTGCGGCAAGGCGTCGCTGGACGCGGTGCGGCTGAGCAGCCGGTTCACCCCGGGTGCCGATCCCGCCACCCTCGCGGCGGCCACACTGAAGGCGATGCCCCACCAACTACGTTCCGCGCAAAAGGTTTTCGACAGCACCGGGGGCCTGCACGCGGCGGCGCTGTTCGGGGTCGACGGCACGATGCTGGTGGTGCGTGAGGACGTCGGCAGGCACAACGCCGTCGACAAGGTGATCGGCTGGGCGCTCGAGCACCGGCGGGTGCCGCTGGAAGCCTCGGTGTTGCTGGTCAGCGGGCGGGCCTCGTTCGAGCTGACCCAGAAGGCCGTGATGGCCGGGATTCCGGTGCTGGCGGCCGTGTCCGCGCCGTCGTCGCTGGCGGTTTCGCTGGCCGAGGAGGCCGGCCTGACGCTGGTGGCGTTCTTGCGGGAGGACTCGATGAACATCTACACCAGGGCCGACCGGATCACCTAGGGTTCTCCGCCGCCTGTGGATGGACGCCGCACTGGGGATAACCCGCGGGCGCGGGCGGCCGCAGCCCGCGACGGCGGCCCGACCCGTCGGCCCCGGCGGGCACCGTGGCCCGCATGACAACCGAAACGACGATGACCCGGATCCAACTGGGGGCGATGGGCGAGGCGCTCGCCGTGGATCACCTGAGGCGCACGGGATTGCGGATCCTGCACCGCAACTGGCGCTGCCGCTACGGCGAACTCGACATCATCGCCTGCGACCGCGCCGGCACGGTGGTGTTCGTCGAGGTCAAGACCCGCACCGGCGATGGTTACGGGGGACTGGCGCATGCGGTCACCCCGCGCAAGGTCCGGCGGCTGCGCAGGCTGGCCGGGCTGTGGCTGGCCGGCCAGGACCGGCGGTGGGCGGCGATCCGCATCGACGTGATCGGCGTGCGGGTCGGACGCCGGCGTACCCCGGAGATCACCCACCTGCAAGGCGTCGGCTGATGGCGCTGGGGCGCGCGTTCTCCGTCGCGGTGCGCGGTGTGGACGGCGAGATCGTCGAGATCGAAGCCGACATCACGTCCGGACTGCCGGGCGTGCACCTGGTGGGTCTGCCCGACGCCGCGCTGCAGGAGTCGCGTGACCGCGTCCGGGCCGCGGTCACCAACTGCGGCAACGACTGGCCGCAGGCGCGGCTCACGCTGGCGTTGTCGCCGGCGACGCTCCCGAAAATGGGCAGCGTGTACGACATCGCCCTGGCCGCGGCGGTGCTCACGGCGCAGCGAAGGAACCCATGGGACCGGCTGGAGAAAACCGTGTTGCTGGGCGAGCTGTCGCTGGACGGAAGGGTGCGGCCGGTGCGCGGGGTGCTGCCCGCCGTGCTCGCCGCCAAACGCGACGGGTGGCCGGCCGCGGTGGTCCCGGCGGACAACCTGGCCGAGGCCAGCCTGGTGGACGGCATCGACGTGTGGGGCGTGCGGACCCTGGGGCAGCTGAAGAAGTGGCTCGGCGGCAGCGGCGCCCTGGACCACAGGATCGATCCGGACCGCACACCCGAGGAGCCGGTGGTCGACCTGGTCGACGTGGTCGGGCAGACGCAGGCGCGGTTCGCGGTGGAGGTGGCCGCCGCCGGGGCGCACCACCTCATGCTCACCGGCCCGCCGGGAGTGGGCAAAACGATGCTCGCCCAACGTCTTCCGGGCCTACTGCCGCCGCTTTCGGAGAGCGAGTCGCTGGAGGTCACCGCGATCCACTCGGTGGCCGGGTTGCTGTCTGGGGACACGCCGTTGATCACCCGGGCGCCGTTCGTGGCGCCCCATCACAGTTCCAGCGTCGCGGCGCTGGTCGGCGGGGGCTCCGGGATGGCGCGCCCGGGCGCCGTCAGCCGGGCCCATCGCGGGGTGCTGTTCCTCGACGAGTGTGCCGAGATCCGGGTCAGCGCCCTGGAGGCCTTGCGAACACCGTTGGAGGACGGCGAGATTCGTCTTGCCCGCCGCGACGGCGTGGCGTGTTATCCGGCCCGGTTCCAGCTGGTGCTCGCCGCCAACCTGTGCCCGTGCGCGCCGGCCAATCCGCAGGACTGCATGTGCCCGGCGGCGACCAAACGCCGCTACCTGGGCAAGTTGTCCGGGCCGCTGCTGGACCGCGTGGACCTGCGGGTGCAGATGGATCCCGTGCGGGCAACGGCGTTCTCGGCTCGCGACGGCGAATCCACCGCACAGGTGCGTGAGCGGGTGGCGGCCGCGCGTGCGGCCGCCGCGCAGCGCTGGCTGCCGCACGGCTTTCGCACCAATGCCGAAGTCAGCGGGACCCTGCTGCGCCGAAAATTCCGTCCCAGCAGCGCGGCGATGGAGCCGCTGCAACGAGCGCTGGACCGTGGACTGCTCAGCATCCGCGGCCTCGATCGCACGTTGCGGGTCGCGTGGAGCTTGGCCGACCTGGCCGGCCACACCTCGCCCGGGCTCGACGAGGTCGCCACCGCACTGAGCTTCCGGCAGGCGGGGGCGCAGCGGTGAGCGCCGCGACCGCCCGGCCGCCCCGGTCACCGGCGCACCATCGTCAGCCAATCCGTGTGCCCGCCGCGCAACGCGATCGCGACGCTCACCAGGATCGCGAACGCGCGGGCGAATTGCGCCATGGCGCGCCCGCTTTCGCCCCGCTGTTCCATCTCCCGCAACGCGATGCAGGCGAGACCGATGCTGATGACGGGGGTGGGAAAGCCGATCCAGCTGACCAGGCTCAGCACGAACGCCGCGACCGCCCAGGGGTTTATGGGGCGCTCGGATGCCGGGTGCGCCATCGGCAGGATCATGGTGCGCTCCGTTCGGTGCGGGTGAGTGTGCGGCGCCCGGTGGCTGACGACATCACGTTCGCGCGCGCGGCTGGTCGGATTCTTGGCGGATCCTTGGCGCCGGGAACCCGGCGATGACCGCGGTCGACGGTGCCGCGCAGGGGGCGTGGGCCTATCTGTCCCGGGTGGCCGAACCGCCCTGCGCCGCGCTCGCCGCCCTGGTGCGCCGGGTCGGCCCCGTCGAGGCGGCCGAGCGAGTCCGGCGCGGAGCGGTCGACGACGATGTGGCCCGGCACACCGAGGCCAGGCGTGACATCGACACGTCGGCAACCGATCTCGAGACGATCGCCCGGCGGGGCGGGCGGTTGATCACCCCCGACGACGACGAGTGGCCGCTGCTGGCGTTCGCCGCATTCCGCGGCGCCGAACCACGACGGCGCGGCGGCCCGCCGATGGTTGCGCCGATGGTGTTGTGGGCGCAGGGCCCCGCCCGGCTCGACGAGGTCGCGCACCGGGCGGCCGCCGTGGTGGGGACGCGGGCCGCGACGGCGTATGGCGAGCAGATGGCCGGAGAACTGGCGGGCGACCTCGCGCAACGCGACGTCGCCGTCGTCTCGGGCGGCGCCTACGGCATCGACGGCGCCGCCCACCGGGCCGTGCTCGACGGCGACGGGATCACCGTGGCGGTCCTCGCGGGCGGGCTCGACGTCCCCTACCCGAGCGGTCACACCGCGCTGCTGCACCGCGTCGGCCAGCACGGGCTGTTGTTCACCGAATACGCCCCCGGTGTCCGCCCGGCCCGTCACCGGTTCCTGACCCGCAACCGCCTGGTGGCCGCCGTCGCCGGGGCGGCGGTGGTGGTCGAAGCGGGTCTGCGCAGCGGGGCGGCGAACACCGCCGCCTGGGCGCGGGCGCTGGGGCGGGTGGTGGCCGCGGTGCCCGGACCCGTGACGTCGTCGGCGTCGGCGGGTTGCCATGCGCTGCTGCGCGACGGCGCCGAGCTGGTCACCCGCGCCGAGCACATCGTCGAGCTCATCGGCCACATCGGCGAGTTGGCCTCCGACGAGCCGCGCCCGGTCACGCCGTTGGACGGCCTGAGCGACGCCGAGCGCCTGGTCTACGAGGCGTTGCCGGGCCGCGGCGCCGCCTCGGTCGACGAGATCGCGGTCGCGTCGGGGTTGATGCCCGAGCAGGTGCTGGGGCCCCTGGCGATGCTCGAGCTGGCCGGGTTGGTGCAGCGCCAGGACGGGCGCTGGCGAATCGTCCGGGCCGCCGCAGGCCACGCTGCATCAACGCCGCGACTCGTATAGTCGAGGCGAGTCGGGCATCGGACAGGAGGACACGTGGCAGGTCGACCACTGCAATGCTTCGAGGTTGTCGGTACCGAGCAACTCACCCCGCACATGGTGCGGGTGGTGCTGCGGGGCAAGAATTTTGACGCCTTCGTGCCCAGCAAGTTCACCGACTCCTACGTCAAGCTGGCGTTCGTCGCCGACGACGTGGACGTGGCCGGTTTGCCCGAGCCGCTGACCCTCGACAGCTTCGCCGGCCTGCCCCCGGAGAAACGGCCGTCCGTGCGCACCCTCACCGTCCGGCACGTCGACGTCGAGGCCCGCCAAATCGCCCTGGACATCGTCGTGCACGGCGAGCACGGGACGGCCGGCCAGTGGGCGTCGACGGCCCAACCCGGCCAGCCGATCTACCTGATGGGCCCCGGCGGCGCGTACACGCCCGACCCAGCCGCCGACTGGCACCTGCTGGCCGGCGACGAATCGGCGCTGCCGGCCATCGCCGCGGCTCTGGAAGCGTTGCCGCCCAGCGCGGTCGGGAAGGCGTTCATCGAGGTGGCGGGACAGGAGGACGAGATCCCGCTGACCGCCCCGGAAGGCGTCGAGGTGCATTGGGTGTACCGCGGCGGGCGCGCCGACCTGGTGCCCGAGGATCGCGCCGGCGATCACGCGCCGCTGATCGAGGCCGTCACCAGCTCCCCCTGGCTGCCCGGGCAGGTGCACGTCTTCATCCACGGTGAGGCGCAGGCCGTCATGCACAATCTGCGGCCCTACATCCGCAAGGAGCGGGGCGTGGACGCGAAATGGGCGTCGTCCATCTCGGGTTACTGGCGCCGCGGCCGCACCGAAGAGACGTTCCGCCAGTGGAAGAAGGAACTGGCCCAGTCAGAGTCCGAGGCGGAGTCGGCGAACTCGTCCGCCTGACGGCTCGACTGGCATTCTCTTTCCATGGCATTCGCGGACTACCAGAACGAGATCTACTTCAAGGGCCTCGGCGGGGTGGCGCCCGCGCTGCCGATGGCCTTCGCGGAGTTGGAGGCCCGCGCCGAGCGGGCCATGTCGCCGTCGGTGTGGTCGTACGTCGCCGGCGGCGCCGGCGACGAACGCACGCAGCGGGCCAACCGGGAGGCGTTCGACCGCTGGGGCCTGATCCCGCGCATGTTCGTCGGCGCCGCCGACCGCGACCTGTCGGTGGAGATGTTCGGCCTGACCTTGCCGTCTCCGGTGTTCATGGCGCCGATCGGCGTCATCGGCATCTGCGCCCAAGACGGCCACGGCGACCTGGCCACCGCCCGCGCGGCCGCGGCCACAGGTGTCCCGATGGTCGTTTCCACCCTGACCGCCGACCCGATGGAAGACGTCGCCGCACAGTTCGGCGCAACCCCCGGCTTCTTCCAGCTCTACACGCCGAAGGATCGCGACCTGGCCGCCAGCCTCGTGCAGCGGGCCGAGGCCGCCGGTTTTGCGGCCATCGTCGTCACCCTCGACACCTGGATTCCCGGGTGGCGCCCGCGCGATTTGTCCACCGCCAACTTCCCCCAGCTGCGGGGTCTCTGCCTGAGCAACTACACCAGCGATCCGGTCTTCCGCGCCGGCCTGCAGCGCCCGCCCGAGGAGGACCCGCAAGCCGCCGTGCTGCAGTGGATCACAACGTTCGGGAACCCGTTGACCTGGGACGACCTCGAATGGCTGCGGTCGCTGACCGACCTGCCGCTGATCATCAAGGGCATCTGCCACCCCGACGACGCCCGGCGGGCCAAGGACGGCGGCGTCGACGGCATCTACTGCTCCACGCACGGTGGGCGCCAGGCCAACGGCGGCCTGCCCGCGCTCGAGTGCCTGCCGGGCGTCGTCGAGGCGGCCGACGGGCTGCCCGTGCTGTTCGACTCCGGTGTGCGCAGCGGGGCCGACGTCATCAAGGCGCTCGCGCTGGGCGCGACGGCAGTCGGAATCGGCCGGCCGTACGCCTACGGCCTGGCGCTCGGCGGCGACGACGGCATCGTGCACGTGCTGCGCTCGATCCTCGCCGAGGCGGACCTCATCATGGCGGTGGACGGCTATCCGACGCTCAAAGATCTCACCCCGGACACGCTTCGGCGCGTCGGCTGAGGCAGGCCGGCCGGTTTCTGCGAGCGTGGGGGAGTGCGGGAGATCCTCGACGAGTTCGACGAGTACCTGGATTTGCAGTGCGGGCGTTCGGCGCACACCCGGCGCGCCTACCTCGGCGACCTGCGCTCGCTGCTCGCGTTCGCGGGCGAGCGCGAGGCCGGCCTGGACGGATTGAGCCTGCCGCTGCTGCGCGCGTGGTTGTCCGCCGCGGCCGCCGCCGGCGTCGCCCGCACGACCCTGGCCCGACGCACCTCGGCGGTCAAGGCGTTCACCGCCTGGGCCAGCCGGCGCGGCCTGCTGGCCGGGGATCCGGCCGCGCGCCTCCAGGTCCCCAAGGCGCATCGCAACCTGCCCGCGGTGCTGCGCCAGGATCAGGCCCGCGACGCCATGGCCGCCGCCAAATCCGGTGCGCAACAAGGTGATCCGATGGCGCTGCGGGACCGGCTGATCGTCGAGATGCTCTATGCCACCGGGATCCGCGTCAGCGAGCTGTGTGGCCTGGACATCGACGACGTGGACACCCGGCATCGCCTGGTGCGCGTCCTCGGCAAGGGCAACAAGCAGCGCAGCGTGCCGTTCGGGGCGCCGGCCGCCGAAGCGCTCGACGCGTGGCTGGCCGACGGGCGCCCCGCCCTGGCGACCGCCGAATCGGGCCCGGCGCTGCTGCTGGGCGCGCGGGGGCGCCGCATCGACGTCCGCCAGGCCCGCACGGTGGTGCACCAGACCGTCGCCGCGGTGGACGGCGCACCGGACATGGGCCCGCACGGCCTGCGGCACAGCGCGGCCACGCACCTCCTCGAAGGCGGGGCTGACCTGCGCGTGGTCCAGGAATTGCTCGGCCATTCCAGCCTGGCGACCACGCAGCTCTACACGCACGTCGCCGTGTCCCGGCTGCGCGCGGTGCACGATCAGGCCCATCCCCGGGCCTGAAGCGCCGCCCGGCGGCTGTAGCGGTTTGAGTCGGATCGGGGTCGACTTCAGCAGGCCCAGCGGATCGACATAGCGCGCCCCCGACGCCGGACCCCACATCGCGCCCCAGTGCAAACACGCCGCGGCCCGACACCCCGGATGGCCGGGCACCAACGCGCCGATCACGGTCCCGGCCGTTACCGACTGCCCGGCCCGCACGGCCGCCCGGACCGGCTCGTAGCTGGTGCGCAAACCCCCGGGATGAGCCAGCGACACCACCGGCCGTCCGGCCAGCAACCCGGCGAACACCACGGTGGCCCCGCCCGCGGCGTACACCGGCTGGCCGGCGGCGCCGGCCAGGTCCACACCGCGGTGGCCGGGATGCCAATCCTGCACCGGGGCGTCGAAGGAACGGGTGACGGCCGGCGGCGGGCGCAGCGGCCAGTCCAGGCGATCGTCGTCGGCGGCCGCCGGCACCGCGCTGACCAGGGCCGCACTCAACGCCAGCGCGATCCACCGCATCCAGGCAGTTCACCGCGGCGCGCCGGGCGCGGCCACCCGGCCCGGCCGTCTCTGTGGACGACGCCCCCGCTTGGGGAAGCGTGGCAAAAGCACCCGCCGAACCGGTGTAAACTGCTGGTCGCAGCTCGTCCGCGGGCTGACTTCGCGCGTCCGCATCGCGTCTCCGGTTCCACGAGGAGAACGCAATCGCATGCCGGGCGGTCTCGGCCGGGTTTCCCGGCCGGGTCCGGCATCGCAGCAGGCGCCAGGGCCCGGCTTCACCCGATGCCAGGCGACAACCGACACACGTAAGGCACAACCATGGCCGTCGTAACCATGAAGCAGCTGCTTGACAGCGGCACCCACTTCGGGCACCAGACCCGTCGCTGGAATCCCAAGATGAAGCGGTTCATCTTCACCGACCGCAACGGCATCTACATCATCGACCTGCAGCAGACGCTGACCTTCATCGACCAGGCATACGAATTCGTCAAGGAAACCGTCGCCCACGGCGGCAGCGTGCTGTTCGTCGGCACCAAGAAGCAGGCTCAGGAGTCCGTCGCCGCCGAGGCGACCCGCGTCGGCATGCCGTACGTGAACCAGCGCTGGCTGGGCGGCATGCTGACAAACTTCTCCACCGTGCACAAGCGGCTGCAGCGCCTCAAGGAGCTCGAGGCGATGGAGCAGACCGGTGGCTTCGAGGGCCGCACCAAGAAGGAAATCTTGATGCTGACCCGCGAGAAGAACAAGCTGGACCGCAGCCTCGGCGGTATCCGCGACATGGCCAAGGTGCCGTCGGCGATCTGGGTCGTCGACACCAACAAGGAGCACATCGCGGTCGGTGAGGCCCGCAAGCTCGGCATCCCGGTCATCGCGATCCTGGACACCAACTGCGACCCCGACGAGGTCGACTACCCGATTCCGGGCAACGACGACGCGATCCGTTCGGCCGCGTTGCTGACCAAGGTCATCGCCTCGGCGGTCGCCGAGGGCCTGCAAGCGCGCGCCGGGGTCGGCCGCGGCGACGGCAAGCCCGAGGCAGAGGCCGCCGAGCCGCTGCCCGAATGGGAGCAGGAACTGCTGGCCTCGGCCGCTGCGACCGCTCCATCGGCTGCCCCCACCGAAGCCGCTGCGGGCACCTCCGAACCAACTACTGAATCCTCCTAGGAAGGCTGAACATTGGCGAACTTCACCGCTGCCGACGTCAAGCGGCTTCGGGAACTCACCGGTGCCGGCATGCTCGACTGCAAGAACGCGCTTGCCGAAAGCGACGGCGACTTCGACAAGGCGGTCGAGGCGCTCCGGATCAAGGGCGCCAAGGACGTCGGCAAGCGTGCCGAGCGGGCCACGGCCGAGGGCCTGGTCGCAACCCAGGGCGGCGCGCTCATCGAGCTGAACAGCGAGACCGACTTCGTCGCCAAGAACGCGGAGTTCCAGGCGCTGGCCGACCAGATCGTGGCCGCGGCCGTGTCGTCGAAGGCCAAGGACCTCGACGAACTCAAGGCCGCCGCGATCGGTGACAAGACCGTCGAGCAGGCGATCGCCGAGCTGTCGGCCAAGATCGGTGAGAAGTTGGAGTTGCGCCGCGTGGCGAACTTCGACGGCACCGTCGAGGCGTACCTGCACCGGCGGGCCGCGGATCTGCCGCCGGCGGTGGGCGTGCTGGTCGAGTACCAAGGATCGGACAAAGAGGCCGCCCACGCCGTCGCCCTGCAGATCGCCGCGCTCAAGGCCCGCTACCTGTCTCGCGACGACGTGCCCGAGGACGTGGTGACCAGCGAGCGCCGCATCGCCGAGGAAACCGCCAAGGCGGAGGGCAAGCCGGAGCAGGCCCTGCCCAAGATCGTCGAGGGACGGTTGAACGGCTTCTTCAAGGACGCCGTGCTGCTCGAGCAGCCGTCGGTGTCCGACAGCAAGAAGACGGTCAAGGCCCTGCTCGACGACGCGGGTGTGACGGTGACGCGGTTCGTGCGCTTCGAGGTGGGTCAGGCCTAACGGCCACCCGCCGCCGAACAAGCCGGGAAACCTCCCGGCGGTCGCGTGGGCGCGTTAGCGTCACTGCTATGCGACACGTGCACGCCTTCGGCGACGACGCGCTCGGCGATCTCGACGCGGTCGGCCTCGCCGAGGCCATCCGCTCCGGGCGGGTCGGCCGGGCCGAGGCGGTGGAGGCGGCGATCGCCCGCACCGAAGCCGTCGACCCGGCCCTAAACGGGTTGGCGTACGCGGGATTTCAGCAAGCGCGGGCCGCCGTGTCGGACGCTGCGAGCGGCTACTTCTGCGGCGTCCCGACGTTCATCAAGGACAACGTCGACGTCGCGGGCCAGCCCACGATGCACGGCACCGATGCGTGGACGCGCCGGGACGCCGTCACCGACAGCGTGTTCACCCAGCTGTACCTGGCCACCGGGTTGACCTCGCTGGGCAAGACACAGTTGTCGGAATTCGGTTTCAGCGCGTCGGCCGAACACCCGCGGCTGGGCCCGGTCCGCAACCCGTGGGACACCGAATACAGTGCCGGCGCATCATCATCGGGGTCGGGGGCGTTCGTCGCCGCCGGTGTGGTGCCCATCGCGCACGCCAACGACGGCGGCGGCTCCATCCGCATCCCGGCTTCCTGCAACGGGCTGGTCGGGCTCAAACCGTCGCGCGGCCGACTACCGCTGGACGCGACGCTGCGCCGGATGCCGGTCGGCGTCGTCGTCAACGGCGTGGTGACGCGTTCGGTGCGCGACACCGCCGCGTTCTACCGGGAGGCCGAGCGGATCTGGCGCAACCCCAAGCTGGCCCCGGTCGGGGACGTCACCGGCCCCGGCCGGCAGCGGTTGCGGATCGCGGTGGTGACCCGCTCGATACAGCGCGAGTGCAGTCCCGCGCTGCGGGAGCTGACGCTGAAGTCGGCCGGCCTGCTCGAGGAGCAGGGCCACCGGGTCGAACACGTCGACCAACCGCCGGTGGCGGCCAGCTTCGTCGACGATTTCGTGCTGTATTGGGGCTTTTTGGCGCTGGCCCAGGTGCGCAGCGGACGACATATGTTCGGCGCGACGTTCGACCGCGCCAAGCTGGATTGCCTGACGCTGGGCCTTGCCCGACACACCAGCCGCCACCTGCACCGGCTCCCGTCGGCGATCATGCGCCTGCGGGGGGCGCGGCGGCGCACCGCGCGGTTCTTCGGCACCTACGACGCGGTGCTCACGCCGACCCTTGCCGACGAGACACCCCGCATCGGGGTCCTGGCGCCGACCGATTATCAGCAGGTCATCACCCGGCTGATCGAGTGGGTGTCGTTCACCCCGCTGCACAACGTCACCGGTGAACCTGCGATCTCGCTGCCGTTGGCCCAGTCCGCGCACGGCATGCCGGTGGGCATGATGCTGTCGACCGGTATGGGGCAGGAGTCGCTGCTGCTCGAACTGGCCTACGAGCTCGAGGAGGCGCGGCCCTGGGCGCCCATCCAGGACGCCGGGTGATGGGGCCCGCTAATCGGTCCCGAGTTTTTCGAGCATCCTTTTGAATTCGCGCTGCTGCGTGTCGGTGAGCTTGCTCAGGATCCGCGCGTCGGCGCCGCGGACCGCCGCCTCGGCGCGCTTGAGCAGGGCGCGGCCCTGGCCGGTCAGGTTGGCCGGTAGCGCGCGCCCGGACGACACCGACGAGGGCCGCGCCACCGCGCCGACGTCTTCCAGTTTGCGCAGCACCGTGTTCATCGCCTGCGGGGTGACGCCCGCGTGGCGGGACAACTCGGCGCTCGACATTCCCGGGTACATCGAAAGGATGCGCAGGCAAACGAATTCGGGCAGGGCCAGGCCCAGCGGACTCAACACGGCGGCAACCTCTGGCCGCAGCACCGTCGCCACCCGGTAGAGCAAATAACCCAGCGGGGCGTCGTCCTGATTCATGTCAACCATGTTGACATATTTCCGCCGGCCGACGCGCACATTTCCCGGACGGCGATTGCCCGGCCCGCAACGGGGTAACCGACTGCGGTAACACGTTTCCTGCACCGCTTGTGGCGCACGAGGAGGTTCGATGCCGAAGACGACGAAAGGCGGAGCGCCCAAAAAGAGTGAATTGCCCAGCACTTTGCGGCGTTCCAACGCCAAAGCCCAACGCACGTTCGCGAAATCCCACGATGCGGCCGCAGATCAGTACGGCAGCGAGGAGCGGGCCCACCGAGTGGCTTACGCCGCCGTCAAGCACAGTTTCGAAAAGGTCGGGGACCACTGGGAACCCAAGGAGCAGAAGGGCCCGTCCGACGAGCGCGCCGAGCGTGGTGGGCTACGACCGTCCGGCGAGTCGGCCGAGGGCGTCGACGCCAACGCGAGCAAAAAGCATCTGCTCGACGTGGCCCGCCGGCTCGACGTTCCGGGCCGGTCGACGATGAACAAGTCGGAGCTGGTCGACGCGATCAAGAAGCACAATCGCCGGGTCCGCGGCCGCTGAGCGGGAATCGTCCGGCGACGCAGGCCTTGAGTTCGCTCGTAAGCCGACCGCGGGGCCGGAACACCAAATTGCCGGCGCGCCTTGTTGTTTGGCGGCGAGCAGCGATACGGGTGGAGTAGGTGAAGCCGACGCATCAGATCCACCCGAGCGCCGTGCCCACCCCGCTAGGCGCCGAACCAAACACTCAATGTTCGGCGCCGCGAACCGGGCGCGAACCGCCGCGACTCGCAGCCCGTTTGCCGCCCGGGAGCGGGGGTACGCGGCCGACGTGGCTCCGAAGCGCTCGGTGCGCGTCGAGCCCTATGGCCACGACAAAGGAGCAGTGATATGAGCGAGCCGGACACCGTCATCAAGGCGCTTCGCGACGTCCTCGACAAGGAACAGGGCCTGGCCGATCGGCTCGAGCGGTCGCTGCAGACCGCGCGCGAGCGGGCCGGGTCCGAACTGAACCCGGACCTGTATGCGGCGCTCGAGTGGCCGCGCGACGTCGGCGAGTACGAGGCCTACCTGAAGCGCTTCATCCGATGGGTGCCGCAGGAGTCGGACGCCGACGCCTGGAAGAACGAAAACCGGCAGGCGCAAGAGGTCAGCGATCGCATGGCGCACTTCTACTTCCTCGTCGACCAGGGCGACGAGCCCGCGCAGGGGTCCGGTGACTTCCGGGAATGGCTGACCGAGTTCGCCCGGCAGTGGGGGAGTTTTTTGGACACGCCGGAGTCGTTCAGCCCCGAAGCCCTGCAGTCGTTCATCGACAATGCGCCGGAGTACCGCATCCATGAGTCACTGGTCGACGGTGCGCCGAACGCGCCCAGCGGATGGCTGACCGCCAACCAGTTCATCGCGCGGGAGATCAACGGGGGGCTGCGCCCGATCGTCGAGCCGACCACCAATCTGGTGGTGACCTCACCGGCCGACTGCAAATACCAGCACGCCTACGACATCGACGCCGACTCGAGCATCCCGGCCACCACCGTCAAGAACGAAAAGTACGGCAATATCAAGCAACTCATCGAAGGCAGCCAATACAGCGAGAGCTTCGCGCGCGGCACCTTCGTCCATTACATGCTGCCGGTGCACGCCTATCACCGCTACCACCTGCCGGTCGCGGGACTGGTCAGGGAGTCCTTCCGAATCAACGGGAAAGTCTTCATGCGGGTCGGCCTAAAAGATCACGAGTTCGCCTCCAGCGACAGCGCCAGCAGCGGCTACGAGTTCTCCCAGACCCGCGGCGTGGTCACCATCGACACCTCGCAGTCGGACTGCGGCGATATCGGCATCGTGGCGGTCATTCCGGTCGGCATGGCCCACGTGTCGTCGGTGGTCCTCACCGCGGTGCCCGGCAAACACATGGCAAAAGGGGAGGAGTTCGGCTACTTCCAGTTCGGTGGCTCGGACATCATCATCCTCTTCCAGGAGGGGGTCGATCCCCAGCTCGACAAGAGCGAGGAATTCCGGCTGGTCGGTTCGCCGGTCGCGCGCTGCGCCGCGGCACGAAAAGCGCAGTGAGGGTGATTATCACGCCACCGATCGGGTAAGGCCCCGCCCGCGGGGGCAGTGGGCTTCGCCCGCGCCGCGCAGTGAGCCGGTCGCGGTCGCGTTGTCGCCGTTTGTGCGCCGATCAGGCGGGGTAGTCAGCCGCAATGGCCGGTCTTTTGGGGCGACTGGGGCTCAAAGCGTGGCACAAGGTGCTGTCCTCGCCCCTGCTCACGCTCAACGGCTACGTCGCCTTCGATTTGCCGCGCGCGGTAACCGGGTTGGGCGCATCGCTGCTCATCGGCCTGGTGGCGGTGCATGCCTACGTGGCGGCGACCCGGCCGGGTTTGCCGCTCTATTTCTGGGTGTATGTGGCCGTGCTGATCGCCGCCTGCCTGGGCGCGGTCGCCGCGATGGTGTTTGCCGTCAAACCCCTTGTGCCGCAAGCGGGTTGGTTCGCCGGCAGCCTGGTGTGCGCGGCGTTTCTGGTGATCTATCTGGTCAGCCGGTTTGTCAGCCTGCCGGGCCTGGTGGCGGTGACCGGCCGCTGGGACCTCGCGCCGGGGACGTTTGCCATGGCGTTCGCCGGGGGCTTCATCGCCGTACACACCACGGTGCTGTCCGGCATCAACGTGGCATACCCGCAACGACAGAACTGGCACGACTGAACGGTGACGACATGACAGTGCTCGACTATCCGGCGTGGCTGCGCATCGACCACTGGCTCAATGTCCTGTTTTTGACGCTGGTGATCCGCAGCGGCATCGAGATCTTGTCCACGCACCCGAAGTTGTACTGGCACGACGACAGCAAGCCGGGCACCGAGTGGGCGCGCTTCACGGTCAAGGAAATGCCGATCAACAAGCTCTACGACACCCTCGACGAGGAGGAGGACTACAACTCGCTGTTTTCGTTGCCCGGCCACAAGAAACTGGGCATGGGTCGGCACTGGCACTTCTTCTCGGTGATCGGCTGGGTCCTCGTCGGGCTGTCGTATTACATCCTGTTGTTCGCCACCGGCCAGTGGCACCGGTACTGGCCGGCGTCGTGGTCGATCTTCGGTGAGGCGTGGAACGACATCGTCACCTACATGAGTTTCAATTTGCCGCCGCTGCTGCCGGGCGAACCGCTGGATGCCATCCAGAAGCTGACCTACGCCGGGGTCATCTTCGTGCTGGCGCCGTTCCAGATCCTGACCGGCGCCGCCCAGTCACCGGCCATCGAGGCCGCATTTCCCTGGTATGTGCGCATGTGGGGCGGCCGGCAATGGGCGCGGAGCCTGCATTTCCTCGGCCTGATCGCCTTTGTGGTTTTCATCGTCATCCACCTGTCGATGATCTTCTTCTGGAGTTGGGGCCAGCTCACGGCGTCGATGATCTTCGGTTCCGTGCGCAACATCGGTTGGGCCACAGCGCTTTCGCTGGTGATCATCGCGGCCATCGTCGCCGTCCACGTCGCGGCGACGGTGTGGAGTCTGCGGCGGCCCGTTCAGGTCCGCCGCGTGCTCGGCGCCGTCGTCACCCGCGTCCGCAAAATCCTGTTGCGGCCGCTGAATTCGAAGCAGAACTACCCCGAGCGGATGACCTCCAAGGAACACCGGGTCAACGGCAAGCCGCCGACGAGCGCCGAGTACAAGGTGATGGCCGTGCACAACTTCGTCGACTGGCGCGTGCGGGTGGGCGGCCTGGTGGAAAACCCGGTGACGCTGGACCTGGACGCGTTGCGCGGCCTGGCCGACCAGCAATCGCAACGCGTGATGCACAACTGCGTGCAGGGTTGGACCAGCATCGGCCAGTGGAGCGGAGTTCCGCTGGCCCAACTCGCCGACCATGTTCGTCCCCTCCCGCAGGCGAAATACATCTGCTTTCTGACCATGCAGGACACGGGCCGCGACGAGCCCAGCGCGGAAGGGGAGGGCCAGTTCTACGAGGTGATCGATCTCGAACTCGCCTACAAGCCACAGACATTGCTCGCCTACGAGATGAACGGAATGCCACTGCCCATCAAGCACGGCGCGCCGCTGCGGTTGCGGGTGGAGACCCAGGTCGGCTTCAAGATGGCGAAGTGGATCAACCAGATCGAATTCATCGACGATTATTCCGGCATCGGCCACGGTCTGGGCGGGTGGCGCGAGGACAACGTCCACTACGACAAGGACGTGGAGATCTGATATGACCGACATGACCCGCACCGACGGCGTGCGGCCCGAGCTGATCGACCTGCAAAGTGTTGAGCGCGAACGGGTTTCAGAGCTGGTGGCCGTCAAGGGTGGGCACTGTGCCGGGTGCGGCGCGAAGGATTTCGCCGTCGGGCGCGCGCTGTACCTTGGGTTTCTGTTCCTCGACGAGGATGACGACTCCTTCATGGTGGCGTTGACCTGCCGCAACGCCGAATGTCCCGCGCCGCGCACCGGAATCGTGTTGCCGGCCAACGAGTTTCTCTCCGACTACCGAGAGATCTCCGATATCGAGGACATCGCGAGCCGCGCCAGGGCGAGACAAGCTAGCGCAACCTGGGGTGGCTCGGGGTATCGGTGAAGCGGGGCCGGGCGAGATCGAATCTCTCGATCGAATCCGACACCGAACGCAGGTCGTCGCACAGGGATTGGAACCGTCGTTCGTCGGCGTCGTCGAGCACGCCCAGGCAGCTGTAGTGCACCAACCGCCGGAACCTCCCGGCGAGCGCTGCCCCCCAACGGATTCCGAAGTCGTAGGCCTGCCCTTCGGGAACGTCGTCGAGCCGCGCGAGCTCTCTGAGCGCCGCGACTTGCTCGGTGAGCAGCTCGAGATCGTCATCGACACCCACCGGCTCGGGTTTGTGCGCTGTGGTGCTCATCGGCCCTCCCCTCACAGGCGTGGCTTCGCCACGCTGATCACGTAGGGCTGGCCGCGCAGGGTCAGATACACCCGCTTGGGACCGATCGCCATCCCGGACAGCGGCGCCGAGGCGATCGGGCCCGACGGCAGCCCCGCCCGGTAGTCGATCGTGCGGATCACCCGGATGGTCCCGTTCGGAAAGCCGGTGAAGCTCGCCGTTTCCAGCACCGCCACGTCGCGGTCGGTGGCCGCGTAGATGCGGGTGTCGTCGGTGCCCACATAGCGAATCGGCGACGAGAGCTCGGTTCGGGCAAGGACTTCGAGCCCGTCTCCGCCGCGACGCGAGTCGACCGCGTACAGCACCTTGTCGTCGCGGCCGGCCACATAGCTGCGCGTGACCTGAGTGCCGTCGCCGGCCCACACGGCGACGGCCATCGGCAGCGAGCCGCGCTTTTCGGGTGGCGACGTGGGCCCCTTGTAATAGCGGATCCCCGAAGCTCCGTAGAGGTGGTACTCGATTTCCCGCCCGCGGTTGGACCCGTCGATGGTGTCGGCGGCCTCGCCGGTGTAGGTCGCCGTCGGGAGCTTGCGGAAGCCGTACTGGTCCACCGGCGTCACCGACGAGCCGTCCGCGGCCAGCGCCAGCAGCACCCGCATGCCGGCGTCTTCGGCGAGGTAGGACGGTGCGGGGCCGGCGTCGAATTCGGCGACCGGTTGCAGGGTCGCGATGTCGACGACGGCGACCTTGCCGCGCTCCGGCTGCGGCACGAAGACGTGGCGGTCGTCCTTCTGGCTGATCTGCAGGTTGCGCCCAGACCCCATCGGGGCCGACAGCCGGGTGTGGGCGGTGCCCGGGCCGGCGTAGGTGACCGCGGCCAGGCGGTGATCATCGGTCAGGCCCAGCAGGTCGTTGTCGTGATACGACCACACCGGGTCATGCATGGCGGCGCCGACGGCCGCCATACTGACCGCCGGCGCGCTTTCCAGCGACGATCCGGGCGCCGAACATCCTGCCACCGCCATGATTCCGGCGGCCGCGGCGACCGACCACCGCCGTCGCAGCTTTCGCCGCTGACCGTTTCCGATGGCCACGATCGGTGCCATCCTTTCCCGTTCGCCCGTCCGGGCTGTACCCCGGTGAGCGCCCCGTTACACCTGCCCGATGACGCGCGAGGATCGCCGCCTACAAAATCGGTCGACCGCCCGTGACGGCCACCCGCGCCCCCGAGATGTAGCTCGCGTCATCGGAGGCCAGCAGCACGTAGATCGGCGCGAGTTCGGCGGGCTGGCCGGCTCGCCCGAGGGGCACGTTGTCGCCGAAGGACTCCACGCTGTCCGGTGGCATGGTGGCCGGGATCAGCGGTGTCCAGATCGGGCCGGGAGCCACGCTGTTGACGCGAATTCCCTTCTCGCCCAACAACTGCGCCAGGCTGGCGGAGAAATTGGCGATCGCCGCCTTGGTCGCCGCGTAGGGCGCCAGGGTCGGATTGGGGCTATCGGAGTTGACCGATGAGCTGCCGATGATCGACGAGCCGGCGTTCATGTACGGCAGGGCCGCCTTGGCGAGGTAGAAATACGCGCCCACGTTGAGCCGGAAGGTGTAATCCCACTCCTCGTCGCTGATCTCGTCGAGGCTTTTGCGCATCATCTGATACGCGGCGTTGTTGACCAGGATGTCGACGCCGCCCAATTCCTGCACCGCCCGGTCCACGACGGCGCGGCAGTGGGCGGCATCGGAGAGGTCACCGGGCACCAGCACGCATTTGCGTCCGGCGTTGGTGACGTAGCGGGCCACGTCGCGCGCGTCGTCGTCCTCGTTGAGGTACGCGATCAGCACGTCGGCGCCCTCCCGCGCGAAGGCGATGGCGACGGCGCGCCCGATGCCGCTGTCGCCGCCGGTGATGATCGCCTTTTTGCCGAGGAGTTTTCCCGAGCCCTGGTAAGTGTTTTCACCACAATCGGGAATTGGATCCATCTGGGACTGCACGCCCGGGACGGATTGTTGTTGCGGGGTAAAACCCATGTGATTTCCTTTGCCTCGCTCGAAAGTTCGCCTTGCCATTCAGAAGCCGGCGGGCAAACGCGCGCCCGCGCCGTGACGGATTCCGCTTTTACGATTCGCGGCGGGTCGGGCCGGCGGTCGGGACGTCCGGATCGTCGTCGGCCGGCGGCTCCGGGTCCCGCCACTCCTCGCTGCGGCTGGAACGATTGCCGCGAACCGTGCCTTCCAATTCGTGCTTGAGTTCGTCGTCTTCCCGTGAGCTGTGCTTGGAGTTACCACGTTGCACCTCATCGCCCCCTTCGCGGATATCTCGGCCAGCGTTGCCCGCTGCGCCGGGAACGCCTTAGCGCATCGACTACCCGGCGGCGCAAGGCCTAATCGGCGGGCAGCGCTGTTAGGGATGATGCAGGTGTTATGCCTGTTGCCAAAGGTGTTGTCCGCGAAAACAACCTATTTCGGCAGCTAACTGACCGGGTATTGGCATGCGGCGGAATACACATGTTTAAAGCCGTAGCCGGATGGCTATTTCGCTGCGTATATCTGCATGCCCTTGACGGGGGGCGATTGTGTGCGACGAAAGGAATGAAGAATGAAGGTCACCAAGACGGCCATTAAGACACTTGCCGCCGCCGGGATTGCGGCCGCGGGCGTTTTCGCCGCGGCGCCGGCTCTGGCTTCGCCGCCGCCCAATATTCAGGGATTCGGCACCAGCGAACAGCTCGTGGACGGCGCCCTGATCACCAATTACACCGTGAGCAACCTGCAGCCGAGCAATGTCACCATCCCGGGCTACGCGCCCAAAGGCACGCTCTACCAGGCGGACATCAGTGCCCGGTCGGAGGCCGGCCTGGTGACCCCGATGGTCAACGACTTCATCGCCCGCGGACCCAATGGGCAGAACTACCGGGTGATCGACAAGGTCGGGACGCCGAACGGGCTCAGCCCCGCGCCGATCCCGCAGGGCAGTGAGTCCACCGGCACGCTGTATTTCGACGTGACCGGCGCACCCCCCAACGGCGTCGTCTACAACGACGGAATGCAAGACGTTCTGATCTGGACGTCGAACATGGAGGGCGGCTCGGCGTCCGGGACGATCAACAGCCCGGCGCCCGGCGCGCCGAACAGCCCGGCACCCGGTGCGCCGCCGGCCCCGGCGCCGGCGCCCAGCGCCTGATCGCCTGATCCGGCCGTAAAAACTCCCCGCGCCCGAAACGGTGCGGGAAGTTTTTCGGCTGGGGGAATCGCGCGCGCCCGAACCGGGTATCCGGCATCCATGAGTAACCCGGACCACAGACCGGCGAGCGTGCGCAAACAAGCGCAACGCAACGCCGAGCAAACGCGCGCGGCGATGGAAGAGCGGCGCAGCGAACACAACGGGGGGCTCAGCGGCTGGGTTGCCGAGCGCGCCGGCCGCTGGGATCTCTCCGGCCAGGACGAGGCCACCCTGCAGCGACAGAAATATCTGTGGAATGTGCTGGTGGACTACTGGTTTCGGATGGAGATCGACGGGTGGGAGAACATTCCGGAATCACCGCCGGCGCTGCTGGTCGGGATCCACTCCGGGGCCCCGTTCGTGTGGGACGCCTGGACGGTCGGTCTGCAATGGTGGCGACGGTTCGGCCAGGACCGCACACTGCATGGCACCGCCCATGACGCGTTGATGGCAATCCCGTTGTTCGGGCGCTACTTCCGATCGATGGGGGTCCTCCCAGCCGCGCCGGACGCCATCGCCACCGCCTTGGCCGAAGGGCGTGACGTCGCGCTGTGGCCCGGTGGGGAAGTGGATTCGCTGCGCCCGTGGACCGAGCGCGATCGCGCCAACCTCGCGGGCCGGACGGGCTTCGTCAAGATGGCGATCCGGGCCGGGGTGCCGATCGTGCCCATCGCGACCGTCGGCGGGGCCGATGCGATGCCCGTGCTGATCCGCGGCGACCGGCTGTCAAAAGCCTTGCAACTGGACCGTTTACTGCGGCTCAAGGTATTCCCCCTCGCGATCTCGTTGCCGTGGGGGATCGCGCCGGCGGCGCTTCCCCAGCTGCCGCTACCGGCCAAGATCAGGACGCGCTTCATGCCCGCGGTGGAACTCGACCACGATCCCGCGCGGGTGGACGACGAGGAATACATCGACCGCAAATACCACGAGGTGCAGGATTCCATCCAGGAAGGCATGGATGCGCTCGCGCGCAAGCGCGCCTTCCCGTTCTTCGGGTGACGTACCGCGAAAGCTGTTGCGGCCGCGGGTATCAGCGCGGGGGCGTCAGCGCTGGATCGCCGACGATCCACTCCGGTTGCGGGGGCGTCGCCGCTCGGTAACCGACCCCGCGGACGGTGTCGACCATGGATTCGTGCCGGGCTCCGAGTTTGGCGCGCAGTCGCCGAATGTGGACGTCGACGGTACGGGCCCGGCTGCTGCTGTCATAACCCAACGCCTCCTGCATCAGCCGGGTGCGGGTGAATGCCTGACCGGCATGCAGCACAAGGAAATTCAGCAATTTGAACTCGGTCAGTGTCAGGGCGAGGTCGTGGCCGTCCAGCGACGCGGTGAAGCTGGCCGGATGCAGGCGAAGATCGCCGAATTTCAGCGTGCCGTCGGCGGTGCCGCGACGGCGGCCGACCGCCAGCCGCAACCGCGCCCGTAGCTCGTCCGCGCCGGTGCCGGGCAGCATCACGTCGTCGAAATTGCCGTCGCCGTCGACCGCGGCGCAATCCGCCGGCGCGACCAGGGCCACCACCGCGGTTGCGGGATTGTGGGCCGCCAGTCGACGGCTAACCGCCTGAGCCGCAGCCACGTCGCTGCGCGCGTCGATGATCGCCACGTCGGCGGTGGCGCAATGACGGTCGGTGTGGGCGGTCAACGCCGCGCGCGCCGGAAGCGCAACCGTTGCCAGATCCGGTAAGGCCGATTCGAAATCGGCCTCGTCGGTGAGCACCACAATGTCCATCGACATGTCCAACGACATCTCCAAACCTCGTGAGGTCCCTGCGTTCCCCCCGGTCCGTAGGCGCCTCGCGCGAGATGTCTGGCAGCGCTAGGCGTGTGTACCCGCTCCGCCGAAAATTATGCAAAGCTATGCAAACTCAGGCCGTTGGTGCCAAGAAAGTCGATGGGCCCGGCCCGTTTTCACGGACCGGACCCATCTTTCCCAGCAGGTTTACTGGTTGGACTTCTGGCGTTGCTCGGCCGCCTCGGCGCCGCCGCGTGCGGCTTCGGCCTCGGCTTCCTTCTTCGCCGCGTCGCGCTGCGCTTCGGCTTTGTCTTGCTGCGCCTGGCCCTCACGGGTGAGGTCATCGCGACCGGCCACCGCGCCTACGGCCTCCTTGGCCTTACCTTTGACGTCCTCGACGACGCCCTTCACCGCTTCCGCGGGTCCTGACTTGTTCTCTTCCGCCATGGATCCGTTCCTCCTCGTTGGCGTACTGTGAGCGATCCACGCTCAACGACGATCGCGAGCGATCGACCCGGTCATACGGTGAAGCCGGCCCTTTTTGCTCAAGACCGCATGTGTCACCGCGTTGTAGCGGGTTCCCCTGCCGTCCATGGCTCAAACGCCGCGCGGGACGCCAGCCAATCCGGTACCGGCAGACTCGAAAATCGCTCCGGCACGCCAACTGTGCGCATAATGCACCCCGCCGATGCCGCATTGTGCTGCGATGAGGCAGGATGTGAAATGCCGTTCCGGATGAGATCGCCCGGGATGGCACTCTCATGCGAGGAGTCTGATGACGGAGTCCAGGGAGCCCCACGTCGCCGGCCCGGCGCCTGGAAGGCAGGAGCCGACGAACGGATTGGCTTCCGGCCAGCCGCTGACCCGGGCCAGGTATTCGCGAGTGCTGCTCAAGCTTGGCGGCGAAATGTTCGGCGGCGGCCAGGTGGGTTTGGATCCCGACGTCGTGGCGCAGGTGGCGCAGCAGATCGCCGGGGTGGTCCGTGGCGGTGTCCAAGTCGCCGTCGTGATCGGCGGCGGCAACTTCTTCCGGGGCGCGCAACTGCAGCAGCGCGGCATGGAACGCACCCGTTCGGACTACATGGGCATGCTGGGCACCGTCATGAACAGCCTCGCGCTGCAAGACTTTTTGGAGCAGGAAGGCATCGTCACCCGCGTCCAGACCGCGATCACCATGGGCCAGGTCGCCGAGCCCTACCTGCCCTTGCGCGCGGTACGCCATCTGGAAAAGGGACGGGTGGTGATCTTCGGCGCCGGCATGGGCCTGCCGTACTTCTCCACCGACACCACCGCCGCGCAGCGGGCGTTGGAGATCGGCGCCGAGGTGGTGTTGATGGCCAAGGCCGTCGACGGCGTCTTCTCCGCGGACCCGCGGCAGTATCCCGAGGCCGAATTGATCACCGCGATCAGTCATCGCGAGGTCATCGACCGCGGGCTACGAGTGGCCGATGCAACCGCCTTCAGCCTGTGCATGGACAATGGCATGCCGATCCTGGTGTTCAACCTGCTGACCAATGGCAATATCGCCCGGGCGGTCGCTGGTGAGAAGATCGGGACTCTGGTCACCACCTGAGGAGGAGTGGCGCTAATGATTGACGAGGCTCTCTTCGACGCCGAAGAGAAAATGGAGAAGGCCGTCGCGGTTGCCCGTGACGACTTGTCGACCATCCGCACCGGGCGCGCCAACCCGGGCATGTTCTCGCGGATTGTGATCGACTACTACGGCTCCGCCACCCCCATCACGCAACTGGCCAGCATCAACGTCCCCGAGGCGCGGCTGGTGGTGATCAAGCCCTACGAGGCCAGCCAGGTGGGCGCGATCGAGACGGCGATCCGCAACTCCGACCTGGGCGTGAACCCCACCAACGACGGCACCCTGATCCGGGTCGCGGTCCCGCAGCTCACCGAGGAACGCCGCCGGGAGCTGGTCAAACAGGCCAAGAGCAAGGGGGAGGACGCCAAGGTCTCGGTGCGCAACATCCGCCGCAAAGCGATGGAGGAGCTGCACCGCATCCGCAAGGACGGCGAGGCCGGCGAGGACGAGGTCGGCCGGGCCGAAAAGGACCTGGACAAGACCACGCACCAGTACACCACCCAGATCGAAGAGTTGGTCAAGCACAAAGAAGGCGAGCTGCTGGAGGTCTAGCGACCGCTCGGCAGCTAAGTTGATTCAGGCCCGTGGCTACCCCAGAACCCGGCGCAGGCACACCGCCCGACCAGCCGGCGGCCGCGGCCAAGAAGACGACCGGGCACCCCGCCAAAAAGACCTCGCGGGCCGGACGCGACCTGCGCGCCGCGATCGCGGTGGGCGCCGGCATCGGCGGCGTCCTGGTCGTCACGCTGGTGTTCGCTCCCCGCTTCTGGGTGGCCATCGTCGCGCTCGCCATCGTGGTGGCCACGCACGAGGTGGTTCGCCGGCTGCGCGAAGCGGGATATGTCATTCCGGTCATTCCGCTGCTGGCCGGGGGCCAGCTCACGGTCTGGCTGACCTGGCCGTTCCACGCCGCGGGCGCGCTTGCCGGGTTCGGCGTCACCGTGGTGGTCTGCAACGTGTGGCGGCTGTTCATGCAGGACAACCGCAAGCGGCCCGAGCCGTTCGACGGCTCGGCGTCGGCGAACTACCTGCGCGACGCGTCCGCCACCGTTTTCCTGGCCGCCTGGGTGCCGTTGTTCGCGTCGTTCGGGGTGCTGCTCGTCTACCCGCACGACGGGGCGGGGCGGGTGTTCTGCCTGATGATCACGGTGGTCGCGTCGGACGTCGGCGGCTACGCCGTCGGCGTGCTGTTCGGCAAGCACCCGATGGTCCCGGCGATCAGCCCGAAGAAGTCCTGGGAAGGGTTCGCCGGTTCGCTCGTCCTGGGCGTCACCGCGGCCACGCTGACCGCGACCTTCCTGGCCGACAAACCACCGTGGATCGGCGCGCTGCTGGGCGTGATCCTGGTCCTGACCTGCACGCTCGGCGATCTGGTGGAGTCACAGGTCAAGCGTGATCTCGGCATCAAGGACATGGGCCGGCTGCTGCCCGGCCACGGCGGACTGATGGACCGGCTCGACGGCGTCCTGCCGTCGGCGGTCGCGGCCTGGACGGTGTTGACACTCGTTCCGTAGGCCGGCCGCGGCGTGCCGGATACTGGACAGGTCATGGTTCAACAGTTGGTGTTCTCCGAGCCGCGTCCCGGCAAGCCGCCGCGGCACCTGGCCGATCTCGACGCGGACGGCCGCGCGTCGGCCGTCGCCGAGCTGGGCCTGCCCGCGTTTCGCGCCAAGCAGTTGGCGCATCAGTACTACGGCCGGCTGATCGCCGACCCGCGGCAGATGACCGACCTTCCGGCGGGCCTGCGCGACGCGATCGCCGACACGATGTTCCCGATCCTGCTGACGGCGGCCTCCGAGGTCGCCTGTGATGCCGGCCAGACGCGAAAGACGTTGTGGCGGGCCCTCGATGGGGTCACGGTGGAGTCGGTGCTGATGCGCTATCCGCAACGCAACACGGTGTGCATCTCGTCGCAGGCCGGCTGCGGCATGGCGTGTCCGTTCTGCGCGACGGGTCAGGGCGGGTTGAGCCGCAACCTGTCGACGGCCGAGATCCTCGAGCAGGTGCGCGCCGGCGCCGCCGCGCTTCGCGACGACTTCGGTGATCGGCTGTCCAACGTCGTCTTCATGGGCATGGGGGAGCCGTTGGCCAACTACGCCCGGGTGGTGGCCGCCGTGCGGCGCATCATCGCCGCGCCACCCCACGGCTTCGGGATTTCGGCCCGGTCGGTGACGGTGTCGACGGTCGGCCTGGCGCCCGCGATCCGCAAACTCGCCGACGAAGCCCTCGCGGTGACGCTGGCGCTGTCGCTGCACGCGCCCGACGACGACCTGCGCGACACGCTGGTGCCGGTCAACAATCGGTGGAAGATCGCCGAGGCGCTTGACGCCGCACGCTATTACGCCGACGTCACCGGCCGACGGGTGTCGGTGGAGTACGCGTTGATCCGCGACGTCAACGACCAGCCGTGGCGGGCGGATCTGCTGGGGCAGCGGCTGCACCGCGCGCTGGGGCCGTTGGTGCACGTGAACCTGATCCCCCTCAACCCGACGCCGGGCAGCGAGTGGGATGCGAGCCCGAAGGCGGTCGAGCGCGAATTCGTGCGGCGCGTACGCGCCAAGGGCGTCTCCTGCACTGTGCGCGACACGCGCGGCCGCGAGATCAGCGCCGCGTGCGGGCAGCTGGCCGCCGAAAACAGGTAGCGCGCTGGGAGCGGCGGCGGCCCGCTCTCAGCGCCCAACGTGGACTCGTTGTGGCACAACACCGCGATTTTGCTGCACGAGTCGACGTTCGACGGGTTAGCGGGCTCGACCTTCGACGGGTTAGCGGGCTCGACCTTCGACGGGTTAGCGGATCCAGCCGCGCCGGCGGCCCCACAGGTCGCGGATCAGGGCGACCAGAACCAGGGTCGCGAAGCCGATCAGGAACCAGTCCTCGATGTGGCCGACGTGGTTGCCGCGCAGCATCGCCAGCAACAGCCCGAAGATGCACAGGCCGACGATGTGCCAGGTCCGGTGATTGATCCGGCTCCAACCCCACGCCGCCGACGGCACCTCGACGGAGTCGACGCCGGTGAAGTGTTCGACCTCGGTACTGGCCACGGCGAATCCCTTTCGGATCGGATCGGCTTGCTGAACCCAGATTCTGGCACAACCGCCGGCCGGGCGGACGGGCGCATCGTGGCCCGCGTCGGTGCCGGGCGGCACAATGAATGGGTGACCAACCCGACGACCGACGGGCAAACCCCGGGCCGCCTGCGCGTGCTGGTGCTGGGCAGCACCGGCTCGATCGGCACGCAGGCGCTGGACGTCATCGCGGCCAATCCGGACCGCTTCGAAGTGGTCGGCCTGGCCGCGGGCGGCGCGAACCTGGACACGCTGTTGCGCCAGCGCGCCGCCACCGGTGTGACCAACGTCGCGGTCGCGGACGAACGCGCGGCGCAGCGGGCCGGCGACATCCCGTTTTCCGGGCCCGACGCGGTGACCCGGTTGGTTCAGGAGACCGAAGCCGACGTCGTCCTCAACGCGCTGGTGGGGGCGCTGGGCCTGCGGCCCACGCTGGCCGCGCTGGAGTCGGGCGCCCGGCTGGCGCTGGCCAACAAGGAATCGCTGATCGCCGGCGGCCCGCTGGTGCTCAAGGCCGCCGGGCCCGGACAGATCGTGCCGGTCGACTCCGAACACTCCGCGCTGGCCCAATGCCTGCGCGGCGGAGCCCCCGATGAGGTCGCCAAGCTGGTGCTGACCGCCTCCGGCGGCCCCTTCCGCGGCTGGACCGCCGCCCAGCTCGAGGACGTCACCCCCGAGCAGGCCGGCGCCCACCCGACGTGGTCGATGGGCCCGATGAACACGCTGAACTCGGCCTCGCTGGTCAACAAGGGGCTGGAGCTCATCGAAACCCACCTGCTGTTCGGCGTTCCCTACGACCGCATCGACGTGGTGGTGCACCCCCAGTCGATCGTTCATTCGATGGTCACCTTCGTCGACGGCTCGACCATCGCCCAGGCCAGCCCGCCAGACATGAAGCTGCCGATTTCGCTGGCCCTGGGCTGGCCGCACCGGGTGCCGGGGGCGGCCGCCTGCTGCGACTTCAGCACGGCGTCTAGCTGGGAATTCGAGCCGCTGGACAGCGATGTCTTCCCCGCCGTCGAGTTGGCCCGCCACGCCGGGCAGACCGGCGGCTGCATGACCGCCGTCTACAACGCCGCCAACGAGGAGGCGGCCGAGGCGTTCCTGGCGGGCCGCATCGGGTTCGGTGCCATCGTCAAAACCATCGCCGACGTGCTGCACGCCGCCGACCAATGGGCCGTATCACCGGCTAACGTGGATGAGGTACTCGACGCGCAGCGCTGGGCACGGGAGCGGGCGCAGCGTGCCGTCGCACAAGCGCAGCCCGCCAAATTGTCGGTCAAAGCCTCCGGAGCGGTGTGAGAAAGGTCCTCGCAGCCTAATGATGTTCGTCATCGGCATTGTGCTGTTCGCACTGGCCATCCTGATCTCGGTGGCCCTGCACGAGTGCGGCCATATGTGGGTTGCGCGCGCCACCGGCATGAAGGTGCGCCGCTATTTCGTCGGTTTCGGCCCCACGCTGTGGTCGACCCGGCGCGGTGAAACCGAATACGGCCTCAAGGCCGTGCCGCTGGGCGGCTTCTGCGACATCGCCGGCATGACCTCGGTGGAGGAGCTGGCGCCCGACGAGACCGACCGCGCCATGTACAGGCAGGCGGTCTGGAAGCGGGTCGCGGTGCTCTTCGCCGGGCCCGCCGCGAACTTCGTCATCTGCCTGGTGCTGCTCTACGGCATCGCGCTGGTCTGGGGTCTGCCGGACCTGCACCCCCCGACCAAGGCGGTGGTCGGTGAAACCGCTTGTGTGGCACCGGAAGTGGCTCCCGGCAAGATCGCGGACTGCACCGGGCCCGGGCCGGCGGCACTCGCCGGAATCCGCCCCGGCGACGTCATCGTCAAGGTGGGCGACACCCCGGTGTCCACCTTCGAGGAGATGGCCGCGGCCATCCGCAAGGTGCACGGCAACACCCCGATCGTCGCCGAGCGGGACGGCACCGCCATCACCACCTATGTCAACGTCACGCCCACGCAGCGCTACCTCACCAACGGGCCCGACGGGCAGGGCGCTCAACCGCAAGCCTCGACCGTCGGCGCCATCGGCGTCGGCGCCGTCCGGACCGGCCCGACGCACTACGGGGTGCTGTCCGCGATCCCGGGCAGTCTCGCCTTCGCCGGTGACCTGACCGTCGAGGTGGGCAAGGCGCTCGTCACGATTCCCACCAAAGTGGGGGCGCTGGTGCACGCCATCGGCGGCGGCCAGCGCGACCCGCAGACGCCGATGAGCGTGGTGGGAGCCAGCATCATCGGCGGCGACACCGTCGACCACGGACTGTGGGTGGCGTTCTGGTTCTTCCTGGCCCAGCTGAACCTCATCCTGGGCGCGATCAACCTGGTGCCGCTGCTGCCCTTCGACGGCGGGCACATCGCCATCGCCATGTTCGAAAAGGTCCGCAACCTGATCCGGTCGGCCCGAGGCATGGTCGCGGCCGCGCCGGTGAACTACCTCAAACTCATGCCCGCGACGTACGTCGTGCTGGTGTTCGTGGTCGGCTACATGCTGCTGACCGTGACCGCCGACCTGGTCAACCCGATCAGGCTCTTCCAGTGACACGCGCGGGTCCGATAACCAAACCGAAGGAATCAACAGTGAGCCGCGCTGGCGACGATGCAGAGCGAAGCGATGAGGAGGAGCGGCGCAAATGACCATTGGCCTGGGCATGCCGGACGCTCCGGCGCCCACGCTTGCACCCCGGCGTCGCACGCGCCAACTGATGGTCCGCGACGTCGGGGTCGGCAGCGACCACCCGATTTCGGTGCAGTCGATGTGCACCACCAAGACGCATGACGTCAACACCACGCTGCAGCAGATCGCCGAGCTGACCGCCGCCGGCTGTGACATCGTCCGCGTGGCCTGCCCGCGTCAGGAGGACGCCGACGCGCTGGCCGAGATCGCCCGGCACAGCCAGATCCCGGTGATCGCCGACATCCACTTCCAGCCGAAGTACATCTTCGCCGCCATCGACGCCGGATGCGCCGCGGTGCGGGTGAACCCGGGCAACATCAAGGAATTCGACGGCCGCGTCGGCGAGGTCGCCAAGGCAGCCGGGGCGGCCGGCATCCCGATCCGCATCGGCGTCAACGCGGGCTCGCTGGACAAGCGGTTCCTGGAGAAGTACGGCAAGGCCACCCCCGAGGCGCTGGTCGAGTCCGCGCTGTGGGAGGCCTCGCTGTTCGAGGAACACGGCTTCGGCGACATCAAGATCAGCGTCAAGCACAACGACCCCGTGGTGATGGTCGCCGCCTACGAGCAACTGGCCGAGCGGTGCGACTATCCGTTGCACCTCGGCGTCACCGAGGCCGGCCCCGCCTTCCAGGGCACCATCAAGTCGGCCGTCGCCTTCGGCGCCCTGCTGTCGCGCGGGATCGGCGACACCATCCGGGTGTCGCTGTCGGCGCCGCCGGTCGAAGAGGTCAAGGTCGGCATCCAGATCCTCGAGTCGCTGAACCTGCGCCCGCGCGGGCTCGAGATCGTGTCCTGCCCGTCGTGCGGTCGCGCGCAGGTCGACGTCTACACCCTGGCCAACGCCGTCTCGGCGGGCCTCGACGGCCTCGACGTCCCGCTGCGCGTCGCCGTGATGGGCTGCGTCGTCAACGGCCCGGGGGAGGCCCGCGAGGCCGACCTCGGTGTCGCATCGGGAAATGGCAAGGGGCAGATCTTCGTTCGCGGCGAGGTGATCAAGACCGTGCCCGAAGCGCAGATCGTCGAGACGTTGATCGAGGAGGCGATGCGCATCGCCGCCGAAATGGGCGGCGGTCACGGACCGGACACAACATCGAGCGGTTCGCCGGTTGTGACCGTAAGCTGATAAAGGCCAGCGCCCCAGCCCTGAGTTCGCACCACAGAGAGTTCGCCACATGTCGGCTCCGCCCCTCTTCCGCCTAGTTGGCGAGCGACGGGTGTCCGTGGTGCGTGATGCGGCCGCGGTGTGGCGGGTGCTCGAGGACGATCCCGTCGCGTCGTGCATGGTCGCGGCCCGCGTGGCGGACCACGGCATCGACCCCAATTCCATTGGTGGGGAACTGTGGACGCTGCGGGGCGCCGACGAATCGCTGTGCTTCGCCGGCGCCAACCTGATCCCGCTGCGCGGCACGCCGGCCGACCTGAGCGCATTCGCCGACGAGGCCATGCGCGGGACGCGGCGCTGCTCCTCGCTGGTCGGCAGGGCCGGCCTGGTGATGCCGATGTGGGAGCGCCTCGAGGCGGCGTGGGGACCGGCCCGCGACGTGCGCGACCGCCAGCCGCTGCTGGCGTTGTCCACCCACCCGAGCTGCGAGATCGACACCGCGGTGCGCCAGGTCCGGCCCGAGGAGCTGGACGCCTACCTGGTGGCGGCCGTCGACATGTTCATCGGCGAGGTGGGCGTCGACCCGCGGATCGGGGATGGCGGTCGCGGCTACCGGCGACGCGTGGCCAGCCTCATCACGGCCGGCCGCGCCTGGGCGCGGTTCGAGCACGGCCAGGTCGTCTTCAAGGCCGAGGTGGGCTCGCAGTCGCCGGGGGTGGGGCAAATCCAGGGGGTGTGGGTGCACCCGGAGTGGCGCGGCCTGGGATTGGGCACCGCCGGCACCGCCACGGTCGCCGCGGTGATCGTCGGCAGCGGGCGGACCGCCAGCCTCTACGTCAACGACTTCAACGCGGTGGCGCGCGCGGCCTACGCCCGGGTGGGCTTCGCCGAGATCGGCACCTTCGCGACGGTGCTCCTCGACTAGATGCGCTCCCGGCTGGAGGGCGCGGGCCGGCGAACGCCCGGCTGCCCGGGCCCCGCGGCGTCGGGGCGAGCTACCGCGACCACGCATAACGGTTCGGTCTCGGTGTGGCGGCGCCGCGGTTCAGGCCGCAGCTCATAACATCAGCACCGATGGTAACTAGAACAACAGCGGCCTCATCCGTTTCAGGTCTGCTGCTCGTCGCGGTCGTCGCGCTGTCCGGGTGCACGCCGCGGCCCGACGGCCCCGGCCCGGTCGCGGAGCAGTTCTTCCGCGCCCTGGCCGTCGGCGACACCGCGACGGCCGCACAGCTCAGCGACAGCCCCAACGACGCCCGCGAAGCGCTCAACGCGGCCTGGTCCGGCCTGCAGGCGACCCACCTCGACGCGCAGGTCCTCAACGCCAAGTACGCCGAGGACACCGGCACGGTCGGCTATCGCTTCGCCTGGCACCTGCCCAAAAACCGCGTCTGGAGCTACGACGGGCAGCTGAGGATGGCACGCGACGAGGGTCGCTGGCGGGTGCGCTGGACCACCACCGCGCTGCACGCCAAATTGGGTGAGCACCAGACGTTCGCGCTGCGCGCGGATCGGCCGCGCCGCGCCTCGGTCAACGAACTCGGCGGCAGCGACGTGTTGGTGCCGGGCTACCTGTACCACTACACGCTGGACGCCACCCAGGCCGGGCCCGCGCTGTTCGGCGCGGCGCGCGCGGTGGTCGACGTGCTGCACCCCTTCAACGATGCGCTCAATGACCCGCAGCTGCTCGCCGAGCAGGCCAGCTCGACGCCCCACCCGGTCGACCTGGGCGTCACGCTGCACCCCGACGACAACGACAAGGTGTTCCCGGCGATCGGCCGGCTGCCCGGCATCGTGGTCACGCCCCAGCCCGAAATGTTGCCCACCGACCCGCATTTCGCGCCCGCGGTCGTCTCCGCGGTGAAGAAGGCCGTCGAGGACCAGCTCGACGGCGAGGCCGGCTGGCGGGTGGTGAGCGTCAACCAGAACGGCGTCGAGGTCGAAGTGCTGCACGAGGTCGAGGGGTCACCGGCCCCGTCGGTGTCGCTCACCATGGACCGGGCCGTGCAAAACGCCGCCCAGCATGCCGTGGACACCCGCGGCGGCAAGGCGATGATCGTGGTGATCAAGCCGTCGACCGGAGAGATCCTCGCGATCGCCCAGAACGCGGGCGCCGACGCCGACGGCCTACCGGCCACCACCGGGCTGTTCCCGCCCGGGTCGACGTTCAAGATGGTCACCGCCGGCGCGGCGGTCGAACGCGACATGGCCACCCCCAACACCATGCTGGGCTGCCCGGGCCATCTCGACATCGGGCACCGCACCGTCCCCAACTACGGGGGCTTCGACCTCGGGGTGGTGCCGATGTCGCGGGCGTTCGCCAGCTCGTGCAACACCACCTTCGCCGAGCTCAGCAGCAAGATGCCCCCGCGCGGCCTGACCCAGGCGGCCTCCCGCTACGGGATCGGGCTGGACTATCAGATCGACGGCATCACCACGGTGACCGGCTCGGTGCCGCCGACGGTGGACCTCGCCGAGCGCACCGAGGACGGCTTCGGCCAGGGCAAGGTGCTGGCCAGTCCGTTCGGCATGGCCCTGGTGGCGGCGACGGTCGCCGCCGGCAAGACGCCCGTGCCGCAACTGATCGCGGGCCGCCAGACGGCCGTCCAGGGCGACACCACGCCGATCAGCCCGAAGATGGTGGACGCGTTGCGGCCCATGATGCGGCTGGTGGTGACCAACGGGACCGCCAAGGAGATCGCCGGCTGCGGCGAGGTGTACGGGAAGACCGGTGAGGCCGAGTTCCCCGGCGGGTCGCATTCCTGGTTCGCCGGCTACCGCGGCGATCTCGCGTTCGCCGCGCTGATCGTCGGGGGTGGCAGCTCGGAGTACGCCGTCCGGATGACCAAGGTGATGCTCGAGTCGCTGCCGCCGGACTTTCTGGCCTAGCGCCCAGACCGCTCGGGCCGCATCGACGGTAAATTGCGAGCATGACCGATACCGGCGGCGACATGGTGGCGTTGCGCGTCTCCGACGCCGACCGCAACGGCACGATGCGGCGGCTGCACAACGCGGTCGCGCTCGGGCTGATCGACATCGACGAGTTCGAGCAGCGCTCGTCGCAGGTGTCCTACGCGCGCACGCGCGGCGAGCTGGACGGTCTGGTCGGTGATCTGCCGGGGCCGGGGGCCATCGTCACCTCGGCGGCCGACCGGGTGGAACTGCGCGGCTGGGCGGGCTCGCTCAAGCGGCACGGCGAATGGACGGTGCCCACCCGCCTGGCGCTGGTGCGCCGGCTGGGGTCGGTGGAACTCGACCTCACCAAGGCCCGGTTCGCCGGGCCGGTGGTGGTCATCGAACTGGACATGCGGTTCGGCTCGGTGGAGATCCGATTGCCCGATGGCGCCAGCGCGTCGATCGACGACGTCGAGGTCTACGTCGGCAGCGCCAGCGATCGCCGCAAAGACCCGCCCGGCGAGGGCAGGCCGCACGTCGTGCTGACCGGGCGGGTGGTGTGCGGCTCGGTGATCATCCGGGGCCCGCGCCGCTCGCTGCTGCGCCGCCAGCGACTCTGATCGGCCCGGGGGCCCGGTTAAGCTGGTCGCATGCCCGCTCGCACCGCGCTTTCCCCCGGAGAGTTGTCCCCGACTCTGCCGGTGCCCGGCAGCATCCCGCGCCCCGAGTACGCCTGGAAGCCGACGGTCCAGGAGGGCAGCGAGCCGTGGGTGCAGACGCCCGAGGTGATCGAGAAGATGCGGGTCGCCGGCCGCATCGCGGCGCGCGCGCTGGTGGAGGCGGGCAAGGCGGTCGCGCCGGGCGTGACCACCGACGAGCTGGACCGGATCGCCCACGAATACATGGTCGATCACGGCGCCTACCCGTCGACGCTGGGCTACAAGGGCTTTCCGAAGTCGTGCTGCACGTCGCTCAACGAGGTCATCTGCCACGGCATCCCCGACTCGACGGTGATCGCCGACGGCGACATCGTCAACATCGACGTCACCGCCTACATCGACGGGGTGCACGGCGACACCAACGCCACGTTCCTGGCCGGCGACGTCTCGGAAGAGCACCGGCTGCTGGTGGAGCGAACCCGGGAGGCGACGATGCGCGCCATCAACGCCGTCAAGCCCGGGCGTGCCCTGTCGGTCGTCGGCCGCGTCATCGAGTCGTACGCGAATCGGTTCGGCTACAACGTGGTTCGCGATTTCACCGGTCACGGTATCGGCACCACGTTTCACAACGGCCTGGTCGTCCTGCACTACGACCAGCCGTCCGTGTCGACGATCATGCAGCCGGGCATGACGTTCACCATCGAGCCGATGATCAACCTCGGCGGCCTGGACTACGAGATCTGGGACGACGGCTGGACGGTGGTCACCAAGGACCGCAAGTGGACCGCGCAGTTCGAGCACACCCTGCTGGTCACCGACACCGGCGCCGAAATCCTCACGCTGCCGTGAGGCTCTCACTGCTCGCCACAACGAGGTGAGCGGGGCGCTGCTGGTCGCCGGCACCAGCTCCGACGCCGGCAAATCGGTGGTGGTCGCCGCCCTGTGCCGGCTACTGGCCCGCCGCGGAATTCGGGTCGCCCCGTTCAAGGCGCAGAACATGTCCAACAATTCCGTGGTCACCGTCGAAGGCGGCGAAATCGGCCGCGCCCAGGCGATTCAGGCCCGCGCGGCCGGTCTGGAACCCAGCGTGCGGTTCAACCCGATCCTGCTCAAACCGGGCAGCGACCGCACCTCGCAGCTCGTGATCAAGGGCCGGGTCGCCGACTCGGTCAGCGCGAAAAGCTATGTGCGGCACCGCGATCGGCTCGCCGCCGTCGTGCTCGACGAATTGACGTGCCTGCGCGACGAATTCGACGCGGTGATCTGCGAGGGTGCGGGCTCTCCGGCCGAAATCAACCTGCGCGCCACGGATTTGGCCAACATGGGATTGGCGAGGGCGGCCAACCTGCCGGTGGTCCTGGTCGGTGACATCGACCGCGGCGGCCTGCTCGCGCACCTGTTCGGGACGGTCGCGGTGCTCGAGCCCGACGACCAGGCGCTGATCTCCGGTTACATCGTCAACAAATTCCGGGGCGATCCCGCGCTGCTGGAGCCGGGATTGCGCCAGCTGCAGGCCATGACGGGCCGGCCCACCTTCGGGGTGCTGCCGTACGCCGACGAGCTGTGGCTGGACGCCGAGGACTCGCTGTCGGTGGTCGCGCACCGCGTCATCGGCGCGCCCGTCCCGCCGCGCGGTGACGAGTGGTTGCGGGTGGCGGCGGTCCGGCTGCCCCGGATTTCCAACTCCACCGACGTCGAGGCGCTGGCGTGCGAACCGGGGGTGTTGGTGCGCTGGGTCGCCGACCCCGCCGACGCGGCCGACGCCGACCTGGTCGTCATCCCCGGCAGCAAGGCCACCGTCGCCGACCTGTCCTGGCTGTGCGAGCGCGGCCTGGCCGAGGCGATCGTGGCGCACGCGCGGGCCGGCAAGCCGGTGCTGGGGATCTGCGGGGGATTTCAGATGCTGTGCCGTCGCATCGACGACCCGGTGGAGTCCGGGGCGGGCGACGTGCCGGGGCTGGGCCTGCTGGACGCCGACATCGCCTTCGATCCGGCCAAGACCTTGCGCCGCTGGCAACGTGGGATCGACGGTCCCTTGAGCGGATACGAGATCCACCACGGGCGGATCGCCCGCTGCGCCGAGCAAACGTGGTTCGACGCGGGCGCCGAGCCGCGACCGCAAGGTGTGGTGCGCGGCGCGGTCTTTGGGACGCATTGGCACGGCCTGCTCGACAACGACGACTTCCGGCGCGCCTGGCTCACCCGGGTCGCCGACGCCGCCGGCCGGCGCGGCTTCGTCGTCGACGACGGCACCAACGTCGCGGCGCGACGCGACGCCCAACTCGATCTCGCCGCCGACCTGCTGGCCGCCCACCTCGACGTCGACGCCGTCCTCGGGCTGCTGCACGGGCCGCCACCGACGCGGCCCTGTCTCGTAAGTCGGTTGCGCCCGTAGGACTTTCGTCGACGTCGCGAAGTGAACATCGCTGTTGACGCCGTGGCCGTAACGCCGTCATACGATGCCGGTGGAAACTGTGTCCCTGTATCACATGCCCCAGAATCGTCGCGCACCCATGCCGTTTGGCTGTAGCGTGCTTGGGTGTCCTCGATGATGACCACCCTGGAGGGGTTCCCGGTCCCGGTCGTTGTGGCCGGACCGGAGACGGGCGTCGTCGTCGTCATATTGGGCGACGAGGAGCGCGCCCCCGCCGCGTATGACGCGGTCTGCGAGCGCCTGCACACCGCATCGCTGCGGACGGTCGTTGTCGGCTTCGACCCGCGGCTGACCCCCAAGTCGGTGATCGGCATTCTCGACGCGCTGGGAATCGGCTGGGCCGTCGTCATGGGCGACCGCGCCGGCGGCGACCTCGCCTGGGAACTGACGGCGACCCGGCTGGGCCGGTTCGTGGGACTGGTGGTGATCGATCGCGGGCATCCGCGCGCCGGCGACCGCGACGGCGCCATCCGCGACGGACATTGCCCGCCGGTCGAGATCGGCACCACCGTCTTGGTCAGCTCGCCGGCCGCCCGGTCGGTGGCCCAGGCCAGCCAGCAATACGTCTACGCCGACTACCGGGTGGTGCACCTGGGACGGCGCACCGTGCAGGAGTCGACGGCGCAATTGGCCGCCGAGATCATTTTGCGCACCAGCACCTGGTAGCGCCTGGTTGACTAGCGGTCATGGCCTCCGAAGATGACGCCGTGACCGACCCGAACGCCGCGATGCTCTCGCTGACCGCCCTGCAGCAACTGGTGGCCGGCGGCGCGGTGGACACGGTCATCGTGGCGTTCGCCGACATGCAGGGACGCCTGGTCGGCAAGCGGGTGGACGCGCACCTGTTCGTCGACGAGGTGGCCGCCCACGGCGCCGAGTGCTGCGGCTATCTGCTGGCGGTCGACGTCGACATGAACACCGTCGGTGGCTACGCGATGTCGAGCTGGGACACCGGATACGGCGACACGGTGCTGACGCCTGACCTGTCCACCCTGCGGCGCATTCCCTGGCTGCCCGGGACCGCGTTGGTGATCGCCGACGTGGGCTGGGCCGACGGCAGCCCGGTCGCCGTGTCGCCGCGGGCCATCCTGCGCCGCCAGCTCGACCGGCTGGCCCGGCGCGGCCTGATCGCCGACGCCGCGACCGAGCTGGAATTCATGGTGTTCGACGAGCCGTATCGCCAGGCGTGGGCCAGCGGATACCGCGGGCTGACCCCGGCCAGCGACTACAACATCGACTATGCGATCGCGGCGTCGTCGCGCATGGAGCCGCTGCTGCGTGACATCCGGCGCGGGATGGCCGGCGCGGGACTGCAATTCGAGGCCGTCAAAGGCGAATGCAACAGGGGGCAGCAGGAGATCGGATTCCGCTACGACGAGGCGCTGGTCACCTGCGACAACCACGTCATCTACAAGAACGGGGCCAAGGAGATCGCCGATCAGCACGGCAAAAGCCTGACATTCATGGCGAAATACGATGAGCGAGAAGGCAACAGCTGCCACGTACACCTCTCGCTGCGCGACCCGCAGGGTGGCGCGGTGTTCGCCGACCCCGGGCACCCGCACGGCATGTCGTCGACATTCGGCAGCTTCCTGGCCGGCCTGCTGGTCACCCTGCGCGACTTCACCCTGTTCTATGCGCCGAACATCAACTCCTACAAGCGATTCGCCGACGGCAGCTTCGCGCCCACCGCGCTGGCCTGGGGGCTGGACAACCGCACCTGCGCGCTGCGGGTGGTCGGCCACGGGCCCAACACCCGGGTCGAGTGCCGGGTGCCCGGCGGCGACGTCAACCCGTATCTGGCGGTGGCGGCGATCGTCGCCGGCGGGCTGTACGGTATCGAACGGGGCCTCGAGCCACCGGAGCCCTACGCGGGGAACGCCTATCACGCCCCCGGCGTCGAGCGGCTGCCCGCCACCCTGGCCGAGGCGGCCTCGGCCTTCGAGCGCTCGACCCTCGCGCGGGAGGTGTTCGGCGACGACGTGGTCGCCCACTACCTGAACAACGCCCGCGTGGAGCTGGCGGCCTTCAATGCGGCGGTCACCGACTGGGAAAGGACGCGTGGTTTTGAACGGCTCTGAGCTGGATGGTGGCGACCCGCTGCGCCCGGCTGCGCCGCGCTTGCGATCGCCACGGGCACCAAGCCGCCCGGTGGTGGGCCTGACCACGTACCTGGAGCGGGTGCAGACCGGAATCTGGGACATCCCGGCCGGATACCTGCCGACCGACTACTTCGAGGGCGTCATCCAGGCCGGCGGGATCGCCGTGCTGCTGCCCCCGCAACCCGTGGACGCCGAGATCGTCGGCGCGGTGCTCGACGGCCTGCACGCGCTGGTGATCACCGGCGGCTATGACCTCGACCCCGCCAGCTACGGCCAGCAACCGCATCCGGCGACCGACGAACCCCGCACCGACCGCGACGCCTGGGAGTTCGCGCTGCTGCGCGGCGCGCTGGACCGGGGGCTGCCGGTGCTCGGGATCTGCCGCGGCGCACAGGTGCTCAACGTCGCGCTCGGCGGCACGCTGCACCAGCACCTGCCCGACGTGCTTGGCCACTGCGGGCACCGCGCCGGCGACGGGGTGTTCACCCGGTTGCCGGTGCGCACCGTGGCGGGCACCCGGCTGGCCGCGCTGGTGGGGGAGACCGCCGACGCCCCGTGCTATCACCACCAGGCCATCGACCGGGTCGGGGACGGACTGGTGGTCAGCGCGACCGATGCCGACGGCGTCGTCGAGGCCCTGGAGCTCCCCGGGGACCGGTTTGTGCTTGCCGTGCAATGGCATCCGGAACAGTCCCTGGAGGATCTGCGGTTGTTCGCCGCGATCGTGGACGCGGCCCGGTCGTATGCGGGGCGCTGACATGAGCGCCACCCAACTGATCAACCCGGCGACCGAGGAAGTGCTGCGCTCGGTCGAGCACGTCGACGCCGCGGCCGTCGACGACGCGGTGGCCCGGGCCCGGGCGGCGCAGCGGCGGTGGGCGCGGCGGTCACCGGCCGAACGGGCGGCCGGCCTAAGGGCTTTCGCCGCCGCCGTCGACACCCATGTCGACGAGCTGGCGGCCCTCGAGGTCGCCAACGCGGGGCATCCCGTCGCCTCGGCCGAGTGGGAGGCAGGCCACGTCCGCGACGTGCTGACCTACTACGCCGCCAGCCCGGAACGATTGTCCGGCAAGCAAATTCCGGTGGCCGGCGGCCTCGACGTCACCTTCAACGAGCCGCTGGGTGTGGTCGGGGTGATCACCCCGTGGAACTTCCCGATGCCCATCGCCTCCTGGGGCTTCGCGCCGGCCCTGGCCGCCGGCAACGCCGTGCTGATCAAGCCCGCCGAGGCGACGCCGCTGACCACGATCCGGCTCGGCGAGCTGGCGGCGGAGGCCGGCCTGGACGAAGGCCTGCTCCAGGTGTTGCCCGGGCCGGGCGCGGTGGTCGGGGAGCGGTTCGTCACGCATCCCGATGTTGCCAAGATCGTGTTCACCGGCTCGACCGAAGTCGGCAAAAGGGTGCTGGCCGGCGCGGCCGCCCGGGTGAAGCGGGTGACCCTGGAGCTGGGCGGCAAGAGCGCCAACATCGTGTTTGCCGACTGCGATCTGGAGCGGGCCGCCGCCACCGCGCCGGCCGGCGTCTTCGACAATGCCGGGCAGGACTGCTGCGCCCGCAGCCGGATCCTGGTGCAGCGCAGCGTGTATGACCGCTTCATGGAGCTGCTCGAACCCGCGGTCAAGGGCGTCGTCGTCGGCGATCCCGCGTCCCGGGACACCGAGATGGGCCCGCTGGTGTCGGCCGCGCACCGCGCCAAGGTGGCCTCCTACGTGCCCGACGGCGCGCCGGTCGCGTTTCGCGGCACCGCGCCGAGCGGGCGCGGATTCTGGTTCCCGCCAACGGTTCTGACCCCGCAGCGCACCGACCGCAGCGTCACCGAGGAGATCTTCGGCCCGGTGGTCACCGTGCTGGCCTTCGACGACGAGCAGGACGCCGTCGCGCTGGCCAACGACACCGCCTACGGCCTGTCCGGATCGATCTGGACGAACGATCTGTCGCGTGCCCTGCGCGTGTCTCGCGCGGTCGAATCCGGCAATCTGTCGGTGAATTCGCACTCTTCGGTCCGGTACAACACCCCGTTCGGCGGGTTCAAGCAGTCGGGCCTGGGCCGCGAGCTGGGCCCGGACGCGCCGTTGGGATTCACCGAGACCAAGAACGTCTTCATCGCGATCGGAGAGGATTAGGTGGTGGCGGTCGATCTCACCCAACGGTTGGCGGGCCGGGTCGCCGTCGTCACCGGCGCCGGCGGCGGCATCGGGTTGGCGTCGGCGCGGCGCATGCGCGCCGAAGGCGCCACCATCGTGGTCGCCGACGTCGACGGCGACGCGGGCGCCGCCGCGGCCGACGAGCTGTCCGGCCTGTTCGTGCCCACCGACGTCGCCGACGAGGACGCGGTCAACGCGCTGTTCGATACCGCGGCCCAGGCCTACGGCCGCGTCGACATCGCGTTCAACAACGCCGGCATCTCGCCGCCCGACGACGACCTCATCGAGAACACCGAACTGCCCGCCTGGCAACGCGTCCAGGACGTCAACCTGAAGTCGGTGTACCTCTGCTGCCGGGCGGCGTTGCGGCACATGGTTCCCGCGCGGCGGGGCTCGATCATCAACACTGCGTCGTTCGTCGCCGTCCTGGGGTCGGCGACGTCGCAAATCTCCTACACCGCCTCCAAGGGCGGCGTGCTGGCCATGTCGCGGGAACTGGGGGTGCAGTTCGCCCGGCAGGGCATCCGGGTGAACGCCCTGTGCCCGGGGCCGGTCAACACCCCACTGCTGCAAGAGCTTTTCGCCACGGACCCCGAACGGGCCGCCCGCCGGCTGGTGCACGTGCCGGTGGGCCGCTTCGCCGACCCCGGCGAAATCGCTGCCGCGGTCGCGTTTTTGGCGAGCGACGACGCGTCGTTCATCACGGCGTCGACGTTCCTGGTCGACGGCGGCATCAGCTCGGCCTACGTGACCCCGCTCTAGCCGCCGTATTCACCGGCCGGATGCCGCACCGGCCGTGACCACGCGCGCGTGTTCGCCCGGTCCCCGCGCAACGCCTGGGCGTCGGGTGCGGCCGTGGCCCAGGTGCGCGGCACCGACAGCGCGCCGAGCGATATCGCGCGGCCGAGGCGCGCGCTGACCCCGTTGGCGGCGGCCGGTTTGGGGAAAAGTGTTCGCAGCGCCGCCGCCTTGTTCATCGAATTCAGGTGGCCGATCGCGAAATCCGACGGCGCGGTCAGCGAATTGAGCTTCGACAGCGACGGTGTCACCGAGGCAAGGGACGCCTCGAACGTGGTCTGCGTTGCCGACGACAGGTGCTTGAGGGCACCCGGAATGGCCGACATCACTTGGCGGGCGGCCGATACGACCTCGGGCGCCGCCTTCAACGGCCAGGTGTCTGCGGGTGCACCGGCATCGGCGGGCGGCGGGGCGAACGGGGTCATCGTCACCGCGTTGGCGGCGGCGCAGGCGTAGGCGTACATGGCACCGGCATTGCGCGCCCACATGGCGTCGTATTCGGTGTCGACGTCCGCGATCGCCGCGCTGTGCTGGCCCAGACAGTTCGCCGACACCAGCGCCGTGCGGCGCGTGCGGTTGCCGGCGATCGCCGGTGGGGGCACCGTCGCCGCGAACGCCGCCTCGTGCGCCCCGGCCGCCGCACCGAGCTGGACGGCCGCCTCCTGGCTTCGTGCGGCGTTGGCGTCCAGCCAGTCGGTGTAGAGCGCGGCGGCGTCGCGCAGCGCCGAGGGCGTGCCCTCCCATTGCGCCACCAGCTTCGCGGTCACCGCCCGGTAGTCGGCCGCCGCGGTGCACAGCCACGCGGCGAGTTTGTCCCACGCCGCGGCGGCCGCGACCATGGATCCCGCGCCGGGACCCGAATACATCAGCCCGGAGTTGATCTCCGGTGGGAGCGTCGCGAAATCCATCACAGCCTCCGCCGGGGGAGGGCGGTGTGGTTGGTGCTCGAAAACATGGGGGCGTCCTTCACGAGATAGGCACGGGGGTGACAAGCCCTTTCGCGCGAATGCGCGGCGTGCGGCGATCAGACGCGGGCGATGCAGAGCCGGGTCAAGGTATCTCGGTCGGCGGGAATGGTTGCGGGAGAACGGGATTGGGTGTCGTCGGGCGGGACCCGCGCCGGGCCGAACATCGTCGGCGCCGGCGACAGGGCCGAGTGGGCTGACCAACGGTTCCAGGACTGGGGCCGTTCCTTCGTCATCCACATGCTGTGGAACGGCTTCTTGGTGGTGTTGTTGGCCGGCGCCGGCGACTGCGCCGCGGCCAGCGCCGGGCGGGCGACGGCCGCGTCGCGGCCCCGCGGGAGCGCGTGCGCGCCGGCCCCCGGGGTGGCGCCGGACCAGGCGGCCGGCTCCGGCAGGGTCGCCGCGGCGAACTGGGGCCGCAGCGACGAACCCGCGATCAGGGCGACGAACACACCCAGCGCTGCGACGATCGCGGTGGCGAGCTGCCACCGCCGAGTTTCACCGCCGCCCCGGAACAACACAGTGGGCCGAATGTACAACGTCAATCGTGGTAAACCGGTCGGAACGAGCTGTGAAGTCGGTCCGAATCCACGGTCGGTGCAGCTAGGGGCGGAAAACGATGAGCGGGATCGCCATCTCGGCCGGGCTGGCTCCGCCGTGGAAACCGATCAGGCGGGACGCTTCTGGGGGCTCGTGCGCGCTGGCCAGCACCGCCGTGTCGCCCGAGCAGACGACCACCACGTCGCCGAGCCGCTCCAGGTGCGCCGCGGCGACCGGCCCGAACATCCCGGTGTTCACCGCCTGCTCGCGGCTGTACACGGTGGCCCGGGCGCCCAGGACCTCGGCCCATGCGGCCTGCACATCGGGCCCGGCGCCCGGTTCGGTATGCAGGTAGCGGACCCGAGGCTCGCCGGCGACCACCCGGACGCCCTGAACCAACCGCGGATCGGCGTCCAGGTCGATACGGGCCTCCGGCGGGACGTTGAGGCCCCCGTGGTCGGCGGTCACCAGCAGCGCCGCGTTCGGCGGCAGCGCCTCGAGCAGGCGCGAGAGGAGCGCGTCGACGCTGGCCGCCGCCGCATGCCACTGCTCGGAGCTGACGCCGAAGACGTGCGCCGCGGTGTCGAGCTCGGCGGTGTAGCCGTAGACCAGCCCGGGCGCCGAAAGCAGGTCGTCGATCACCAGCCGCGCGTAGTCGTCGGCGGGGCCGGCGGGGCGAAATTCCGCACCGCGGTAGGCGGCCTCGGTCAGCCCGCTGCCGAGGAACGGCGCCGGCAGCACCGCGCGGGCGCTGACGCCGGCCTCTTTGAGCCGCTGGAACCAGGTCGGCACCGGCTGCCAGACGGTCGGGGACGGGTCGTCGCGCCACCGGACGTGGTTGAGCACCGTCTCGGTGCCCGGCACCCGCAGGGTGAAGCCCAGCACGCCGTGCTCGCCGGGCGCCGCGCCGGTGCCCAGGGACACCAGGCTGGTCGGCGTGGTCGACGGGAAGGTGCACTCCAGCTGGGTCAGCCGGCCGGTGGCGCCGGCCAGCACGGAGGCCAGCAGCGGCGCGCCGCCGGCCAGCCGCGGAAGCAGGTGCCAGCCCAACCCGTCCACCAGCACGACGAGCACCCGGTCGATCCGATCGGAGCCGGCCCGGTCGGTCACCGCCAGCGTGTCGACCGCGCCCGGAACGCCGAGCAGGGCGGCCGCGGCGGGCAGCACGTCGCGCAGGGAACCGGACACCGGGCCAGTCTGACGTCGAAGCTAGACGCGCGCCAGTCGATGGTCGGTCACCGGCAATTGCCGGTTCGTGCTGTCAGCCAGCGCGCACAGCTGGCGGCGGTGGTCGTCATCGCGTCGCCTCCTCCCGCGCCGTCAGCACCGAGACCGCGGCCCGGCCCAGCGCGGGTCCGCCCTCGTTCGGCGGCACACTGTGATGGGCGAGAACCTCAAAACCATTGCGCTGCAATACATCACGGCAGGCACACGTCGGCAGAACATTCTGGAACACCCCGCCGGTGAGGCCCACCAACCGGGTCGTGCCGGCCACCCGCGCGACCACGTCGGCGACCGCGTCCGCGACGGCGTGGTGGAAGGCCGCGGCCAGCACCGCGCGCGGCGTCCCGGCATACAGCGCCGCGACCATCGTCTGCACCATCGGCACCGGATCGATCACCCCGTCAGAGCGCACCGCCAGCGGCAACGACGGACGTGGCCGCCCGGGATCGTGGTCGGCCGACTCCGCCAGCGCCTCGAGCTCGATGGCGGCTTGCCCCTCGTAGTCGATACGGTGCCGCACCCCGAGCAGGGAGGCGACCGCGTCGAACAGCCGTCCCATGCTCGAGCAGGGCACACAGCCCGTCCCGGTCTCCAGTTGCGAACGAACCAGGCGCAGTTCGTCATCGGTCGCGGCGGCGACGGGCGCCAGATCCGGAGTCCAGTCGATGTCGGCCGCCCAGAGCTGGGACAGCGCCATCCGCCACGGATTGCGCACCGCTGCATCGCCGCCCGGCAGCGGCACCGGCAACAGGTGGCCGGCCCGGACGAAACGGTGGCTCCGGGCGTCCAGCGTCAAAATCTCACCGCCCCAGATCATTTCGTCGCAGCCGTAACCGGTGCCGTCGAAAAAGACCCCGACGATGGGTTCGCCGATGCGCCCGTGTTCGGCCAGCAGCGACACCACGTGGGCGTCGTGGTGCTGAACCAGATCCGGCGGTATGCCCAGACACATGATTCAGCACCTGTCTTCGGCCGCGAACAATGGCGATCCGTGCAACGCCGCGACGATCTCTTCGACCGCCCGCGCCGCCCGGGGGACGGCCTTGGCGACGGGTTCGGTCAGCCCGATGCCCTCGTCGACGCTGCCCGCCTCGCACCCGACGACCACGGTGTAGGGCGGACGGCCGCCCAGCGCCCGCAGGCTGGCGAAGACCGCGGCCGGATCCATGCTGTGACCATCCAGACCGACTGTCCGCGAAGGTGATTCGTGATCGGCCTGAAAGACGTGCAACGTGCCGGGATGGCCGCGGCTGGGTACGGCGTCGACGAGGACCAGCGTGTCCCACTCCTCGAGCAGGTCATAGGCCAGGTGCATCCCTCTGATTCCGTAGTCGATGACCTGGACTGTCGGATCATCCTGCGGCAGTTCGGCATTGCGGACCACTTCCGAGCCGAACCCGTCGTCCCCCAGGAAGATGTTGCCGATCCCGGCTACCAGGATGCGCGCTGTCATGCCGGCACCCGGGTCGGCCGGCCGGGATCGTCCACCTCGCGCCACTGCGCTTGTCTTGCTGAAGTTTCCGTCGGCTGCACCGGGCGATCCGCCATGGCGTCACCCCCGACGGGTGACTGTGTCGGCGCTTGCGGTCTGTCCAGGGACTTGCCTTCCATTCCAGTCTCTTCGGGTCGCGCTGACGGGCATTCGTCGGTGCGTGCGAAAGGGAGCGCGCCGACCCGGTAGCTGACCTACCGGGCGCGGCGCGTTCGGATGGTGAGTTGGTTGCCGTGATGGCGCCACGGCGGTTGTGTGTCGACGGTGCGTTCCGTGATACCCCTCAAACTTCGAATCACGGTTCCGTGCAGACGCGACGCGGCGCCCGAGGCCTTGCCGCGCAGAGCATGGGTCAACGGTTGTGCTGTCTTGACTGCTGCTTCCGTTGGCATGCTGCAGCTTTCCGGAGCCGGGCCGGGGCTCCTGCGCCGCCGGAGTCGACCGTCGGCCCACTTGCGCGGCGCTGTTTTTTGGGTCTACTCCCGCTGCCGGGCGTTGTCAACGCTTCGCGCCGCGCACGCCCGTGCCCGGTGACCCGCTAGGTCGCGGACTCGGCCCCCAGATCGGCGGGGCCCCACTTCTCTTCGATGCGGCCGTAGCGCCAGACGAGCAGGGCCACCGCCCAGGTGACGACGAACATGCCGACGACGATGTAGCCCACCGTGTTGAGGTCGAGCCCGCCGATCCAGTTCCAGAACGCGCCCCGCCAACCGAATTGGTCGGCGAACAGGACGAGCAGTTCGACGCTCCCGATCAGCAGGGCGACCGCCACCGACAGCGCGGTGATGGTGATGTTGTAGTAGATCTTGCGCACCGGATTGGAAAAGGCCCACCCGTAGGCGAAATTCATGAACGAGCCGTCGATGGTGTCCAGCAGGCACATGCCCGCGGTGAACAGCACCGGCAGGCACACGATGGCGTACCACGGCAGCCCGGCCGCGGCGCTGGTGCCGGCCAGCACCAGCAGCGCGATCTCGGTGGCGGTGTCGAAACCCAGCCCGAACAGCAACCCGATCGGATAGCAGTGCCACGACTTGGTGATCGACTTGGTGAACCGGCCGAGGAGCCGGTTCATCAGTCCGCGGCTCTGCAATTGCCGCTCGAGTTCGGCCCCGTCGGTGTCGGGATCGTATTCGCCGCGGCGCAACCGCGCGAAGACGCGCAGGATGCCGACCAGGACGATGACGTTGAGAAGGGCGATGGCGTACAGGAACACGCCGGAGACGCTGGTGCCGATCAACCCGGTGTAGTGGTGCAGCGTCGAGGAGTCGTCCTCGACCGGCCCGACGACCGTCTTCACCCCGCACGCCAGCAACAGCGCCAGCCCGAACACCACCGTGGAGTGGCCCAGCGAAAAGAAGAAGCCGACGCCCAGCGGACGCTGCCCATCGTTCATCAGCTTGCGGGTGGTGTTGTCGATGGCGGCGATGTGGTCGGCGTCGAAGGCGTGCCGCATGCCCAGGGTATAGGCCGTCAATCCGATGCCGACGCCAAAAGCTTTGCCGCCCAAGCTGTATTGGGCCGGAGCCACCAAGAGCACCAGGGTGAGCCAGCCGAGCAGGTGCAGCGCGAGGATGACCGCCAGCATCGAGGCCAGGCGCCACCACTCCGCGCGGGTCAGCGAGCCGAGCAGCCTGGTGGTCCGTGACGGCCGCCAGTCGATCTCCGTGCTGGCCACTGGGGTCCTTCCGGCGCATCCGTGCGGTGTCGGGCAGAGAACAACCGGCACGACTGTAAGTACCGCGCCGCGCCAGTTGCAAGTGAATCGCAGAATCGTGGCCCTCGATCGCGTCGAAGGCTGGCGATCCCGGCGCCGCGGCGTGACACTGAACCGGTGACGCCCAAGCCGCCATTACTCGATGCCTCGGTCACCGAGCGGATCGGCGATCTGCTGCGCGCCCGCGGGCTGCGGCGGATGGCGTCGCGGATCCAGGTGCTGGCGGTGCTCGAACCGGTCAACGGACACCTGTCGGTGGCCGAGATCGACCGGCGCATGCGTGAATGTCTGCCCCCGGGAGCCCAGGCGCCCGACGTGGCCACCGTCTACCGCACGGTGACCACCCTGGTCGATCAGGGGGTGCTGCACGCGCTGACCGTCGACGGGGGTGTCACGACCTACGGGCTGGCCACCGCGCCGCACCACCACGCGGTATGTACGAAGTGCGGCACGATCATCGAGGTGCCCGCCCGCCGGCTGAGCCTGGCGCTCGAGCATGCGATCGCGGGCAGTTCCTTCGCGCTGTCGGAGGCGGCGGGACTGACGCTGCACGGCGTGTGTCCCCAGTGCCAGAACGACGAACCCCCCGCCCGGGCGCGCCGCCGCTGAGGTCAGTGCAGACCCAGGAGCGCGTTCTCCACCACCTCGGGCAGCGCCGGGTGGATCCAGTACTGCCCGCGGGCCATCTGCGGCGCGGTCAACCCGAAGCTCATCGCCTGGATCAACGGCTGGATGATCGACGAGGCCTGATGGCCCATGATGTGCGCGCCCAGCAGGCGCCCGGTGCCGCGCTCGGCGACGAGCTTGACGATCCCGGTGGTGTCCTCCGACGCCCAGCCGTAGGCGACGTCGCCGTAGTCCTGGATCTTCACCGAGACCTTGAAACCTTTTGCGAGGGCCTCGTTTTCGGTCAGCCCCACCGAGGCGACCTGCGGATCGGTGAACACCGCCGCGGGCACGTAGCGATGGTCGGTGACGGCCATCGCTACGGTATCGTCCCAGTCGCAGAACAGGTTGTGCTGCACGACGCGCGCCTCGTGGTTGGCCACGTGCTTGAGCTCATAAGGCGACGAGACGTCGCCGAGCGCGAAAACCCCACGCGCCGTGGTCCGCTGGTACTGATCCACGGCCACCAGGCCGTCCTCGACGGCTACGCCGGCCTGCTCGAGGTCAAGCTGATCGGCGTTGGACACCCGGCCGGTCGCCACCAGCAGCGCGTCGGCGCGCACGGTGCGACCGTCGTCGAGTTGCACCGCGACGCCCGAACCGTGGTTTTCGGCGCCCACGACGTTGCGGTGGGTGTGCAGCTCCCATTTGCTCGCAGCGATGCGGGTGAAGCGCTCGCCGATGACGTCGTCGAGATGCCGCAGCAATGTGGAGCCCCGGACCACCAGGGTGACGCGCGAGCCCAGCGAGGAAAAGATGTGGGCGAATTCGGCCGCGACGAAACCGCCCCCCACGATCAACAGATGCTCCGGCAGTGCGGGGATTCGCATGATCGTGTCGCTGGTGTGGTACGTCGCGCCGCACTCGAGGATCGCCGGCGGCACCACGGCCCGCGCGCCGGCCGCGATCACCACCTGGTCGGCCGTGAACTCGTCGCCGGCGTCGGTGCGCAACAGGTAGCGCCCGTCGGCCTGGACCGGGCCGAACCGGGTGTGCTGTTTGTACACGTCGATATTGGGCGCGGAATTCCGATAATCCTCACCGCTGACCCCGATCGGATCGATGCGCCCGAAGACGCGCGAGACGATGTCGTCCCAGCGCACCCGCTCGATGCGCGCGTCGATGCCGAAGCGCGCCGCCTCCCGAATCGTCTGGGCGATTTCGGCGGCGTAGACGAACATCTTGGTCGGGATGCACCCGACGTTCAGGCAGGTGCCGCCGAAGGTGCCCTGCTCGCAGATCGCCACCCGTTTGTCGGCGAAGCGGTCATCGAGAATGCTGTTGCCCGAACCGGTTCCGATGATCGCGATGTCGTAGGTCTCCACCGTCACCCCCTTCCGAACGACACCGGGGCGTCGTTGTTGCTGGTGGGCAGGAACTCGTCCAGCCAGAGATCCAGTTCCCGGTAGGCGACGTCGCGCGGTCCCTCCAGCGACAAGAACACGTCGTGTTTGGCATCGACCACCGGAACGATGGTGCTGCGGTTCCCGATACAGCCTGCCCACCTGGCGATCTGGGTCACGTCGAGAACGGCGTCGCCGCACCGCATGGACGCCGGGTCCGCGGTTTCCGGCACGCTGTGGTCCGAGCGCAGAATCAGGTTCGGCACGCCGACGTCGAGGCCGCGGTGCAGCCGCGCCTGACCGCGGCGGACGGCGTTGAGCCAACCGAACGTGATCGGGAAGCCGCCCACGGGTTTCCACTGCAGGTTGTAGTCGAATTGCCCGCCGTAGTCGCGGTGCAACGTGGTGCCGTAGCCGCCCTCGCCCGGTGGCCGGGCCACCGCCTTGGACCGCACCCGCGACAGACCCGCGATCAGGGCGAGGGTCGCCGAACGCCGCAGAATGGCCGGGCCGGGCAACTCCAAGAACGGGCTGTTGAGCACCAGTCCGCCAATGTTGGCGTGCGCGGCCGGGTTGTGGCGGCGCAACCGGTCCAGCCACAAGGACACGATGAGCCCGCCCGCGGAATGCCCGTACACCAACACTTCGCGGGCCTGCGCGCTCACGGCTCCCAGGGCGTGCTCGAGTTCGGCGTCATAGTTGGCGAGGTCGGTGACGAAGTGCGGTGTCTGGCCGTCGCGCCGCGACCGGCCGCACTTGTGAAGGTCCAGCGCGTAGAAGGCGAAGCCGCGGGCGGCGAAGTGGTCGGCCAGCTCGGTGTGGAAGAAGTAATCGGTGTAGCCGTGCACCGCCAGCACCGCGCGCATCGCCGGGCCCGTCTGGCCGTCCGCCTGTGCCGGCCCGCGCCGGATCAGGGTCGCGACGATGTCGCCCTCACCGGCGGGATCGCAGCCGAGCGCGATGGTGCGCTGCCAATATCCGGGTAGGACATCGGGCACCCAGCCAGTCACGAGGCAAGCTTAGCTTTTGCTGGGCACGGGGAGCCGCACGTCGTCCGCGGCCACTTTGCCTCGGGATAACCTGGGGATCGGCCCAATCGAGGGAAGGACCAGCAAGCCGGTGTCATCGCTAGCCACAACCGCGCGGACGGACGTCGTGCTGGTGGGCGCGGGCATCATGAGCGCGACGCTGGGCGCGTTGCTGCGCCGGCTGCAACCGGAGTGGTCGCTGACCTTCGTCGAGCGTCTCGACGCCGTCGCGGCCGAAAGCAGCAGCCCCTGGAACAACGCCGGCACCGGGCATTCGGCGCTGTGCGAGCTGAACTACACCCCGCAGCGCCCCGACGGCTCGATCGACATCGGCAAAGCGGTGCGCATCAACGAGCAGTTCCAGGTGACCCGCCAGTTCTGGGCTTACGCCGTCGAGAACGGCATCCTGACCGATCGGCGCTTCCTGACCCGGATCCCGCACGCGAGTTTCGTGCGTGGGGCGCAGGGCGTCGACTATCTGCGGCGACGCCGGGACGCTCTGGCCGCCAACCCGCTGTTCGCCGGCATCGAATTGATCGAGGACACCGGTGAGTTCGCCCGCCGGCTGCCGTTCATGGCCGCCAAACGCGACTTCTCCACGCCGACCGGGCTGAACTGGGCCGCTCACGGCACCGATGTCGATTTCGGTGCGCTGTCGCGCCAGCTGGTCGGGTTCTGTGTCCGGGGCGGCGCGACGGCCCTGTTCGGCCACGAGGTCCGCAACCTGACCCGCGCGTCCGACGGCGGCTGGACGCTGTCCATCCGCAATCGTCGCACCGGCGAAAAGCGCCGCCAACACGCCAAATTCGTCTTCGTCGGGGCCGGCGGTGACGCACTGCCGCTGCTGCAGAAGTCCGGCATCGGCGAGGTCAAGGGCTTCGCGGGATTCCCGATCGGCGGCCAATTCCTGCGCGCCGACAACCCGGCGCTCACCACCGCGCACCGGGCCAAGGTGTACGGGGCGCCCGCACCCGGGGCCCCGCCCCTGGGGGCGCTGCATCTGGACCTGCGCTACGTCAACGGCAAGCCGTGGCTGGTGTTCGGCCCGTACGCCGGCTGGTCACCGAAGTTCTTGAAACACGGGCACTTCACCGACCTGCCCCGCTCGGTGAAGCCCCACAACCTGGCCTCATTGCTCGGTGTCGGCGCCAGCCAGCTGACGCTCGTTCGGTACCTGCTCGGCCAACTGCGACTCTCCGAACCGGACCGGCTGCGCATGCTGCGCGAATTCGCGCCCACCGCAGCGGATTCCGACTGGGAGCTGACGGTGGCCGGTCAGCGCGTGCAGGTGATCCGGCGCGACAAGCGCAAGGGCGGCGTGCTCGACTTCGACACCACGGTGGTCGGTGCCGCCGACGGCACCATCGCGGGTCTGCTCGGCGGCTCGCCCGGGGCGTCGACCGCGGTGCCGATCATGCTCGACGTGTTGCAGCGGTGCTTTGCCAACCGCTTTCAGTCGTGGCTGCCCGCGCTCAAGGAGATGGTTCCGTCGCTGGGCGCGTCGCTGTCGGATGAGCCGGCGCTCTACGACGAGGTTTTTTCGTGGGGGACAAAGGTATTGGGGTTGGATGTCAATGACTGAAGCGTTGCGGCGGATCTGGGCCAAAGACCTTGATGCCCAGACACTTTACGAGCTACTCAAGTTGAGGGTGGAGGTGTTCGTCGTCGAGCAGGCGATCCCGTATCCGGAATTGGACGGCCGTGACCTCCTCGCCGAAACCCGCCACTTCTGGCTGGAGAGGGCCGACGGCGAGGTGATCTGTACGCTGCGCCTGATGGAGGAGCACGCCGGAGGCGAGAAGGCGTTCCGCATCGGGCGGCTGTGCACCAAGCGCAGCGCCCGCGGGCAGGGCCACACCACCCGGCTGTTGCGCGCGGCCCTGGCCGAGGTGGGTGACTACCCATGCCGGATCAACGCCCAGACCTATTTGGCCGACATGTACGCCCAGCACGGATTTGTGCGCGACGGCGACGATTTCCTCGACGACGGCGTCCCCCACGTGCCCATGCTGCGGCCCGCCTCCGGTCCGGCGGCCAAGCCGTGAGGCCCTACCCGTTCAGCGCCATCGTCGGGCACGACCAGCTGCGGCTTGCCCTGCTGTTGTGCGCCGTGCGCCCCGAGATCGGCGGCGCGCTCATCCGCGGCGAAAAGGGCACCGCCAAGTCGACGGCCGTGCGCGGCCTGGCGGCGTTGCTGTCCGCGGCGACCGGCAGCGATTCCGGCCTGGTCGAAATGCCGCTCGGGGCAACCGAAGACAGGGTGATCGGCTCGCTGGATCTGCAGCGCGTGCTGCGCGACGGCGAGCACGCGTTTTCGCCGGGCCTGCTGGCCCGCGCGCACGGCGGCGTGCTCTACGTCGACGAGGTCAACCTGCTGCACGATCATCTGGTCGATGTGCTGCTCGACGCCGCGGCGATGGGGCGGGTACACATCGAACGCGACGGCATCTCGCATTCGCATGAGGCGCGATTCGTGTTGATCGGCACCATGAATCCCGAAGAGGGCGAACTGCGTCCGCAACTGTTGGACCGGTTCGGGCTCACCGTCGACGTGCACGCCTCCCGCGACGTCGACGTCCGCGTGCAGGTCATCCGGCAGCGAATGGCTTACGAGGCCGACCCGGACGGTTTCGCCGAGCGCTACGCCGCCGCCGATGCCGAGCTGGCCCGGCGCATCGCCGAGGCCCGCGCGCTCGTCGACGATGTGGTGTTGCCCAACAACGAGTTACGGCGTATCGCGGCGCTGTGCGCGGCGTTCGACGTCGACGGCATGCGCGCTGACCTGGTGGTGGCCCGCACCGCCGTCGCGCACGCCGCCTGGCGCGGGGCGCCCACCGTCGAGGAACAGGACATCCGGGTCGCCGCCGAGCTGGCGCTGCCGCATCGGCGCCGCCGCGATCCCTTCGACGATCCGGGTATCGACCGCGACCAGCTGGACGAAGCCCTGGCGCAGGCCGGCACCGACCCGGACCCCGAGCCCGACCCGCCCGGCGGGGGTCAATCGGCGGACGCCGAACCCGATGGGCCACTACGGGACTCGGGGGAGAGCCCTGCGGCGGCGCCGCCGAAGACCAAGCCCAGCGCGCCGCCGTCGAAAACCTTCCGCACCCGCGCGCTGCGCGTTCCGGGTGTCGGAGAGGGCGCGCCCGGGCGGCGATCACGCGCGCGCAACGCCAGCGGCAGCGTCGTCGCCGCCACCGACGGGGACGACACCAGTTGCGGCGGGCACGGCCTGCACCTGTTCGCCACGCTGCTCTCGGCCGCCGAGCGCGCCGGAGCGGGCCCGCTGCGGCCACAGCCCGACGACGTGCGGCGCGCCGTGCGCGAGGGACGCGAAGGCAACCTGGTGATCTTCGTCGTGGACGCCTCGGGCTCGATGGCCGCACGCGACCGCATGGCGGCGGTCAGCGGCGCCACGCTGTCGCTGCTGCGCGACGCCTATCAGCGCCGCGACAAGGTCGCCGTGATCACCTTCCGGCACCAGGAGGCGCGGTTGCTGTTGCCGCCCACCACCTCGGCGCACATCGCCGGCCGCCGCCTGGCCCGGTTCGACACCGGCGGCAAGACCCCGCTGGCCGAAGGCCTGCTGGCCGCGCGCGAACTGATCGTGCGGGAGAAGGCCCGTGACCGGGCCCGCCGCGCGCTGGTGGTGGTGCTCACCGACGGCCGGGCCACCGCCGGGCCCGATCCGTTGGGCCGCACCCGATCCGCGGCGGCCCGGCTCGTCGCCGAAGGCGCCGCGGCGGTGGTCGTCGATTGCGAAACGTCGTTCGTGCGGCTCGGCTTGGCCGAGCAGCTGGCCCGCCAGCTCGGCGCCCCGGCCGTCCGGCTGGAGCAGTTGCACGCGGACTCGTTGACGCGTGCGGTGCGCGACGTGGCATGAGAAAGGTAACCCGTTATGCCGCAAGGAGTTCCGCTCCAAGTCCCCGATGACGGCCTGACCACCCGGTCGCGACGACACACGCCGGTGCTGGCGGTGCACACCGGCGCCGGCAAGGGAAAGTCGACGGCGGCGTTCGGTATGGCGTTGCGGGCCTGGAACGCCGGGCTTTCCGTCGCGGTGTTCCAGTTCGTCAAGAGCGCCAAGTGGAAGGTGGGCGAAGAGGCGGCTTTCGCCGCACTCGGCGACGTGCACGAGCAACACCAGGCCGGCGCACCCGTCGAGTGGCACAAGATGGGTGCGGGCTGGTCCTGGACGCGCAAGGCGGGCAGCGACATCGACCACGCGGCGGTCGCGGCCGACGGCTGGGCCGAGGTCGCGCGCCGGCTGGCCGCCCAGCGTCACGACTTCTACGTGCTGGACGAGTTCACCTACCCGCTGAAGTGGGGCTGGGTGGACGTCGACGAGGTGGTCGAGGTGCTGTCGGCCCGGCCCGGCCATCAGCATGTCGTGATCACCGGACGCGATGCCCCACAGCGGTTGATCGACGCGGCCGACCTGGTCACCGAGATGACCAAGGTCAAGCATCCGATGGACGCCGGGCGCAAGGGGCAGAAGGGCATCGAGTGGTGAGAGTTCCCGCCGTGGTCATCGCCGCTCCCGCCTCCGGCAGCGGAAAGACCACCGTGGCAACGGGTTTGATCGGCGCCCTGCGACAGGCGGGTCACACCGTCGCGCCGTTCAAGGTGGGCCCGGACTTCATCGACCCCGGCTATCACGGCCTCGCCGCCGGCCGGCCGGGCCGCAACCTCGACCCGGTGCTGGTCGGGGAGGACCTCGTCGGCCCGCTGTACGCGCATGGCGCCGCCGGCGCGGACATCGCCGTGATCGAGGGCGTGATGGGGCTGTTCGACGGGCGGATCGGGCCGTCCGCCGCCACCCCCGCCGCGGGATCCACCGCCCACGTCGCCGGCCTGCTGGGCGCGCCCGTCGTCCTGGTCATCGACGCGCGCGGTCAAAGCCAGAGCATCGCCGCACTGCTGCATGGCTTTTCGACGTTCGACACCGCCACCCGGGTCGCCGGCGTGATCCTGAACCGGGTCGGCTCGGCCCGGCACGAGCAGGTGCTGCGGCAGGCATGCGAGCAGGCCGGTGTCCCAGTGCTGGGCGCCATCGGGCGCGCTGCCGAATTGGAGCTGCCCACCAGGTATTTGGGGTTGGTCACCGCCGTGGAGTACGGGCGCCGGGCCCGCCACGCGGTCGACGCGATGACCGCCCTGGTCGCCCGCCACGTCGACCTGGCGGCCGTGATCGCGGTCGCGCGAGCCCCGACAGCGCAGCGACCGTGGGATCCGGCGGCCGCGGTGGGGGAGGCGGCGCGGCGGGGCGGCGAGCGTGCCACCGTCGCCGTGGCGGCCGGGAAGGCCTTCAGCTTCGGCTACGCCGAGCACGCGGAGCTGCTGGCGGCCGCCGGCGCGGACGTCGTCGACTTCGATCCGCTCGGTGACGCGTTGCCCGACGGCAGCGATGCGGTGTTGTTGCCCGGCGGTTTTCCCGAACAGTTCACCGCCGAACTCTCGGCCAACGAGGTCGTGCGCCGGCAGATCAAGGAGCTGGCCGCCGCCGGGGCACCCGTCCACGCCGAGTGCGCCGGGCTGATCTACCTGGCCGCCGAGCTCGACGGCCACCCGATGTGCGGCGTGCTCGCCGGGCAGGCCCGCTTCACTCCGCACCTGACGCTGGCCTACCGCGATGCCGTCGCCGTGGCGGACTCCCCGCTGTACACCGCGGGCCAGCGGGCCGTCGGGCACGAATTCCACCGCACCACAGTCACATTCAGCGACAGCTATCAGCCGGCATGGATGTACCGGTCCCATGACGCCGACCCTGCGGGCGGGGCCGTGCGCGACGGCGTCGTGCACGCCGGCGTGCACGCGTCGTACCTGCACACCCATCCGGCCGCCGCGCCGGGGGCGGTGGCGCGCTTCGTCGCACACGCCGCCGCCCGGCGGGCCGGTTCGCGGGCGTAACCCCACGGCGAAAAAGTGCGGCAAAAATCGCCGCCCGGTTACGCGCGCGGTGCCAAGGCCGCCAACCACTAGGCTTGCCGCGTGACTGAGAGCGCCTACCTCGTTGGGCTGCGGCTGGCCGGCAAGAAGGTCGTCGTCGTCGGCGGCGGCACCGTCGCCCAGCGCCGGCTGCCGTTGCTCATCGCCAGCGGCGCCGACGTCCACGTCATCTCCCGCAGCGCCACCCGGTCGGTCGAGGCGATGACCGGAATCACCCTGGCGTTGCGCGAATACCGCAACGGCGACCTCGAGGGAGCCTGGTACGCGATCGCGGCCACCGACGACCCGCGCGTGAACGAGGCCGTGGTCGCCGAGGCCGACAGCCGCCAGATCTTCTGCGTGCGGGCGGACGTCGCCGTCGAGGGGACCGCGGTCACCCCAGCGACATTCAGCTATGCGGGGTTGTCCGTCGGCGTCCTGGCCGGCGGCGAGCACCGACGCTCGGCGGCGATCCGCTCGGCCATCCGGGAGGCCCTGCAGACCGGCGTCATCACCCCCGAGGGCCCGGTGAGCTCCGACGCCGTCACGGGCACCGTGGCGCTGATCGGCGGCGGTCCCGGCGACCCCGAACTGATCACCGTGCGCGGCCGCCGGCTGCTCGCCCAGGCCGACGTCGTGGTCGCCGATCGCCTCGCCCCGCCAGAACTGCTCGCCGAGCTGCCTCCCCACGTGGAAGTCATCGACGCCGCCAAGATCCCGTACGGGCGGGCGATGGCGCAGGAAGCCATCAACGACGTGATGATCGAACGCGCCCGGGCCGGAAGCTTCGTGGTGCGCCTCAAAGGTGGGGACCCGTTCGTGTTCGCCCGCGGCTACGAGGAGGTGCTCGCGTGCGCCGACGCCGGGATCCCGGTCACCGTCGTGCCGGGTGTGACCAGCGCCATAGGAGTGCCCGCATTGGCGGGTGTCCCCGTCACTCATCGGGCGATCAATCACGAATTCGTGGTGGTCAGCGGCCATCTCCCACCCGGGCATCCCGAATCGTTAGTGAATTGGGATGCGCTGGCCGCACTCTCGGGCACGATTGTTTTGCTGATGGCCGTCGAGCGCATCGAACTTTTCGCCGAAGCGCTCTTGAAGGGCGGGCGACCTGCGGATACACCCGTGCTAGTCGTTCAGCATGGAACGACGGCCGCTCAACACACTTTGCGGGCGACGCTGGCCGACACGCCCGAAAAGATTCGCGCCGAGGGTATTCGACCTCCCGCGATCATCGTGATCGGCGCCGTGGCGGCGTTCGGGCTTTAAACGGTTCTTAAGATTACTGTAAGGTAACCCTTTATGACGGCTCTCAACGACTCAGAGCGCGCTGTCCAAAACTGGACGTCTGCACGCCCCGATCGTCCGGCCCCGGTGCAACCGGCGGAGACCGCCTCAAAGCCCCCGGCGGAGACCGCCTCCACTCGCATCAGCAAGTACTACCCGGCGTGGCTGCCGTCGCGGCGCTTCATCGCGGCCGTCGTCGCCATCGGCGGTATGCAGCTGCTCGCGACGATGGACAGCACCGTCGCGATCGTCGCGCTCCCCAAGATCCAAAACGAGCTCAGCCTGTCCGACGCCGGGCGCAGCTGGGTGATCACGGCCTATGTGCTGACCTTCGGCGGGCTGATGCTGCTCGGCGGCCGACTCGGCGACACCATCGGGCGCAAGCGCACCTTCATCGTCGGCGTCGCCCTGTTCACCATCTCCTCCGTGCTGTGCGCGGTCGCCTGGGACGAGGCGACCATGGTCATCGCCCGGCTGTCGCAGGGTGTCGGGTCGGCCATCGCCTCGCCGACGGGCCTGGCGCTGGTGGCGACCACCTTCCCCAAGGGGCCGGCGCGCAACTTCGCGACCGCGGTCTTCGCCGCGATGACGGCTGTCGGCTCGGTGATGGGCCTCGTGGTCGGGGGAGCGCTGACCGAGGTGTCGTGGCGGCTGGCGTTCCTGGTGAACGTGCCGATCGGCCTGGTGATGATCTACCTGGCGCGCACCGCGCTGCGCGAGACCAACCGCGAGCGGATGAAGCTGGACGCCACCGGCGCCATGCTGGCCACGCTGACGTGCACCGCCGCGGTGTTCGCCTTCTCGATGGGGCCGGAAAAGGGGTGGGTGTCGATCACCACCATCGGTTCGGGTGTGGTGGCGATGCTCGCGGCGCTGGCCTTCATCATCGTGGAGCGCACCGCGGAGAACCCCGTCGTGCCGTTCGATCTGTTCCGTGACCGCAACCGGCTGGTCACCTTCACCGCAATCTTCTTGGCCGGCGGGCTGATGTTCAGCCTGACCGTGTGCATCGGCCTGTACGTGCAGGACATCCTCGGCTACAGCGCGCTGCACGCCGGCGTCGGTTTCATCCCGTTCGTCATCGCGATGGGAATCGGCCTCGGGGTTTCCTCGCAGCTGGTGTCACGGTTCTCGCCACGGGTCTTGACCATCGGCGGCGGCATCCTGCTCTTCTGGGCGATGCTGTACGGCTGGGCGTTCATGCACCGCGGCGTCGCCTACTTCCCGAACCTGGTGCTGCCGATCGTCGTCGGCGGGATCGGCATCGGCATGGCCGTCGTGCCGCTGACGCTGTCGGCCATCGCCGGCGTGGGCTTCGATCAGATCGGTCCCGTCTCCGCGGTCACGCTGATGCTGCAGAGCCTGGGTGGCCCGCTCGTGTTGGCCGTCATCCAGGCCGTGATCACTTCGCGGACACTGTATTTGGGCGGCACCACCGGCCCGGTGAAGAATATGACCGACGCGCAGCTGCAGGCGCTCGACCACGGCTATACCTACGGCCTGCTGTGGGTGGCCGGGGTGGCCGTCATCGTCGGCGGTGCGGCGCTGCTCATCGGCTACACGCCCGACCAGGTCGCGCACGCGCAAGAGGTCAAGGAAGCGATCGACGCCGGGGAGCTGTAGCTCCCTCACCCGCCGCGAGGCTGTCCTACCCCGGGAAACGCGTCGCTGGTTGCAGTCTCGGCCTGCCGGATGCCGGGCCCTGCGTCACCGCTAGGCTGGCCCGCTGTGATCACCCGGATGTCCCAGCTGTTTTTGCGCACGTTGCGCGACGATCCCGCCGACGCCGAAGTCGCCAGCCACAAGCTGCTGATCCGCGCCGGCTACATCCGGCCCATCGCGCCCGGGCTGTACAGCTGGCTGCCGCTGGGATTGCGGGTGCTGCGCCGCATCGAGCGCATCGTCCGCGAGGAGATGAATGCCATTGGGGGGCAAGAAATCCTGTTTCCCGCCCTGCTGCCCCGCGCGCCCTACGAGGCGACGAACCGGTGGACCGAATACGGCGACTCGGTGTTCCGGCTGGCCGACCGCCGCGGCAACGACTACCTGCTGGGTCCCACCCACGAAGAGCTGTTCACCCTGACCGTCAAGGGCGAATACAGCTCCTACAAAGACTTTCCGGTCCTGCTGTACCAGATCCAGAACAAATACCGCGACGAGGCGCGGCCGCGGGCCGGCATTCTGCGCGTGCGCGAGTTCTTGATGAAGGACTCCTACTCGTTCGACATCGACGACGCCGGACTCAAGGCCGCCTACCACGCCCACCGCGAGGCCTATCAGCGCATCTTCGCCCGACTGCAGGTGCGCTACGTCATCGTCTCCGCGGTCTCCGGCGCCATGGGCGGCAGCGCCTCCGAGGAGTTCCTGGCCGAAAGCCCCGTCGGCGAGGACACCTTCGTGCGGTGCCTGGAGTCCGGCTACGCGGCCAACGTCGAGGCCGTCGTCACCGCGCGCCCGGAGGCGCAGCCGATCGACGGGCTGCCCGAGGCGGTGGTCCACGACACCGGCGACACCCCGACCATCGCCACCCTGGTGGACTGGGCCAATACCGCCGGCCTGGGCCGAGCCGTCACCGCGGCCGACACGTTGAAGAACGTGCTGCTCAAGGTGCGCCAGCCCGGAGGGGACTGGGAGCTGCTGGCCATCGGGCTGCCCGGCGACCGCGAGGTCGACGACAAGCGGCTGGGCGCGGCGCTCGAACCCGCCGAATACGCGATGCTCGACGACGCCGACTTCGCCAAGCACCCCTTCCTGGTGAAGGGATACATCGGTCCAAAAGCGTTGCAAGACAACGGCGTTCGCTACCTGGTCGATCCGCGGGTGGTCGACGGCACCAGCTGGATCACCGGGGCCGACGAGCCCGGCCGCCACGTTGTCGGGCTGGTCGCCGGCCGGGACTTCACCGCCGACGGCACCATCGAGGCCGCCGAGGTGCGAGACGGCGACCCCTCGCCGGACGGCGCCGGCCCGCTGGTGTCGGCACGCGGCATCGAGGTTGCGCACATCTTCCAGCTCGGCCGCAAATACACCGACGCCTTCACCGCCGACGTGCTCGGCGAGGACGGCAAGCCGGTGCGCCTGACCATGGGCTCCTATGGGCTGGGGGTGTCGCGGATGGTGGCCGTGATCGCCGAGCAGCACCACGACGAGTTGGGGCTGCGCTGGCCGTCGGCCGTCGCCCCGTTCGACGTCCACCTGGTGATCGCCAACAAAGACGACCAGGCCCGCACCGGGGCCACCGAGCTCGCCGGCGAGCTGGACCGGCTGGGTGTCGACGTGCTGCTGGATGACCGGCAGGCCTCGCCCGGCGTGAAGTTCAAGGATGCCGAGCTGCTGGGCGTGCCCTGGATCGTGGTGGTGGGACGCGGCTGGGCGGACGGCGTGGTGGAGCTGCGCGACCGCTTCGGCGGGCAAACCCGCGAACTCGCGACCGGCCCGTCGCTGGCCACCGACATCGCGGCCGCGCTGCGATAGCCCGATGGTGGCGACCCGCTGCGCCCGGCCACGGCCGCGCTTGCGATCGCCACGGGTTAGTCGTTGCCGCCCGGGAAGCTCGTCGTGATCGGCCAGGCGCCCAGCACCCGGTTCCACCGGGCGGCCATGACCGCGCTCTGAACCAGCGCCGTCGAGGCGAACGCCCGATCCTCGGCGGTCTCGGCGTGTTCGGCGACGACGCGCCACGCGCCCGCGCCGTCGTTCTCCATCCGCGCGGCCAGCCGCGCCGCGTCCGCCGGGCTGCCGACCACCAGGGGCAGCTGGTAGCCGGCCGCGGCGACCGGAGCGGTGACCTTGCGGGCGGTCAGCATCGCGATGACGTCGTCGCGGCGTCGGCGGTGCTGCTCGAGGGCCTCCACCACCATGTCGTTCACGCTCGGGGGGGACATCGCCGAGACGATGCCGTAGCCGTAGATCGTCGAGTGTTCGATGGCCAGCGCGTCCGACAGCGCCGCGTTGTCGGCGTCCTTCCCCGAAGTCATATCGACGGCCCCCCCGGCACCAGAGCCACGGTGTAGGACGCCGTGCAGGACGCGGCGATCGAGGCGAGCAGCCCCGCCCGGTAACCGGATTCGGTGCCCACCAGGCGAGCCGCACTGTCGGCCGAGGCGTGCAGCGCGTTGATCACGTCGGCCACCGGCGGCGGGGGAGGCGGGGGGCCGGCCGGTTCGGCCTGACTCGGGCTGGTCGTTTCGCTCGATGACGGCGCGGCGAGCTTGCCGGCGGCCCGCGAGATCTCGGTGGACAGCGCGCGGGCGTGCGCGGCGCGTTGGCTCGCCACCACCGTCAGCGCGGCGGCGACCTGCGGAGGGTTGCCGACGGCCGAGGCGGCGGCACTCGCCAGCGCGCTGTCGTGGCGCGCCTGGTCCAACGGGCCCAGCAGTTGTTCGACGGGCGGGGGCTTGGGCGCGGACTTGCCGCACGCGGCCACCACCGTCAGCGCGGCCAACGCGACGCCGCCGGAGAGGACGTCTCGCCTGTTGACGAACGGAACTGCGCTAGGCACAAGGACATCCTGCCACCGGTGCCGCAGCGGGCACGAAGCCAGCACGCGATCGCGCCGCCATCCGCGATTCCTGGCGTATCGTGGATAGCTGGTTCTCGCAGAGGGCGGCCAGCATGTTCCTCCGCCGGGACACCGGAAGCCGGACGCGAAGCCATCGCGGCGGCGACATCCGCCAGATGACCGGACAACTCAAGATGAGGAGCTCGCCGTGACCACCGGGCTACCGTCGCAGACGCAGGTGATCGAGCTACTCGATGCAGAGTTTGCGCGCGCCGGATACGAGATCGAAGACGTGGTCATCGACGCCCGCACCCACCCGCCGCGCATCACGGTGATCGCCGACGGCGACGACGGCCTCGACCTGGACACGGCGGCCACGCTGTCGCACTCGGCGTCGGAGCTGCTCGACCGTCTGGACACCATCGGGGACCACTACGTGCTCGAGGTCTCCTCGCCCGGCGTGGACCGCCCCCTGACCTGCGCGAAACACTTCCGCCGCGCCCGCGGCCGCAAGGTCGACGTCACCCTCTCCGACGGATCGACGCTGACCGGCCGCGTCGGCGAGACGAACGAGGACGCGGTCGCGCTGGTGGTGCGCGCGGGGCGGGACTGGGCGATACGCGAAATCTCGCTCGCCGACGTCGTCAAAGCTGTTGTCCAGGTGGAGTTTTCGCCCCCTGCCCCAGCGGAACTGGAACTCGCGAAGCGTGGCGACGATGCAGAGCGTAGCGATGAGGAGGAGCGGCGCAGATGAACCGCGCTGGCGACGATGCAGAGCGTAGCGATGAGGAGGAGCGGCGCAGATGAACATCGACATGGCCGCACTGCACGCGATCGAGGTGGATCGGGGCATCTCGGTCAACGAGCTGCTCGAGACCATCAAGTCCGCGCTGCTGACCGCCTATCGGCACACCGAGGGCCATCAGAACGACGCGCGGATCGAGATCGACCGCAAGACCGGCGTCGTCCGGGTGATCGCCCGGGAGACCGACGAAGACGACAACGTCATCAGCGAATGGGACGACACCCCCGAGGGCTTCGGGCGCATCGCCGCCACCACCGCGCGCCAGGTGATGCTGCAGCGATTCCGCGATGCCGAAAACGAGCGCACCTACGGCGAGTTCTCCACCCGGGAGGGCGAGATCGTCGCGGGCGTGATCCAGCGTGACAGCCGGGCAAACGCGCGCGGCCTCGTGGTGGTGCGGATGGGCACCGAGACGAAGGCGTCCGAGGGCGTGATCCCGGCGGCCGAACAGGTTCCCGGGGAAAGCTACGAACACGGCAACCGGGTGCGGTGCTACGTGATCGGGGTGACCCGCGGGGCCCGAGAGCCGCTGATCACGCTGTCGCGCACCCACCCCAACCTGGTTCGCAGGCTGTTCTCCCTGGAGGTGCCCGAGATCGCCGACGAATCGGTCGAAATCGTGGCCGTGGCGCGGGAGGCCGGCCACCGCTCCAAGATCGCCGTGAAGTCGAACGTTCCCGGTCTGAACGCCAAGGGCGCCTGCATCGGCCCGATGGGCCAGCGGGTCCGCAACGTGATGAGCGAGCTCTCCGGTGAGAAGATCGACATCATCGACTACGACGAGGACCCGGCCCGCTTCGTCGCCAACGCGTTGTCGCCGGCCAAGGTGGTCTCGGTGTCGATCATCGACCAGTCCGCCCGCGCCGCCCGGGTCGTCGTCCCCGACTTCCAGTTGTCACTGGCCATCGGCAAGGAGGGCCAGAACGCGCGGCTGGCCGCCCGGCTCACCGGCTGGCGCATCGACATTCGCGGGGACTCGCCGGCCGGCGCCGGCGGGCATCCGGAGAGCGAGCCCGAACGCGGCGCCAGCCACGGAATGGCCCACGACCGCTAGCGGCATGCCGGGCACGGCCGCACATCCTCGGGCGGTTCTGCGCGTCGATCCGGTGACGCTAGACTGAGCCGTGATCCAGCACGAACTTTCGGCTCCCGAGGCCAATAGGGCGCACCGACACGCGGGTGGACCCGTGCGGACGTGCATCGGGTGCCGAAAGCGAGAGTTGGCCGTCGAACTGCTTCGCGTGGTGGCTGTGCCGACCGGGAACGGCGAATTCGCCGTGATCGTTGACACAGGCAGTGGCCTGCCGGGGCGGGGTGCATGGCTGCATCCCGTGTCGCAGTGCGCGCAACAGGCGATCCGGCGGCGGGCTTTCACCAGAGCGCTGCGCATCACCGGTTCACCGGACACCTCCGCGGTGGTCGAGCACATAGAGTTTGTCAGTGCGCCCGATCGCCCGGCAACAGAACAGGTAGCAAAGAACATGAGCACACCGTGAAGTCCCGATGACTCGCATCCCCATGCGTTACAGCTAATTCCCGAGGCGCGGCCCCACGACTGTCGCCTCATAGACAGGAGATGTAGTGGCAGGTAAGGCCCGCGTACACGAGTTGGCTAAGGAACTCGGTGTTACCAGCAAGGAAGTCCTCGCCCGGCTGAATGATCAGGGCGAATTCGTCAAATCCGCATCGTCGACGGTAGAAGCGCCGGTCGCTCGCCGGCTGCGCGAGTCCTTCGGCGGCGGCAAGGCCGCGGCCGAGAAGGCCCCCGCGAAGGCCGCAAAAGGCGAGGCCAAGCCCGCCGCCAAGGCTCCCGACAAGTCGCTCGACACGGCCCTCGACAACGCGATCAACAAGGCCGGCGGCAACGGCGAGGCGACAGCGACGCCCGCCCAGCCCGGTGGCGCGGCGCCGTCCGCCGCCGCCGCCCAGGCCTCCGGCGCCGCCCCGACCGACGCCCCGGCACGACCGGGGCCGGCCCCCGCGCGCCCGTCGGCGCCGGCGCCCGGGCAGCCCAAACCGCCCGCGCCCGGCCAGGCGCCGCAACCCGGCATGACGCCGGGCCCGCGCCCCGGCCCCATCCCCAAGCCCCGCGCCCCGCGCGTCGGCAACAACCCGTTCTCGTCGGCGCAACCCGTCGACCGGCCCATTCCACGCCCGGCGGCGCCCCGTCCCGGAGCGCCCCGTCCGGGCGCCCCGCGGCCCGGCGCTTCCCCGGGCAACATGCCACCCCGGCCCGGCGGCGCCGCTGGTCAGGGCCGCCCGGCGCGG
>NZ_JAEKMI010000209.1 GCF_020217485.1 Mycobacterium sp. WUMAC-067 | reverse complement strand
CACGGCGTCGGCGACCACGCTGACACCGTTCGTCCAGCCGGATCAGACCACCAACCCCGGGGCCGACCAATCCGGAGCCGTAGCCCAGGCCACCGGCACCGCCGCCGGGAGCACACGCAACGCGGTTGCCCAGCAACCGTTCTCGGCGGTACCCAACATGTTGACCAGAGCCGCGGTGACTCCAGGCGCCATCGACCCGTCGCCGGTGGAAGCCCTGGACGTGGGTGCCGACCTCATCACGTATTTTCTGGATGCGCCGGGCAGCTTGGTCACGTTCTTTGTCGATGCACCCGCGGCTACGATTGCCCTTCCCTACGACATCGCCGGTGCC
>NZ_JAEKMI010000208.1 GCF_020217485.1 Mycobacterium sp. WUMAC-067 | reverse complement strand
ACCAATGCAACACATCCGCACCGATCCGCACCACTCACCACAACCACCTGTCCGATCCGGGAAACGGTCGGGTGCGCTCGTTCACGCGCTACGACACACTTATGCCAACGAGACCCGTACCACAGCAGCCTGAAACCCGCTATCTGCACTGGTCGGCACGCGGTGGTTTCGCTTGGTGTGCGATGGCGCTATATGACCAGCTCAGACACCCCTTCTGGACCTCAACCAGAAGGGCTTGACCGCTCTCCTAAAGCCGGTCTCGCAGATTCGACCCCCTGACCGCACTCGACGGTGCATTTCCGATCGAATGTCGCACTGCTGGTAGCGGGAATCGA
>NZ_JAEKMI010000207.1 GCF_020217485.1 Mycobacterium sp. WUMAC-067 | reverse complement strand
GACACCCCACGCCCCAACAACTCCTGCTCACCAGCCACGCCCAGATAGCGGGCGGCCGCGCCCATCGCCAAAATCACCGCCCGCGCGCGCACCGTCTCGCCCTCGCTGGTGGTCACCGACTTCACCGCACCCTGCAGCGACACCGATTCGACGTCTTCCATCCGCAGATCGGCACCAAACCGCAGCGCCTGCTCCCGCATCTGATCCATCAACTCCGGACCCGTGATCCCGTCACGAAAACCCGGATAATTCTCCACCGCGGTCGTCGTCATCAACGCCCCACCAAACGACGTCCCCTCAAACACCACCGGCGCCAACTGCGCCCGCGCCGTATACAACGCCGCGGTATACCCCGCAGGACCCGAACCAACAATGATCACGTCGTGGAC
>NZ_JAEKMI010000206.1 GCF_020217485.1 Mycobacterium sp. WUMAC-067 | reverse complement strand
CCCCGGGGAAGCCAGCCGCTTGGTGTGATACAACGCCAGGGCCTTGCCCTTATCGAAGATCGCCAAGTAGTGATGCGCGTGGCGGCCCAGGCGGATCACCTCACTCATCGGCAGGATAGTGCCCCCACCGGTCAGGGCGCGCCCGGCGGCGGCCTCCAACTCGCCCAGGGTGGTGGTGACGATGATGGAGGCCGGCAACCCATTGTGCTGACCCAACTCCCCGGAGGCCAACAGCCCACGCAGTGCGGCCAGCAGGGCGTCATGGCCGCGCTGAGCAGCCGAGCGGGAGTCGCCGTCGATGGCGGCCTGGCTGGGCGTCCCCTCCACACACGGCATCTCATCAAGCGGGTTGCACATGCCCGGCGCGCCGAGTTTGGCCTCCACGGCTTC
>NZ_JAEKMI010000205.1 GCF_020217485.1 Mycobacterium sp. WUMAC-067 | reverse complement strand
GTCGTGTGCGACTTGTGATGGGTTCTTTTTCAAAGATCAAGACATCGCGGTGGTCGGTGGTGGGGATTCGGCGATGGAGGAGGCCACGTTTTTGACCCGTTTTGCCCGCAGTGTGACGTTGGTGCATCGCCGGGAGGAGTTTCGGGCGTCGCGGATCATGTTGGAGCGTGCGCGGGCTAACGACAAGATCGCGTTTGTGACCAATAAGGCGGTCGAGGCGGTCGAGGGTGAGCAGACGGTCACCGGGTTGCGGTTGCGTGACACGGTGACCGGTGAGGAGTCGACGCTGGCGGTGAGCGGGGTGTTCGTGGCGATCGGTCATGACCCGCGCTCGGAGTTGGTGCGCGAGGTGCTCGAGACCGACGCGGACGGGTATGTGTTGGTGCGTGGGCGTACCACCAGT
>NZ_JAEKMI010000204.1 GCF_020217485.1 Mycobacterium sp. WUMAC-067 | reverse complement strand
CTCGTGTGCGACCTGTGATGGGTTCTTTTTCAAAGATCAAGACATCGCGGTGATCGGTGGTGGGGATTCGGCGATGGAGGAGGCCACGTTTTTGACCCGCTTTGCCCGCAGTGTGACGTTGGTGCATCGCCGCGAGGAGTTTCGGGCGTCGCGGATCATGTTGGAGCGGGCGCGGGCCAACGACAAGATCACGTTTGTGACCAATAAGGCGGTCGAGGCGGTCGAGGGTGAGCAGACGGTCACCGGGTTGCGGCTGCGTGACACGGTGACCGGTGAGGAGTCGACGCTGGCGGTGAGCGGGGTGTTCGTGGCGATCGGGCATGACCCGCGCTCGGAGCTGGTGCGCGAGGTGCTCGAGACCGACGCCGATGGGTATGTGTTGGTGCGTGGGCGCACCACCAGC
>NZ_JAEKMI010000203.1 GCF_020217485.1 Mycobacterium sp. WUMAC-067 | reverse complement strand
GTAGCCAGGTTGCCGACGAGGATTCCGGCTCCGACGATGGTGTTGTAGAACCCGTAATGGGTGGCCACGAGCCGGCCTCCGGCCAGCGAGACGACGGTGTCCATCTCGAAGGGGAAGACCGCGGCCGAACCGACGGCCAGCAGTGCCGCCGACACCAGCAGGGCCCCCACCGCCGCGGGTGTCCCGAACCGATGGCCGTCGGGGACGACCGTCAGCGGCACAAACGAGGCCGCCAGGATGGCCACACCGATGGCCAGGCTACGTCCAGATCCCCAGCGTTTGGTGAACCAACGGGTGATGCGCAGCTGTCCGATCACCGCAACCAGGCCAGAGACAACGAAAAGAACTGCAACCAAAGCCTTTCCAGAGCGCGGCGTCAGCATCGACGCCTGCAGCGGCAGCGCCAGGTACACCTGGAAC
>NZ_JAEKMI010000202.1 GCF_020217485.1 Mycobacterium sp. WUMAC-067 | reverse complement strand
ACGGGGCGTGGCGGGACTACGCGTGGCCGACGCATCGATCATGCCGAGCATCGTCGGAGGGAATACGAATGCCGCGGCGATGATGATCGGAGAACGGGCCGCCGAACTGATCATCGGCGCTTGATACTCGTCGGTTGATGGGCGCCGGTCGCGGACCGCCCAGGGGGTAGAACGCATTCGTCAGTGCTCATGCGGTGAGTTCGCCAACACGTCCGAATCCCCGCCAGAATCGAAACCCCTTGCCGCAAAGCCCCTTCGCCGTTTCCCGGCCTCGCGCCACGGGGCTCACTTGGAATTGCAGCGGTCGGACTGCACCACGATGTCTCTTGGTCGACCTTCCGGTTGCGCAATCTGCCACGAACTGGCCTTCCCGGCGGTGAATGGCCCTGGGGCTCCTTGAGATTGGTAGTAGCCGCGCGGATCCCAGGTCTTCGCCTGTGGGTACGGCCACGGGCAGGCGACA
>NZ_JAEKMI010000201.1 GCF_020217485.1 Mycobacterium sp. WUMAC-067 | reverse complement strand
AGCGAGCGCGCCCGTCAGCCCCGGTCCCGAAGCTGCGGTGCTGGCGGCGCTGACGGCCGGCATCAAATTCTTCATCTGATTCGCGTTCGAGAGCAGGGCACTCGAGATCCACCCCACCGAACTTGTCATCGATAAAGCCGGATTCATGGAACTGAGCGACGAACTCAGGGACGACAGCGACCCCGTGGACGACTCGGACGTGGACGACAGCGGCGACGCGAGCTGCTGCAGAGCCGTGGGCACCGTGGAGGTCACCTGTGACAGGACCGCCTGCGCGTCGGTGCTGGCCGAGCTGCCGACAGCTTGGCCGACCGCGGTCCCCTGCCCGGCCAGGCCGGCCGGGTTGCTGGCGGGCTGCGGCGGGGTGAACTGGGTCAGGAGCGACGCAGTCGCCGAGGCGGCCGCGTAGCCGTACATGGCGGCGGCGTCCTGGGCCCACATCGCCGCGTACTGTGCCTCGGCGA
>NZ_JAEKMI010000200.1 GCF_020217485.1 Mycobacterium sp. WUMAC-067 | reverse complement strand
CCACCGAGGCACAGTACGCGGCGATGTGGGCCCAAGACGTCGCCGCGATGTATGGCTACGCCGCCGCCTCGGCCAGTGCGTCGCTCCTGACCCCGTTCACCCCGCCGCAGCCCGCCAGCAACCCGGCCGGCCTGGCCGGACAGGGGACCGCGGTCGGCCAAGCTGTCGGCAGCTCGGCCAGCACCGACGCGCAAGCGGTCCTGTCTCAGGTGACCTCCACGGTGCCCACGGCCCTGCAGCAGCTCGCCTCCCCGCTATCGTCCACGTCCGAGTCATCGACGGGGTCGCTGTCGTCGTTGAGTTCGTCGCTCAGTTCCATGAATCCGGCGTTGTCGATGACAAGTTCGGTTGGGTGGATATCGAGTGCGCTGCTCTCGAACGCGAATCAGCTGAAATCTCTGATGCCGGCCGTCACCGCCGCCAGCACCGCAGCTTCGGGACCGGGGCTGACGGGCGCGCTTGCG
>NZ_JAEKMI010000020.1 GCF_020217485.1 Mycobacterium sp. WUMAC-067 | reverse complement strand
GCCCGAGCACATACGACACCCGCCCCGAGGCGACGCTGGAGGTCATGCCGGTCAGCCGGTAGCCCTCGATCTCCTCGGCGAGCATGCCGTAGCCCTGGACGATGAGCCCCGCGAACACCCCGGTGGCGCTGCCGCGCAGCCCGCTGGGGTCAATCCCGGCCCGCTCCAACGCTTCCCACGACAGCTCCAGTAGCATCCGGTGCTGGGGATCCATGGCCAGGGCTTCGCTGGGTGCGATGCCGAAGAAGGCCGGGTCGAAGTCCGCGACGCCGTCGACGAAACCCCCGGTGTTCACGTAGCACTTGTGGCGGGCGTCGGGATCGGGGTCATACAGCGCCCCGAGGTTCCAGCCACGATCGGCGGGAAAGTCCGAGATCACGTCGCGGCCGTCGGCGACCATTTGCCACAGCGACTCGGGGCTGTCGACGCCGCCGGGGAAGCGACACGACATCCCGACGATCGCGATCGGCTCGCTCGACCGCTCCAGTAGCGCGCGGTTGGTGCGCTTCAGGCGGTCAACCTGGACCAGCGCTTTCCGCAGCGCTTCGGTCGCATGCTGGAGTTGGTCCACCATCACTAAAACCTCGCCCTAACCCTCACCTAATGCCTGGCCGTCTTGTCCCGCCGGATGCGGTTGTCGCCGATTCACGGGATTTGCTGCACGAGGCGACGCCGTGTTTCGTTCGACCAGCGTCGTGCTGCTCTCCGACCCAAGAATGTTGCTGGTGAGTATGGCCAACTCCGACTGGATTTCAAAACGTCCGCTACTCCCGACTGCTACAGGAGGACCGGCTTGGACAGGTGCGACGCCCCGCTGCGGCGGGATGCGCCACGTAGAGCCCGGTGAGCTCGCTGGACAACGGTCCGCCGTCGACGTGGCCCGTGGTCCATGGCGAGACTGTACCCGGCGAGCCATCGTCGGTGGTCAGGCGCAGTGTCAGACACCCGCTCGGCGCCAGCCGTCGGCGGCCCGGGCGGCATGGATCAGCGCATCGCACAACTGGCGCAATTCGGTGGCCCCGGCGCCCTCCTCGAGCGCGGTGGCGACGTCCTCGGCGGCGCACCGCACTTGGTAGACGCGATCCGAGAGGTCGGCCGCGTCGTCGGCCGACAGCACCACCGCATCGTCGGGCACTGCCGCCGCGCCGTGCCGGTGCAACGAGGCCCGTTGCTCGTAGGCCCGCTGCCGGCACGACTGCCGGCAATACTGGCGGCGACGGCCCATTCCCGCGTCGGTGACGTCTCGACCGCACCAGCGGCAGGGCTGCGGGTGGGTACGGCGGCTCACGCCTGCCGACTTTAGTCGGGATTCTCCTGCGATCCCGGTATCATTGATGGTCGCGTCGCGTATGCCGGCTGTCCGCCGGGAACTGCGCAGATCGCCGCAGCGTTGCTAGTCGAGAGAGAATTGCACTACAGGAGCCGGAGGGCTCCGAATACGACTTAAAGGAGTAGCACCCATGGCCGATCGCGTACTGAGAGGCAGTCGCCTCGGAGCCGTGAGCTACGAGACCGACCGCAACCACGACCTGGCCCCGCGCCAGCTCGCGAAGTACCGCACCGAGAACGGCGAGGAGTTCGAGGTTCCCTTCGCCGACGACGCCGAAATCCCCGGCACCTGGCTGTGCCGCAACGGCCTGGAAGGCACCCTGATCGAGGGTGATCTGCCCGAGCCGAAGAAGGTCAAGCCGCCGCGCACGCACTGGGACATGCTGCTGGAGCGCCGCTCGGTGGAAGAACTCGAAGAGCTGCTCAAGGAGCGCCTCGAGATCATCAAGACCCGTCGGCGGGGCTGACCCCGCGGCTCAGGTGCGGTTGTCGGCCCGGGTGGCGCGCGCACCCGACCGGCGGCCCTGGACACCCCATCGGGTCACCTTGACCAGGGCCTCGCGGATGTTGGAACCGCTCATCTTGGACACGCCGAGTTCGCGTTCGGTGAACGTAATGGGCGCTTCGACGATGGTGAAGCCGTTGCAGATGGTCCGCCAGGTCAGGTCGATCTGGAAGCAGTAGCCCTTGGAGTCGACGCCGTCGAGGTCGATGGCCTCGAGAACCTCGCGGCGGTAGGCGCGGTAGCCGGCGGTGATGTCGTGCACCCCGATGCCCAGCGCCAGCCGCGCATAGGTGTTGGCGGTCCAGGACAGCGCCCAGCGCCGCCACGGCCAGTTGCGCACCGTCCCGCCGTCGACGTAGCGCGAGCCGATGGCCAGATCGGCGCCGTCGTCGACCGCCTCCAGCAGGCGGTGTAGCTGTTCGGGCGCGTGGCTGCCGTCGGCGTCCATCTCGACGAGCACCGAGTAGTCGCGGCTCAATCCCCAGGCGAAGCCCGCCAGGTACGCCGCGCCCAGGCCGTCCTTGGCGGTGCGGTGCATGACGTGGGTGCGACCGGAGTCGGCCGCGGCCAGCTCCTCGGCCAGCTGGCCGGTGCCGTCGGGGCTGCTGTCGTCCACGATGAGCAGGTGCACGTGCGGGCACGCGTCCTTGAGCCGCCGGTGGATCACCGGCAGGTTCTCCAGCTCGTTGTAGGTCGGGATGATCACCAAGACGCGCTGGCTGGGACGATTGCCCGGGGCGTGGGGCGCCGGCTGGCCGGTGGTCATGTAGCTCCTCTGTGTCGCCCGAAATCGAAAGAATGTCGGCCGTCCCCGGTGGGACGGAGTGTCGTCACCCGCCGTCGTCTGCCGGCGTGCGATCCCCGCCCTCGTCGGGCGCGGTGTCTGAGTCGTGCTCGTCGGGCGGGTGTGTGCCCAGGGTCGTACCGGCCGTTTTGGAAGGACGTGTCGATCGACCCGAGGGCCTCGGCCTGAGACGAATCCGACGCGGGAACCATCCATTGTGCCGTATCCCGGCCAAAATGACCGCCCCGGCCGCTGCCACGATGACCCACTGCAGCAACGGCGCCCAGCGGGTTGCCGGCGTCAACTTGGTCTTGAGGCGCACCGGCATGTCCAGGTACGCGGGCTGGAAGAAGTCGGTACGCGCCAACTCGCCGCCGTCGGGGGCGATCACGGCGCTGATTCCCGTGGTGCCCGCGACCACCACGTAGCGGTCGTGCTCGACGGCCCTGACCTTGGCGAACGCCAGCTGCTGTTCGCTCATCTTCTTGTTGAAGGTGGCGTTGTTGGCCGGCACGGCCAGTAGCTGGGCGCCGCCCAGGACCGCGTGTCGGGGGACGCGGTCGAAGATCACTTCCCAGCACGTCGCGACCCCGACCGGAACCCCGGCCATGTGGACCACGTCGCTACCGGGCCGGGGCACCATGGTTCCGGCGCGGCCCGCGTACCCCGACAGATGCTTGAACAGCCACGGCATCGGCAGGTACTCGCCGAACGGCTGCACGATTTCCTTGTCGTGGCGTTCGGCCGGGCCGGTGGCCGGGTTCCACACGATCATGGTGTTCGTGTAGTGGGGATCCTCCGGGGGGCGTCCGGGGACTTCGAGCACGCTGCCGATCAGGATCGGGGCGCCGATCGCCGCCGCGGCCTGCGATATCTCCAGCGCGGCATCCGGGTTGACCAGCGGGTCGATGTCCGACGAATCTTCCGGCCAGATCACGAATTGCGGTTGCGGAGCGGCCCCGGCGCGCACGTCGTCGGCCAGCGCCAGCGTCTCGCGGACGTGGTTGTCCAGCACCGCCCGTCGCTGCTCGTTGAACTCGAAACCCAGCCGCGGCACGTTGCCCTGCACCGCCGCGACGGTCACCGACGGCTCACCTCCCGACCCGGTGCCCGCGTGCCGCACCTGCGGCCAGACCATGACCGACGCGAACAGCACCAGGCAGATGCAGATGCCGGGCAGCACCACCGCGGGCGGCGGCGGCTCACTTTCGGCTTGGTCTGCGGCGGCGTGCGCCGGGTGGCCCGAGCGCCACCACTTCACGATCTCCAGCGCGATGGCGGTCGCGCTGAAACCCACCAGCATGATCGCCATGGACAGCAGCGCGACGCCGCCGAGCTGAACCAGCGGCAGGAACGGTCCGTGCGTTTGGCCGAAGGCCACCGACCCCCAGGGGAAGCCGCCGAACGGGAAAACCGACTTCAGCCACTCCTGGGCCGCCCACAGCAGCGCGAACCAGATCGGCCAGCCGGGCAGCCGGCGAACGAGGACGGCGAACAGACCGAAGGCGGCCGGAAACAGCGCCGATACGGCCGCCAGTGCAAGCCACGGGACGGAACCGACCAGGAGCCCGACCCACGGCAGCAGCGGCAGGTAGAAGGCCAGGCCGAAGAGGAACGCGTAGCCCAGCCCGCCGCCCGGCGTCGTCGCGGGGTGAGTCAGCACCCACGCCAGCAACGCCGCGGCGACGACGGCACCCCACCACCAGTTCAGCGTCGGGAAGCTGGCGCACAGCAGCAGGCCGGCCACCACGGCGCCGATCAACCGGGTCAGCCGTGGCAGCATCGCGGCTTGGGCGGCGGGCAACCTCGCGATCACCGCGGCGACCAGCCCGGTCGCCGTCCGGCGCGCCCCGGTCCGCAGTCGATGGGTCAACCTCGCGTGTTCGCCGGGCCGTTCCGGTTCCCCGGGGTGAACGTCGGCGGGTTCGTCGTCGCGCTCCGATTCGGCCTCGTCGCTGATCGGGTCGATCTGCTCGTCCACCGGGTCGGTCCCACCGGTTGGGTCCGGGGACTCGCCTTCGTCCGGGGGCTCGCCTTGGTCCGGGGGCTCGTCGCCGCCCGACGAATGCCTAGCCATGGATGACAGCGCCCCGATGCACCGTTCGCCGGCACTGCGGTAGGGCATCGTTCGGGCCCAGGCGCGGCAACGCGGGCACGCGGGAACGCGGATCGGTCGACCAGCGCTGCACGGTGTCGCGGGGTGCGTGCACCTCCAGCGCCCCGGCATCCCAGATGGCGTACGACGCCGGCGCGCCCGGCGTCAGGGTGCCCGCCTTGCCGTCGCGCACACCGGCGGCCCGCCAGCCGCCGCGGGTGGCGGCAGCAAACGCGGCCCGCGCCGAGACCGCGCTGCCCGCGGTGCGATGGTTGACGGCCGCGCGCACGCTCGTCCACGGGTCGAAACCCGTCACCGGGGCGTCGGAACCTAGCGCGAGGGGCACGCCTTGGGATGCTAACAGCGCAAACGGGTTGAGCCGACTGCCTCGCTCGGCGCCGAGCCGGCGGGCGTACATGCCGTCGGCGCCGCCCCAGAGCGCATCGAAATTGGGCTGCACGCTGGCGATGACGCCCCACTGGCCCAGGCTGGCGGCCTGCTCGGCGTTGATCATCTCGACGTGCTCGAGGCGGTGGCCGCAGCGGGCGACGGCGACCGGCCCGAGGTCCGCGGCGACCCGTTCGAAGGCGCCCACCACGGTGGCGACGGCGGCGTCTCCGATGACATGGAACCCGGCGGTGATCTCGGCCTCGGTGCACGCCCGAACGTGGGCCTCCACGTCGTCGGGGTCCAGGTAGCAGGTGCCCGTGCGGTCCGGCGCGTCGGCATAGGGCTCGTGCAGCCAGGCGGTGCGCGATCCGAGCGCCCCGTCGACGAACAGGTCACCGGCCAGCCCGCGAGCCCCGGTCGCGTCCATCAGCTCCCGGGCCTGGGCGGGGGTGCGCACCGGCTCGCCCCAGTAGCCGATCACTTCGACACCCTGATCGAGGGCACGCAGTTGCAGCCAGTCGTCGATCCCGCCGATCTGGGGTCCGGCGCACTCGTGCACCGCGACGATCCCGGCCGCCGCGGCGGCCCGCAGTGCCGCGGCGCGGGCCTCGGCGAGCTGCTCGGCGGTCAGCAGGTCGCGGGCGACGGCGCGCACCAGATGGTGTGCGTCGCCGGCAAGCGGGCGCTCCGCGCTGAAACCGGTCGCCGACGGGAGTTCGTCGACGAGCCGTCGCAGGCCCGTCGAGGCCGCCGCGGAGTGCACGTCCACGCGGGCCAGGTACGCGGGCCGGTCGCCGAGGACGGCGTCGAGGTCGCTGGTGCCGGGCGGGGTGTTGTCCGGCCACGACGTTTCATCCCACCCATGCCCCCACACCGGTTCGCCCGGATGGGCGGCGGCGTAGTCGGCGACCATCTGCAGGCACTGCGCGCGCGAGCCTGCCCGCCGCAGGTCCAGCCCGCTCAGGGTCAGCCCGGTGGCGGTCAGATGGATGTGGCTGTCGACGAATCCCGGCGCCACGAAACCGCCGTCGACGTCCTCGATGTCGGCATCGGGGAACATGGTGCGGCCGACCTCGTCGCTGCCCAGCCACGCGATGACGCCGCCGCGGACCGCCATTGCGGTCGCGTCGGGGTGAGCGGGACTGTGCACCCGGCCGTTGATGAGCAGGGTCGCCGGACTATCGGGGCCATTGGTCACGTGCCGTGACGACGCAGGCCGTGAAACGGCCTGAGGAGGAGCGGGACCATCGGTCACGTGCCGTGACGATGCAGGCCGTGAAACGGCCTGAGGAGGAGGGGGGCCATCCATCACAGCCCCAAAGCTACGTGCAAGGGCAAATGCGGTTTGCCCCGCCGGCTCAGCGCCCGTCGAAGCGCTGGGTTCGCACCGGCCCGACGTCTTGGACGTCGATGACCTCGCCGTCGATGTAGTCGCTGTGGCCGCGGGTGTCACCCGGGTAAGACGCCGGATACGGATTCGAGCGGAAAGTGGTCGCGTAACTGATTCCCGGCATCTGGCGCCGCAACGTGCGCACCGCGATGGCGCCCAACCCGGGGCCGGCCACAGACCGCACCGGCGGAATGAGCAGCAACAACCCCAGCGCCGTGCTGACCAGCCCGGGAATGAGAACAAGAAGCGCGGCCACACTGACCAGCGCGCCGTCGCCGGCCGCGTTGCGTGATCCGGCGAATCCGGAGCGCAATTGCCCGATCCGACGGATGAGGTGGGACCCTGCCATCGGGGCGACGATGCCCCACCCGAGCAGGAACGTCGCCAACAGCGTCAGCAGGGTCCAACCCCATCCGATCGTCGACACCAGCGCGAAGATCACCGCGAGTTCGACGACGGCATAAATCAGCAACAGCCGCGACACCATGTCAGGCCAACGTCTGTGGACCGCGCCCGAGTTCCCGTGGTGCTGTCCCCCGCGATTGCAGTTAGATGACGCTATGACGACGATTCAGATCGATACCCCCGACGGACCGATCGATGCGTTACTGAGCACGCCACCGGGGCAGGGGCCGTGGCCGGGCGTCGTGGTGATCCACGACGCGTTCGGCTACGGCCGCGACAAGCAGTCGACGAACGACCGCATCGCCCGGGCGGGTTATCTGGCGCTCACCCCGAACATGTACGCGCGCGGCGGCCGGATCCGCTGCATCTCCAGGGTCATGAAGGAGCTGCAGACGCAACGCGGCCGAGCCCTCGATGACATCCTCGCCGCGCGCGATCACCTGAAAGCCATGCCGGAATGTTCCGGCCAGGTCGGCATCGCGGGCTTCTGCATGGGCGGACAATTCGCACTGGTGATGTCGCCCAAGGGTTTTGGCGCCGCCGCGCCGTTCTACAGCACTCCCCTGCCCCGCAACCTCGACAAGACGCTCGACGGGGCGTGCCCGATCGTGGCCAGCTTGGGCGGCCGCGACCCGCTGGGACGGGGTGCGCCCGAGAAGCTGCGCAAGACGATCGCCGACAAGAACATCACCGCCGATGTGAAGGTCTATCCCGGTGCCGGGCACAGCTTCGCCAACGAGCTGCCCGCCCAGGGCCTGCTTCGGATCACCGGTTTCGGTTACGACGAGGCCGCCACCGAGGACGCCTGGCGCCGCGTTTTCGCGTTCTTCGGCGAACACCTGGCGGCGGGGGCAACGACGTAGTGTTCAAGCCACTTTCAGCTCGAGCCCCACGTTGTTTTCCATGCCGCCGCGCAGCTTGCTGAAGAGGTTGAACACTTTGCCCACGATGCCGTAGCGCTTGCCGATCGCGTCGTAGACCGCGCCCGTGTGCGACTTGTCGAGGATGACGGCGGTCCCCTCGACGGCCTCGCTGGTCGGGCGGCCGTTCATCGTGCAGGTGGCCAGCGTGACGCGCGGGGTGTTGCGGATCCGCTTGACCTTCCACGACGTTTCCTGGGTGATGACCAGGAGCCGGTCTTGATCCGGGGCGGCCCAGATCGGCGTCGGCTTGGGCCTGCCGTCCTTGGTGAAGGTGGTCAACAGGATGTATTGCGCCTTGGCGAGATCGGCGAAGGTCGGTGTCACGGTGCCAACCTACCGCTGTTGAGGCTCAGCGTTGACATCGTCGCCGCTGCGCTGCGATAGTCATAACCACTTAAACGAAAACGTTATTTTCATTTAAGAGTATGGCACCGACAGAAACAGGCAATCGTGAGCGATCCCAACAAGCCGCTGACGTGGCTGCCGTTCTCCATCGGCGAGGCGGCGTTGTCGGCCGAATCCGATTGCGCCGATCTAGCTCTGGCGTGGTCGCATCTCCTCACTCGGCTACGTGAAGCAGCCCAAATCGTGGAATCCGACCCGGCGAATCACCATCAGATCGACCTTGCCGCCGGGATCCGGCATCTGTTGGTACTGCTCACCGCGGGCATAGACGAAGTGTTGCGGTTCGATCCGGATCCGACGCTGCGCGTTCAACGCACCAGCACAGATGACGTCGTGACCTGGGGAATGGAGTGCCCGGACTGCATCTACACCCGCGCCGTGCTTCGCGGCGGAGAGAGTTATCGATTGTTCGGCAATCGCGGCACCGCACGCTACGTCGGGCTACAGACAATGAATGGGATCGCGGCAACAGCGAACGAGCTGGTTGACGAGCTCGAGATTGATGCCCACGGCAACTTCGAGGTGGTGCTCTCGGCCTCCGAACCGACGGGGCGAGCAGGCAATTGGATGCCTATCGAAGGCGAACATCCCACGCTGACCGTGCGACACTTTTTCTACGACTGGGATTCCGAGGTGGCATCGTCGCTGCGCATCGAGCGGCTCGGTGACGCGATGGCGGCGACAAAACGTCCGGTCGAACCCGGCGTGGCGCTGTCGAGGCAGCTGGAAGCCCTCGGTGACTTCGTTCGCGACAACCTGACGTTCTTTCTGCAATTTGGCGCCGCCGCACCGGCCAACGGTTTTTTGCCCCCCATCGACCGCACGGATATCGGGGCGGCGGCGGAGAACAGGCCGGTGATCGGGCGGTGGGAGCTGCGTCCGCACCAGGCGCTCATCGTGGAAGTCGAACCGCCAGAAGGCGTTTACTGGAGCTTTTCCATCGGAAACCCGTGGTGGGAGACGATTCACTACGGGCGCCACCAGTCGAGCCTGAATGCCCATCAGGCGGTGGTGGATTCCGATGGTTTGGTGCGCGTGGTGCTGTGTGAACGCGATCCCGGCGTGGCGAATTGGCTCGACACCGCCGGCCACAGCAACGGACCGATCATCCTTCGTTGCGTGCGAACCAAGACGGCACCGACACCGACGACGCGACTCGTGCCCTTCCCCGATCTTGACGCGGAATTGCCTTCGGATACCGAAAGGGTCAGCCGAGAACAGCGGAAAGTGACGCTCGCGGCACGTGCCCGGGCCGTGCACGAAAGGTTCGGCACATGATGTTCGACGCCGACGAATTGGAGGACGGGGCCCGTGCCGCAACGGGTCTCGAGGACTTCGGCTCGCCCTACTACCGCGAGGGACTCGAGCGCATTGTTGAAGCGCTAAACACCGAGGCCGACCTCAACGAGATCGGCCGGGTCATCCAGCACGCCACCGTCAGCAACGCCTTGATCCAGCGCCTCAATGTTGAGGACACCTACCGGCAACACCCCGAGATCGACGATCAGGTGGTCGGTGGCCCCGTCTTCGTCATCGGGTTGCCCCGCACCGGCACCACAGCCCTGAGCCAATTGGTGGCCGCCGATCCCCAATTCCGGTCGCTTCGGATGTGGGAATCCCAAGCACCCGTCCCGCCGCCGGAGGCCGCGACCCAGCACAGCGATCCCCGGATCGCGCAGGCCGAAGCCGGTCTCAAGATGCTCGACAACATGTTCCCGTTGATGAAGACGCTGTACAACTCCGAGCCCACGGCCCCGACCGAATGCCAAGACCTCATGGGAATGAGCTTTCGCACCTTCCACTTTGACGGGGCGGTTCGCGCACCCGGGTATCTCGCGTGGCTGATGGACTGTGACATGCGCGGGACCTATCTATTCCATCGGCGGGTGCTCAAGCTCCTGCAGTGGCATTGCCCGCCGGTGCTGTGGCACCTCAAGACTCCAGTGCACATGTTCGCCCTCGACGCCCTAGTCGAGGCGTATCCGAATGCGAAATTCCTTTGGAGCCATCGCGATCCGGCCAAGGTGATGGGCTCGGTCTGCAGCCTGATCCGGTATGTGCGCAGCTGGAGTAGCGACCGCACCGATGACGAAGAACTTGGCGCCGAGCAAGTCGACAGCTGGGCAGAAGGCGTGCGGCGCGCCATGGACTTCCGCGGCCGGGTGGGCGATGACCGTTTCGCCGATGTCTCGTTTGCCGATCTGCAGTCCGATCCGGTAGGCACGCTGCGAACCAGCTACGACGCCCTTGGTTTGACCTTCACCGATGGCACCCTTTCTTCCGTCGAGCGTTGGGCCGCGGATCACCGACCCGGCTCACGTGGCGCACATGACTACGACCTGGCCGACTACGGCCTGACACCCGACGGTGTCCGTGCACGGTTTGCGGACTATCTCGCCTCCTATGACGCGACGGCGTGACCCGGTGAGCGCTCCCCGCACGCGGCGACGCGAGAAGTTGGGTCCTGATCCGACGGTTCGCCGCCAGATCCTGGCTGCGGCGTCGACAACGCTGCGCGAGCATGGAGTCGAAGGACTCAGCATCGCCGCCGTCCTGAAACGGGCCGCGTTGAGCACGCGGGCGTTCTATCGGCATTTCGGTTCCAAGGACGAACTGGTTGCCGCGGTCTTCCTGGAGAGTGCGCACACCGAAAAGCGGCGGCTCAAACGTCGAATGTCCGGTGCTGCAACTGAAATCGAGGCCGTCGCGGCATGGATCGACGCCAGACTCGACTTAGCATTCGATGAGCGCCTCAAGAATGATCTGCGGCGCCTGTCGTTAGAGGCTCAAACGCAGATCTTCACGTCTCCCGGGGTGGTTCAGCCCGCATATGCGGAGATGCTCGCGCCGCTGCGCGACGCAATTCGGCGCGGCCTGCACGACGGCGTCTTCCACGGGGTCGATCCGGTGGCGGACGCCCAGTTCGTCCATGGGGTGGTGTGGGCGGGAATCGACCGGCACTGGGTGAAGGCCGCCGGCGCTCGCGACGACCTGCGCCGGGGCATTCAACGGTTCTGCCTACGCGGGCTCGGCGCCGCGAACGAAGCGATCGAACAAGTGTGTTCGACGTGATGGAAAGGGACTAGCGATGGACCTGGGTCTTGCGGGATCGACGGCCGTGGTCACCGGCGGCAGCAAAGGTATGGGACTGGCCATCGCCGAAACCCTTGCGGCCGAAGGGGCCAGGGTGGCGGTGATGGCCAGGAGCCGGGGTGCGCTCGATGCCGCCGTGGCGTCGCTGCACCAGGCCGGCGCCTCGGACGCCGTGGGGATCAGCGTGGATATGACCGATCCCGCCTCCATCGCCGCGGGTTTCGCCGCCGTCGCCGACCGTTGGGGGCACCTCAACAGCCTGATCCACACAATCGGGCCCGGCGACGGCTATTTCGAGCAGATGGACGACACCCAGTGGGACGAGGCGTTCAGCCTCGGCACGATGTCGGCGGTGCGATCAATCCGCGCCTCGCTGCCGCTGCTGCGCGCCGCGGAGTGGGCCCGCGTGGTGACGTTCTCGGCGCACTCGATTCAGCGCCAGAACCCGCGGATCGTCGCCTACACTGCATCGAAGGCGGCGTTGGCCAGTATACCAAGAATCTGTCGAAAAGCCTTGCCAAGGTCGGCATTCTGGTCAACTGTGTGTGTCCGGGGACCATCGTGACCGCCAGCTTCACCGAAAACCTCAAAGGCATCCTCGCCGCCGATGGGCTCGATGCCACCGATCCGGTCGACGTCATGACCTGGATCGACAACAACTTTCACCAGCCCTGTGATCTCGGCCGTGCCGGCCTTCCCGAAGAGGTCGCGTCCATCACCGCGTACCTCGCATCGCGGCGAAATGGCTATGTCACCGGGGCGACGGTCAACGTGGACGGCGGATCGGATTTCATCTAGGCCGGGAACCCTCGCGAGCAGACATAGAGTCGCACGGAGGGCACTGGCGCAATGCGATTCCGCGTCTGCTCGCCAGGGAACTAGCCTTCGAGGTCGCCCTCGGTTTCCAGTAGCGCCCGGCGCAGCCCGTCGAGGGTTTCTGGTTGCGGCTGCGCCCACATACCGCGCCCGGCCGCCTCCAGCAACCGCTCGGCCATGCCGTGCAGCGCCCAGGGATTCGACTCGGCCATGAATTTCCGGTTCTCCGGGTCCAAAACGTAGCGCTCGGTGAGCTGTTCGTACATCCAGTCGGCCATCACGTGAGCCGTCGCGTCATAGCCGAACAGGTAGTCCACGGTCGCCGCCATCTCGAACGCGCCCTTGTAACCGTGCCGGCGCATCGCCGCCATCCAACGCGGATTCACCACCCGGGCCCGGAACACGCGCGTGGTTTCCTCCGACAGGGTGCGGGTGCGGATCGCGTCGGGCCGGGTGTTGTCGCCGATGTAGGCCGCCGGCGCTTGGCCGGTCAGCGCCCGCACCGTCGCTACCATGCCGCCGTGGTACTGGAAGTAGTCGTCGGAGTCGGCGATGTCATGTTCCCGGGTGTCGGTGTTCTTGGCGGCCACCGCAATACGCCGATATTGCCGGTTCATGTCGTCGACCGCCTCGCGGCCGTCCAGGTCGCGCCCGTAGGCGAACCCGCCCCAGGCGGTGTAGACCGCGGCGAGGTCGGCGTCGTCACGCCAGTTGCGGCTGTCGATGAGCTGCAGCAGCCCGGCGCCGTAGGTGCCCGGCTTGGAACCGAAAATCCTGGTGGTCGATCGGCGTTGATCGCCGTGCTGAGCCAGGTCGGCCTGGGCGTGGGCCCGCACGAAGTTGTCCTCGGCGGGTTCGTCGAGGTCCGCGACCAGCCGCACCGCGTCGTCGAGCATCGTCACCACATGCGGGAAGGCGTCGCGGAAGAAGCCGGAGATCCGCACCGTCACGTCGATGCGCGGGCGCCCGAGCTCGGCCAGCGGTATCGGGGCGAGGTCGACGACACGGCGCGACGCGTCATCCCACACGGGCCGAACGCCCAGCAGCGCAAGCACTTCGGCGATGTCGTCGCCGGCGGTGCGCATCGCCGAGGTCCCCCACACCGACAGCCCCACCGACTGCGGCCAGCGGCCGTGGTCGTCGCGGTAGCGGGCGAGCAGCGAATCCGCCAGTGCCACACCGGCTTCCCACGCCAGCCGAGACGGCACGGCCTTGGGGTCGACGGAGTAGAAGTTGCGCCCGGTGGGCAGCACGTTGACCAGGCCACGCAGCGGGGACCCCGAGGGGCCGGCCGGGATGAATCGTCCGTCCAGGGCACGCAGCACCTGCTCGATCTCGGCGGAGCTGCCGCCCAGCCGGGGCACCACTTCGGTGGCGGCGAACCGGAGCACACGTGCCACGTCGGCGTTGTCGCTGAGCCGTTCGGCCGCATCGGGATCCCAGCCCGAGGCCTGCAGCGCGGCGACCAACGCCCGCGCCGCGGCCTCGGCCGCGTCCACGCTGGTTCGTTCGTCGGTGCCGTCCTCGGCCAGGCCCAACGCCTGCCGCAGGCCGGGGATGGCGTGCTCGCCGCCGAAGAGCTGGCGGGCGCGCAGGATCGCCAGCACGAGGTCCAGTTCGGCCTCCCCCGTTGGCTTTTGCCCCAGGATGTGCAGGCCGTCGCGGATCTGGACATCCTTGATCTCGCACAGCCAGCCGTCGACGTGCAGCAGCATGTCGTCGAACGAGTCCTCGGCGGGGCGCTCGGTGAGCCCGAGATCGTGGTCCATCTTCGCGGCCCGGATGAGCGTCCAGATCTGCTGGCGGATGGCGGGCAGCTTGCCGGGATCCAGTGCGGCGACGTTGGCGTGCTCGTCGAGCAGCTGCTCCAAACGGGCGATGTCGCCGTAGGTTTCGGCGCGAGCCATCGGCGGGATGAGATGGTCGACGAGCACCGCGTGCGCGCGCCGCTTGGCCTGCGTGCCCTCGCCGGGGTCGTTCACCAGGAAGGGGTAGATCAGCGGCAGGCTGCCCAGCGCGGCGTCGGGTGCGCAGGCCGCCGACATGCCCAGCGTCTTGCCCGGCAGCCATTCCAGGTTGCCGTGTTTACCCAGATGCACCACCGCGTGCGCCCCGAATCCGGTGTCCAGCCAGCGGTAGGCGGCGAGATAGTGGTGGCTGGGCGGCAGGTCCGGGTCGTGGTAGACGGCGACCGGATTCTCGCCGAAGCCGCGGGGCGGCTGCACCATCAGCACCAGGTTGTCCGATTGGATTGCGGCGACGACGATTTCACCTTCGGGGTCGTTACTGCGATCGACGAAGAGCTCCCCGGGCGGTGGCCCCCAGTGCGCCTCGACGGCGTCGGTGAATTCGGTGGGCAAGGTCGCGAACCACGCGCGATAGTCCTTGGCGGACACCCGGATCGGGTTGCCGGCCAATTGCCCCTCGGTGAGCCAGTCGGGATCCTGGCCGCCCCGTTCGATCAGCGCGTGGATCAGGGCGTCGCCGTCGTTCGCCTCGACGCCGGGCAGGTCGCCGACCTGGTACCCGCGATCGCGCATCGCCTGCAGCAGCGCGACGGCGCTCGCGGGCGTGTCCAGCCCCACCGCGTTGCCGATTCGGGCGTGCTTGGTGGGATAGGCCGAGAACACCAGCGCGACCCGCTTGTCGGGCGGGGCGACGTGGCGCAGCTGCGCGTGCCGCACCGCCAGCCCGGCGACCCGGGCGCAGCGCTCGGCGTCGGCGACGTAGGAGATCAGGCCGTCTTCGTCGATCTCCTTGAAGGAGAACGGCACCGTGATGATGCGGCCGTCGAACTCGGGCACGGCCACCTGGCTGGCCACGTCGAGCGGGCTCAGGCCGTCGTCGTTTTCGCACCACTGGGCGCGCCGGCTGGTCAGGCACAATCCCTGCAGTATCGGAATATCCAGGGCGGCGAGATGTTCGACGTTCCAGCTGTCGTCATCGCCCCCGGCGGACGCCGTGGCCGGTTTGAGTCCACCCGCGGCGAGGACGGTCACGACCATGGCGTCGGCGGCGCTCAGCCGTTGCAGCAGTTCGGGTTCGGCGGTGCGCAGCGATGCGCAGTAGACGGGCATCGGCCGCGCACCGGCGTCCTCGATGGCCTCGCACAACGACTCGACGTAGCCGGTGTTGCCGGCCAGATGTTGAGCGCGGTAATACAGCACGGCGATCGTCGGGCCCTCGATATCCCTCGCATCCGGCCGCGCCAGCTCGCCCCAGGTCGGCGTGACGACCGGCGGGGTGAATCCGAACCCGGTCATCAGCACGGTGTCCGAGAGGAAGGCGTGCAGTTGGCGCAGGTTGTCGACGCCACCGTGGGCCAGGTAGATGTGCGCCTGGACCGCGATGCCGGCCGCCAGCGTCGACAGGCCGGTCAGCTCGGCGTCGGCGGCCTGCTCGCCGCTGACCAGCACCGTGGGCACGCCGCTGGCGATCACCGTGTCGATCCCGCTCTGCCAGGCCCGGTAGCCGCCCAGGATCCGCACCACCACGATGGCGACGTCGGCCAGCAGGTCGGGCAGTTCGTCCTCCGACAGCCGCGACGGGTTGGCCCACCGGTAGTTTTTCCCGCTGGAGCGGGCGCTGATCAGGTCCGTATCGGACGTCGACAGCAGCAGGATGGTCGGTTCAGCCACCCGTCATTCGTACCGCAGCGGCTTCGGAAGGCCGAATCGGCACGTAGGGTCCCTCTATGAGCAGAGGATTCGTCGTCACTTTCGCGGTTGGGCTGATCGTCGCGTTGTTCGGTGTGATCTGGGCACTGCAAGGGTTCGGGGTGCTTGGCGGCAGCCCGATGAGCAACACCACCACCTGGTCTGTCATCGGGCCGATCACGGCGCTCGTCGGGATAGCGATCGCGGTGATCAGTTGGCGGAAGCTCTCGTCGAAATAGGTTGCTACGCCGGCACGACGGCGAAGTTCACCGTGTGCCAGCCGGTGGCGCCGTCGGGGACGGGGTTGGCGCGCTCTTCGGTCTGGACGGCACCGGTGTTGTCGGTGGCCCGCACGGTGATGGTTTCTCGCCCGGGGCGTTTCGCCTGCCACGGGAAGCTCCACAATCGCCATGTCTCATTGGAATAACTCGCGCCCAGTTCGGCCGGCTGCCAACCGCCGTCGCCGATGCGGACTTCGACCGCCCGCACGCCACGATTTTGTGCCCACGCAACGCCGCCGAACACCACCGGCCCCAGCGGCACCGTCTGGCCGCCCCTGGGCACGTCGATCCGCGACTCCGTCTTGATGGGCGCCTGCGCCGCCCAGCCCTGCCGCGTCCAGTAGGCCTTGGCCCGGTCGAACCGGGTCAGCTCCACATCCACCACCCACTTGGTGGCCGACACGTAGCCATAGAGTCCCGGCACCACCATGCGGGCCGGGTAGCCGTGCTCGGCCGGCAGCGGTTGACCGTTGAGGCCGACCGCCAGCAACGCGTCGCGGCCGTCCGTGACCGCCTGCACGGGGGTGCCGACGGTGAATCCCTCGATCGAGGTGGAGAGCACCATGTCGGCATCGCGGTGCACACCGGCCGCCGCCAGCAGGTCCGCCAGCCGGTAGCCGGTCCAGATGCCCGTTGAAATGAGATCTCCGCCAACGGGATTAGATACACATGTCAACGTGGTCACCGTCTCGACGATGTCGAATCGGGTGAGGTCGTCGAAGCTCAAGGTGATCTCGCGGTCCACCATCCCGTGGATACGCAGGCGCCAGTCGCCGCGGCTGAGCTGGGGAACGCTCAGCATGGTGTCGACCCGGTAGAAGTCAGCACTTGAAGTGATAAAGCTCGGCAGCGCAACGCCTTTCGGCTGCACGGCGGCGGGTATCGGACGCGCCGGGGATCGTGGCCGGGGTAGGGCGAACGTCTTACGGTCGGCCTCCACCGAATGCGCCAGCCGGGTACCGAACGCCCCCACTACCCCACTGACGACGCCCAGTCCGAGCAACCCGTACATGACCAACCTGCGCCGGCTTGGATCCGCCTGCTGCTGGTCGTCTGCGTCGTCGTCCGGCTCAGGCGAGAACCGTCGGGCGAGCACCCGCAGCACCCCTACGCCGCACGCGGCGCCGACGATGGTGGGGAGCGTGTCGAGTGCCGTCCCGCCTGGTCGCGACAGCACGGCGATGCAGCCAAGGACGCCCGCCGCGGCGATCACTGCGCTGCCGAACGGGCGGCGCCGCGTCTCGAGGGTCCCCGCGATCGCCGCGATCGTCGCGATCACCACGAGCACGACGACGGCCAGGAAGGGTTTGTCCAGCGGACCGAGCGTTTGGATGGCCCACTCTTTGACGGGGCCCGGTGTCAGGTCGACGACCGCGGAACCCACGGCGGCGCGGGCATCGGCCCGCGCACCGAACGGGATGCCGGCCAGTTGGGTGACACCGAGCGCGACGGAGGCAGCGGCGACCCCGGCGATCATCCGGTCATTCGACGAAGCCACGGCCACCAATGTCACTTTACCCGCGCTTACTCCCAACCCCGCAAAACTCTTGCGGCACAGTGCTGGTGGCATCCGGAGCGGCGTAGCGTCCCGCGCCGGGACTGCGCCTCGCGGCCGGGTGATTCGCGTCGGTCAGTGACCGATCAGAGCCGCAATACGCGTGGCGACCTCTCGGGCGACCCGCAGCGCCTCCTCGCTCGTGCCGGGCTCGTAGCGATCCGCCACCGGGTCGTAATCGGCACCGGCGATGGAACCGTGGTCGGCGTCGAGCTCCGCCAACTCGACCGGCCAGCCAACCCCTTTCAGGGCGGCGGCGAACTCCCTGCTGGCACTCACGGGGACGGCGTCGTCGGCCAACCCGTGCAGCAGCGTGAACGGCGTGCCCGTGCGGCCGGCCGACGGTGCGTCGGTCGGCGCCTGACCGGAAAGCGGGTCGGGCACCATGAACGCGCCGGCCAGGCACACGGTGTGGACGAGGGTGACGTCGAACCGCGCCGCGTTGAGCGTCAGACCCGCTGCGGCGCAACCGCCCATGGACCACCCGACGAGCACGATGCCGTTGCCCCGGCCCGCGAAGTCCCGGGTGAAATCGAGCGATCCCAACAAATCCGCCCGGCCGCCGTCGTCGGCGTGGGAATTCCAGTCCGGCGCCACCACGGCCGCACCGCGCTCGCTGAGCATGCCGGCCAGGGGTCTGAACGCCGCGCGGGCGTCGGTCTGCATGCCGTGCCACAGCAGGACGGTGGGTCGTCGGGAGTCGCCGAAGACGTCGGCGAGGCGTCCGGGGGCGTATTCCACCGTGTCCACGGCCACGAGTGTGCCCCGGGGACCGTGATCCCAAACGGCGGGTCAGGCGATGCCCTTGCGGTGGAGGTCAACTCGACGCCGCGAAGATCGGCCGGTTTCTAGGTTGACGATTGCACGCCAAGTCGATCCAGCAGCTCGGCGCGATGCCGCTCGGTATGGGCGCCGGGATGACCGGGTGTGCGCCGCGGCTCGTCGATCGTCAGCGTGTGAATGATGCGGCCCTCCTCGAGCACCAGCACGCGGTCGGCCAACGCCACCGCCTCGTCGACGTCATGGGTGATCAGCAACACCCCGAATCCGTGCCGGCGCCACAGATCCAGCAGCAAGGCGTGCATCGTCAACCGGGTCAACGCGTCCAGCGCCCCGAAGGGTTCGTCGAGCAGCAGCAACCGCGGCTCGGCGACCAACGCCCGCGCGAGTGAAACTCGTTGCGCCTGACCGCCGGACAGGGTCAGCGGCCAGGACCCGGCGTGGTCGGTCAACCCGACGTCGGCCAGCGCACGCTCGGCGCGTTGTCGCACCTGCGGCCTTGGCAGCCGGCTGCGGGTGAGGCCGTATCCGACATTGGTGCGCACGTCGCGCCACGGGAGCAGCCGCGGCTCCTGGAAGGCCAGCGCCGGGGCGCCGGCCACCACGCGTTCGCCGCTGTGGTCAGGCGAGAGGCCGGCCAGCACCCGTAGGACCGTCGATTTACCCGAGCCGCTGCGCCCGACCAGCGCGACGATCTCGCCGCCGCACACTCGCAGTGAAACGTCTTTGAGCACATGGGCAGTGCCGTACCACTTGTCGACGTGGCGCAGCTCGCCGGCGATCTCGGTCCGCACCCGAATGGCGTCGGGTTCTGCGATGAGTGTCAAGCCTGAACCTTTCAGTGTCGGTAACGCAGGGCGCGGCGTTCGATGATCCGGACGATCGCGTCGGTGATGATGCCCAGCAGCGCATAGATGGTCAGTCCGAAGATGATGATGTCGATGCGGAGGAAATCTCGGGCGTTGTTGATCAGGAAGCCAATTCCCTTGTCGGCGTTGATCTGCTCGGCGACGATCAAGGTCAGCCATGCGATCGCCAGCGACTGCCGAAAGCCGACGAGCACCTGCGGCGCGGTGCTGGGCACGATGATCCGCGTGAACCGCTGGACGAACGAAAAGCCCAGCACCTGAGCGGTTTCCAGCATTTTTGGGTCGACCTGGCGGATCGCGGAGAAGGTGTTCAGGTAGAGCGGGAAGACCACGCCCAAGGCCACCAGCAGGACCTTGGGCAGCTCGCCGATCCCGAACCACAGGATGAACAGCGGGATGAGACCCAGGTGCGGCAGCGCGCGGATCATCTGCATGGGCGGGTCAACGGTGGCCTCGAGCCAGCGGGACAGCCCGACCGCCGCGCCCGCGCCGACCCCGATCACCCCACCCAGGACCAACCCCTCGACAACCCGGACAGAGGAGACCTGCAGCGCGGCGGCGAGCTGGCCGTCGCGGATCAACTCGACTCCCGCCTCGACGATCAGCGACGGCGCCGGCAGCACATCCTGCGGGATGACACCGATCGCGCTGCCCAGCTGCCACAGCGCCAGCAACGCCAGCGGGGAAGCGATGCGCACGATCTCCCATTTGCGGCGCGCCCATAACCCGCCGGGCGCGCCGGTTTGGACGCTCCCAGGCTGTTTCGGCGCAGCGTCGAGCGCGGTGGCAATGCTCACCGTGCCGACGGTAGGGCGCGACCGTTGCCGTGGGTAAGGGTTTACGTCTGCCTGAAGCCAATGTCGGCCGCCGTGTTCAGCCGGTGGCCGTACCGTGGACGGGTGGCCAGGACGCGTGACACCGACGCTTGCCCGGGTGCGCTGCAGGTGCACCAGGCCGCCGACGGCGCCCTGGCCCGGGTGCGGTTACCCGGGGGCATGCTCACGGCCGCCCAGCTGGCGGCGCTGAGCGCCGCCGCCACGCAGTCAGGGTCGGGAACGCTCGAGCTCACCGCGCGGGGCAACGTGCAGTTGCGCGGACTGACCGACGTCACCGCCGTCGCCGAGACGTTGGCGGCCGCAGGCCTGTTGCCGTCGACCACGCATGAGCGCGTCCGCAACATCGTCGCGTCACCCCTGTCGGGGCGGGCCGGCGGCGACGTCGACGTGCGCGACTGGGTTGGCGAGCTCGACGCCGCGATCTGCGCGGCGCCGCGACTCGCGGACCTGGGCGGCCGGTTCTGGTTCAGCCTCGACGACGGGCGGGCCGACGTGTCGGGACTGCGCGCCGACATCGGCGTGCACGCGTCGCCGGACGGTTGCGCGCTGCTGCTCGCCGGACGGGACACCGGCGTCCGGCTGGCCGCCGGCGACGTGGTCGAGACGCTCGTCGCTCTCGCGACGCGTTTCGTGGAAATCCGCGAAACCGCTTGGCGCGTCCAGGAATTGGACGACATCCGTCGGATACTACCCGACGCCGAGCCCGGCGGGACACCTTTTCCCGTCGTCACCAAGGCGCCGGTGGGCTGGATCGATCAGGATGACGGCCGGGTGGCGCTGGGCGCCGCGGTGCCGCTGGGTGTGCTGCCCGCGCGGGTCGCGGAGTACCTGGCCGCGATCGAGGCGCCGCTGGTGATCACCCCGTGGCGCTCGGTGCTGGTGTGCGATCTCGAGGAATCCGTCGCGGACACCGCGCTGCGCGTGCTGCCCCCGTTGGGACTGGTGTTCGACGAGAACTCCCCCTGGCTGACCGTCAGCGCCTGCACCGGCAGTCCCGGGTGTGCACACTCGGCCGCCGACGTGCGGGCCGACGCCGCCCAGGCGCTGGACGCCGAGGTCACGCTGCACCGGCACTTCGTGGGCTGCGAACGCGCGTGCGGCAGCCCGCCGGCCGGTCAGGTGCTGGTCGCCACAGGCGATGGATACCGGACGCTTCGAACCTGACAACCCTTAGGGTGAGCGGGTGCTCGACTACATCCGCGATGCCGCGGAGATCTATCGCCAGTCGTTCGCGACCATCCGCGCCGAGGCCGACCTGGCGCGATTTCCCGCCGACGTGGCGCGGGTCGTCGTCCGGTTGATCCACACCTGCGGCCAGGTCGACGTCGCCGAGCACGTCGCCTTCACCGACGACGTCGTCGAGCGCGTCGGCGCGGCCCTGCGCCGCGGCGCCCCGGTGTTGTGCGACTCGTCGATGGTGGCCGCCGGGATCACCACTGCCCGGCTGCCAGCGGGCAACGAGGTCGTGTCGCTGGTGGCCGACCCGCGGGCGGCCGAGCTGGCCGCACGCCGGCAGACCACCCGTTCGGCGGCCGGGGTCGAGCTGTGGGCCGAGCGGCTCGACGGCGCCGTGCTGGCCATCGGCAACGCACCGACGGCCCTGTTCCGGCTGCTCGAGCTGATCGACGAGGGGCTTTCGCCGCCGGCCGGCGTGCTGGGCGGGCCGGTGGGATTCGTCGGGTCGGCGCAGTCCAAGCAGGAGCTCATCGACCACCCGCGCGGCATGTCCTATCTGGTGGTGCAGGGCCGCCGCGGCGGCAGCGCCATGGCCGCCGCCGCCGTCAATGCGATCGCAAGCGACGCCGAATGACGGCACAAGGGACCACGCGAAGCGCCCATAGGGGGACACTGTGGGGCGTCGGGCTGGGGCCCGGCGACCCCGAACTCGTGACCGTCAAAGCCGCGCGGGTGATCGGTGAGGCCGACGTGGTCGCCTATCACAGCGCCCGGCACGGCCGCAGCATCGCGCGCGGCATCGCCGAACGCTATCTGCGGCCCGGCCAGATCGAGGAGCACCTGGTGTATCCGGTGACGACCGAGGTCACCGACCACCCGGGCGGCTATTCCGGCGCGCTCGAGGACTTCTATGCCGAGGCCACCCGACGGATCGCCGCGCACCTGGAGGCCGGCCGCAACGTGGCCCTGCTCGCCGAGGGCGACCCGCTGTTCTACAGCTCGTACATGCATCTGCACACCCGGCTGACCGAGCGATTCAACGCGGTCATCGTTCCGGGTGTGACGTCGGTCAGCGCCGCGTCGGCGGCCCTCGCGACCCCGTTGGTGGCCGGCGACGAAGTGCTGTCGGTGCTGCCGGGCACGTTGCCCGTCGCGGAACTGACCCGCCGGCTGGCCGACGCCGACGCCGCCGTGATCCTGAAGTTGGGGCGCTCGTATCACGCTGTGCGCGAAGCGCTTTCGGCGTCCGGACAGCTCGACGACACGTTTTACGTCGAACGAGCCAGCAGCGCCGGGCAGCGCATCCTGCCCGCGGCCGACGTCGACGAGACCAGCGTGCCGTACTTCTCGCTGGCCATGCTGCCGGGCGGCCGGCGGCTGCACCGACGCTCCCCCGATAGGCGGGCGTCGGGCAGCGTCGCGGTGGTGGGCCTGGGCCCCGGCGACATGGACTGGATGACACCGCAGAGCCGGCGGGAGCTGGCCGCGGCGACCGACCTGATCGGCTACGGCGGCTACCTGGATCGCGTGCCGGTGCGCGACGGCCAGCAGCGACATCCCAGCGACAACCGCGACGAGCCCGAGCGTGCGCGGCTGGCCTGCGCGCTAGCCGAGCAGGGCCGGGCCGTGGCGGTGGTGTCGTCGGGCGACCCGGGGGTCTTCGCGATGGCGACCGCCGTGCTGGAAGAGGCCAAACAATGGCCGGGCGTGCGGATTCGGGTGATTCCCGCGATGACCGCCGCCCAGGCGGTGGCCAGTCGGGTCGGCGCCCCACTGGGCCACGACTACGCGGTGATCTCGCTATCCGATCGGCTCAAGCCGTGGGACGTGATCTCCGCGCGGCTGCAGGCCGCCGCGGCCGCCGACCTGGTGCTGGCCATCTACAACCCGGCGTCGAAGACGCGGACCTGGCAGGTCGGCGCGATGCGCGACATTCTGCTGGCCCACCGCGAACCGGGCACGCCGGTGGTGATCGGCCGCAGCGTGTCGGGCGACGACGAAGACGTCCGCGTGGTCCGGCTGGCCGATCTCAATCCCGCCGAGATCGACATGCGCTGCCTGCTGATCGTCGGTTCGTCGCAAACCCAGTGGTATTCAACGGATTCCACCGACCGGGTCTTCACTCCCCGGCGCTATCAGCCATCTGGCTAGTCGCGGTCCCAGGTGCTCGGCATCATCGGCACGCTGGGGCCGTCGCTCAACCCGTCGCGGGTCAGCGTCGCCAATCCGGCGGCGCGGGGGGCGTCGGATTTGGCTGCGGCACCGGCGAATCCGAGCCGCCCCGCACTGTCCTCAGAGGGCCTGGCGGCGTTCGGATCGTCGGCATCGACGCCCGGATCCAAATCGGAGTCCAGGTCCATGAATTCGTAGCGGTAGGCGCGTTCGGTGGCGGTTCCGCCGCGGCGCCGACGGGCCCGTGCCTTCTTCTTGGCCGCGGCGGCCGCGGCGGCGGGCGCGTCGAGGTCGTCGGAGGACGGCTCCTCCGACTTTCGGCGCGACCGGCTGCTCGCGCTGCCGCGCGCCGAAAGTCCCGACAGCCCCACCGCATACAGGGCGTTGGACCGCCCCGCGCTGATTCCGTCGGTCGCCGTCGGGCCGAAGCCCACCCCGGGTCCCCCGCCGACCGGCCCGCCGCCTGCCGATCCGGCGACCGTCGTCGCGGGCGCGGTGGACGGCGCCGACACGTGGCTGACACTGGCGGGCGCGGTGGCAATCGTCGGCGCCGGAGCAACCACCGGTGCGGGCGCCGCCGCGACGGCGGGCAGGGGCGGGGCAGACGCGAGCGGGATCCCGACGCTGATCGCGGTGACCGCGGCCGCCGCCCCACCGGCCGCGGCCGCCCCGATGGCGGCAACGACGACCGGCGCGAGCACCACCGCCATTTGGATCGCCAGCTGAATGAACGGCCAGAAGATCATCAGGGTGTGGAAGATGGCCCAGCCGAGCGCGGTCGACAGCGCCGGGGACAGTCCCAGCTGCCCGAAGAATGAGGCGAGACTGTTGACCCACGGCACCGGCGGGAAGGGCCACCCACCGGGGTTGAGGTCCTTGGACACCGGCCACGCGAAATTCTGGGTGTACTGCTGCAGCCACTTGGTCAGCTGGTCCATCCAGGACGGGTAGGTCTGCGTGGTGGCCTGCTGCTGGGCGCTCGACGTGTCGGCATTGTTGAGGTTGGAGCCGGAATCTGCCGCCGGCGCCACGGCGGCCGCTTGCATCGCTGCGGCCCCGGCGGTGCCCGCCTCGGCCCCCGGGACGACGATCGTCGGCGCGGGAGTGGTCGGCGGGACCGCGGCCAGCGCAGATTCACTGACGGCCTGGTAGGTGGTCATCGTCGTGGCGGCCTGCACCCACATGCGCGCGTAGTCGGCTTCGTTGACGGCGATGGGGATGGTGTTGATGCCGAAGAAGTTCGTGGCGACCAGTGCGCCGTGGATGGCGTGATTGGCGGTGAGTTCGCCCATGGTGGGCATGGCGGCCAATGCGGCGGTGTAGGCGGTGGCGGCGGTCTCGTGCAGGCTGGCCGCGGTTGCGCTCTTGGCCGCGCTCTCCACCAGCCAGGCCTGGTAGGGGACGTGGGCGGCCACGTACTGCTCGGCGCTGGGCCCGTCCCACGCGCCGGCCTGCACGGTGCCCAGCAGCCCGGTGAGCTCGGCCGCCGCGTTGGCATAGTCGGTGCTCATCGCCGTCCATGCCGTCGCGGCGGCCAGTATCGGGGCGGGGCCGGGGCCGCTGCTGAGCAAGGTCGAGTGCACTTCGGGCGGAGACGCCGCCCAGATCGGGGCGGTCATCGTCGGGGGCCTTCAGGGAAGGACACGGATACCTCGTCGGTGAAATCTCGTGGATGGGCTGGCGATGCGGACGACCAGAGGTCGGTTGCCACGGCCGTTTAGTTCCCCGCCGTTTCGTTCGGGCACCAAATTCCGGGAGTCTTTGCGCGCGGACCGGCCATGCTGCAACGATGCAGGGATGCGGTGTGACGTTGCGCGTGAGGCGCTGTCGGCTCGGTTGGACGGCGAGCGCCCCCAGGTGCTCGCGCAGCAGGTCGACGCGCACCTCGAGTCGTGCCGCAGTTGCCGCTCCTGGCTGATCGGGGCGGCGGCGCAGACCCGTCGGCTCGCCTCGGTTGCGCCCGGCGAGGGACCCGACCTGGTCGACAAAATCATGGCGAGCATCGGCGAGCAGCCCTCCGGACACCAGAGTTGGATGCGCTGGTTGCGGTCGCACTACCGACGCTGGGGCCTGATCGCTGTGGGCCTGTTCCAGGTGGCGATCGCCGCCGCCCAGATCAGTGGGGTCGATTTCGGCATGGTGTCGGGTCACATGCACGGCGCGATGTCGGGCGAGCACCTGATGCACGAGTCCACGGCGTGGTTGCTGGCGTTGGGTCTGGCGATGGTCGCCGCCGGCATCTGGCCCGCCTCCGCTTCGGGGGTGGCGGCGATCACCGGTGTGTATTCCGTTGCGCTGCTTGGTTATGTGATCGTCGACGCCTTCGACGGACAGGTCACGGCGACCCGGATCGCCAGCCACATGCCGCTGCTGTTGGGTCTGGCATTCGCGTTGTTGGTGGCGCGGGAGCGCGTGGGCTCGCACCGGCGGCACGGTTCCGATGGCTCGGTCGACGCCGACGATCCCGCCTGGGTGGCCGACGCTTCCAGCGGTCGGCGGCGCGGGCATCTGCGGCCGATCAATCGCGCCGCGCGCGACCACACCGCGCCCTCTACGACGACCCGTCGTAGGATCGGAAAACCCGCGCAACTAAGGTGGTTGAGCATGATCGCGCCGAGCGACGACGAGGCGGTAACCGAGCTTGCTTTGTCCGCCGCGCGCGGGAACGCGCGAGCGCTCGAGGCGTTCATCAAGGCCACCCAGCAAGACGTGTGGCGGTTCGTCGCCTACCTGTCCGATGCCGGCAACGCCGACGATCTGACCCAAGAGACGTTCCTGCGCGCCATCGGCGCCGTCGAGCGATTCTCCGGACGCTCGAGCGCCCGGACGTGGCTGCTGTCCATCGCCCGCCGGGTCGTGGCCGATCACATCCGCCAGCTGCAGTCGCGGCCGCGCGCTGCCCTGGGCGCCGATCCCGAACACGTGGTGCGTGGCGACCGCCACGCCCGCGGATTCGAGGACCTCGTTGAGGTGACGACGATGATCGCCGGCCTCAATCCCGAACAGCGGGAAGCGCTTTTGCTCACCCAGTTGCTCGGGCTGCCCTACGCCGACGCCGCCGCGGTGTGCGGTTGCCCGGTGGGCACCATCCGGTCCCGGGTCGCGCGGGCCCGCGATGCGTTGCTGGCCGACGGCGAGCGCAGCGACCTAACCGGCTAGCGCGCCAACCCATTCGGCGGCCTCGGCCACGGTGCCGACGGTGGACACGCCCTCCGGTAGCGGCGGCCGCGCCACCATCACCACCGGTACATCGAGCGCGGCGGCGGCATCCAGTTTGGCGCGCGTCATCTGCCCGCCGCTGTTCTTGGTGACGAGCGCGTCGATGTGGTGCTCGCGCAACAGCGCGACTTCGTCGTCGTAGCGGTACGGGCCGCGCGAGAGGACCAGCTGGTGATGATGCGGCAGCGAGGCGCTGTCCGGTTCGGTGACCGCCCGGATCAAAAACCACGCGTCGCTGTCGGTGAAAGCGTTGACGCCGGAACGGCCGGTGGTGAGGAAGATGCGCGAATAGCCTTGGCGGGCAACCGTTTGTGCCGCATGGGTGTCCGATGCGACGACAAGGGCCGCGCCGGGATCCCAGGCCGGGCGTGCCAGGATCAGGTGGGGTATCCGTAATTCGCCGCACGCGGTGGCTGCGTGCGCCGTCATCGTGGCCGCGAACGGATGGGTGGCGTCGACGACGGCGTCGATGCTTTCGTCGCGCAACCAGCGCCGCAGGCCGTCCACGCCGCCGAAGCCGCCGATGCGCACGGGGCCGACCGGCAGCGCCGGGTCCGGCACCCGGCCCGCCAGGGAGCTGATGACGTCGATGCGGGGGTGCAGGGCTTTCGCCAGCGCGCGCGCCTCGCCGGTGCCGCCGAGCAGCAGGACGCGCATCAGTGCCTGCTCCCCCGGGTCCGCCCGGTCGAATACAGATAACTGTCGGTGAATTCGCCCGCGGTCAGCGCGTCGCCGACGACGATCACCGCGGTCTTGGTGATGTTGGCCTCATGCATCTGGGCGGCGAGGCCGGCCAGGGTGCCGCGCAGCACGGTCTCCTGCGGCCAGCTGGCGAAAGCCACGACGGCGGCGGGGGTTTCGGGGCGGTAACCGCCGTCGAGGAGTTGCGGAACGATGGCGTCGATCTGCGCGGCCGCCAAGTGCAGGACCAGGGTGGCGCCGGATCGGGCGAGCGTCGCCAGGTCTTCGCCGGGCGGCATGGCCGTCGACAGGGTCGCCACCCGGGTCAGCGTCACCGTCTGGGCGACCCCGGGGACGGTGAGCTCACGTTTGAGGGCGGCCGCGGCGGCGGCGAAAGACGGTACGCCCGGCACGATTTCGTAGTCGATGCCCAGCGCGTCGAGGCGGCGGCACTGCTCGGCCAGTGCGCTGTAGAGCGACGGATCACCGGAGTGCAGCCGCGCCACGTCATGCCCGGCGGCGTGCGCGTCGCTGAGCTCGATGATGATCTGCTCTAACGTCAACGGGCCGGTGTCAACGACTTTCGCGTTCTCCGGGCAGAGGGCGAGCAGGTCGTCGGGCATGATCGACCCGGCGTACAGGCACACGCGGCACGTTTGGAGGAGCCGTTGACCGCGGACGGTGATCAGGTCGGCCGCACCCGGGCCCGCGCCGATGAAGTACACCGTCATTTGGTCATCGCCCACTGGGTGACCGGGTAGTGCGGCTGCCAGCCCGTGAAGGCGCCCAGCGCCGTGCCGTGATAGTGCTGGAAGCGTCGCAGCGTGCCGCCGAGGCGCGCATATGCCTGCGTGACAGCGGCTTCCGACTCGGTGGTGACCACGTTGGCGACAAGTCGTCCGCCGGTGGGCAGGTTGTCGAGGCAGGCGTCGAGCAGGCCGGGCCGGGTCAGTCCGCCGCCGATGAAGATCGCCGACGGCGGCGCGGCTCCATCGAAGGTGTCAGGGGCGTCGCCACGTACCTCGATGCCGACACCGAAAGCCGCGGCATTGCATTCGAGGTTGTGCCGGCGTCGTTCGTCGCGTTCGAATGCGATTGCCCCGCAACCCGGTCCGCTCAGGCACCACTCGACGCTGATGCTGCCCGAACCCGCGCCGACGTCCCATAACCGCTCCCCCGGACGCGGCGCCAGGGCGGCCAGCGTTACCGCGCGGATCCCCTGTTTGGTGATCTGGCCGTCGTGGGTAAAGGCGTCGTCGGGCAGGGGCGAGACGCGTTCGTCGGGCAGGTAGCGCACGGCGATCACGTTGAGATCGTCGACGTGCCCGGGGGCGCCGTCGGCCCAGTCCCGCGCGGTGCCGTCGCTGCGGTGTTCGTCTGGGCCGCCGAGGTTTTCGAGCACGGTGAACTGCGAATCGCCACGGCCGTGCGCGGTGAGCAGCGCGGCCAGCTCCGTGGGTGTGGAATGGCTTTGCGACAGCACAATCGCCTGGCCGCCGCGCCGCACGGCGGTGTGCGGGTGCCCGGTGACCAGGCTGATGACTTCGGTGTCGTGGACGTTCCAGCCCATCCGCGCGCACGCCAGCGTCACCGAGGACACGTGCGGCAGCACCCGCACCTTCTCGGGGCCGTATAGGCGGATCAGCGTGCCCCCGATGCCGTGCAGCAGCGGGTCGCCGCTGGCCACCACGTGGATGTCGCCCGTGTGGTCGTCGAGCAAGGTTTGCAGGGCGGGCAGCATGGGTGAGGGCCACCGCCGACGGGGCGCGCGCACCGTGTCGTCGAGAAGATCAAGTTGGCGCTGCGATCCGTAAACGACTGCTGCCCTTCGCAATTCGGCGCGCGATGCTTCGGCGAGCCCGGCCATGCCGTCGGCGCCGATTCCGACCACGACGATCATGAACGCCGCCGCCCCGGCTCGCGAATCATCGCGGCATCCTGCGCCAGACGAACGCGGGGAGCAATCGCATCACGGCGACCGCGGGTCCCAGGGCCCATGGGATCCACACGGTGCGGCGGCCTTTGGCCAGTGCTCGCGCGGTCGCGGCGGCCACCTGCGCGGGCGTGCTGGGCAGCGGCGCGGGCGTCATGCCTTCCGTCATACGCCCGATGACGAATCCCGGGCGGGCGATCAGTAGCCGCACCCCGGTGCCGTGCAGCGCGTCGGCGAGGCCGCTGGCGAAGCCGTCCAGGCCGGCTTTGGCCGAGCCGTAGACGTAGTTGGCGCGCCGTACGCGCGCGCCGGCGATCGAGGAGAACACCACCAGTTGGCCTTTGCCGGCGCTGCGCATGGCGGAGGCCAGGTGAGTGAGCATGCTGACCTGCGCGACGTAGTCGGTATGCACGACGGCGACCGCGTGAGCGGCGTCGGTCTCGGCGCGGGTCTGTTCGCCCAGTATTCCGAAGGCCAGCACCGCGGTGCCGATCGGCCCGTAGTCGGCGACGACCGAGGCGACCAGCGGGGCGTGCGAGGCCAGGTCGTCGGCATCGAATTCCCTGGTGTCGACCGCGGCGGCGCCGGCCGCTTTGAGCGCGCTGACCTGGTCAGCGAGCTGATCGGCGCGGCGCGCGGCCAGCACCACCGTCGCCCCGGGGGCCAGGCGTCGCGCCAACTCGACCCCGATTTCGCTGCGTCCGCCCAGGATTAGTACCGGACCCGCGCCCGTGTCGTCCACGGCTGCGATTATTACCTGCGCTAGCGTGAGCGGTGATGGCGAATACCACTACCCGGCTCACCGACGAGGCCCTCGCGTTTCTGTCGGAGCGCCATCTGGCCATGCTGACCACGCTGCGAGCCGACAACTCGCCGCACGTGGTGGCCGTCGGTTTCACCTTCGACCCCAAGACCCACATCGCGCGGGTCATCACCACCGGGGGTTCACAGAAGGCGGTCAACGCCGATCGTGGCGGGCTGGCCGTGCTGAGCCAGGTCGATGGCGCGCGGTGGCTGTCGCTGGAGGGCCGGTCCAAGGTCAACAGCGACGCGGACGCGGTGCGCGACGCCGAGCTGCGCTACGCCCAGCGCTACCGCACGCCGCGCCCCAACCCGCGGCGCGTCGTCATCGAGGTTCAGGTGGAGCGGGTGCTGGGTTCGTCGGATCTGTTGGACCGGGGCGCGTAGCGCGCCGATCGAATCTACAGAGTTTCAATTTAGTTACCGACGCTCGAAAAGCGGCTTTCCGTCCGGATCGATCGTCGACGATTCGATTTGGTCGATTGTCGCCGACAGATACAGCGCGAGTTTCTTTAGTTCCGCCGTGGCAGTTATTTTGTCGGCGCTTCCGATCGCTACCGTCGAGCCGTCGGGAGCGATTAGAGCAAAGCGCTCGACACCTTCGTATTCGCGCGTTTCAATACTGAAGTTCGAGCATACTTCGTTGGCCGGCATTGGCACGCCCACCCGAGGCAGACTCCGTGCACTGCGGATATATGTACCGAACCTTCCGAACAGGTACTTCTCAATCACATCGAGGGATGGAGCGGCTAAAACAAAGCCCTCAGATTCCATTCGATCGGAATCAGTAATGACTAACCAGCCGTCTTGCTTTCTTCCAATGAAGAGCCGATTCTCGCCTAGAGCCGACCAAAATACAGGCCGCCCGTCAGGTGTATTCGAACCAGATGTGAGTGCGTAATCAGCCAATTTGGCCCATTGCTCAAGGCGTTGGGAGGCTTCGATACCGCCCATCATCTCAACACATCGAATTTCATGAACGCGGCCATCTCGAGCACCCGACTTGTAGCGCTTTCACTCGGTATTCTTAATATCGCTCCAAAGCCCAAACAGCGGCTTGCCGTCGGCCGAGAGGTAGGAGTTTTTGATTGCATCGACAGATGCGTCAAGATAGTGCGACAGTTCCACTAGCCTATCGACTGCCGCAATAGCCACTGCCCTTCCATCATGATCGATGAGAGCACGCCGCTCTCGGCCGGCGAAATTTACCTTGCTAATGTCATATCCCGGCCGCAATTCGTCGCGCTCAAACGGCGCCCTGATAGACGGTAGTTCGTCACCCCGGACTACAGAACCCAGTTCGCCGTATAAGTATTTTTCTATAACTTGCATCGATTCTGCTGCCAGGTCATACGTCTCGGGTCCCATGCGGTCAGACGAAGTGACGACGTACCAATCATCGACCAAACCGATAAAGTTTCGAACCTCACCACCCTTATTCCAAATGATGGTCCGGTTATCGTTAGTTTGCGACCCTTGTATCAAGTCCAAGTCGGCGAGGCGCAACCAGGCTTGTAAGTCTGGAGTTAGATCCACACTTGTCGTCACTTTCGCAATACCCCTTTCCTAATCAGATCTGCGACGCGACGCACTGCACCCTCGTCATCGAATACTCGCACCTGTATCGAGCCGCCCGGTTGACCTACGCCAGGGCCGACCTCCGACACTTCGATGGTCCAGCCATCTGGTAACTCGCCGAAGGTATACGCGTTGTACGGGTCACGACGGGAACTGACGTGAAGGGCCCGCTCTTCCCATGAAGCTGGTTGGCCATCCTCCACCACCGCCAAATACTTGCCATCTGTCTTGCCGATGCGATCAAGTAAAGGTCCGTAGTCTCGTAGATAGGATTCAGCGTTCGCGTAGGCGACTCGCGTCCCCGGTAAAGCACCGTCGTTAAGCGGAAAATTGAACCAGGACTCGCCGTTATCCCCCACTTTGTTGAAGCGCTCTGCATATTGCTCTTTGGTGTAAGGATGCCCTTCGGGATCGCGACCGAATGGCGCTTCGGGATCACGAATCAGCTTGGCAACATCGCCGTCGATCTTGGAAGCGTCGACTGGATCGTCGGTGAAATCCCAATGATTGTCCAGCGGCTCGCCATAGTGGGGGTCAAGTTCCTCGTCTGGCAACCGATGCCATCCGTCGCCAGACGACTCGTGCGAATGGACTGGATCCTGGCGTTCGCCGCCGGAGGAGTCGCCATGACCGTGTCCCGACGGGTCGTCACCGTTCGGGACCTTGCCGTCCGGCCGATCGCCCGATGGACCCCCATTGCCATCGCCATGTCCACTGGCATCGCCGCCGCGTGGCTCTCCCGGCGTGTGTCCACCCGGAGGGCCGCCGTCGCCAGGCCCATGCGCGCCACCGCCGCTCGGCGTTGGTAGTTCTGCCGGGCGGCCGCCTGGAGCCTCGAAATGGGGCGCCGCCGATGAAGGCGACGGCGCCGGCGAGTGGGCGGAGACAGCTGCGGCATCTCCGGAAGATCCGCTGGGCGACACCGGAACCTGTGCTGGCGAATGCTCGAGCAGTTGCGGAGTCGCCGACGGCAGCCCGTCGCCAGCAGCCTGCACAGACGGAAGGCGTGAACCGACGGCGGGCGCCGAGGCTGGTTCATGCGGGCCACCCGGGGGTTTCGCGACTGGATCATGGGCGCCGCCGGCAGGCACGGATACCGGCTCACGCGGCTCCTCCGCCGGCACCGACGCGGGTTCGTGCGGGCGGCCGGATGGTGTGGACACCAGATCGTGCGGGCCGCCCGGAGCGGTCGGCGCAGCCGGAGGAGCGGGCTCGGTCGCCGGTTCGTGCGGACCAGAACCACCCGGCGGAGGAGTAGGAGCCGGCCCAGGTGCCGGGTCATGCAGGCCCCCAGAACCACCGGGCGACGCCGCCGGGGCGGGTGCCGAACTGGGGTCATGCGGACTGCCATTGGGGCTGCCCGCGGGAGACGGCGAATCGCCAGCCGGGCCAGCCGAACCCGGGGAGGTTGGCGCGGGCGTTGACCCTTGAGGCGCAGCCGGTGCGCCATCGGCGGGCCGCGGCGCCGATTCGACCGGCGGCTCAATCGGCTTGCCGGGCAATGCCACCGGAGCGCCACTCGCAGGAGGCTCAACCTTCGGCAGGTCCTTCGTGACTCCTTCAAGGTTTTTGGTCAGGTCGCTGCCCGTTTTTGTGATGTCGGTCAGGGCTCCCCGCGCGCTGGTGATCCCGCCAAGCGCTTCGGACCCTTTTCCGCTGACACGCCCGGCGGCGCCGGCGGCCTCCGCCTCCGCTTCGGCGCCGCGTGCCGCCGCACCCGCACCGTCGGCCGCCGCGCCCGCCTCACCAAAACCGGGCGCGATCAGCGCGGCGACGTCGAACACGTTTTCACCGGCGGCCAATCCCGGCCGGTCGCCGGTCCAATCCTCGGCATGCACCAGGCCTTTCAGCTCCTGCTGCCGCGTTTCCGCGAACTCCTCGGGATTGAGGGCAGCGTTGAACAAACTCCCTTTCCACGCGTTCTTCGCCAGCCCGGTCCAGGTGGCGCCCGCACCCTGAGGGTCGACGGCGAGCCAATGCGGGCTCAGGTCGACGAGGCCTAACCCCATGCCGACCGCGCCTTTGAGAACACCCTCATGGGCGTTGATATAGGTATCGAATACGGTCGCCACCGGATTGCCGACGTCCTCACCCAAGAACTGGACGAGACCCCGCCGCGCGTACTTCTCGCACGTGACGACTTGGCGATCGGCCGCTTGCATGAGCAACCTGATCCCCTGTTCGCAGGCCCGCGCTTCCTGTCCGAGATGATGGAGTACGTCGTTGATGTCCTTGGCGATCTTTTTGATCTCGTCCCACGCGTCGCCGTCGATCATCAGCATGATGTCGTGACCGAGGTCGCCCAAAGATCCGATCCGGTGCAGCAGGTCCCGGATCGCATGCTGGGCATGGTCGACCCGGTCGGCAAACTTATCGATGGTGGTCGCGAGCTTGCCGCACTGCTCTCCGATAGACGCTGCCGCAGAACCTATTTCGTTCAGAGCGTTATCGATCTGTTCGCCTTCAGGAATGTGTTGGCTATCGAACAGCGCCTTCGCCCCGTTGAGAGTTCCCTGAACCCCTTGGGCCGCCCCAGCGAAGCCACGCCAACGCGAGGCGGCACCACGCAAGCCCGCCACATCACCGTCGAGCCATAACTCGAGGACGAGCGACTGCACGACCGCCCACAGCAGCGGTGGCGGCTCGCCGGGCCCCATCGTTCCCGGAGCTTTGGGCGCCGCGAGCTCGGCCGGCGGAGACGGCGACTGCAATACGCCGCCACCGCCGCCCAGCGTCGAAGCCGCATCGACACTCGAGTAGTTCGCCGCCCCCTGCTGGATGACGGCCCCGCATTGCCGGCACGCGTTGACGGCCGCCGCCACCGCCTTCAGCAGCGATTCCGCCGTGTCTTGATACGCCAAGCCGAATACCTCGCCGGCGCGGTCCACACCGGTGTGGGCCGAGAAACCAGCGGTAAGGATGCTCAGACTTGCGGCAAGGCCATCACCGGCGGCAACCACGGCGCTGCCCGCGGCATACAACGCCTCCGGATCAACTGCCAAGGGAGCCACAGGCGAAATTTTCGCTCAGGCCCGCCCGTCGTCGCTACTCACCCAATGCTCGCTGCCGCCAAGCTAGCCGCGCCACCCGGGCGCCACAACTCACTCATCCCCAGCGTCAGCCGACCGGAACGACGATCAGTTCGTGCGGCCGGTTGTTGACGGCCAGGGCGCCGTCCTCGGTCACGACGACGATGTCCTCGATGCGCGCGCCCCAGCGGCCCGGGAAATAGATGCCCGGCTCGATGGAAAACGCCATGCCCGCGGTCAACGGCAGGTCGTTTCCGGCGACGATGTAGGGCTCTTCGTGCACCGACAAGCCGATACCGTGCCCGGTGCGGTGCACGAAATACTCGGCGAGGCCTTCGGCGGCCAGCACATCGCGGGCCGCCGCGTCGACCTGTTCGGCCGTCACGCCCGGACGGACCGACTCATAAGCTGCGCGCTGGGCGCGCTGCAGCACCGAATATTGTTGAGCTACTTCCGGATTCGGCTCACCGAGGCTGTACGTGCGCGTCGAGTCGGAGTTGTAACCGGGTTCATAGGCGCCGCCGATGTCGACGACGACGATGTCGCCGGCCTGCAGTTCGCGATCCGAATATCCGTGGTGCGGGTCGGCACCGTGCGGCCCCGATCCGACGATGATGAACGCCACCTCCGAATGCCCTTCGGCCACAATGGCGTCCGCGATGTCGGCGGCGACGTCGGCCTCGGTGCGGCCGGGCACCAGAAACTCGGGCACCCGGGCGTGGACCCGATCGATGGCCGCTCCGGCTTTGCGCAACGCGTCGACTTCGCACTCCTCCTTGACCATTCGCAGCGTGCGCAGCACATCGGTGGCCAGAACCGGCAGCACGCCGAGCACATCGGCCAGCGGCAGAAGATGCAGCGCCGGCATGGAATCGGTCACTGCGGTCGCGGCGGGGGCAGCGCCCAGCGCGGCGCACACCAAGTCGTAGGGATTGTCACCGTCGACCCAATCGCGCACAGCCAGCCCGAGTTCGGCGATGGCCGACCCTTTGAGCGAGGCCAGCTCCAGCCGCGGCACCACCACCGTGGGGTCACCGGACGCGGGCAACACCAGCGCGGTGAACCGCTCCATGGTCTGGGCGCGCGACCCGACGAGGTAGCGCAGGTCATACCCGGGTGTGATGACCAGCCCGGCCAGACCCGCGTCGGCGGCCGCGGCGGCGGCCGCGCCCAGTCGGCGGGCATACACAGCTGCGTCGAAGCGGTGTGACTCCATGGCAGCCAGGCTAACCCGCCCGCCGAACGTCGACTCGTTGCGCCGATTTCGCCCGTGGGTCGACAGCGAGTCGACGTTCGGCGGCGGGAGACCGCGGGCGGCGTGAGACCATAGCGGGCATGCCAGGACCACTAGTGCTGCTCGATGGCGCCAGCATGTGGTTCCGTTCGTATTTCGGCGTGCCGTCGTCGATCACCGCCCCAGACGGCCGGCCCGTCAACGCCGTTCGCGGATTCATCGATTCCGTCGCATTTGTGATCACCCAGCAGCGCCCCAGCCGGCTGGTGGTCTGCCTCGACCTAGATTGGCGGCCGCAGTTCCGGGTCGACCTCGTGCCGTCCTACAAGGCCCACCGCGTGGCCGAGCCCGAGCCGCCGGGCGAACCGGACGTCGAGGAGGTTCCCGACGACCTGACACCCCAGATCGACATGATCGCCGAACTGCTTGACGCCTTCGGGATCCCCACGGCGGGCGCGGAGGGCTTTGAGGCCGACGACGTGCTGGGCACGCTGGCCGCGCGGGAACGCGACGACCCGGTCGTCGTGGTGAGCGGCGACCGCGACCTGATGCAGGTGGTGGCGGACGATCCCGTTCCGGTGCGGGTGCTCTACCTCGGTCGCGGGCTGAGCAAAGCCACGCTGCTCGGGCCCGCCGAGGTGGCCGAACACTATGGTGTGCCGGTCGAGCGTGCCGGGCCCGCCTACGCCGAACTCGCGCTGCTGCGCGGCGACCCGTCCGACGGCTTGCCGGGCGTTCCGGGCGTCGGTGAGAAGACGGCGGCGGCGCTGCTCGCCCAGCACGGGTCGCTGGAACAGATCCTGGCCGCCGCCCACGACCCGAAGTCGAAGATGCCCAAGGGTCTGCGGGCGAAACTGCTGGGCGCGCTGGACTACATCGAGGCGGCCGGCCACGTGGTGCGGGTGGCCACCGACGCGCCCGTCACCTTCTCGACCGCCAGCGACAAACTTCCGCTGGTCGCCGCCGATCCCCGCCGAACCGCCACGCTGGCGACCGAACTGGGTGTCGGCTCGTCGATCGCGCGCTTGCAGAAAGCGCTGGACGCCCTGCCGACGTAACTACTGCGGGCGGCCGACCTCGTAGGTGCCCTTGTTGTCCTGGAAGGTCACCGTGACGTGCTTCGGGGCGCCGTCGATGCTGACGTCGCAGTCGAACGTGGCGCCCTTCTTGACGGTCGGGTCTTGGCCGTGGTTGCACTTGACGTCTTTGACGTTCTTGGCGCCGTAGCCGTTGGTCTCGTCGCTGAGGACCTGCTGGACCCCGGCCTGCGCCTTGCTGACGTCCAGCTTGGTGGTGACGAAGAAGCCCGGCTGCCAGAAGCCCAGCACCAGCACGACGACGACGAGCAGCAACGCGATCCCGCCGCCCACACCGGCGATCAGCCCGACCGGTCGCTTCTTGCCGGGCTGCTCATATGGCGGGTACTGCTGCGGGTACTGGCCCGGCTGGCCGTACTGACCCGGCTGGCCGTATTGACCGTATTGGCCCGGCTGCGGGTACTGGCCCGGCTGCGGGTACTGGCCGGGCTGCGGGTACTGGCCCGGCTGCCCGTACTGACCCGGCTGGCCGTATTGGCCGGGCTGGCCGTACTGCCCGGGCTGGGCGTAGCCCGGCTGCTGGGGGTACTGCTGGGGATAGGCCTGTTCGGCCGGCTGCTGGTACTGCGGGTAGTCGGCGGGCGGCGTGTAGGCGGGGGCCTGCCACGAGGCTTCCTGGGTCGACTGATCCTGCCAACTCGGCGCCACCTGGGTCGGGTCCGACGAGTGGTCGCTGCCTTGACCTTGGCCAGGCGGTTGCCACTGCTGGTCCGATCCCTGCGGTCCGCTCATCTTTCTCCTCAGCCCCTTGTGTCTCGGCATGAACTATCGGCGTTTAACGGTAGCTCCGGCCTAGCCTACCCGGCGTCAACTGCGACGACGCCGCGCCGAATGTCGTTGATGGCCCGCTTCGCGGTGGTCCGGACCTCGGCGTCCGGGGCGGCGTTGCGCACCTGATCCAGCAGGTCGAGCGCCTGCCGGCACCACCGCACGAAATCGCCCGCCAACAGCGGCGAGCCGGTGCCCGCCGGGTCGGCCGCCGCCAGCGCGGCGGCCAGATCGCCCGTCCGGGCCCAACGGTAGATGACGGTGACGAAGCCGTCGTCGGGCTCGCGGCTCGGGGCGATCCGGTGCGACTGCTCGTCGGCGCGCAAGGCCATCGACAGCCTCGACGTCTGCTGCAGCGCCTGCCGCAGTTGCTGGGTGGGGGCATCGGCCGCAAACGCCGCGCCCGGCCCGTCCCCACCTCGGGTCTCGTACAGCACCGACGAGACCACCGCCGCCAGCTCCGCGGGCTTCAAGCCCGACCACGCGCCGGTGCGCAGGCATTCGGCGACCAGCAGGTCGCTTTCGCTGTAGATGCGCGCCAGCAACCGCCCGGCGTCGGTGACGCGGGGATCGCCGTCGCGGCCTTCGATGAAGCCGCGCTCGGTGAGCAGTCCGACGATTCGATCGAAGGTTCGGGCCAGCGAATTCGTCGCTGCCGCAACCTTTTTCTCCAGTTGCGCGTTGTCGCGTTCGATCCGCAGATAGCGCTCGGCCTCGCGGACCTGGGCTTCCAGGCCCGGCGTGTTGTGCGACGGGTGACGGCGCAGCTGTTCGCGCAACTTCGCCAGCTCCGGGTCATGAAACTCGCCGTCGCCGTCCCCACGGCCGCGGCGCCTGGCCGGAGTGGTCAGCTCGGCGGCCGCCGAGCGGAGCGCCGACGCCAGATCGCGGCGGACCCGTGGCTGCCGGTGCTCGACCCGCTTCGGCAGTGGCATCGAACCGACCGGCGCGGACACGCCCGAATAGTCGGCCGAGGAAATCCTTCCCGCCCAGCGGTTTTCGGTGAGCACCAACGGCCGCGGGTCGGAGCTGTCGCGTGCCGATTCCAGCACCACGGCCAGGCCACCGCGCCGGCCGTGGGTGATGTTGATGATGTCACCCCGGCGCAGCGCGGCCAGCGCGTCGCTGGCCGCCTGCCGCCGTTGCAGTCGCGAGGCGCGCGACTGCGCGCGCTCCATCTCGGAGATGCGCGCGCGCATCCGGGCGTACTCGAGGATCGGCGCCTTGGGGCCGCCCAGCCCGGTAGCGATTTCGCCCAGCATCGCGTTGCCCCGCTCGATGCCACGCACCAGCCCGACGACGGAACGGTCGGCCTGATATTGCGCAAATGACTGCTCTAGCAAGCGATGTGCCTGCTCGGGGCCCATCTGCTGCACCAGGTTGATCGTCATGTTGTACGACGGGGCGAACGAACTGCGCAGCGGGAAGGTACGGGTCGAGGCCAGCCCGGCGACCGCGGAGGGTTCGGTGGTTTCTTCGGTGGGATTCCAGAGCACCACCGCGTGGCCCTCGACATCGATGCCGCGCCGCCCGGCGCGCCCCGTCAACTGGGTGTACTCCCCCGGCGTCAGGGCCATATGCTGCTCGCCGTTGAACTTGACGAGCCGCTCGAGCACCACGGTGCGGGCGGGCATGTTGATCCCGAGCGCCAAGGTCTCGGTGGCGAACACGGCCCGCACCAGCCCGGCGGTGAAGAGCTCTTCGACCGTGTGCCGGAACGCCGGCAACATGCCGGCGTGGTGTGCGGCCAGACCCCGCAGCAGTCCCTCCCGCCACTCGTAGTAGCCGAGCACGGCCAGGTCGGCGTCGGCGAGATCGCCGCAGCGGTGCTCGATCACCTCGGCGATCTGCGCGCGCTCCTCCTGAGTGGTCAGCTGCAAGGGCGAACGCAGGCATTGCTGGACGGCGGCGTCACAGCCCGCCCGCGAGAACACGAACGTGATCGCCGGCAGCAGCCCCTCGGAATCCAGGGTCGCGATCACGTCCGGGCGCCCCGGTGTGCGGTAGAAGCGGGGCCGCGACGGCCGTCCCGCGCCTCCCCTTCCCGCCTGCCGGCGGGGACCACGCCAGTCGGTCATGCGGTCCGCCTCGCGGCGGTGCGCAATGTGGCGCAGCAGTTCGGGATTGACCCGCGGTTGACGCTCCGCGGCCGGTTTCTCGTTGTCGTAATCGAACAGATCCAGCAGCCGCTTGCCCACCAGCACGTGTTGCCAGAGCGGCACCGGCCGGTGCTCGTCGACCACGACCGTCGTATCGCCGCGCACGGTCTGGATCCAGCCACCGAACTCCTCGGCGTTGCTCACCGTCGCCGACAGGCTGACCACGCGGACCTCGTCGGGCAGGTGCAGGATCACCTCTTCCCACACCGGGCCCCGCATCCGGTCGGCCAGGAAATGCACTTCGTCCATCACCACGTGTGAAAGTCCCTGCAGCGCAGGCGAATCCGCGTAGAGCATGTTGCGCAGCACTTCGGTCGTCATGACGACGACGGGCGCGTCGGCGTTGACCGACATGTCCCCGGTGAGCAGGCCGATGCGGTCGCGGCCGTAGCGCGCGGTCAGGTCGGTGTGCTTCTGGTTGCTCAGCGCTTTGAGCGGCGTGGTGTAGAAGCACTTGCCGCCGGCCGCCAGCGCCAGGTGCACCGCGAATTCGCCGACCACCGTCTTGCCGGCCCCGGTCGGCGCGCAGACCAGCACGCCGTGGCCGCGTTCGAGCGCCGCACACGCCCGATGCTGAAAGCCGTCGAGCGCGAAGGGCAGTTCCGCGGCGAAGCGGGTGAGCTCGACCAGCTCCGCGACCTCACGGGGCGCCGACGGTTCAGGTGACATCGTCGTGTTGCCCGGCGGTGACCGACGGCTCCGGTATCGCGGTGGGCCGATCGATGACCGACGCTTCGTCGTCCGGGATCTCCGCCTGGGCTTCGCGTTTGGCCTTGCGCTTGTCGTGGATGCGGGCGATCTGGATGGCGAACTCGAGGAGCACGGACAGCGCCAGTCCGAGCGCGGTCATCGAAAACGGGTCGGAGCCGGGCGTGAATATTGCCGCGAACACGAACATCGCGAAGATCAGACCGCGCCGCCACGACTTGAGCCGTTGGTAGGTCAGCAGTCCGACCGTGTTGAGCATGACGATCAGCAGCGGGAATTCGAAGCTGACGCCGAACACCACCAGCAGATTGATCAGGAACCCGAAGTAGCGGTCGCCGGACAGGGCGGTCACCTGCACGTCGCTGCCGACCGTCAGCAGGAACCCCAGCGCCTTGGACAGCACGAAGTAGGCCAGCGCCCCACCCGCGGCGAACAGCACCACCGCCGGGACCACGAACGCGACGGCGAAACGGCGCTCCTTCTGGTAGAGCCCGGGGGTGATGAACGCCCACAGCTGGTAAAACCACACCGGGCAGGCCAGCACCACCCCGGCCGTCAGCCCCACCTTGAGCCGCAGCATGAACTGGTCGAACGGCGCGGTGGCCAGCAGCCGGCATTGCCCGTCGGCGCTGATGTCCGCGCGCGCCGACTGCGGCAGCGAACAGTAGGGATGACGCAACCATTCGCCGAGGCTTTCCAGCCCGAAGATCGGATGCGAGTACCAGATGAACCCGAAAATTGTGGTCAGCACGATCGCGGCCAGGGAGATGAGCAGCCGTGTGCGCAGTTCGGTGAGGTGGTCGACCAGCGACATGGTCGCGTCCGGGTTGGTGCGACTGCGTCTGTTGCGCGGGTTGAGGCGCTTCAGCAGGCCGGATGTGCGCGCTGAAACCTTGAATGCTTTCACGATGCTCGTCTAGGGCTCGGTGAGGGGCGCTCGGGCACCGCGACGATGACGGCGGCTACGCCGGGCGTGCTTCGCTGTGCCCCTGCTCGCTGGGCTTCGGGGCGTCGACCCGCTGCGATTGCACGGGGGTGGGATTCGCCGCAGCGGCGTCGCCTTGGGTCCCCAGAGCCGACGTCTCCGGCTTGTTCTCGCTCTGCATTTCCCGGATCTCGGACTTGAAGATCCGCATCGACTTACCCAACGAACGCGCCGCATCGGGGAGCTTCTTGGCACCGAACAGCAAGATCACCACGACCGCAAGGATCGCCCAGTGCCACGGACTGAGACTGCCCACTTTGATTACCTCCAGACGTTGACCCGATGCTACCGCAGTAGCGCTACGTGGCGGTGGGCCCGCGCCGCGCCGCCCGGGCCACATTGCCTGGACTTTTATGAGCTCAGGGCGTCGTAGGCCGTCACGGCGGCCGCCGCGGCATCCCGGACTCGCTGCGCCAGCGACTCCGGTTCCAGCACCTGCACGGCGGGCCCCAGGCCCAGCACCAGCCGCGTCATCCAATCCTCGGAGGCGTAGGTCATCACGGCCTCGCAGGATCCGTCGGGCAACTCGCGCACGTCGCGCATCGGGTAGTACTCGAACATCCAGGACGCCGCGGGGGCCACCCGTAGCTTGGCGAACGGAAGCGAGGGATCGCCGTCGAACAGCGAGGTGTCGGGTGGCGCGTGCAGCACCGGCTCGGGCGGCGCGGCGGGCTCGTCGAGTTCGCTGGCCTCCACGATCCGGTCGAAGCGGAACAGCCGGACCCCTTCGGCGTCCCGCGACCAGGCCTCCAGGTAGCTGTGGCCGCCGATCAGCAGCACCCGGATGGGGTCGACGACCCGGCTGGTGAGGGTGTCGTGCGAGGCGGAGTAGTAATCGATGGCCAGCGCGTGTTTGGACTGCACGGCCGCGCGCACCGCGGCGGCGGCCCGGCTTTCGACGGGTGCGGGCTCGTCGACGGCGGTCGCCGCGTGGGTGGCCTCGTGGCCGAGCGCCCCGGCGGCATCCTCGATCTTGGCGATCGCGCTGCGCGCGGCTTCGGGGTCGACGACGCCGGGTATGTCGGCCAGCGCCCGCAGCGCCACCAGCAGGCCGGTGGCCTCCGGCGAGGTGAGCTTGAGCGGCCGATCGATGCCCGCGGAGAACGTCACCTCGATGGTGTCCCCGGAGAACTGGAAATCGATGAGGTCACCCGGGAAGTAGCCGGGAAGGCCGCACATCCAGAGCTGGTTGAGGTCCTCCTCCAGCTGCTTGGCCGATACCCCGAGGTCGGCGGCGGCCTTGGCCCGGGTGACCCGCGGGTTGGCCTGAAAGTACGGGACCATGTTCAGCAGCCGGACCAGGCGGGCGGAGATGGGGGTCATGCGGACACGCCCGCATGCGCCCGCAACCGGGCCAGCACCTCGTCGCGCAGCGATTGCGGCTCGAGCACCAGGGCGTCGGCGCCGTAGCCGGCGATGTCACGGGCCAGCTGGTCGGTGGATCGGATGTCGAGTTCGATCACCTCGCCGTCGCGCTCACCGAGTCGCCGTTCGCCGACGGGCCTGCCGGCCCGGCGCAGCGCGGTGGCCCGCCCGCCGGCCACCCATACCCGGGCCAGCCCGCCGGCCGGCGCCGCGGAAATGTCCGTGACCGTCTGGGCCACGATCCTGCGCAGGTCGATGCCCTCCGGCACGGTGACCGCGCCCGTCGGGCCGACCAGCGTGACGTCGGGGCCGATCCGGGAGAGCCGGAAGGTGCGGGTGGCGTCGCGGTCGCGGTCGTGGCCAACCAGATACCACCGGCCCTTCTCGGTGACGACGCCCCAGGGCTCGACGGTGCGGGTGGCGTAGGGCTCGGCCCGCGACGACCGGTGCGGAAACTGGACGACCTGCCGGGAGCCGATGGCGGACAACAGGATTCCGAGAACGTCCTCCGAGCCACGCAGGCCCGGCACCCCGGCCGGCGACGCGATGGCGACCGGCGCGTCCGGATCGACGTCGACGCCGGCCGCGCGCAGCTTGAGGAGCGCGCCCTGGGTGGCGGTGATGAGTTCGGGCGACTCCCACAGCTGGGTCGCGACGGCCACCGCGGCCGCCTCGTCCGGGGTGAGGTCGACCGGCGCGAGCGAATAGGCGTCGCGGTTGATTCGGTAGCCCTCGGTGGGGTCCCAGGCCGACACCCTGCCGACCTCGAGCGGGATGCCGAGGTCGCGCAGCTCGTTCTTGTCGCGCTCGAACATGCGGGAGAACGCCTCGGCGCTGGCGTTGTCCGAATAACCCGCCACGCTCGACCTGATCTTTTCCGCCGTGATGTACCCGCGGGTGGACAGCAGGGCGATGACCAGGTTCACCAGCCGTTCGACTTTTGACGTCGCCATTGGCACCAGATTATTCGATGGTCGCCGCCCGGCGCTTCCAGCCGCGCACCGCGTCGCGCAATTTCGCAGGAGCCGCGTCAGTCCGTGGCAGACGGTGCGCCGACGGCGGCTACATGCTGGCGATCAGCCGCTTGACCCGCTCGTCGACCGCACGGAAGGGGTCTTTGCACAGCACGGTCCGCTGCGCCTGATCGTTGAGCTTGAGATGCACCCAGTCGACGGTGAAGTCGCGGCCGGCCGCCTGGGCGGCGCTGATGAACTCGCCGCGCAGCCGCGCCCGGGTGGTCTGCGGCGGATTGTCGACCGCCTCGGCGATGTCCTCGTCGGTGGTGACGCGGGCCGCGAGTCCCTTGCGCTGCAGCAGATCGAACACGCCGCGCCCGCGCTTGATGTCGTGGTAGGCCAGGTCCAGCTGGGCGATCTTCGGGTCGGACAGCTCCATGCTGTAGCGGTCCTGGTAGCGCTGGAACAGCTTGCGCTTGATCACCCAGTCGATCTCGGTGTCCACCTTGGCGAAGTCCTGGCTCTCGACAGCGTCGAGCTGGCGGCCCCACAGGTCGACGATCTGCTCGATCTGGGCGTTGGGTTCGCGGGTCTGCAGGTGTTCGACCGCGCGGCTGTAGTACTCGCGCTGGATGTCCAGCGCGCTGGCCTGACGCCCGCCCGCCAGCCGCACCGGCCGCCGGCCGGTGACGTCGTGGCTGACCTCGCGGATGGCGCGGATGGGGTTGTCCAGCGAGAAGTCCCGGAACGGCACGCCGGCTTCGATCATCTCCAGCACCAGCGCGGCAGTGCCCACCTTGAGCATGGTGGTGGTCTCGCACATGTTGGAGTCGCCGACGATCACGTGCAGCCGCCGATACTTCTCGGCGTCGGCGTGCGGCTCGTCGCGGGTGTTGATGATCGGCCGGCTGCGGGTGGTGGCCGAGGAGACGCCCTCCCAAATGTGCTCGGCGCGTTGAGAAAGGCAGAACGTGGCGGCCTTCGGGGTCTGCAGCACCTTGCCGGCGCCGCAGATCAGCTGGCGCGTGACCAGGAACGGCAGCAGCACGTCGGAGATCCGGGAAAACTCGCCGGCCCGCACGATCAGGTAGTTCTCGTGGCACCCGTAGGAATTGCCCGCCGAATCGGTGTTGTTCTTGAACAGGTAGATGTCGCCGCCGATGCCCTCGTCCGCGAGCCGCTGCTCGGCGTCGACGAGCAGGTCTTCGAGCACCCATTCCCCGGCGCGGTCGTGGGTGACCAGCTGCACCAGGCTGTCGCATTCGGCGGTGGCGTACTCGGGGTGGCTGCCCACGTCGAGGTAGAGCCGGGCGCCGTTGCGCAGGAAGACGTTGGAGCTGCGACCCCACGACACGACCCGCCGGAACAAGTACCGGGCCACCTCGTCCGGGCTGAGCCGACGGTGGCCGTGGAATGTGCAGGTGACCCCGAACTCGGTCTCGATGCCCATGATTCGCCGCTGCACGTAATCGAGCGTACTGGTTGTCCGAGCGCGACGGTGGGCAAGCCGCGCCTATCGATCCACGAAGTTTGTCGCACGCCCGTTTCCTGGCCACGCCGGGGCGCCTGGGCGATCGACGCCGCGGTGCTGACCAGAGGACTCATCAGCACCTTGAGCACCAGCAGCCACACCAGTACCGGCGGGTGGGAAGCCGCCGGTCGCGCGGTCTACTCCGACGATTCGCCGTTCGAGTCCGGCTCGTCGCCGTCGCCTTCGGCGGACCCGTTCGAATCCATCTCGCGCAGCAAATTTTCCAGGGTGGCGCGGTTGATCCGCCGAAACGCCCGTCGCGGCCGGTTGACATCCAAGATCGCGACCTCCAGGCTCGCCACGTCCAGGGTGGACTGGTCGCCGTTGGAGGATTCACTGCCGGCCCGCAACGCTTTCACGGCGATGCGCGTGGCCTCGCGCAGGTTGGCGTTCTCGGCGTACGAGTCCTTGAGCGCGGTGGTGATCGGCTCGGTGGTGCCACCCATCACGACGAAATGGGGCTCGTCGGCGATCGATCCGTCATAGGTAATGCGGTACAACTCAGGCGGTTTCGTCTCGCCGTAGTGCGCCACCTCAGCGACGCACAATTCCACCTCGTAGGGCTTGGCCTGTTCGGTGAAGATGGTGCCCAGCGTCTGCGCGTAGACGTTGGCCAGCTGTCGGCCGGTGACGTCGCGACGGTCGTAGGCGTAGCCACGGGTATCGGCGAATTGGATTCCGCCCCGGCGCAAATTGTCGAATTCGTTGAACTTGCCCGCGGCGGCGAAGCCCACGCGATCGTAGAGTTCGCTGATCTTCTGCAGCGACCGCGACGGGTTCTCCGCGACGAAGAGCACACCGCCGGCGTAGACCAGGGCGACCACGCTCTTGCCCCGGGCGATGCCCTTGCGCGCGAGCTCGCTGCGCTCGCGCATCGCCTGTTCGGGCGAGATGAAATACGGGAAGCTCACTTTTCACCGCCATCGGGGCCGAAAGTGTCAGCGCGCGAACGGCTTTGGATCACCTCGCGAGCCAGTTCGGCGATGCGACCCTCGGCCACTTCCAGCGCCCCCTCGGCGCCGATCGTGACCGCCGTGGGATAGATGCCGCGGACCAGATCCGGACCGCCGGTCGCGGAGTCGTCGTCGGCCGCGTCGTAGAGCGCCTCGATCGCGACCCGCACCGCCGAATCGGCGTCGGTGACCTGCGAGTACAGCTTCTTCATGGACGACTTGGCGAAAATCGAGCCTGAGCCCACCGACTGGTAGCCCTCCTCCTCCAGGTTCCAACCGCCGGCCGCGTCGAACGACACGATGCGGCCGGCGCCTTCCGGATCGGCCGCGTCGATGTCGTAGCCCACCAGCAGCGGCAACGCCACCAGCCCCTGCATGGCGGCAGCCAGGTTGCCGCGCACCATGATCGCCAGCCGGTTCACCTTGCCGGCAAACGTCAGCGGCACGCCTTCGAGTTTCTCGTAGTGCTCCAGCTCCACCGCGTACAGGCGGGCGAATTCCACGGCGATGGCGGCGGTGCCGGCGATGCCGGTCGCGGTGTAGTCGTCGGTGATGTACACCTTCTTGACGTCGCGCCCGGCGATCATGTTGCCCTGCGTCGAGCGCCGGTCGCCGGCGAGCACCACGCCGCCGGGGTACTTCAGCGCGACGATGGTGGTCCCGTGGGGCAGCTGCGACGCGGCGCCTTCCGACTGGGATGCCCCGAGGCTGGCCGGCAGCAACTCCGGCGCCTGACGGCGCAGGAAGTCGGCGAACGACGAGAGGTCTATGGCGGGGTTTCCCGGAAGTGCGGAGTTGATGGGTAGGCGATCAGAGAACTGCCAGGTCACTGGCCGCCCTTTTGGACGTACGCCCGCACGAAGTCCTCGGCGTTCTCCTCGAGAACGTCATCGATCTCGTCGAGCAAGTCGTCGGTCTCCTCGGCCAGCTTCTCCCGGCGTTCTTGGCCCGCGGCCGTGCTGCCGGCGAAGTCGTCCTCGTCGCCGCCACCGCCGCCACGCTTGGTCTGCTCCTGAGCCATCGCCGCCTCCTGCGTTGTCTGGGCTTGTTGAATGGCTTTTCAATTGTCCAGCCACGCTGCCCGTTGGTCTTTCCTACCCTACCGGTCAACCCCGACGTTCCCCGGCTGAACCGGCGTCTAGCTGGTGAGTTGTTCGACCAGTTCCGCGGCGCTGTTCACCGAGTCCAGCAGCGCCCCCACGTGCGCTTTGCTGCCCCGCAGCGGCTCCAACGTCGGGATGCGAACCAGGGAATCGCCCCCCAGGTCGAAGATCACGGAGTCCCAACTGGCCGCGGCGATGTCGGCGCCGAACCGGCGCAGGCATTCGCCGCGGAAGTACGCGCGGGTGTCCGTCGGCGGACTGTCCACCGCTTCGAGCACCTGGTGCTCGGACACCAGGCGCTTCATCGAGCCCCGCGCGACCAACCGGTTGTACAGGCCCTTGTCCAGCCGGACGTCGGAATATTGCAGGTCGACCAGGTGCAGCCGCGGCGCCGACCAGCTCAGGTTTTCTCGCTGCCGGAACCCTTCGAGCAGGCGCAGTTTCGCGGGCCAGTCCAGCAGCTCCGCGCATTCCATCGGATCGCGCTCCAGTTGATCGAGCACGTGCGCCCACGTTTCGACGATGTCGGCCGCGCGCGGGTCGGGGTCGCGGCTGTCGACCAGCTTCGCCACCCGATCGAGGTAAACCCGTTGCAGCGCAAGCCCGGTCAGCTCTCGACCGTCGGCCAGGGCCACCGCGGTGCGCAGCGACGGGTCGCGGCTGATCGCGTGGACCGCGTGCACCGGCCGCGCCAAAACCAAATCGCTCAGGTCGATTCCGTGGGCGGGGCCCTCTTCGATCAAGTCCAGCACCAGCGACGTGGTGCCCAGCTTGAGATAGGTCGACGTCTCCGCGAGGTTGGCGTCGCCGATGATGACGTGCAGCCGCCGGTACCGGTCGGCGTCGGCGTGCGGCTCGTCGCGCGTGTTGATGATGCCGCGTTTGAGGGTGGTCTCCAGGCCGACCTCGACCTCGATGTAGTCCGAGCGCTGCGACAGCTGAAAGCCGGGCTCGTCACCGGAGGGTCCGATGCCGACGCGTCCGGAGCCGGTGACCACCTGCCGCGAGACCAGGAACGGGGTCAGCCCGGCGATGATCGACGAGAACGGCGTCTGCCGCGACATCAAATAGTTTTCGTGCGACCCGTAGGAGGCGCCCTTGCCGTCGACGTTGTTCTTGTAGAGCTGCAATTTCGCGGCCCCGGGCACGCTGGCGACGTGCCGGGCGGCGGCCTCCATCACCCGCTCGCCGGCCTTGTCCCAGATCACGGCATCCAGCGGGTCGGTGCATTCGGGGGCGGAGTATTCGGGGTGCGCGTGGTCGACGTAGAGCCGCGCCCCGTTGGTCAGGATCATGTTGGCCGCGCCGACCTCGTCGGCGTCGACCACCGGGGGCGGGCCGGCCGAGCGGCTCAGGTCGAAGCCGCGGGCGTCCCGCAGCGGCGATTCCACCTCGTAGTCCCAACGGGTGCGCTTGGCGCGCTGAATGCCGGCCGCGGCCGCATAGGCCAAAACCGCTTGCGTCGACGTGAGGATCGGGTTGGCCGTCGGGTCCGATGGCGAGGATATGCCGTATTCGACCTCCGTCCCGATAATCCTTTGCATGCTTCAAAGACTAGGCGAGGTGCGGAATTGACCTCCTCCCGGGCGTCGGCGCACTACAGCCTGCGCCGACAACGGGTTCGTCGATGGCCGCGGCCGCTGTTGACGTCGCTGACGGCGGTGATTAGCTTCACGGGATGACCGACCTATCCGGGAAGCGTTACGGCGAAGTGCTTCTCGTGACCCCCGGGGAGGCCGGACCGCAGGCCACGGTTTACAACAGCTTCCCGCTCAACGACTGTCCGGCCGAGCTGTGGTCGAAGCTCGACGCCCAGGCCATCGCAAAAGAACACGGGGCGGCCACGGCGTTGCTCAACGGTCCGCGCTACTGGCTGATGAACGCCATCGAGAAGCAGCAGCAGGGGCCGCAGATCACCAAGACCTTCGGCGGAATCGAGATGATTCAGCAGGCCACGGTCCTGCTGTCGTCGATGAACCCCGCGCCCTATACCGCCAATCAGGTCAACCGCCACACGGTCTTCGTCTTCAACCCGGGTGAAGAGGTCTACGAACTCCTCGATCCCGGCGGGCAGCGCTGGGTGATGCAGACCTGGAGCCAGGTCGCCGATCCCACACTGTCGCGCGCCGACCTGCCCGGCTTGGCCGCCCGGCTCAACCTGCCGCACGGGTGGGCCTACCAGCCGCGCCGGTTGACCGAGGAGTTGCGGGTGGACACCCGGACCCGTACCGCTCACGTCACGCAGGACGACTTGACGAACAGCTACTCGCTCCAGTTGGACTGACGCCGCGTCACAGGCGGTTTGCCATCCAACTCTGGTGCCGCACCGCCGCTTTGCGCGCGGTCTTGGCCAGCGCTCGGTCCGGCAGGTGACGGCCGAGCGCGTCGAGGACCAGCGCGGTCTCCGGCGCCGGATGACGCCAGATGTCGTCCAGCAACTGGGACGGGTCGGATAAACCAGCGAAGAGGCTGCACAACTCCTCGGGCGACTCCAACGACTCCGCGAGGACGTCGACGAGCACGGCAACGTCGACGAAGCTCGCGAGCGTCTCGGCGTCGGCGCGGTCCCGCTGGATCAGCCAGAGCGCGGCGTGGCCGGCGACCGGGCTGTCCAGCAGCTGACGAACGAAGGGTTCGGCGACGTCGAGGTCGAACTCGTTCAGGGCGACGAAGCCCATCGTCCGGCCGGCCGCGGTCTCCATGGTCGCGGCCGCCTCGGTGACCATCTGCACCCGCTCGGCGGCCGGCCGGTCGGACCGCCAGTTTGCTATCAACGGCACTTGAGTGTCCTTGCCCACCAACAACATTGCGCCGATCAGGTCCGTCGCATCCCAGTCGTTGATTCGGTCGAGACGGCGCAGCGCGAACCCGGCGTCCTCCAGGTATTCCGGCACGACGTGACGCCCCAGCGCGGTCAGTGCCACAGTCCCACCGGTCCAATTGCTAGGCCCAAGCGGCTGCCGCCGTTCGAGGGCGTCGGTCCAGTGCACCACACCGGCCTGCCGCAGAACGTCGAAGAGTCGGCCCATGTCGTCCTCGACGTATGCCTCCAGCGTGTCCTCCTCGTCGGCATACCAGCGCGGCGACGGCCGTTGCGCGGCAACCAGCGCGTGCACCCACTCCAGCAAGGATTCGAAGGGAAGTTTCGCGCCGTCTTGCAGCAGCGGCGCCAGCCAACACGCGATCCCGTCGTCGAGCAGGTCGTGCATGACGTTCTGCTCGGGATAGAGCTGCGCCCAATGCAACGACCGCAACGGACGTGACAAGAGGATCGCCGCGAACAGCGACTCCGCCCGCTCCACGGGCGAGCGCGTCCCCCACTCCTGCCCCGGCAGCACCCGGTGGCGATGCACGTCCACCGCGCCCGCCTCGATAGCCACTTGGATGAGGAAATTCAGGCGCCGCAGCGCCGCCGTCGACCGGGCCGGATATTTCAGCTCGCCCAACTCGAAATCCAACACGTCGCCGGTGTCGAGGCGCTCCACCAGCGCGCGACCATCAGCAAGTTCGAGTTCGCCCTTGTCGGTGAGCGGCTTGCCGTCCGGCCCGAGATAGTCGCGCAAGGCATCGAGTTTGGCGAGCAGCGGGACCGCCGTCGCGGCGGCCGCCAGGTCGGTCGCGGACGGCGGAACGTAGAGGAACGGCAGTTCGAAGGGCTCCGGCGCGTCGCCCGGGTCCGGAAGATCCTCGACAACGGTAGGGTCGCGTGCTTCGGCCAGCAGGGTCGGTGCAAGGTCGTCGGCCAGCCTGCGCAACCTCGCGGCGCGGTCGGCACCGCCGACCAGACGCCCCGTTGCCTCCATGAAGTCGACGTATACGCCGACCGCGAAGCACAGGCTGACGGCGTCCTCCGGCCGGCCTTCGAACCGTCGCGGACACCACTCCAGCAAAAATTCCGCGATATCGCCGGGCGCGAAATCGTCGAGAACACCGGTGGAGTCGAAGTAACGCCAGTCCAGAAGGACGGCGACGTCGGAGACGACCGCCTCCCGGTCCGAGTCGAGTCCGGCCCACCAACCGTCGAGCTCGTCCAATAGCACGCCACGAACCTGGTCGTAGGCGTCGTCGTCACCCGGAGCCTCAAAGCGGAGCCGCACGGGTGCGACGCTAGCCGGTTGCGCCGACAAATGTTTACAAGTACTGACCCAGGTTCGACTCGGTGTCGATGGCCCGCGACGCGCTCGAGCTCTTGCCGGTGACCAGCGTGCGGATGTAGACGATCCGCTCGCCCTTCTTGCCCGAAATCCGCGCCCAGTCATCGGGGTTGGTGGTGTTGGGCAGGTCCTCGTTCTCGGCGAACTCGTCGACGATCGAGTCGAGCAGATGCTGGATGCGCAGGCCCGGTTGACCGGTTTCCAGCACCGACTTGATCGCGTTCTTCTTCGCCCGGTCGACGACGTTCTGGATCATCGCCCCGGAGTTGAAGTCCTTGAAGTACATGACTTCCTTGTCACCGTTGGCGTAGGTGACCTCCAGGAACCGGTTGTCGTCGATCTCGGCGTACATCCGCTCGACGACCTTTTCGATCATCGCCTTGATGCAGGTGGTGCGGTCACCACCGAACTCGGCGAGGTCGTCGGCGTGCAGCGGCAGCGCCTCGGTCAGGTACTTCGAGAAGATGTCTTGCGCCGCTTCGGCATCCGGCCGCTCGATCTTGATCTTCACGTCGAGGCGCCCGGGCCGCAGGATGGCGGGGTCGATCATATCCTCGCGGTTGGAGGCGCCGATCACGATGACGTTCTCCAGTCCCTCCACACCGTCGATCTCGCTGAGCAGCTGCGGGACCACCGTCGTCTCGACGTCCGAGGACACCCCGGTGCCACGGGTGCGGAATATCGAGTCCATCTCGTCGAAGAACACGATCACCGGTGTGCCTTCCGACGCCTTCTCGCGGGCGCGCTGGAAAATCAGCCGGATGTGGCGCTCGGTCTCGCCGACGAACTTGTTCAGCAGCTCGGGGCCCTTGATGTTCAAGAAGTACGACTTGGCCTCGCGGGCGTCGTCGCCGCGCACCTCGGCCATCTTTTTGGCCAACGAGTTCGCGACCGCCTTGGCGATCAGCGTCTTACCGCAACCGGGCGGACCGTAGAGCAGCACACCCTTGGGCGGACGCAGCGCGTACTCCCGGTACAGCTCCTTGTGCAGGAAGGGCAGCTCCACGGCGTCGCGGATCTGCTCGATCTGGCGGGTCAGGCCGCCGATGTCCAGGTAGCTGACATCGGGCACCTCTTCGAGCACCAGGTCCTCGACCTCGGCCTTGGGGATGCGCTCGAAGGCGTAGCCGGCCTTGGTGTCGACCAGCAGCGAGTCGCCCGGGCGCAGCTTGCGGGGCCGGGTGTCGTCGTTGAGAGCGTCGGGATGACCGTCGGGCAGGTTCTCGGCGACCAGCGGCTCGGCGAGCCAGACGATGCGTTCCTCGTCGGCGTGGCCGACGACCAGTGCCCGGTGCCCGTCGGCCAAGAGCTCACGCAGCGTGGAGATCTCGCCGACCGACTCGAACGTGCCCGCTTCCACGACGGTGAGAGCCTCGTTGAGGCGAACGGTCTGGCCCTTGCGCAGCAGCCCGACTTCGATGTTCGGCGAGCACGTCAGGCGCATCTTGCGGCCGGACGTGAACACGTCGACCGTGTCGTCCTCGTGCGCCCCGAGCAGCACACCGTAGCCGCTGGGCGGCTGCCCCAGCCGGTCGACTTCCTCACGCAACGCCAGCAGTTGCTGGCGGGCCTCTTTGAGGGTCTCCATCAACTTCGAGTTGCGGGAGGCGAGGGAGTCGATGCGCGCTTCAAGCTGATGCACATCGCGGGCGGAGCGGGCGCCGCCTTGCGTGCCGACCGCATGATCGAGTTGCTCGCGCAACATCGCGGCCTCACGGCGTAATTGCTCCAACTCGGCCTCGTCGGCGCTGGACATGTCTGATTCGTGGGGGGTTCCGAATGCTTCAGAACGCTCTGAGCTACCCATCTTGCGCTCCTTTCCCACCCCGAATTGGCGCGGCGGATACTTCAACGCTACCGGCGATTGACGATTGATGTGCGTAGTCAAATACCCACGAAAAGTTAAGATTTTCGTCACGCTGGTAATCTCGGCCACTAATCGTGATGATCGAAAGGGCCTTGGGAGGTGGCAGAGTGACCGCAAAGAGCCTCGCCACAGGCTCGCCTCGCGTCGCAGTCACCGTCGGCGCCGCCGGTGTGACTTCAGTTGCACCCATCGGCCCGACCTTAGCGACATCGCTCCCACCCGAAGCGGCCAGCGCCGCCTAGCCGGCCGACCGACTGGATGCACCGACCACTGTCCGTAGCGCTCAGCACCGCCACCGTCCTGGCGGCGGTCGGGCTCGCCGCGTGTTCGTCGAAGCACCCTGCGAGCGAGTCGTCGACCGTCTCTTCGCTGCCACCGGCCACGTCCAGTCCAGTTGCCGCGCCCGTCACGGCTCCCCTACCACCCCCCGAAGCACTCACCGACGTCCTCGCCCGGCTGGCCGATCCGAACGTCCCCGGCGACGCCAAGGTGAGCCTGGTGGAGGGCGCCACGCCGGAGAGCGCGGCCACGCTGGACAAATTCACCAACGCCTTGCGGGACAACGGCTACCTGCCCATGACATTCGCCGCGAACGACATCGCGTGGTCGGACAAGAACCCGTCGAATGTGAAGGCCAGCATCGCCGTCCACACCGCCCAGGCCAACAACGCCAACTTCACCTTCCCGATGGAGTTCGCACCCTTCCAAGGCGGCTGGCAGCTCTCCCGGCGCACCGCCGAAATGCTGCTGGCCCTGGGCAAGTCGTCGGCGGCCCCGACGTCCGGAGCTCCCGCGGGCCCGCCCGAACCCGCACCGCCGCCCCCGGAATCCCCCGCGCCACCGGCCCCGCCGCCGCCCCCGCCCGAACCCGCTCCCTCCCAGAACCCGCCAGGTTGACCCGCGGAATGTGGATCGGCTGGCTCGAGTTCGACGTCTTGCTGGGCGACGTTCGCTCACTCAAACAGAAGCGATCGGTGATCCGTCCCGTCGTCGCCGAATTGCAGCGCAGGTTCAGCATGTCGGCGGCCGAGACCGGTTCGCATGATCTGTATCGACGGGCCGGCATCGGCGTCGCCCTGGTCTCCGGTGATCGCGGCCACGCGGTCGACGTCCTGGATGCGGCCGAGCGGCTGGTGGCCGCGCATCCCGAGTTCGAACTGCTGTCGGTGCGACGCTCCCTGCTGCGCAGCGACGATATGGACTAACCGTCGCGGCCCACGCGCTTGCGCCCCAGCGGCGCGGGCGCAACCACCCCGGGCGCAAGCCGTCGCGTGAAGATCAGGAAAGCCGTGTGCCCCCGCATCGAATGCTGCGGCCGCACCGCCAGCCCGACGACGTTCCAACCGCGTTGCAACGTCTCCCAGGACCGCGGCTCGGTCCAGCACTGCTGCGCCCGCAGCGCCTCGACGGCGCGTGACAGTTGGGTGACGGTGGCCACATAGATCATCAGCACCCCACCGGGTGTCAGCAGCCGCGCGACCGACTCCAGCACATCCCACGGCGCGAGCATGTCGAGCACGGCGCGATCGAAGGATCCGTCCGGCAGCTCGGAGGCGGCCACATCGCTGACGATCAATTCCCAGTTGTCCGGCACGGCGCCGCCGGAGAACACCGACACGTTGCGTTCGGCGTGTTCGGCGTGGTCGGCGCGCTGCTCGTAGGAGACCACCCGCCCGCCGGGCCCGACCGCGCGCAGCAGCGGACAAGTCAGCGCGCCCGAACCGGCGCCGGCCTCCAACACCCGGGCTCCGGGGAAGATGTCGCCCTCGTGGACGATCTGAGCCGCGTCCTTCGGGTAGATCACCTGCGGCCCGCGGGGCATCGACATCACGTAGTCGATCAGCAGGGGCCGTAGCACCAAGTACGCGGCGCCGTTGCTGGACTTGATCACGCTGCCCTGCTCGAGCCCGATGACCGCGTCGTGCGGGATCGACCCGCGATGGGTGTGGAACTCGGCGCCCTCGGCGAGCACCATCGTGTAGTGCCGACCCTTGGCGTCGGTGAGCTGAATACGCTCGCCCACGGTGAACGGGCCGGTTGCGGACACGCGGTATAGCGTGCCAGCCGACTCGCCCCCTCGGGTGCTTGGGGGTTGTCCGCGCCCGGTCATAGGCTTCCGACATGATCGTCCAGCCGGAGGCCCTGCAGTCGGTGACGGGCCGGGCGCGGCAGGTGTCCCGCCCCGCGCTGTCACCGTCGCGCGCCGCGGACTTCAAGCAATGCCCCCTGCTGTACCGGTTCCGGGCCATCGACCGCCTGCCCGAGGCCCCGTCGCCGGCGCAGCTGCGCGGATCGCTCGTTCACGCCGCCCTCCAGCAGCTCTACGGCCTGCCCGCCGCGCAGCGCGGTCCCGACACCGCCCTGTCGCTGGTGCAGCCCGCGTGGGAGCAGGTGATGGCCGCGACGCCGGAGCTCACCGCCGACCTGGACCCGGCCCAGCGCACCCAGCTGCTGGCCGAGGCCCAGGCGCTGCTCGCCGGCTACTACCGCCTCGAAGACCCGACCCGTTTCGACCCGCAATGCTGCGAAGAACGCGTGGAGGTCGAACTCGCCGACGGCACGCTGCTGCGGGGCTTCATCGACCGCATCGACGTCGCGGCCACCGGAGAACTCCGGGTGGTCGACTACAAGACCGGCAAGGCGCCACCGGAGGCGCGGGCCCTGGCCGAGTTCAAGGCCATGTTTCAGATGAAGTTCTACGCGGTGGCGCTGTTGCGGTCGCGCGGTGTGCCGCCCACCCGGCTGCGGCTGATTTACCTGGCCGACGGCCAGGTGCTGGACTATTCGCCGGATCACGACGAGTTGCTGCGCTTCGAGAAGACCCTGATCGCGATCTGGCGCGCCATCCAATCCGCCGGCCAGACCGGCGATTTCCGTCCCACCCAGTCGCGATTGTGCGACTGGTGTCCCCACCAGCAGCTCTGCCCGCTTTTCGGTGGAACACCGCCGCCCTACCCGGGTTGGCCGGAATCATTTGACGCGCACAGTGATTCACGCTCGAGCGAGCCGGCGGCGTAGCAGTCTAGTCGAGCGCCGACATCTCCTGCAGCACGGTCGGAATGAGCTCGCTGACCGTGGGATGGATGTGCATGGTGCGTGAGAGCGTGGTGTAGGGCGCGTTGGCCGACATGACGTCCAGGATGCAGTGAATGGCCTCGTCGCCGCCGACCCCAAAGATGGCGGCCCCCAGGATCTCCTCGGTTTCGGCGTCGACCACGACTTTCATGAAGCCTTGTGTCTCACCCTTTTCGACCGCCCGGCCGACCCTGGTCATCGGCCGCTTGCCGACGAGCGCCTTGCGTCCCGACGCGCGAACCTGATCGACGGTCAGGCCGGCGCGGCCCAGCGGCGGGTCGATGTAGAGCGCATAGGTGGTGATGCGGTCGCTCACCCGCCGCGGGTCGTCATCGAGCAGATTGGCGGCGACGATCTCGAAGTCGTTGTATGACGTGTGGGTGAACGCGCCCCTGCCGTTGCAGTCGCCCATCGCCCAGATGTGCTCGACGCTGGTCTTGAGCTGGTCGTCGACCACGATGTAGCCGTGGGCGTCGGTCCGCACACCGGCGGCTTCCAGGCCCAGGTCGTCGGTGTTGGGGCGCCGGCCGACCGCCAGCAGCAGGTGACTCCCCCGGACGGGAGCGGCGCCGTCGCGGGGGGTGATCTCAAACCCGTTGTCGGTCTTGGTGATTCGCATGTCATCAGCACCGACGATGATGTCGATGCCCTCGGCTCGCAAGATGTCTTCGATGGTGGCCGAGACGTCCTCGTCTTCGCGGGACGCCAACCGCGGGCCACGCTCCACCACCGTCACCCGCGCCCCGAAGCGCCGGTACATCTGCGCGAACTCCAGCGCGATGTAGCTACCCCCCACGATGACGAGATGCGTTGGCAGCGTGTCGAGTTCGAGGATGGACACGTTGGTGAGGAACTCGACCTCGTCCAGGCCCGGAATGTCGGGCACCACGGCGCGGCCGCCGACGTTGAGGAAGATGCGCTCGGCGCGCAGCACGTCGTCACCGACCCGCACGGTGTGCGGATCCTCGAACACGGCGTGCCCACGAACGACGGTGCAGTCGTCCATGCCCTCGAGCCAATCTTCGACGCCCTTGCGATCGCCCAGCATGATCTCGTCCTTGCGGGCCTTGACTTTCGCCATGTCCACGCTGATCTCGCCGGTGCCGACGCCGTAGTCCGCGCCGCGCCGCGCCAGGTGGGCGGCGTGGGCGGAGGCCACCAGCGTCTTGGTCGGGATGCATCCGGTGTTGACGCAGGTGCCGCCAATCAGTTTGCGTTCGACGACCGCGACGCGCTGCCCGGCTGCCGTCAGCCGCCCCGCCAACGGCGGGCCCGCCTGGCCCGCGCCGACGATGATCGCGTCGAAATGTTCTGTCACTTAACCGCCGTCAGCAGGTACTCCGTCAGCACGTGGCCCGTCACCGCCACGATGACGAATCCCCCGACGATCGCGACCGCGTCCTCGAGCAGCGCGATGGGCAGGTCCTTGCCCGCCACCGCGGCCAGCCGCTTGCGCGCCTGGTAGCCGCCGAGGGTGCCGAGCACCGCGCCGATGACGCCGGCGCCGAGCGCGGTAAACGTCCAGTGCGGCCAGGCGCCCAGCGCCGCCCCCGCGAGACCGCCCGTGACGATGCGGGCCGCGAAGATCGGCGTCGCCGTGCGGGCCGGGGTCTTGGGCAGCTTGTCGTTGATCAGTTCGCCGACGGCGAGGACGGTGAAGACCACCACCGCGACGATGCTTCCCATCCAGGACGCCCAGGTGCCGTGCAGGTCGATCCAACCAAGAAGAGCGGGGGCGGCGGCCCAGGCGACCACGGCGGGCGCCGTCAGCGAACGCAGCCCGGCAACGACGCCAATCAACAAAGCCAGCAACACAACAAGCGCGTGAGTCACGAAGACCTCCTGGAGGACGAAACAGCCGGCGACCTTTTCAGGGACGGCCCACACGCCAACCCGGGCAATCCCCCGAGGCGGACGCTAACACAGCCGCGGCGGTCGCACCGCGTGTGCAATCAGAACCGGCAAAACCTGATATCGGACGCCAGAATCGCCTTGGCGCCGATGGCGGCCAGCTCATCCATGATTTCGTTCACGCCCCGGCGCGGGACCAGCGCCCGGATGGCAACCCAATCCGGATCGGCCAGGGGCGCAATGGTCGGCGACTCCAGGCCCGGCGTGATCGCGGTGGCCTTGTCCAGCACCGAGCGCGGGCAGTCGTAGTCGAGCATCAGATACTGCTGACCGAAGACCACACCCTGGATGCGCGCCACCAGCTGATCGCGCGCGGCCTGCGTCCCGGACCGGCTGCTGTGGTCGCTCTCGATCAGCACGGCTTCCGAATCGCACAGCGGATCACCGAACGCCACCAGGTTGTGCAGGCTCAGGGTGCGCCCGGACCCGACCACGTCGGCGATGGCGTCGGCGACACCGAGTTGCACCGAGATCTCCACCGCGCCGTCCAGTCGGATGACGGTCGCCTCAATACCGCGCCCCGCCAAGTCTTTTCGCACCAAGTTGGGGTACGCCGTGGCCACCCGCTTGCCGGCCAGATCGGCGATCTTCCAGTCCCGCCCGGCCGGGGCGGCGTAGCGAAAACTCGACGACCCGAATCCCAGCGCCAGACGTTCCCGCACCGGGGCGTCGGAATCGCCCACCAGGTCGCGCCCGGTGATGCCGAAATCCAGCTCGCCCGAACCCACATAGATGGCAATGTCTTTGGGCCGCAGGAAGAAGAACTCGACCTGATTGGCCGGGTCGATGACGGTCAGGTCCTTGGAGTCGGTGCGGCGCCGGTAGCCGGCCTCCGCCAAGATCTCGGTGGCCGGCTCGCTCAGCGTGCCCTTGTTGGGAACCGCAACCCGCAGCATGGTCACAGCTTCCGATACACGTCGTCGAGGGACAGCCCGCGCGCGACCATCAGCACTTGCGTCCAGTAGAGCAACTGGCTGATCTCCCCGGCCAGCGCGTCGTCGGGTTCGTGTTCGGCGGCCAGCCACACCTCGCCGGCTTCCTCGAGGATCTTTTTACCCAGCCCGTGGATGCCGCCGTCCAGCGCGGCGACCGTCGCGCTGCCGGCCGGCCGGGTGCGGGCACGCTCGCCGAGTTCGGCGAACAGATCCTCGAAGGTCTTCACGGCCAGCGATTGTTTCACGCGGCGGTCGGCAAAGTCACGGCGGTTTCGGTCGGGGCCGCCCGGTTCAGTCGAATCCGGCGAGAGTGAGCCGCAGCGCTTGTTCCAATTGTTCGTGAAAAGCCGGGCTTTCGCCGATATCCGAGGACAGCCACCCGTCGAGGACGAATTGGACTGTGGCCAAACTGGTGTGGACCAACAACGCGGGTCGAATGTCGCCCCGCGCATCGACACCCATCCGGTGAGCGACTTGCTCGATCAGCGTGCCGTGATCGGTTTCGCTGACCAAGACGGATTTGCTCAACAGGTGGGGCGCGGTGGCGACGGCGTGACGCCAGGTATCGAGGTTGGCGACGTTGCTGACATCCCTGGCGTGCGTGACGAACAGCTGGATCAATGCTTCGACCGGTGACTCGTGGGGCGGCCGGGCGCTGTACGAACCCACGATCTCGGCGGCCGCCTCCCGAACGGGATCGACGAGCAGGCCCTCCTTGGTGGGCGCATACCGGAAATACGTGCTGATGGAGACCCCGGCGGCCGACGCGATGTCCTCGGTCGTCACCGCCTCGAAGCCCCGCTCGGCGAAGAGCTGGTGCGCGGTCTGCTGGATCTGGGAAAGCAGCTCAGCACGGCGTCGGTCCCGCAACGAACCGGTGTTTGCTGAGGGCATGCCATCACCTTCGTCAATCCGACATTAGAACCCCGCGATGCCGTCCAGCGACGATCTCAGATGAGGGACTCTACACTATTGAAAGTCCCTATCAAATAGGCTAGTGTGATGCAGCACACACCGATGAACTGCAGAGCCTTGGCGCTTGTTGACACTATTTTAATAAAAATAGGGTCCCAACGGCTACCCAACGGCCTCTGCTCGGCGCTCAGGACTTAGGGGTGGGAAGAGGGCCGATGAGCGGTAGCCGGTACGCGATGACCTGTGCCACGGGTTTGCTAGACCGACCGCGGGTCGCGCCGCTATGACGACGGCACAGCTTGACGGCGTTGTCGCCATCCGGAACTGGTCGGTCGGGTACGTCAGACGTCATCCGGTCGCCTCACTGACGACGGTGGGCGAACAGTTCGTCCTGGGCGTGCGCACGGTTCAATATTTCTTCGTCGACCTGATCACCGGACGATTCCAATGGCACGAATTCGTCCGGCAGGGCGCGTTCATGGCCGGCACCGCGGTGCTACCGACGATCCTGGTCTCGCTGCCGATCAGCGTCACCCTGTCCATCCAATTCGCGCTGCTGGCCGGCCAGGTCGGCGCCACCTCGCTGGCCGGCGCGGCGAGCGGGCTCGCGGTCATTCGGCAGGGCGCGTCGTTGGTGGCGGCGGTGCTCATGGCGTCGGCCGTCGGGTCGGCCATCACCGCCGATCTCGGTTCGCGCACCATGCGCGAGGAAACCGACGCGATGGAGGTGATGGGGGTCTCGGTGATCCGGCGCCTGGTCGTCCCCCGCTTCGCCGCGGCGGTGATGATCGGTGTGGCCCTCACCGGCGTCGTGTGCTTCGCCGGATTCTTCGCGAGCTACATGTTCAACGTGTACTTCCAGAACGGCGCGCCGGGCAGCTTCGTGTCGACGTTCGCGTCGTTCGCGACGACCGGCGACATGATTCTCGCGCTGCTGAAGGCGATCGTGTTCGGCGCGATCGTGGCCGTCGTGTCCAGCCAAAAAGGCTTGTCCACCAAGGGCGGACCGACGGGCGTCGCGAACTCGGTGAACGCCGCCGTCGTCGAGGCGATCCTGCTGCTGATGATCGTCAACGTCGCCATCAGCCAGCTCTACATCCTGTTGTCGCCCAGGACGGGGCTCTGACGTGACGGCCTCGGCGTATGAGCCTTTCGCACCGATTTCGACGCCGCTCGTCCGGCTCTACCGCAGGGGCAAGGTGCCGATCATCCGGCTCGGCCATCTGCTGGTCTTCTTCGTCCGGGCCGCGGTCGCCGTGCCGCTCGCCGTGCGCCAGTACAGCGGCGAATTTCTGCGGCTCCTGTCGAACATCACCTGGGGCAACGGCTCGATCGTGGTCGGTGGCGGCACCGCCGGCGTGGCGGTGGTGCTAGGCATGACGGTCGGCGCACTCGTCGGCATCGAGGGCTATAACTTCCTCGACCTGCTCGGCCTCGGCCCCGCCACCGGGTTCGTCTCCTCGTTGGTCAATACCCGCGAGCTGGCGCCGTTGATGGCATCGCTGGCCTTCGCCATGCAGGGCGGTTGCCGCTTCACCGCCCAGCTGGGATCCATGCGCATCGCCGAGGAGATCGACGCGTTGGAGTCGATCGCGATCCGCCCGATCCCCTACCTGGTGACCACCCGGCTGATCGCCTCGGTGGTGGCGATCATCCCGCTGTACGCCGCGTGCCTGGCGATCGGCTACCTGAGCACGCAAGTGGTGGTGGGGATCGGCAGCGGTGGCTCGACCGGGTCCTACCTGCACTACTTCACGCTGATGCTGGCCGGCCAGGACATCGTCTACTCGTTGATCAAGGCCGTCATCTTCGTGTGGATCGCGTCGACGATCCAGTGCTACTACGGGTATTACGCGAGCGGCGGACCCGAAGGCGTCGGCGTCGCCGCGGGGCACGGCATGCGGGCCAGCATCACGGTCGTGATCATCGTGAACATGCTGCTCACCATGGCGCTGTGGGGCGTCGACTCCGGCGCAAGGTTTGGCGGTTAGACCCGTGGCAAGGTCGGTGGAAGATGCCCAATTCCCTTGAGCTCGACGGACGTGGCCCCTCCGACCGCCAGCTGTTCGGCGTCGGCATCGCCGTCGTGGTGGTCAGCGCCCTGGTCACCGCCGCGATGTTGGTCAAATCCACTGGCAGACTGGACGATTACGTGCGGGTGGTTGCCGATCTGGTCAACGTGGGCGACGGCCTCCCGCAGAAATCGGACGTCAAATATCACGGCGTGCTCGTCGGAATGGTCGACGACGTCGTCCCGGCCGCGCACGGCAAACCCAACTATGTCCACATCGACCTCAAACCCGAATACGCCAAGTCGATTCCGGCCGCCGTGACCGCGCGCGTGGTGCCGAGCAATGTGTTCGCCGTGTCGTCGGTGCAGTTGGTGGGCTCCCCAAACCAAAAGGGCCCGGGGGCGAAAATCCGCCAGGGCACGCATATTCCAGAGGACAAGCGGTTGCCGACCGTGTTGTTCCAGACGACGGTCAGCAAGTTGCGCGACCTGCTGGCCGCCGCGGGGCGCGGCCGTGACGACAGGTCGGTGGGGATCCTGGCCGCCCTGGGTGCGGCGACCGACCACCGCCGCGTCAGCCTGCTCAACGCCGGCGCGCAGTTGAATCACCTTCTCGACCAGCTCAATTCGATCGTCAGCACCGACACCGGCCCGTCGACGGTGTCCGCGCTGCTCGATGCGACGACGGGGCTCGCGCAGACGGCCCCCGACCTTCTCGACGCATTGCATCAGGCCGTCGAGCCGATGCGGACATTCGCCGAGACGCGCGGACAGCTGAGCTCGCTGCTGTCGGGTGCGGACGACACGGTCGGCACGACGCGCCAGTCGTTCGACAACCACATCGACCAACTCATCCGGATCACCACCGATTTCACGCCGGTGTTCGGTGTGTTGGCGCAGAAGTCGAACAATTTCGTGCCCGCAGTGACGAAATTGGACAACCTTGCCAACCAGTTCATGGAGCAGGTCTGGAACCCGGACACAAATCTGGGCAACATGCGCGCGATGCTGACGTTCACGCCCAGTTCCACCTACACCCGCGCCGACTGTCCACACTACGGCGAGCTGAAGGGGCCGAGCTGCTTTACCGCGCCGCTGATCCCGGTGCGCCCCGATCTGCCCGAGGTGCTGCTGCCGCAGAACTATCATCCACCCAAGGATCTGGCTCCGCCGCCGGGCACCGTGATCGGTCCGGACGGAAACCTGGTTGCCGTGGGCCCGCCGCTGATCAACCCGACTCCCAATTTGACCGATCCGAATCCCCCGCTGGCCCCGGGGATTACGCCGTCACCGCCCGTTCCCGGCAGCGCGAATCCCGACAACCCGTCGCCGGGGGCGCCGGCGACACCACAACCGCACCAGCCGTGGGTCGCACCGGTGGCGCCCAAGGCGCCCTGGATTCCGCAGGCCTCGTTTGGTCCCTCACATTTCGGGGGGAACGTGGGACCCGTTGGGAGCCAGTATGAACGAAACATGTTGGGTGTGATCACCGGTGGCCCCGCCACACCGGCCACGGAGCTGCTGCTCGGTCCGGTCGCCCGCGGCACCACGGTGTCGGTAGCCCATCCGTCCGGTGAGGCCAAATGAAATTTCGCGGCCCGCTCATCGCGCTGACCCTGTTCATGATCGTCTCGCTGACGGTGACCTGGCTGGTGTATGTGAGCTTGCGGCGTGACGTCGCCGGTGACACGGCCAGATATTCGGCGGTGTTCAGCGACGTGTACGGGCTTCGCGAGGGCGACGACGTCCGCATGGCGGGAGTGCGCGTGGGCCGGGTCGAAAAGGTGGAACTGGACGGGAAACTGGCGAAAGTCTCGTTCGTGGTGCAGCAGGAACAACGGCTGTTCGGCAACACCCTCGCCTCGGTGACTTATCAGAACATCGTCGGGCAGCGCTACCTGGGACTGTCGTTGGGCAAGGAAGGCAGCCCCGAACTGCTTCCGCCGGGCAGCACCATCCCGCTGGAACGCACCGAACCCTCTTTCGACGTCACCACGCTGCTCAACGGCTACGAACCGTTGTTCAGCCTGCTGAACCCCCACGACGCCGACAACCTCACCAAAGGCATCATCGCCTCGCTGCAAGGTGACACGTCATCGCTGGCCACACTGGTCGGCCAGACCTCCACGCTCACAGAGACATTCGCGGGGAGGGATCAGGCCCTGGGCAGCGTGATCACCAACCTCAACAAGGTGGTGGGCAACCTCGCGGCCCAAAACGACGACCTCGACGGGGTCATCACACAGACCCGCAGCGTCGTCGGTGAGCTCGACCAGCGGCGCCCCGACCTGGTCGCCTCGGTGGGTTCGCTGGCGCGGGTGACGGGCCGACTGTCGACCTCGGCGACCGACGTGTACCCGGCATTGCGCGAATTCATCGATCGCAAGCCCGGTGTCGCCAGACACATCATGGACGTCGAACCGCAGGTGGCGTTCTTCGGCGACAACATCCCGCTGCTGCTGAAAGGCCTCACCCGGGTCGGCAATCAAGGCGCCTACGGCAACGCCTACGTGTGCGACGTGAACTTCATGGGGTTCTTCCCCGGGCTCAACGATGTCGTGCCGATCATCATCAACGCGGCCACCCCGGGAAACAGGGCGTGGCACACCCCGAGGTGCAGGAGCACCGTCGATGGCTGACAAGACTGTGCGGCAACGGCTTTCGGGGATGAAGAAGCGGCCGCTGGAAAGCTACAACAAGACCTGGCTGGGGTTCATCGCGGTCGCGGTGGTGGCGGTGGTCATCGGGGTCATGCTGCTGGTGCATGCCATCGGCGCCGGCTATCGGCACTACACCGCCGAGTTCCTGCAAGCGGCTTCGCTGCGGGCGGGCAACCCCATCGTGGTCGCGGGCATTCCGGTGGGCAACGTCACGAGCATGAAACTCGTCGGCGACCACGTCGAGGCGGGGCTGAAGGTCCGGGACGACATCAAGCTGGGCAAGGACTCCCGGGCGCAGATCAGGGTCACCACAATCCTGGGGTCGCGCTACCTCGCGCTGGAACCCAACGGGCCGGCGCACCTGCCCAACAACACATTCGACCTGGCGCACACCGAGGTGCCCTACGACCTGCAGGCCGCGTTGCAGGACGCCACCACCACTTTCGAACAGGTCGACTCCGACAGGTTCGCACAGTCGCTGGCGGTGCTCGGCAAGCAACTCGAGGGACTGCCCTCCGTGGTGCCGCAGGCAATCACGAACATCAACACCCTTTCGTCGATCATCGCGGTGCGCCGCGACCAGCTTGGACAGCTGCTGCGCAGCACCGAGCAGGTTACGAACACGCTGCGGCGCCAGCAGGCCGGTATCGGCGCGCTGGTCGACCAGGGGCAGGACCTGCTCGGCCAATTCGTCGCGCGGCGCGCCGTTTTCCACGCGATGATGCAATCCCTCTCGAGCCTTGTCGACACCATGAGCCAGGTCGTGGTCAACGACCGCTCGGGTCTGGACGCGCTGATCAAAGACATGCGCGACTTCACCAACCTGATGTCCGCGCACGACGACCTGCTGCACAGCATGCTGCAAACCAGCCCGATCTTCTTTCGCGAGGCGGCCAACCTCACCGGTGACGGCAACGCGATCAACTTCAACGCGCCCAACGTGCCCCTGATCGACTCCTGGATGTGCGCGATCAGCGGCCGCGCCAAGCAGTTCGGCATGATCCAGTACTTCAAGGACTGCAAATGAGGGGGTTCGGCGCCAGGGCGCTGGCCATCGTCGCCGCGGTCGCGGTCATCGGCGCGGTGGTCGGCGTCGGTTGGTGGTACCTGCGTTCCGACGAGGACACGATCACGGTGACCGCCCAATTCGACAGCGCCTCAGGACTTTACGAGGGCAACGTGGTGGCGGTGCTCGGCATGCCGGTGGGCAAGGTCACCAAGATCAACGCCAAGGGCGGCTACGTCGAAGTTGACTTCACCGTCGACCGCCACGTCAAGGTTCCCGCCACCGCGCAAGCGGTCACGGTGTCGACCTCCATCCTCACCGACCGCCAGATCGAACTCACACCGCCCTACCACGACGGGCCGACCCTGCAGAACCACGACACCATCGGATTGCCCCGGACCAAGACACCGGTCGAATTCAGCAGCGTCCTCAACGTCCTGGACAAGGTGACCAAGTCGCTCGAGGGCGACGGCCGCGGCGGCGGCCCGATCGCCGACGTGCTCAATGGCGGGACCGAGGTGATCAACGGCAACGGCGAAAAGATCAAAGCGGCGCTGGGCGAACTGTCCAAGGCGCTGCGCCTGTCCAGCGACGGCGGCGCGACGACCCGTGAGCAGATCACCACGATCGTCAAAAACATCAGTACGCTGTTCGACGCCGTGGCCGCCAATGACACGAAATTGCGCGAATTCGCCTCCACCATCCACCAAGTCAGCCAGATCATGGCGGACGAAAATCTCGGCAGTGGCAGCACCGGACGCAAACTCGACCAACTCATCCAGCGGGCCGGCGACCTGCTTGACGCCAACCGCGACAACATCAAGCAGACGGTCGTCAACGGCAATGCCGCGCTCAAGACCGTGACCGAGCAGAGGCGCGACCTGGCCGAGCTCCTGGATCTCGCTCCACTGGTGGCCGACAACGCCTACAACATGATCGACCGGGCCAACGGTGCCGTGCGCGCCCGCTTTTTGACGGACCGATTGCTCTTCGACAGCCAGTACACCAAAGAGATCTGCAACCTGATGGGCCTTCGTCAACTGGGCTGCAGCACCGGGACCATCCAGGACTTCGGCCCCGATTTCGGGCTGACCTACGTCCTCGACGGCATGGCCGCCATGGGGCAGAAATGATGACGGCGCGCACCCGGGGAATGCCGGCGGTGCTGGCCGCGGCCATGGTCACCGCAGGATGCGCCACGAACGGCCTTGCCAGCCTGCCCCTTCCGGCGCCGGGGCTGGGTTCGGGAGGGTATTCACTGAACGCCGTGTTCTCCAACGCGCTCAACCTGCCGATGAACGCCAAGGTCAAGCTCGCCGGGGCCGACGTCGGGCAACTCGAGTCGATGGTTGCGCGCAACTACACCGCCCTCACCAGGCTGCGGATCAGGGAGGGCGTGCAACTGCCCCGCGGCAGCACCGCCGAATTGCGCACCGCGACGCCACTGGGCGACGTGTTCGTCGCGCTGAAGCCGCCCGGCGCGGATGAGGGGGACGGGCCGCTATTGAAGAACGGCGACACCATCGGCCTGGACTCCACCGCGGCCGCCGCGACCGTCGAGTCGGTGCTGAGCTCGGCGGCGATTCTCGTAAACGGTGGCGCGGTACGCAATTTCACCAACATCATCAACGGTTTCGGCAAGGCGACCGGTGACCAGGGACAGGCGTTCGGAGACATGATCCGCAAGTCCAACGAGTTGCTCGGGACGCTGGATTCGCGATCCGATCAGATCAAGAACGCGTTGAGCCAATTGTCGCGGCTGGCCGACCAACTCGACGCCAAGAATCAAACGATCAGCGACCTGATGGCGGCGGCCAGGCCCGCGACGTCGGCCCTGGCCGCCAACACCACCCAGCTTTCCAATTTGGCCGTCCAGGTGGGCGACACCACGCGGTTGCTGGCCAGGTTCCCGTCGATCGGCGGGACCGACACCAGCGGCCGCAGCGTGATCCGCGACCTGAACACCATCGCCGGGGCCGCCAACGACGTCGTGGTGAGCCCGGACACCAGCTGGCTGTCGGTGAACAGGCTGATCCCCCCGTTGGTCAAATCGACGGCGGGGAACTCGATTTCGGTGCACGTGGGCGTGGACAAGATCATGCTCGGTTCGCTGCCCGATATCGGATACCCGGGTGACATCGGGCTGCACGGACCCCACCACTACAACGTGAACCTGCTCGTGGGCACCCTCAAGTACACCCTGTGGCGGCTACAGGAGCGGGTGGTCGGCCGGGGACCGGATTCGCCGCAGGTTCCCGTCATCCCGGACCCGACCATCCCGGGCCAAATCGATGTCGCCCCCGGACCCCCGCCGGGACCGGTCCCGCCACCGGGGCCGGCCGAACCGCCGCCGCCGGGGCCGGGGCCGGGGCCGGGGCCGCACTCATGATCCGCGCCATCGCCGACTTCGCCAATCTCGTTGTCCGGGCGGTGCGTACGGGCCACCGGCAACAGGTGTGGCTGTCGGTGGCCGGGTTGGCGCTCATCCTGGTCGTGGCCACCGCCTACCTGTTGATCGGCGCCTTGCGGGTGAAGCCCTTCGCCGCGTCCTACCGGGTCACCATACAGTTGGCCGATTCGGGCGGGCTCCTCCCCAACCAGGACGTCGCGCTGCGGGGGGTGCGCATCGGCCGGGTCGAGTCGCTGGAGATCACCGACCACGGGGTGAACGCCGTCGCCACCATCACGTCGAAGGTGCGGATCCCGGCGAACAGCGTCGTGCACGTGTCGGCGCTCTCGCCGGCCGGTGAGCAGTACGTCAACTTCGAAGCCGCGTCCGACGCCGGCCCGTACTTGCACGACGGCAGCCGCATCGCCCTGGACCACACCACGGTTCCGGTCAGCTTGGCGCAGTTGCTGGGCGACGCCGACGGGCTGCTGGCCCAGGTGGACCCGCACAAGATCGAGTTGATCAAGAAGGAACTGAGCCTGAGCAAGGAAGGTCCGGCGAAGCTGACCGCCATCGTCGACGGCGGCACTTTCCTGCTTTCGACGCTGGATTCGGTGCTGCCGCAAACCACCAGCATCATCAAGACCAGCCGGGTCGTGCTCACCCTGGCGAGCGACAAGAACTCCGGCTTGGGCTCTGCCGCAACAGAACTCAACCAAACGCTGACCGGCGTGGCCCGGATGCAGGCCGGCTATCGCCGTTTGACCCAGCAGACGCCGCGCACGCTTTCGGCCGTCGACAATCTGTTCGCCGACAATTCCGACACGATGGTGCAGTTGCTGGGCAGCATGGCCACCATGTCGCAGCTTTTGTATCTGCGGGTCCCGGCGCTCAACGCGCTGTTCCCGGACTATCGTGGGTCGGTATTGGACGCGGTGACGAGCGCGTTTCACGACAATGGAGTCTGGGCGATTGCCGATCTCTACCCCCGCTACGTGTGCGACTACGGAACTCCCTCGCACCCACCGTCGGCCGCCGACTACTACGAGCCGTTCATGTACACCTACTGCCGCGACGACGACCCCGCGGTCTCGATCCGCGGCGCCAAGAACGCGCCGCGCCCGGGCGGCGACGACACCGCCGGCCCGCCGATGGGCGCGAACCTGGGCCAGCGAACCGATCCGACCCCCAAGGGCCGCTACACCATTCCCACCCCCTACGGCGGCCCGCAGCTGCCGATCGAACCGCCGCACTAGGCCTGAACCGCCCGAGCCGATCCCTAGGAGATGACCGTGATCGTGACCTCCCAAAAGAATCCGAAGTCCGAGGCCGTCAAAACGGAGCCGGACGTCGGATCGACGGAAGCCGCCCCCGACGATGTCGACGACGTGACCGCCTGCGAGGCCGACGAGCAAGCCGACGAGGGTGGTCTGCTCACACGCAAGCGTCGCGACTCCGAACGCGGCAAACGGCCCTGGAAGCAATACCTGCGCCGCAGCATACTGCCGCTGTTACTCGTTGCCTCGCTTGCGGTTTCGGGGTTCCTGGGATGGCGGCAGTGGCAAGACCATCAGGTCAAGGTGGCCGGCGAACAGGCCCAGCAGGCGGCCATCGCTTACGCGCAGGTACTGACGAGCATTGACTCGAACAAGGTCGACGAGAACTTCAGGCAGGTGCTCGACGGCGCGACCGGCGAGTTCAAGGACATGTACACCCAGTCCAGTGTGAAACTTCGGCAGCTACTGATCGACAACAAAGCCACCGCGCATGGGGAGGTGGTGGACTCGGCCATCCAGTCCGCATCCACCAACAAGGTCGTCGTGCTGGTGTTCATCGACCAGACCGTCACCAACACGGCCGCTCCCGACCCGCGCATCGACCGCAGCAGGATCAAGATGACCATGGAAAAGGTCGACGGCCGCTGGCGGGCAAGCAAAGTGCAGCTGCTGTGATGCGCCGGCTCATAGCGGCATCCGTATTGGCCGCCGCCGCAACGCTTCCCACCTTCCCCGCTGCGCACGCATCGGCCCCGTCATTCTGTGGCGAGCTCGGCGGGAACTGGGACGGCCAATATTGCCACACCTCGGTGACCTCGGAACGCAACGCCGTGCGCGACATCAAGGTCGCGGTGCCCGAGGATCTGGTCGACAATCCGACCACGGGTCCGGTGATCCGCGACTACCTGCACACCCTGGTCAACAATTGGCGAAACGCCAACTCCAGCATGGCCGCCGACAGCTACGGCGAGGAGAACTTCGAAGTCTTCCGGCACGCCAACCTGCTCAGCGCGGTGTTTCATGAGGACTATCACGCCGACGGCCCCCAGCCCAACAACGCCTATCGGACCTTCACATTCGACATGGCAAGCGGAAGACGGGTGCAGCTGGCGGACCTGACGACGTCAGACCCGCTGACCGCCATTCCCCCACTGGCCCAGCCGTTTGTCCAAACCGCGCTCGATCAGGCGCCGCCGCCGCACGACCCGGGAACCTACCCGTTCGTCGTGGACCGCTGGACGCCGGACAAGGTCTATTCGGGGGCGTACAAGGCGTGGGCGGTGACGCCCGACGAGCTGATCCTGTACATGCCGGACTACCCGGTGGGCCACGACAGCCCGATCAACTTCTCACCCGGCCTGCCGCAGTGGTACATGGACGGGGGCACCGTGCAAGCGCATATTCCGCTGTCCGCCTTGGCTTCCGTGCTCCGCGTCTAAGCGCGCGTCGGCTCGCTCGTGTCGATGCGTGGGAACCACGGCGCCCCCCGCAGCGGGCGGTAGTCGGCGACCGCGAATGCGGTTGCGGCCGCAGAAATCAGCGCGCCGAAGACACCCGGCTGACGCGCGGCGTGTTCGGGGAAATCACAGGGAATCAGCCAGGCGAGCAACAACATTGACGTGGTGTTGAGTAGGTCGGTTGCGGCGATGAGCGAAAGGTCAGGGCGGCCCGCGCCAAATTGCCCGCCGGTGATCGCGGTGGCGATGCCGAACAACCCGGCGACCAGGAAAAGGACGGCGGCCACCGTGTTGAACTCCCAACCGCTGCGGTTGGTGCCCTCAACCCCGGCCCAAGGCAAAAAGAGTGTCGATATCAAGCAGGCGCCGCCGACGCCGGCTATCAGCCGTCGGTACGTGGGTGTTGTGGTAGCCATCTCGGTCCTCCGTTGTTGCGGACGGGTGGCACCGCCCGCGTTGCCATAACAATCGTTATTCCTAGTCAGAGTCCACATAACGCTTGTTATGGCAGGATGTCAATGATGTCTTCGACCACAACTTCGTTGAGCGTCCGAGATCGCCTCGTGGCCGCCGCGCTGTCGGTTCTCGAGAGGGACGGACCGGCGGCGATCCAAGCGCGCACGGTTGCGGGCGAGATCGGCGCGTCCACGATGGCGGTGTACACACACTTCGGTGGCATGCCCACGCTCATCGAGGCGATGATGCGTGAAGGCCTTGCGCGCTTCGCCGAGCACACTCGCGCGGTGGCCCACACGGACGACCCGATGGCCGATCTCATCGCCGGCGGACTGGCCTACGGTGAGTTCGCGATGCAAAACCCGCAGCTGTACCGGTTGCTGTTCGGTCTCAGCGACATTGGCAGAGTCGACAAACTTTTAGCGGGTGGGGCCACGCCTTGGGATCTCGCCGAAGGTGTCGACGCGCTGTCCGTTCTGGTGGCCGCGGTCGAGCGGGTCATCGAAGCCGGGCGGATCCGATCGCAGGATCCGGCCGCCGCGGCCACCCAAATCCTCAGTGCTACACACGGATTCGTCCTGCTGACTATGGGCGGATTCATCGACACCCAAGGGCTGCAAGACGTGATGGCCCCGATGGCGGTCAACCTGATGGTGGGTCTCGGCGACACCCGCCGGCGCGCCGAACGCTCCCTGGCCGCCGCGATGAAAGCGCGCGTTTCTCCGGCGCACGACAACTGATGACTCGGCCCCGAACGCCACCGCCCGTCAGCGCGATAGGTGAGCTCGCCTCACGCCGGGCTCGTGGACCGCGGCGGGCTCAGTCCTCCGGGTTGTAGGCGAGGTTGGAGCTGAGCCAGCGCTCACCTTCCTTCAGGGTCCAGCCCTTGCGCCTCGCGTAGTCGGCGACCTGATCCTGGGCCATCCGGCCGACCACGAAGTACTGCGACTGCGGGTGTGAGAAATACCAGCCGCTGACGGCGGCCCCGGGCCACATCGCCATCGACTCGGTCAACTCGATGCCGGTCCGCTCCGTAACGTCCATCAACTTCCAGAGCGTCGCCTTCTCGGTGTGCTCCGGGCAGGCCGGGTAACCCGGGGCGGGCCGGATTCCCTGGTACTTCTCGGCGATGAGTGCCTCGTTGTCCAAGTGCTCGTCGGGCTGGAATCCCCAGAACTCCTTGCGGACCCGCTGGTGCATCCGTTCGGCGAACGCCTCCGCCAGCCGGTCGGCGAGCGACTCCAGCAGGATCGCGCTGTAGTCGTCCAGGGCTGCCTTGAACTCCGCGATCTTTTCTCCGCTGCCGAGCCCGGCGGTGACGGCGAAGGCGCCGATGTAGTCGGCCAGGCCGGTGTCCTTGGGCGCGATGTAGTCGCCCAGCGACCGGTTGGGGATGCCCTCCCGGTGCTCACCCTGCTGACGCAGGTGGTGCAGCGTGGTCAGCACCTCGGTGCGGGTGTCGTCGGTGTAGACCTCGACGTCTTCCACACCCGAGCCGACCGCGTTGGCCGGGAAGAACCCGATCACCGCGTTGGCGGTCAGCCACTTCTCCTTGATCAGGGTGTCGAGCATCTCTTGGGCGTCGTCGTACAGCTTGCGGGCAGCCTCGCCCGAGGCCGGGTTGTTGAGGATGTCGGGGAAGCGGCCCTTCATCTCCCAGGCGTTGAAAAACGGCTGCCAGTCGATGTACTCGCGCAACTCCGCGAGGTCGTAGTCCTTGAACTCCCGCACCCCGAGACCCTGGGCGGGCACCGGCGGCGTGTAGCCGTCCCACTCGATCGGGGTCCGGTTGGCGCGGGCCTTCTCCAGCGTGAGCATCGGGCGCTCGTTCTTCTGCGCGTGCCGCTCGCGCAGCGATGCGTAATCCTTCTCGGTGGCCTCCAGCAGGCCCGGCCGCTGTTTGTCGTCGAGGAGGGCCGCGGCGACCGGAACCGAGCGGGACGCGTCCTTGACCCACACCACCGGACCGGTCCGGCGCGGCGATATCTTCACCGCCGTGTGAGCGCGGGAGGTGGTCGCGCCACCGATCAGCAGCGGGATCTCGAGGCCTTCACGTTCCATCTCGACGGCGAAGTTGGACATCTCGTCCAGTGACGGGGTGATCAGTCCGGACAACCCGATGATGTCGGCGTCGTGCTCCCTCGCCGCGGCCAGGATCTTCTCGGCGGGCACCATCACACCGAGGTCGATCACTTCGAAGTTGTTGCACTGCAAGACAACCCCGACGATGTTCTTGCCGATGTCGTGGACGTCGCCCTTGACGGTCGCCATCACGATCGTGCCGTTGGTGTCCTTGCCTGCCCCGGCGCCGGACTCTTCCTTCTCCGCCTCGATGAACGGCAACAGGTACGCCACGGCCTTCTTCATCACCCGGGCCGACTTCACCACCTGGGGCAAAAACATCTTGCCCGAGCCGAAGAGGTCACCGACGACGTTCATGCCGTCCATCAGCGGGCCCTCGATCACCTCGATCGGGCGACCGCCCGCGTCGGCGATCTCGGCGCGCAATTCCTCGGTGTCGGCATCGACGTGTGCGTCGATGCCCTTGACCAACGCGTGCGTGATCCGCTCGCGAACCGGGAGGCTGCGCCACTCGGCTTCCGCCGCGGCGTCTTTCCCGGACTGGTCCGTGCTGTTGAAACGTTCGGCGATCTCCAGCAGCCGTTCGGCCGCGTCCTCGCGACGGTTCAGGACGACGTCCTCGATGCGGTCCCGCAACTCGGGGTCGATCGAGTCGTAGGGCACCAGCGCGCCGGCGTTGACGATGCCCATGTCCAGGCCGGCCTTGATGGCGTGGAACAAAAACACCGCGTGGATCGCCTCGCGGACGGGGTTGTTGCCCCGGAACGAGAACGACACGTTCGAGATGCCGCCGGAGATGTGCACCCCCGGAAGGTTCTCCTTGATCCAGGCGCAGGCCTCGATGAAGTCGATCCCGTACGTCGCGTGCTCCTCGATACCGGTTGCCAGCGCGAAGCAGTTCGGGTCGAAGATGATGTCCTCGGGCGGAAAGCCGACCTCTTCGGTCAGAATCCGGTAGGCGCGCCCGCAGATCTCCTTGCGGCGCTCCAGGTTGTCGGCCTGACCCTGCTCGTCGAAGGCCATCACGACGACGGCGGCGCCGTACTTGCGGCACAGCCGTGCCTCGCGGATGAACTTCTCCTCGCCCTCCTTCATGGAGATCGAGTTGACGATCGGCTTGCCCTGCACGTTCTTCAGGCCCGCCTCGATGACCTCCCACTTGGAGGAGTCGATCATCACCGGGACGCGGCTGATGTCCGGCTCGGCCGCGATCAGCTTGGTGAACCGGTCCATCGCGGCGACGCCGTCGATCATGCCCTCGTCCATGTTGATGTCGATGACCTGCGCGCCGACCTCGACCTGCTGCAGGGCCACCGACAGCGCGGTGTCGTAGTCCTCGGCCTTGATCAGGTTGCGGAACCGCGCGGAGCCGGTGATGTTGGTGCGTTCACCGATGTTCACGAACAGGGAGTCGTCGGTGATGTTGAGCGGCTCCAGGCCCGAGAGCCGGGTGGCCACCTCGATCTGCGGCACCTCGCGCGGCGGTTTGCCCTCGACGACCTTGGCGATCTCCGCGATGTGCGGCGGCGCCGTCCCGCAGCACCCGCCGACCAGGTTGACCAGGCCGGCCTCGGCGAAGTCGGCGATGTAGCCGGCCTGACGCTCCGGGGTCTCGTCGTACTCGCCGAAGGCGTTGGGCAGGCCGGCGTTCGGGTAGCAGGAGACGAAGGTGTCCGCGATGCGGGACATCTCGGCGATGTAGGGCCTCATCTCCGGCGCGCCCAGGGCGCAGTTGAGGCCCACCGCGATCGGCTTCGCGTGCCTGATCGCGTTCCAGAATGCTTCGGTGACCTGACCGGACAACGTCCGCCCGGACGCGTCGGTGATGGTGCCCGAGACGATCACCGGCCAGCGGCGTCCGCGGTCCTCGAACAGTGTCTCGACGGCGAACACCGCCGCCTTGGCGTTCAGCGAGTCGAAGATCGTCTCGATGATGAGGAGGTCGGCGCCGCCGTCGACCAGGCCGTTGGCGGCTTCGAGGTAGGCGGCGACCAGCTGGTCGTAGGAGACGTTGCGGGCGCCGGGGTCGTTGACGTCCGGCGAGATCGACGCGGTCCGCGTCGTCGGCCCGATGGCGCCGGCGACGTAGCGGGGCTTCTCGGGGGTGCTGTACTCGTCGGCGGCCTTGCGGGCCAGGGCGGCGCCGGCGTAGTTGAGCTCGTAGCTCAGGTCAGCCATGTCGTAGTCGGAGAGCGAGATCGCGTTCGCGTTGAACGTGTTGGTTTCCAGAATGTCGGCGCCCGCCTCGAGGTACTCGCGGTGGATCCCCTCGATGATCTGCGGCTGCGTGAGGTTGAGCAGGTCGTTGTTGCCCTGAAGAGCGGTCGGCCACTCCGTGAACCGATCGCCGCGGTAGCCGGCCTCGTCCGGCCGGTCCCGTTGGATCGCCGTCCCCATCGCGCCGTCGATCACCATGATCCGCTGGCGCAGAGCAGCCGTCAGTGCGGCGGTGCAGTCGGGGCGGACGTTCGGCGCGAAGGTGCTCGATGCGGAGGTGTCCAAGGCGGTCACGTGTAATCCTTCCGTAGCGGAAGGCGTCCTTGACTCTGCCGAGCGTGGCGGAAACCGGCAGTACCCGGATCCGTTGCAACGCCTCTCGACGGTGGAAAGTCTACGTCGTCACCCGACGTCTGGACGCCCCCAGCTCGACCCGATCCACGTGGGGGCCACGAGCCCCTCGATCCCCAGCTCGCGGATCGTGTCGGCAATGTCGTAGTTACCAAGGTTAACGAGATTGCAGCCGCACGTATTTCGCCTCGACCGCCGCGACGCCGTTGTGGATGCCCGTCGCAGCGTCGGTGTCGGAGCGGTGTTCGTCAGCGGCAGTCACGCCATAAGAATAGTCGTCCTATGTAAAGCTCCCGGTAAAACGCCCGGCGGGGCTCAATTCGCGGCCACCGCGCCCCGAAGATCGGGGCGGAAGGCCGTACGCTAATTCTGTGACCCCGCCCGACGGCCCCCCCTTTGGCCTCCCTAGTGGCAAGGCCGCATTACCCGAACTGCACCAGACCGTCGTCGTGGCCGCGTTCGAGGGCTGGAACGACGCCGGTGATGCGGCCAGCGACGCGCTCGAACACCTCGAGGCCATCTGGGAAGCGGACCCGATCTTGGAGATCGACGACGAGGCGTACTACGACTACCAGGTGAATCGGCCGGTGATCCGGCAGGTGGATGGGGTGACCCGCGAGCTGGTGTGGCCGGCGATGCGGATCTCGCACTGCCGGCCCCCGGGCAGTGACCGCGACGTCGTGCTGATGCACGGGGTCGAACCCAACATGCGCTGGCGCACCTTCTGCGCCGAGTTGGTGGCCATCGCCGACAAGCTCAACGTGGACACCGTGGTGATCCTGGGCGCCCTGCTGGCCGACACCCCGCACACCCGGCCGGTTCCGGTATCGGGCGCGGCCTACTCCCCCGAATCCGCGAAGCGCTTCGGGCTCGAGGAAAGCCGCTACGAGGGCCCCACCGGCATCGCCGGGGTGTTTCAGGATGCCTGCGTGGCCGCCGGGATCCCGGCGGTGACGTTCTGGGCCGCCGTGCCGCATTACGTGTCCCAGCCGCCGAACCCGAAGGCGACGGTGGCCCTGCTGCGCCGGGTCGAAGACGTGCTCGACATCGAGGTTCCGCTGGCGGACTTGCCGTCGGACGCCGAGGAATGGGAGCAGGCCGTCACCGAGATGGCCGCCGAGGACGAGGACCTCGCCGAATACGTGCAATCGCTGGAACAGCGCGGCGACGCCGAGGTGGACATGAACGACGCGTTGGGCAAGATCGACGGCGACGCCCTGGCCGCCGAGTTCGAGCGCTATCTGCGCCGCCGCCGCCCCGGCTACGGGCGCTAGTGGCGATCGCGAGCGCGGCGCAGCCGGGCGAAGCGGGTCGTCACCATCGACACTGACGGTGCGCCGGCGAACTTGCCGGCGACCGATCAACTACGGAAGCATCGCTTCGCGACCTACCGATTGGACGTTTCATGGCCGCGTCGCCTGGTGACGGCAACCCCCACGAAGTAGTCGGGGACTTCGGCGAAGACGCCGGTTACCGCAAGGGGCTCAAGCCCCGGCAAGTGCAGATGATCGGCATCGGCGGCGCGATCGGCTCCGGGCTGTTCCTGGGCGCGGGCGGCCGGCTGGCCAAGGCGGGACCCGGGATGTTCCTGGTGTACGCCGTCTGCGGGATATTCGTGTTTTTCATCCTGCGAGCACTGGGCGAGCTGGTCCTACATCGCCCGTCGTCGGGCTCGTTCGTGTCGTATGCGCGCGAATTCTTCGGCGAGAAGGCCGCCTACGCCATCGGCTGGATGTATTTCCTCGGCTGGTCGATGACCGCCATCGTCGACACCACCGCGATCGCCACCTATCTGCGGCGGTGGACGACATTCGAATCGATCCCGCAATGGGTGTTGGCGCTGCTGGCCCTCGTCGTCGTGCTGTCGATGAACCTGATCTCGGTGGAATGGTTCGGTGAGCTGGAATTCTGGGCGGCGCTGATCAAGGTTTTCGCGCTCATCGCCTTCCTGGTCGTGGGCATCGTCTTCGTGGCGGGGCGCTATCGGGTCGACGGCCACAGCACCGGGCTGAGCGTGTGGGCCGACCACAGCGGCCTCTTTCCCTCAGGCGTACTCGCGACGCTGCTGACCACCTCGGGTGTGGTATTCGCCTATGCCGCCGTCGAATTGGTGGGCACGGCCGCCGGGGAGACCGCCGAACCGGAAAAGGTCATGCCGCGCGCGATCAATTCGGTGATCGTTCGCATAGCGATCTTTTACGTCGGGTCGGTTGCGCTGCTGGCGTTGCTGCTGCCGTACACCTCCTACAAGGCCACCGAAAGCCCTTTTGTCACTTTCTTTTCCACGATCGGCTTCCACGGCGCCGGGGACCTGATGAACGTGGTGGTGCTCACCGCGGCCCTGTCGAGCCTGAATGCGGGGCTGTATTCCACCGGCCGCATCATGCACTCGATGGCCTCGAGTGGCAGCGCCCCCAGGTTCGCGACCCGGATGTCCAAGAACGGTGTGCCGTACGTCGGCATCACGATGGCGGCCGCCATCTGCCTGTTCGGCATTGCCCTGAATGCGGTCAATCCCGGCGAAGCCTTCGAGATCGTGCTCAACATCGTGGCGCCGGGCATCATCGCGTGCTGGGCGACCATCGTGTTGTGTCAACTGCGCGCCTACCGGCTGGCCAAGGCCGGGCTGTTGCAACGACCACGGTTTCGCATGCCGTGGGCGCCGTATTCGGGCTACCTCACACTGGCGTTCCTGGCCGCCGTCCTGGTCATGATGGCCTTCGACAAACAGACCGGCACCTGGACCATCGGCACGGTGGTGGTGGTCATCCCGGCGCTGAGCGCCGGATGGTTCCTGGTGCGCAACCGGGTGGCGGCCGTCGCGTCGCAGCGCGCGGCACAGACCGGCTAGTTACCGAGGCCTTGGTTATAGGCGCTCGTGGAGCGGCCGAGCGCGGCGACCTGGGCGTCCAGTTGGGGCAACAGCTCGGCGGTGGATTTGTGCAGGGGCAGTTCGCCGACCGAACTGGACAGCACCGGCTTGACCCAGCGGAACAGGGCCACCCAGCGCGGGCAGTACACGCGGGTGCGCCGGTGCTGGATGCCCTTGACGAACGCGGCCGCGCATTTGTCGACGGTCGTCGTCTTGTTCAGCGGCCACGGGAAGCTGGCCAGCAGTTGGTTGAACGCGGACAGGTCGGTCTGGGTGTCACGGACCAGCGCGGTGTCGATCCAGGACATATGCGCCGAGCCGACGCTCACGCCGTGGCGGGCCACCTCCAGCCGCAGCGCATTGGCGAACATCTCGACGCCGGCCTTGGAGGCGTTGTAGGGCGCCAGCCCGGGAGCCGCCGTGTACGCGGCCAGCGAGGAGACGATCAGCACATAGCCGCGACGCTCGATCACCGCGGGCAAGGTGGCGCGGACCGTGTGAAAGACACCGAGCACGTTGATGTCGAGCACCCGCTTGAACGCGTCGGGGTCGACCTGGGCCACCGACCCGTAACTCATGATGCCGGCGTTGGCCACCACGACGTCGATGCCGCCGAACCGCTCGACGGCGCGAGCGGCGGCGGCCTGCATCGCTGACAGGTCGCGCACGTCGGCGACCGCGGTCAGCACCCGGTCTTCGCCGAGGTCGGCGGCGAGCGCCTTCAGGTCGGCTTCGTTGAGATCGGTCAGGACGAGCTTGGCGCCCTTGGCGCACAGCCGGCGCGCGACCTCGGCCCCGATCCCCCGGGCACCGCCGGTGATGAAAACGACTTTGTCCCGCAGCGACGTCATGACCGCCAACGTACCGCGCGGTGGTCCGTGTGAAGGCCCCCGCGGGGTTCTCGACCAACTGCGAGGCATCCTCGGTCCGGCTCTACCGGGGTGGGCCAAGGTCGGCGCCGACAGATTTGCGCCCACGGCCACCGCCCGCCATGGATCAGCAGACGGATAAATTACGCACGAATGGAATTAGCGCCCAATTAAATTGACTCCACCGAAAGCACGTTCTATTTAGCGCGCGTCTTACAAATGCCGCGCAGTGTTGCAATGGACGATGCCGATCTCCGGCCAGTGGTGGGGCCAGTCTTTCGCAGCGGCGGTTTTCCGGGTTAACCACTACGCTAACTCGGCGCTTCCACTACTCTATTTCGCTCTCACCTTGCCCGACGACACCAGAGCCGACCGTAGGCTCCCGGCATGACACGCAATTGCGCATGTCGGCGGGGGCCGCTGGATCACGATCGACGTCGTGGCCCCACCGCCAGCGACCTCGGTAGACCGTTCAGGCGGCAACGCCGAACGTTACCGAAACTAAGTCGAATTCGGCCATATCCCCTAAGCCACCGGCGCGCGGTGGCCCCGCCAACCCAGTCACCGCGCGCCGGATTAAACAACGCATCCGCCTGGTCGGCTTGAGTTCGTAAAGGGAGGGATGATGCCCAGAAAATCGACTCCATCTAATCTTCCCGTGTGGAAATTTGTGTCCCATACGAACTTGGGTGATCTTGACACCTATCTCTGGCATCGTCAGGGCAGCAACCTATTCTGCTGGCGCCCGGTGGGAAAGACGTGGAATGCAGCGACAAAGAAGAACGTTGCGGGATGACGGACGTAACTGAATTCGCCGGCTAAAAGACGAAGAAAACAACGCAATCGTAGCTACATCGGCAGCGCGGGCGGAGCACACCAAATTTCTACGCGCCCCGACCAGACGGTCTGCGGAGCCACTGAGCATCCATCCCCTCGATAAAGAGACGTCCGCCTACGCGTTCAGGCGGGCGAACTGACCTTGCCGGTACTGCTCCACGCACGCCGCCCGCCGAACCTTGCCACTCGTGGTGATCGGTATCGAACCGGGCGTCACCAGAACCAGATCCGCGACGCCGATGCCGTGCGAGTTGGAGACCGCCGAGGTGACTTCGCGCTCGACGACGGTGAGCTTGTCCGCCCCCTTGTCGTGGGACGCGCCCTGGTTCTTGACTTCGATGATGACGACAAGCTTTTCCATGCCCCCCTGCGGAACCGCTATCGCCGCGCACCGGCCCCGGGTGATCTCCTGGACCGTCGCCTCGATGTCGTCGGGTGAGTGGTTACGCCCGTAGACGATCAACAGATCCTTGATGCGGCCGATGATGAACAGCTCGCCGTCGAAAAAGAATCCCGAGTCGCCGGTTCGCAGCCACGGCGCTTCGGGTATGCGGGCCGACGGTGCGGCCAGCCGATCGCCGAACGTGCGTTCAGTCGCGCGGGCCTTCTGCCAGTAGCCCATGGCAACGTTGTCACCGTGAATCCAGATTTCGCCGACGGTTCCCTCCGGGCACTCCATCCTGGTGTCGGGGTCGACGATGCGAATCATCGGTGACCGCGGCGCCCCGTAACTGATCAGCGTTGTCCCGGTTGCGCTTTCGCAGCGCGCCGCGGTGCCGGTGGCCAGCTTCTCGGAATCGAAGTGCACCATTTTCGGCGGCTGCGCCGGCGTGCGGGTCAACGCGTACACCGTCGCCTCTGCGAGTCCGTAAGCCGGCCGTACCGCCTTGTCGGGCAAATTGAAGCGCGCGAACCGCTCGGTGAACCGCCGCAACGTCGCAGGATGCACACGTTCGCTGCCGCTGAGGATGACCAGCACATCCCCCAGATCCAGTCCCGCCATATCCTCGCCCGATGTTTTGCGTGCCGCCAATTCGAAAGCGAAGTTCGGCGCCGCCGAAAATGCGTGACGTTCCGTCGCAAGCGATTGCATCCACCGGGCCGGTCGCTGCAGGAACGACACCGGACTCGTCAGCACAGCGCGAATTCCGCCCAGAACCGGTGCGCACACTCCCAGTATCAAACCCATGTCGTGATAAAACGGCAGCCACGAGACAATGGTCGTGTCTGGTGGAGCGACGCCTCCGTACTCCGCGCAGAAGTCGGACATGACCTGCCCGAAATTTGCCAGCAAGTTCCTATGCGAGACCATCACCCCGGTCGGTTGACGGGTCGATCCGGACGTGTACTGCAAATACGCCAGCCCTAGGTGATCAGAGCCCCCGGCGCCGGACCCTGTCCGGGCGTCCAGTCCCAGCCGGTCGACCTGAACGACGGATGGAACGGGTCCGCCAGATTGCGACTTGACGTATCCGGCAACGGTTTCCGCGACTGAGGACGTTGTGAGAATGACAGTCGGCGACGCGTCGCGCAGCACCGAACCGACGCGCTCATCGCTGACGCCACCCAGCGGAAGCGCAAGCGGAACCGCGACCTGTCCCGCGTGCAATGCGCCGAGGAAAGCCACGATGTAATCCAGCCCCTGCGGGGACATGATCACAGCGCGGTCGCCCCTCGACCCGTAATGCTGAAGTCCCCGTGCAACATTCACCGTTCGCCGATGCAGCTGAGACCACGTCAGGCTTTCGGCAATCCCGTTCCAGTCCTGCTCGTAATCAATGAAGGTGAACGCCGTGTCGTTGGGCTGCAAGCTGGCGCGTTCACACAGCAGGTTCGAAATTGACGTTTCAACCATGATCACTCCATCCCGGCTCGGCCGGGGGTCCAAAAGGGTTTGGTGCGTATTTGGCCTCGGTCACAACCACGTTCGGTGGTCAGGATTTTGCGCAAGGTCTGGACGGTGCGCGCCTCGCCGGCGAGGTAGGCGACACCGGGATAGGCGGGCAGCGGGAGGCTACGTAGGGCGTCGGCGAGCACGGCAGAGTTCGCGGCTGGGGCGTCACCGCGCTCGACCCGGGTCAGGGGGGCGGCCAGGGGAAGGTGGTCGGTGTCGGTCGCGGCCTCGATCACGCCGTAAACCTCGGCGGTTGGGTGCAGAGATCGAAGCATCGCGGCGAACGCGACCGACGCGGTTTCTTCGCCGGCGAACACGTGGTAGGGCGCGTCGCGGCGGATGACGAATTTGCCCTGGGGCCGGGTGAACTCGGCATGGTCTCCGACGGAGGTGGCCGTCGCCCAGCGTCTGGCGGGTGTCGCGCCCTTCGGGTGACCGTCGTGGTCGACCATCACGATGTCGAGCGCGCCGAGGTCGGGGTCGACGTTGTAGATGGAATACGCGCGTAGCACCGGGTACGGGCGCAGCCGCAGAACGCAATCACGCAGACTCGCGACCTGCAGCCGGACATGCTGACCCGGCGTCCAGGTCAGTCCCTGCAGCCGCGGGCCGCTGAACCTGATGCGGCGCATTATTGGTGTCAGCCTTTCGATCTCGCTGACCGTTGCCGAGAGGAAAACAGCGTCTCGCAGCGTGCTGATGAGCGGGAAACGTTCGATGAGTGTGGCCACGAAGCACTCCAAAAGGTTTTCGGTGGTCGACGGTTGGGCGCCGGTCCGCTCAGTAGTTGTTGCAGGTGCTGAAGACGCGCTGGACGAGGTCAAACTGCTGGTCAGCGCCCGGCTGGCCGGCCAGCATCTGGGCCATCTGCTGGCGTTGACTCGGCGGCGAGGCGAGGAACTGACGCAAGAAGGAGACGCTCTCCGGCGAAGAGTTGAATTGCGCGGCGGCTTGCGGATCCGCCGCCTGCAGCGCCGAGATCACCTGCCCGTAATTGCAAGTGGTGTTGACGAAAGGAGTCAGGTCCCGGTCGGCGGTCGCGAGGCCGGCCCCGGCGGTCAACGACAATGCCAGGCCGCAAACCCCAATAGCGAATCGGGTCAACGATGGCGTGGCCAATTGGACACCTCCTGAACCGGAGTGAACTCGAGGTGCAATTCCTTGAGGCGCCTGAACAACAGGGTGCGGTCCCAATTGAGCCGACGAGCGCCGGGGGGACCGTGCTCGGCCTCTGAAAGCCGAATGTCGCGCATCCGGGCCAGGATTCGTTCCAGGCTCACGCGCACTTCGGCGCGCGCAATGGGGGCACCCGGGCACGTGTGAACACCACGGCCGAACGCCATGTGATGCAATATGTTGGGGCGGTCGAGGCGGAATTCGTCCGGATCGTCGAACCGCCGTGGATCGCGGTTTGCCGCACCGTTCATCACCAGTACGCTGGTACCGGCTTGCACATCGAGGTCGCCGATCCTGGTGGTGCGCCGCGCCAGGCGGAAATTCGATTTGATCGGACTTTCGAAGCGCAGCATCTCCTCGATAAAGGCGGGAATCTTTGAATTGTCGTCGCGCAGCTGCTCTTGCAAGTCCGGTCGCTCCGCCAGCGTGAGCATCGACAGACTCAGCAGGTCGATCGTCGTGCCGTGGCCGGCGGCGTACATGAAGGTGGCAACGCGGGCGACGTCTATCGCGTCGGGTGTCGTGCCATCGGGAAACTTTGCCAGCGCAAGCTCGGTGAGGATGTCGTCGCGCGGATTGCGTCGCCGTTCCTCGACGTACTCGACGAACCACTCCTCTTTCACGCCAACAAAACCGCTGCGATCGCCTTCGAGTCTGCTGGCTCGCGCAGCGCTGCGGAATCGCTCGCGGTCGGCCTCGGGTACGTCCAGCAGGTCGGTGATCGCGTCGAGCGTGAACGGGAAGTTGTAGTCGAAGACGATCTCGCACTTGCCCTTCGCGACGAAGCGGTTGAGTTGTTCGTCGGCAAGACGCCACAGGAAGTCCTCGTTGTTCTTGAGCTGCTTCGGCGTGAACAACCGGCTCAACAGCGACCGGTGCGCGGTGTGCTTCGGTGGATCGAACGTGATGAAGTAGTCGCCGAACGTAACCCTCTTGCGGTGCCGCTCGATCACATCCGAGATGTCGTCGCTGTCGGTTTTGGTCGGAATCCCCGACCATGGTCCGCTGACGATATTGCATACCGAGAAGGTCTTCTCGGCGTCGCGCTGCACCGCGAGGGCCTCGTCGTATCCCGACACCATCACCACGCCGTGCGCCGGCTCACGCCACACCGGGCAACGACGGATCGCGTCGTAGTAGTCGTACGGGTCGTCGACGACCGACTTGTCGGTGAAGAAGTCGACGTTCGCGAGTCCGCTCCGAGCGGACTTTCCTGTGATCGTGTGATCAGAAGCCATGATTCAAACCCTTTCAGCCTCACGCCGCGTCCGCGGGCGCCAGCTTTTCGCACAACAGTTCCGCCAGACCGCGAATGGTGCCGATGGCGGCGATGTCGGCGGGCGTCACGCGTATGCCCGTTTCGGTCTGGATGCGGGTAAGTAGTTCGAGGCCGCCCAGCGAGTCGAGGCCGTACTCGGACAGCGGACGGTCGGGGTCGATGTTGCGACGCAGGATCAGGCTGACCTGGTCGGAAATCAGGCGCCGCAGCCGGGTAGGCCACTCGTCCAAGGCCAGCTCCTCGAGCTCGGCACGCAGTTTGCTTGTGCCCGTTGCGCTTTGCCCGCTGGAGCGGAAGGCTTCGGCGAAGGGGCTGCGTTGGGCGAAAGCGGTCAACCACGGTGTGCCCGTTATCGGCGCATAGCCCGTGCACGCGCGGTCGTGGCGCAGCAGCGCTTCCAACGCATAAGCGCCTTCGTCGGGAGCTATGGCGGCGGCGCCTTCGGCCAAGGCGGTGCCGCGCCCTATCTGCGACCAGGCACCCCACGCGATCGCGGTGGCCGGCAGACCCCGAGCCCGGCGCCAGCGGGTGAAGGCGTCCAGCCAGCTGTTGGCCGCGGCGTAGGCACCCTGCCCGGGCGACCCCACCAGCGCGGCGGCCGAGGAGAACGAGCAGAACCAGTCCAATGGCTGCGAAGCGGTCGCGGTGTGCAAATTCCATGCACCGTAAACCTTTGGCGCCCAGTCACGCTCGATGAGCTCGTCGGTGATGTTGGTCAGCGTGGCATCCTCGATCACCGCCGCCAGATGCAGTACGCCGCGCACCGGAAGCCCGGTGGCGGTCGCCGTGGCCACCAAACGCTCAGCCGTGCCGGCCTCGACTATGTCGCCGCACTCCACCGCGACGTCGGCACCGATCGCGCGGATGCGCTCGATCGTCTCCCACGCCTGGGGAGTTGGTTGCGAGCGCGAGGACAGCACGATACGCCCGCAGCCGGCCCCCGAACCAGGCGAAGCCATCTTCTCGGCCAAGAACAGCCCCAGGCCGCCAAGCCCGCCGGTGATGATGTAGGCGCCATCGCGGCGGAAGACCCCGACCCGCTCCGGCGGCACCACGACGCGGCTGCGGCCGGTGTGCGGGACATCGAGCACGAGCTTGCCGGTGTGCTGGGCGCCGCTCATCGCCCGAATCGCGGTGGCGGCGTCGGCAAGCGGGTAGTGCGTGCTTTGCGGCATCGGCAACGAGCCGTCCGCGGTGAGCCGGCACACCGTGTTCAGCAAGTCTCGCAGCCGGTCCGGGTGGCTGAATGACATCAACGCCAGGTCAAGGGCGTAGAACGTCAGGTTGCGCCGGAACGGGAAGAGCCCCAATCGGGTGTCGCCGTAGATGTCGCGTTTGCCGATCTCGACGAATCGTCCACCGAATGCCAGCAATTCGATGCCCGCGCGCTGGGCGGCGCCGATGAGCGGGTTGAGCACGATGTCCACGCCATAGCCGTCGGTGTCACGGCGTATCAGGTCGGCGAACTCTACGCTTCGCGAGTCGTAGACGTGCTCAATGCCCATGTCGCGCAGTAATTGTCGACGTTGCTCAGTGCCGGCGGTGGCGAAGATCTCGGCACCCGCGGCCCGGGCGATGGCGATTGCCGCCTGTCCGACCCCGCCGGTCGCGGAGTGGATCAGCACCCGGTCACCGGACCCGATTCGGGCCAACTCGTGCAGCCCGTAATAGGCGGTGGCGTGCGCGGTCGTCACCGCCGCCGCCTGGTCATCGGCCAGGCCGGCCGGCAGCGTGACAGCCAGGCGCGCGTCGCAGGTGAGGAAGGTACCCCAGCAACCGTCGGCGCTCAGGCCCCCGACGTGATCACCCACCTTGTGGCCGGTCACGTCCGGTCCGACCGCGGTCACCACGCCGGCGAAGTCGGTGCCCAGCTGCGGTAGCCGACCCTCGAAAGCGGGGTAACGGCCGAACGCGACGAGAACGTCGGCGAAGTTGATGCTGGACGCGCTGACCGCGACCTCGATCTGTCCCGGTCCCGGTGGAACGCGGTCGCAGGCAACGAGTTCGAGTGACTCCAGATCGCCGGGAGTGCGGATCTGCAGCCGCATCCGGTCGCACTCGTGGTTGGCGACGGCGGTTTGTCGCTCCTCGGGGAGCAGTGGAGCAGGGCACAATCGCGCGTGGTACCACGCGCCGTTGCGCCAGGCGGTCTCGTCCTCCTCCGACCCGCAGAGCAGTTGCTGGGCCAGTTGCTCGGCATCGGTGGATTCGTCCACATCGATCTGGCTGGCGCCCAGATGCGGGTGTTCCATGCCGATCACGCGAACCAGGCCGCGCAGCCCGGCCTGCCCGAGGTTGGGCTCGTCGTTGGACACCACGGTTTGGGCGTTGCGGGTCACGACATACAAGCGCGGCGGTTCGCCAGGAAGGTCCGCCAACTCACGGGCGATGCGCACCAGATGTTGCACGTAGTCCCGGCCCAGAAGCGCACCCTGGTCGTCAGCGTCGCCGTTTTTCGGCCCGGTGAGAATCACCACACCGGTGAATCCATCGGCGCGCAAATGATTTCCGAGCTGCTCCGCATTTGAGATGTGGTCGATCTGCTGCGGCCACGACATCGTGGTGCAGTGCACCCCATGGTTTTTCAGGGCGTCGGCTAACGTGCTGGCCCCCACATCCGCGGTGGTGGTAGTGCTGATCAGCAGCCAGCTTCCGGCGTCGGTGTGGTCCGGCTCGGGCAATTCTCGTTGCCGCCATTCGATGGTCAGCAGCCGCTCGGCCATAACGCGATCCTTATTGCCGCTCTCGGACGCGCTGGCGCCCACTCGCAGCCCCCGCACGGTTACCAGGACTGCCCCGTGCTCGTCGAGCACGTCGATGTCGGCCTCGACGCCGGAGGTATCGGCTTTGGTCACGCGGGTGTAGCAGTAGTGAGCGTTGCGGGCAGCGCTGTAGGAGCGGAGTCGACGGATACCCAACACCAACCCCAGCGCACCTTCGCCCAGGGCCTGGACGTCCGGATGAGCTTCAACGGACTGGAAACAGGCGTCCAGCAGTGCGGGGTGCACGCCGTAAGCCGCTTGTTGCGAGCGGATTTGGCGGGGTAGCGCCACCTCGGCCAGGACGGTGCCGGTCGCCTCCTCGCCGGTGTGGACGTCTCCCAGACCGGCGAACGCGGGACCGTACTGAACTCCGCGTTGGTCCATGCGCCTGCGTACCTCGGCGCCGTCATCGCAACTTCCATGCTCGGCGAGCAGCGCGGGCACGTCATACGCGGGCGGCTGCTCATCCGCTGCGGCCCGGAGGACTGCGGCAGCATGCCGCGTGTGTTCGCCGCCCTGATTCGACTCGACGGTGAATTCGACGACGCCCGGGGAGGACAACGACGCCGAGGCGCCGATCGTGGTCTGCTCATCGAGCAGGAGCGCCTGCTCGAAGCGGATGTCACGAACCTCGACCGTCTCGCCCAGCACGGTACGCGCGGCGGCTAACGCCATCTCGCAGTAGGCGGCCCCCGGAAGCACGACCACATTGCGGATCTGGTGGTCGGCGAGCCAGGGCTGGGCGGCGGTGCCGACCTCGGCCTGCCACAAGTGGCGCTCGGGCTCCTCCTGCAGGTGCACGTGCGAGCCCAGCAGTGGATGTACCGAAACGGTGCAACCACCATGTGGTGGGGAGTCCTGACCGTCGCCGCTCAACCACAGCCGGCGGTGCGTCCAGGTCGGCAGCGGCGCGTCGACGAGCCGCCCGGTCGAATAGAGCACGGAGAAATCGACCGCGGCGCCCGCCCCGTGCAGATCCGCCACAAAGCCCAGCAGCCCGTGCGGAAGCGCTTGTTCGCGACGCATACCGGCCAGTGCGGCGATCGGCATCTCGCGACTGCGGGCGGTCTGCTCGAGGGCGCGGACCAGCAGGGGGTGTGGCGCCAGCTCGGCGAAGACCCGGTAGCCGTCCTCCAAAGCCGCCTGCACGGCCGTGGCGAATCGCACCATCCGGCGCATATTGTTCGCCCAGTAGCGGGCGTCGCAGATTGGCTGCTCGCGCGGGTCGAACAATGTCGCCGAGTAGTAGGGAACTTCCGGCGTCATCGGGCTGGTCTCTGCGAGTACGTCGGTCAGCTCGCCCATGATCGGATCGACCTGGGGCGAATGGAAGGCGACATCGGTGGGGACCTCGCGCGCCATCACATCACGCTGCTCCCAGGCCGCGACCAGGTCGCGAACCGTTGGCGCGGCGCCGGCAATCACCGTGGACTGCGGCGAGGCCACCACCGCCACCACCACGTCGTTGATACCGCGTGCCGTCAGTTCCGAAAGCACTTGCTGCGCGGGCAATTCCACCGATGCCGTGGCTCCGGAACCGGCAACGCGGGACATCAGCCGCGAGCGGCGGCAGATCACCCGCACCCCGTCTTCCAGCGATATCGCACCCGCGACGACAGCTGCCGCGGCCTCGCCGAGGGAGTGCCCGATCACCGCGCCCGGGCGCACTCCGTATGCCTTCATCGTCGCGGCCAGCGCGACCTGCATGGTGAACAGCGTCGGCTGGACCCGGTCTTGACCCGTCACGACCCGCGGCGCCGAAATCGCCTCGGTCACCGAGAATCCCGACTCCCGGGCGATCAGTGGCTCGGCTTGCGCGACGGTGGCGGCAAACACCGGTTCGGTCGCCAGCAGGTCTGCACCCATCGCCGCCCATTGCGAACCCTGCCCGGAGAACACCCAAACCGGCCCGCGGTCGTCCTGTCCGACCGCGGCCGGATACGGAGCATCGCCGTCGGCAACCTCGCGCAGAGCCACGACGAGCCCGGCGCGGCTATCCGCGATGACCGCGGTGCGTACCGGGCGGTGCGCGCGGCGGCGCGCCAGGGTGTAGGCCAGGTCGGGCAACGCCAGATCGTCATGTGCTCGCACCCAGTCGGCGAGCCGGCCGGCGGTGTGGCGCAGTTCATCGGCCGAGGTGGACGACAGCGGGAATATCAGCGGTTCCGTCGTCGACGATTCGGCCTGGGATACACCGGTTTTCACAGCCTGTTCGGGTGCTCGTTCGACGATGGCGTGCACGTTGGTTCCCGACAGGCCATACGACGACACCGCCGCCCTTCGTGGGTGGTGCCCGTTGGTGACCCAGGGTGTAGTCTCCTGCGGCACAAAGAGTTTCGTATCGATTTTGGCTAGGTCATCGGGTAACCGGGTGAAGTGCAGATTCCGGGGAACCACACCATGCTGCAGCGCGAGGATCGCCTTCATCATCCCGAGCGCTCCGGAGGCCGCCTGCGCATGGCCGAAGTTGGTCTTCACCGACGCCAGCGCGCAGGGGCCCTCGACGCCGTAAACGGTGGCCAGGCTGGCGTATTCGATCGGGTCACCCACCGGGGTGCCGGGCCCGTGCGCCTCGACCATGCCAACCGTGCCGGCGTCCACACCGGCGGCGGCCAAAGCCGCCTGATACACCGCGGTCTGCGCGGTCTTCGACGGGGTGGCGATGTTCACCGTATGACCGTCCTGATTTGCGGCCGTCCCGCGCACCACGGCAAGGATCCGATCACCGTCTCGTAGCGCGTCGGACAACCGCTTGAGTAGCAGCATCACGCTGCCCTCGCCGCCCACGAACCCGTCGGCCGCGACGTCAAACGCGTGGCAGCGTCCGGTCGGCGACAGCATGCCCTCGGCTGACCCCGCGGCGAACTTCCGCGGGTCCAACGCCAGCGTGGCGCCACCCGCCAGGGCGAGGTCGCTTTCGCCCTCGTGCAGGCTGCGGCAGGCCAGGTGTATCGCCGTCAGGCCGGACGAACACGCGGTGTCCACAGTCAATGCGGGGCCGTGGACCCCCAGCGCGTAGGCGATGCGCCCGGACGCCAGGCTGAAGTTGCTGCCGGAAAAGCCGTACGCGCCCTCCACGGAGTGGGCGTCGGCGGCCAGCAATTGGTAGTCGCCATGCGTCAATCCCATGAACACACCGGTCAGCGAGTCGGCGATTCGCTCCCGCGTAAGACCGGCGTGTTCCATGGCCTCCCATGAGGTCTCCAAAAGCAGCCGGTGTTGCGGATCCATCGCGGTCGCCTCCCGCTCGTTGATCCCGAAGAACTCGGGATCGAAGCCGGCGACGTCGTCGATGAATGCGCCCCACCGCGATACCGACCGGCCCGGCACACCCGGCTCGGGATCGTAGTACTCATCGGCATCCCAACGGTCGGGCGGGATTTCGGTAACCAGGTCGTCGCCGCGCAACAACGCCGCCCACAACTGCTCCGGCGAGTCGATAGCTCCGGGTAGGCGGCACGCCATGCCGATCACGGCAACAGGAGTGACAGGAACGGTGCCGATCGCGGGCGGAGATTCGGCCGCGGGCGAGCGCTGCATGACGTCGTCGATCGGGTATGTAGTCATTTCGCCTCCTCACAGCTACGGCCGAGCGGCTTGTCCGTTGCGCGCACACCGTCAGGTGCAAATGGAACTCGGAGACGGCGGCCATGCAGGATGAGCGATCGGCTGCCAGAGTCGTCGAACGTATTGATACTCACCAGTCCTCCAAAGTTCGCTTTTGCATGAGCCGAACAGATCGGTGCACTCGCTATTGCTGGCCGGGCGCTCTAAGGCATGGCCCGGAAGGACTCGACGATTTGCATGATCAGAGCGTCGTGGGTTTCAATCCTGTTGTCAGGCTTATTAAGTCGGTAGCGTAGTCAGGGCCGACACATAGAGTGGCGGGCGTAAGGCGACCGAGTGGTGGCCGTGTCTGCCGTAGACGTTTACGCAACCGAAAATAAGGTGCTAGCGAGGATTGCGTTCTGCAACAGTGGTTTTCGTCGAACGCGCCGGCTAGGCGGCTCTGCCGTGCAGCAGCCGCTCAGCGTTCAGCAGATGTAGCCGGCGTAGAGCTACCTCTCCCCTGCGTCGATGGACTCCTTGACTTCCTGCGCGCGGGCCACCTGCGCGGCGGTGTACCCGATCAGCAGCGCCACCCCACCGAGCAGCAAGACCACCCCGGCCAACCACAACAGGCCGTAGGTGTAGCCGCGGTCCAGCGCATGCAACTGCGCGGCGTTCATGGACTTCACCGGACCTACGGCGCCGCCCAGCCGCAGTGTGCGCGACGTGATGGCGGCCTGGATGATGACCAGCACCAGCGGTCCGCCCAAGGTCTGCAGCATTACTGCAATCGCCGAGGTCGGCCCGATCCGGTCGACGCCGACGCTGGCGATCACCGACAGCGTGAGCGGGACGAAGATCGCGCCGACACCAATAGCGCAAACGATGAGCGGCAAAACAAGATTCGGAAAGTACGGCATGCCGCGGTTGAAGGTCGAACCGTACAGCGTCGCGATCAGGATCAGGCTGCCGCTGGCGAGTACCACCACACGCGGCGGGAACCACATCACCAGCTTCGACGCCACACCCACCCCGATGGCCACCCCGATACCGAACGGGATGAAGGCCACACCGGCGCGCAGCGGACTGTAGCCCATGATGGTCTGCACATACATGCCGACCAGCACGGTCAGGCTGAAAAGGACGCCACCGCTGAGGAACATGGCCGCGAACGCGGCCAGCCGGTTGCGGTCGAAGAACAGGCCGAACGGCACGATGGGGCTCTCGGCGGTGCGCTCCGCCACGACGAACGCCACAAGAGCGGCCACAGCCACCAAGCCTGAACCGATCGTGATGGTCGACAGCCACCCCTCCTCCGGGCCCATCGACAGACCGAACACCGCGGCGGTACAGGTCAACGTGGCCAGGACGGCCCCGGTGGCGTCGAGCTTCATCCGCTCCTTCTGGGTTTCCTCCAGCATGATGGCGGCCAGGCAGATCACCGCCAGCCCGATCGGCACGTTCACCAAAAACGCCAGCCGCCACGACACGTCGGTCAGCGCCCCGCCCACCACCAGGCCCAGCACCCCGCCGAGACCCGACATCGCGCCGAACACCCCCGTTGCGACGTTACGTGCCGATCCCCTCGGGAACGTGGTCGCGATCAGCGCCAAATTGGTCGGTGCCATGATCGCCGAAGCCGCGCCGTGCAGCAGCCGTGCCGATATCAGGGTGCCCCCGTCCCAGGCGATGCCGCACAAGGTCGAGGCGAAAGTGAACAGCGCAACCCCGAGGATGAAAGCGCGCTTGCGGCCGATGGTGTCACCCAGGCGGCCACCCAACAGCATCAGGCCACCGAAGGTCAGCATGTAGGCGGTGATCACCCAGCTCCGCCCGGCGTCCGACAAGCCCAGCTCGTTCTGGATCCTGGGCAGCGCGAAGATCGCGACGGGGCCGTCCATCGCCACCATCAGCTGCATGCCGCCGATCGCGACAACCAGGGCGACGAACCGGCGAGACCGCAGCAAAGCCGGCAAATGCCTTTTCGTGGGGCGCAGCGTGGTCGGTTCGACGGACATCTCGAACCGCTACTTCGCTGCGGCGCTTTGACTGAGGATGGCGCCGAAACGCTCTTTGTCGCGGTACGTCGAGGCCCGGCCGAAAAAGTTTTCGAGCCGGAAGAGCAGGTTTCGTACGGTTTGAAAGAGCCAAATGCACGCTCCCACAACGGATCCCCGCCGCTGCGCATCGCTCATTGCCACGTTGCCGAGCAAATCATAATCGATTCTTTGCATGGAACCTGGCCCTCTTTGTGATGCCGACTTGTCCGAATCCTGGAAAGCGCTTTCGGTGCAATCATTCTGCGCGCGCACCTTCAGGTTCTAAGAGAATCTTGAGTTGTTGGCCATACAGGACGAGCGATGCGGGGTCCATCATTTCTTGGTGCCTACAGTCGACCGGGTATCTGTTTATGTCGCCCGTGACATAAGGACGCCAACTTTGCAGAAGAGGAGGCGAACTCTGATCGCCCTCGTCCCCCACAGCGGAAAATATGGTTATATCGCCATCGAAGACACCGGGTTCGTGGCCTTCAGACAACGCCCGATTATTCTCAATGTTCTGAACGCCCAAATCCAGAAGCGGTTTGTACCGAGCAAATTCGACTATTCCTTGTTCGCGAAGTAGTTCTTCAACCCGGTCATAAGTAAGCGGCTCATCCTGATCGGGAAGGTCTATACGACAGAACCGCAAAACCTCTGCTAGCACGTCCTGCTCGTTCAGGATTGGCAGAGTGGCACCGCTATCGATGAAGAGTAAAGCGTCGAGAAGGATAAGGTTTGCGATCGAGCATCCACGTCGCTGGAGCTCGGTGGCAATCTCATGGGCGACAACGCCTCCAAACGACCAGCCGAGAAGGTTGTAGGGCCCGGTAGGATCAACCGCTTGGATCCGATCGGCATAGTTTTTCGCCATATCGCAGATTGACGCAGCTCTAGCCTCGCCATTTTGCGGGTTTTGTTGAATTCCAATGATCGGGCAGTCCAAATAATTACCGAGCGCATAGTACGGCCAGACCAGGCCACTACCGGGATGAATGCAGAACAGCGGATCACCGGTACCCTCCTTGAGGAACTCAACCGGGACTACTTCCACCTCGGTGGCACCTTGACCTAACTGCTGGCTCAAGCTCCTAACGGACGGCGCGTGGAACAATGTGCGCACTGCGAGGTTCGCATCCAGGCTGGCGTTGATCGCGGCAATCAGGCGCATTGCCGATAGTGAGTCTCCGCCCAAATCGAAGAACGAGTCATCGACACCGACCCGCTCGAGCCCGAGGACTTGGGCATAGATGGCGGCCAGGATCTCCTCGGTGAGGGTGGCCGGGGCACGATACCGATCAACATCGGTGTATTCCGGTGCCGGCAGGGCGCGCCAGTCCAGTTTGCCGTTGACCGTCAACGGCAGCGCGTCGATCACCACCACCGCCGCTGGCACCATGTAGGCGGGGAGCCGCTGACCCAACCGGGCACGAACATCGGCCGGGTCGGCGGTCCCGGTGATATAGCCGATCAGGCGCTTGTCACCGGGGCGGTCCTCGCGGGCGATCACGGCCGCCTGCTCCACCCCGTCGAGTGCGGCCAGCGCCGCGCGCACTTCACCGAGTTCGATGCGGAACCCGCGGACCTTGACCTGCTCATCGGCGCGTCCCAGATACTGCAGCTGCCCGTCGGCGCCCCAACGCACGAGGTCCCCGGTGCGATACATCCGTGTCCCTGGCGGCCCGAACGGGCAGGCCACAAACCGCGACGACGTCAACCCGGCCCGGCCCACATAGCCAATACCGACCCCGGCGCCGGCCACATACAACTCCCCGACCACCCCGACCGGCACCGGACGCAACCACTGGTCCAGCACGAACAACGCCGCGCCCGGTAACGGCGAGCCGATCGGCGGCACCCCCGAACCCGCGGCCAACGGCGCACTCCTGGACACACACACCGTGGTTTCGGTTGGGCCGTACTCATTGACCATCACCCGCCCCGGCGCCCACCGCGCCACCACCTCGGCCGGGCACGCTTCACCGGCCACCAGCAACGCCATCGACTCCAACCCCTCATGGGGGAGCATCGCCACCGCAGACGGCGACTGGCTTAATACACCGACCTGTTCAGCAACCAGCAAGGCGTGCAAGTCTTCCGGCGAGCGTGTAGCCGACTCGGGCACGATCACCAGCCGCCCGCCGTGCAACAACGAACACCAGATCTCTTCCACCGAGGCGTCGAAGGCCAAGGAATGCGACTGCGCCCACGAGTGTGCCTGCAGGTGGATATCCGGCGACCCGAACAGCTGGGTGACGTTGTGGTGGGTGATGGCCACGCCTTTGGGCACACCGGTGGTGCCAGACGTGTAGATGAGGTAGGCGATGTGGTCGGGAGCCGGCGCCGGCAGTGCCGTGCTGGGCTGGGCGTCGACAGCGGCGTCGTTGATGTCGATGACCCGCAGGTCGTACCCGTCAAGCCGGTCTGCCAGCTCGGTGGTGGTGATCGCAGCGATCGGCGCGGCGTCGGCCACGACGAATTCGATGCGCGCGTCGGGATGCGCGGGATCGATGGGCAGGTAGGCCGCCCCGGCCTTGAGCACCGCCAGTATCGCCACGACCGCCTCGGCGCAACGGTTGAACATGAGCGCCACACACTGCCCCGGGCCCACCCCATGACGGGCCAACAAGTGCGCCAATCGGTTCGACGCCTCATCGAGCTCTCGATAGGTCATCGAGTGGCCTTCGAAGGTCACCGCCAGCGCTTCGGGCGCGCGCGCGACCTGAGCGGCGAACACCGCCGGAATCGACAGCCCCGTCGCCGGCTGGGTCAACACCTCCCGGTTACCGGTCTTGTCCAGGTGGGCGTGCTCGGCGGCATCCAACAGGTCAACCGACGACAACCGCTGGCTGGGATCGGCGGTCATGGCCATCAACACCCGCTGCAGCCGTTCGATCAGCGCCTCGATGCTGGCCGCGTCGAACACATCGGTGCGAAACTCCACCGACCCGCCGATTCCGGCGGGCTCACCGCCGGAATTCCAGCGTTCGCCCACCGTGAATGTCAGGTCCATGCGGGCGACCTGGGTGTCCGCCGCCAGCGGTGTGACCTGCAGATCACCCAAGGCCAACCCGGCGGGGACCCCATCCTCCCGCGCGATGTTCTGCCAGGCCAACACCACCTGCACCAACGGGTGATGGGCCAGGCTTCGGGTCGGGTGGAGCCGCTCCACGAGCACCTCGAAGGGCACATCTTGGTGCTCGTAGGCGGCCAGGCTCCGCGCCCGCACCTGATCCAACGTTTCGGTGAAGCTGGGATCGCCGGCCAAGTCGACCCGCAACACCAAAGTGTTGACGAAAAAGCCCACCAACCCATCGAGTGCGGGATCATCACGGCCGGCGATCGCGAATCCGACCGCCACATCACTGCTGGCGCTGAGCTTGGCCAGCAGCACCGCCAGGGCAGCCTGGATCACCATGAAGCTGGTCGCGTTGTGCTCGCGGGCCACACTGCGCACCCGCTGCTGCAGCTCGGCTGGCCAATCCACGACCACACTGGCGCCGCGGTAATCGGCCACCGGCGGATAAGGTCGGTCGGTC
>NZ_JAEKMI010000002.1 GCF_020217485.1 Mycobacterium sp. WUMAC-067 | reverse complement strand
GCCAGGTTGGCCAGCAGCAGCGCCTCGCTGATGGCCGCACGTTCCAGCACGCCGAGGTGCAGGCTCTCGTTGATGCTGTGCGCCTGGGTCCCGGGGTCCTCCACGCCGGTGACGAGGATCTTCGCCTGCGGGAACGCGGCGGCGAACTCCGCGATGAACGGGATGGAGCCGCCCATGCCCATGTCGATGGGCTCGGCGTCCCACGCCTGGCGGAACGCTGACCGGGCCGCGTCGTAGACGTCCCCGCTGGCCTCGATGGCGTAGGGCTCGCCGATGTCGCCTCGGGTGACGCTGATCCGCGCGCCCCAGGGGGCGCGGCTTTGCAGGTGGGCGGTCAAGGCGTCGAGGTGCGCCGTGGCGTCGCCGCCGGGGGCCACCCGCATGCTGATCTTGGCCCGTGCCCGCGGGATCAGCGTGTTCGACGCCTTGTCGATGGGGGTGGTGTCGATGCCGATCACCGTGATCGCGGGCTTCGCCCACAGCCGCTGCGGCACGGAGCCCGAGCCGATCTCGGACACGCCGTCGAGCAGGCCGGAATCGGTGCGGACCCGCTCGGGCGGGTAGTCGGGGTAGTTCAGCGCGGCGATGTCGGTTTCGTGCAGGCCGGCCACGGCCACGTTGCCGTCGTCGTCGTGCAGGCTGGCCAGCAGGCGCACCAGAACGGTGAGCGCGTCGGGCGCCACCCCGCCCCACAGGCCGGAGTGCAGCCCGTGGTCGAGGGTGGCGACCTCGACCACGCAGTCGACCAATCCGCGCAGCGACACGGTCAGCGCCGGGGTGTCGGCGCTCCAGTTGTCCGAGTCGGCGATGACGATCACGTCGGCGGCCAGCGTGTCGCGGTGGGCGGCAAGCAATCGGGCGAGCGAGGGCGAGCCGGATTCCTCTTCGCCCTCGACGAACACGGTCACGCCGACCGGCGGCTTGCCGCCATGCGCCCGAAAGGCCGCCAAATGCGTTGCGATTCCGGCCTTGTCGTCGGCGCTGCCGCGGCCGTAGAGCCGCCCGTCACGCTCGGTGGGCTCGAACGGTGGCGACATCCACTGGCTGCGGTCACCCTCGGGCTGCACGTCGTGGTGGGCATACAGCAGCACGGTCGGCGCGCCCGGCGGCGCGGGATGGCGTCCGATGACCGCGGGCGCTCCCCCTTCGCTGACGATCTGCACGTCGCCGAAACCGGCCTGCGACAACAGATCTGCCACCGCCTGGGCGCTGCGGTGCACCTCGGAACGACGGGCGGGATCGGCCCACACCGATTCGATGCGCACCAGGTCTTCCAGGTCGCGCCGCACCGACGGCAGCACCTCGCGGACGCGCTCTTCTATTGCGCGAGCAGACGCGGAGTCGCATGAATACTCGCCTCCCCGTGCGATTCCGCGTCTGCTCGCGCTCAAGGAGTCTCCAGGATCGCCACCGCGGCGGCGGTGTCCGCCTCATGCGTCAGCGACACGTGAATGATCACGTCGGCCAGGTGTTTGGCGATGTCACCGCTCAACCGCACCCGGGGCCGCCCCCACATGTCGGTGACCACCTCGATGTCGCGGTGGATGTCCTCGGGCAGCACGGGCCGCTGCGCGAACCGAGAACCCGACCAAGCCTTGATCACCGCCTCCTTGGCGGCCCAGCGGGCCGCCAGGTGACGCGCCGCCGACGAACTCTTGTCCGAGGCATCGCGGCGCTCACCCGGGGTGAACGTCTCGGCGAAGACAGTCCCCGGCTGGTCGACCTGCTCGGCGAAATCAGGAATGGAGACGAGATCGATGCCTACTCCGACGATCGCCACGCACCGACCCTAGCCGACGTAAAGGTCGTCTTCGCCCAGGCGGGCGTCGGCGTTGAGCAACATCGCCGCTTCCTGACGCTTCTCCGGCTCGTCGTGGTTGAACCGTCGGTCGGCCGGCTTCTCGTACATCGGGCGCCCACCGGCGATCGCGGAAGCCAGCCGTCGCTGACCGGCCAGCATGCGCTGCGCGGCCCGCTCGCGGTAGCCATCCCGATCGGACGGGTCCAGCGCGGCGATGAACGCCTCCGGGTGCACCAGCGCGATCAGACCCGACACGTGCCCGAAGCCGAGGCTGGTCACCAGGCCGGCCTTGAGCGGGAACTTGCCGCGCAGGTCCAAAGGCTCACGCACCCAGACGAAGTGGCCGGCGGTGGCCAGCTCGTCGTCGACGCAATCCAGGCTGCGGTTGGGCGGGATGACGCCGTCGCGCAGCATCTGGCACAGGCCCATCAGCTGGAACGCTGCCGCGCCACCCTTGCTGTGACCGGTGAGCGTCTTCTGGCTCACCACGAACAGCGGGTTGCCCGGCGACCGGCCCATCGAGTCGGCCAGCCGCTCGTGCAGCTCGGTCTCGTTGGGGTCGTTGGCAAGAGTCGAGGTGTCGTGCTTGGACACGATCGCGATGTCGTCGGCTCCCACGCCCAGCTTGGCCAGCGAGCGGGCCAGCACCGAGTCCTTGCCGCCGCGACCGGCGCCGAGGCCTCCGAGCCCGGGGGCCGGGATCGAGGTGTGCACACCGTCGGCGAAGCTCTGCGCGTAGCCGACGACGGCCAGCACCGGCAATCCCATCTTGGCCGCCAGCGCACCGTTGGCCAGCAGGATGGTGCCACCGCCCTGGGCTTCCAGGAACCCGAGGCGGCGCCGGTCGTTGGCGCGCGAGAACTTCGAATCGCTGATGCCCTTGGCCCGCATCATCTCGGTGTCGGCGGTGGCCGCCATGTCACCGAAGCCGATGATGGCCTCCAGGGTCAGGTCGTCGAACCCGCCGGCGATCACGAATTCGGCCTTGCCGAGCCGGATCTTGTCCACGCCTTCCTCGACCGACACCGCAACCGTCGCGCAGGCCGCGACGGGGTGCACCATCGCGCCGTAACCACCCACGTAGGACTGCATGACGTGGGCCGCAACAACATTCGGCAGCACCTCCTGCAGGATGTCGTTCGGCTTGGCCCGGCCCAGCAGGTTGCCGTGATACATGGTCTGCATCGAGGTCATGCCGCCCATGCCGGTGCCCTGCGTGGAGGCCACCAGGCTCGGGTGCACCCAGCGCAGCAGCTCGGTCGGGGTGAAGCCCGAGGACAGGAACGCGTCCACGGTGGCGACGATGTTCCACAGCGCCACCCGGTCAATGGAATTGGCCATGTCCGGGGTGATGCCCCACACCGTCGGGTCGAACCCGGTGGGGATCTGCGCACCGACGGTCCGGGACAGCTTGGTCTTCCGCGGGACCCGGATCTCGGTGCCCGCCTTGCGGATCACCTCCCAGTCGCTGGAGTCCGGTACCGGTCGGGCCACGGTGTGTTCGGGGTCGAACTCGACGAACGCGCGCGCGTCGGCCTCGCTGGACACCACGAACGAGAAGTCCTTGTCGAGGAACACACTGACCAGAAGCGGTGAGGCGTGGTCGGGGTCGATCGCACCGTCATCCACGAATTCGCGGATACCGCACCGTTCGACGACGGCGTCGTGGTAACGCTCCACGATCTCCGATTCGGGAACCAGCTCACCGGATTCGGTGTCGTACCAACCGGGTTGGGGATCGTCCTCCCACTTGACCAGTCCGGTGGTCCAGGCCAACTCGAGCACACCGGCCGCCGACAGCTCGCCGGCCACCTCCATCTCGAAGCGGGTCCGCGACGAACCGTAGGGTCCGAGCTCCGCGCCGCCGACGATCACCACCAGGTCGTTCAGGTCGACGTCGAGGTCCGCCCATTCGGGTGCCGGCGCCGGGTCGAAGCCGCGCGGCGGGCACGGCAACGCGGCAATGCTGCCCTCGGCCTCGAGCTCCTCGGGGGCGTCGTCCTCACCCGAGGCGGACTGCTCGCGCGCCTTGGCTGCCAGCTCGGCCATGTCGAGGTTGGCCTCACCCAGCCCGCCGGTCAGGTCCGCCTTGATCGGCGCGCTGGCGGCCGCCACCTTCGACTCGATGTCGCAGAGGGCCAACAGCATTGCCGCCATCTCGTCGGTCGAGTACGTGGTGACACCGGCCTCCTCGACCGCGTCGACGATGGCGTCGTTGTGGCCCATCAGCCCGGTGCCGCGGGTCCAGCCGATCAGCGCGTGCGCCAGGCTGACCCTTGCCGCCCACGAGGATTCGGCGTGCCAACGGCTCACCAACGCGTCCAGCGCCGACTTGGCTTCGCCGTAGGCGCCGTCACCGCCGAACATTCCGCGGTTGGGTGAGCCGGGCAGCACGACGTGCAGCCGCGACGCGATGTCGCGCTCGGCGCCGATCTTCGACAGCCCGCCGATCAACCGCTGCACCGCCCACAGCAGGACCTTCATCTCCATCTCGGAGCGGGAGCCGGCCTCCGACAGATCGCCGACGACGCGCGGTGCGGCGAACGGGAACAGCAGCGTCGGGGTCTGTGCGTCCTTGATGTGAATCGACTGCGGCCCAAGGCTTTCGGTCTGCTCGGTGCCGACCCACTCGACCAGGGCGTCGATGTCGGAGTAGGACGCCATGTTGGCCGCGACCACCCACAGCGCCGCGCCGTAACGAGCGTGGTCGCGATACAGGCCCCGGTAGAACGCCAGCCGCTCGTCGTCGAGTTTCGACGTCGTGGCGATGACGGTCGCGCCGCCGTCGAGCAGACGCCCGACGACCGACGCCGCGATCGAGCCCTTGGAGGCGCCCGTCACCACGGCGACTTCGTTGGCGTAGGGGCCCGGATCCGGGTTCTCGGCGCCGGCCGCGATCCGGCCGAACAGCGACGCGTGGATCTGGCGGCCCGCGGAGAGGGCCTTGCCCTGCCACCAGGTGGCCTGGGTGGCCACGACATGGCCTGCGCCCTCGAACCTTTCGGACAGCTCCACCCATCGGGCGTCGATGTCGCCCTCGTCGGTCAGCCACAGCTTGACCAGGTCCTCGCGGGCGCTGGCCCACCGATCGTCGAACAGCACGGCCTTCTTCGGCTCGAACACCGGCGCCACCAGGCGTGGCCAGTCCGCGCCGAGTTCGGCCGTCACCAGGTCGATCAGCTCGGCATCGGTGGCCGCCGGCGACGCGCTGACCGGGTCGTCGAGGCCCAGCTGGTTCAGCACCAAGCGGGCGGCCGACGCCAGCACGCCGTTGCGGCCGGTGATCTGGTCGGTGAATTCGCCCAGCGCGGCCGCGTCGATGGTCGCACCGCCGCCACCGCCACCCGACGACGGCAGCGCCACCGCGATGCCGTGGCGCGCGGCGACGGAAGCGACCGCGGCATCGATGGCCTTGTCGACGGCGGCGGCGTCGGCCAATGCACCCTCATGGAGATGACCCATGGCACCGCCACGAACACTGGTGCCTTCGCGGGTTCCCAGCGCGACCTCGACCGTGACGTGCTTGGCCCAGCCCTCGCCCAGCTCCCAGGTCTTCTTGACCCGCTCGGCGATGGCGGCGGGCCGCTTGCCCGACGGCCCCAGCACCGTGCGCAGCTGGTCGTTGATCGCGTCGGAAAGCACTGGGCCGTAAGGCTTGTAGGTGCGCGCCAGCTTGGTCACCTGGGCGCGCAACCCGGCCAGGTCGGCTTCGGCGGCGCCGTCGATGGCGCCCAGGTTCAACTCCGAACCCAGGTCCACCAGAAGCTGGTTGCGCCGCGACGAGGCACCATCGGTGATGGATTCGATGGAATCCAGCTCCTCGATCTGGTCGATGCGCATCTTGGCCGACAGCGCGATCAACGCCAATGTCGCGTCGGCGGCGTCGAATCCGATGTCGTCGGGGCGTGGAGCACCCGACGGAGCGGCCGCCGGTGCGGGGGCGGCCGGGGCGGCCTCCACCTGCGAGGCGGATGCCTCCGACGCTTCGACCGCAACCTCTTCGGCCTCGGGCTCCGGCTCGGGATCGGTGTCGGTCGCGAACAGCACCGCCGCGTCGCGCTCGGCGTTGAGCACTTCGACTGTGCTGTGGGCATATTCGGGCAGCTTGAGGGTGTTGGTGGCCAGCCCCGCGACGGTCGGCGCGGACTTCACGCCGATCTCGACGAACCGCTCCACACCCAGACCGCCGGCGGCCTCCTCGGTGAACAGCAGGTCCTGGGTCTCGATCCAGCGCACCGGGCTGGCGAACTGCCAAGCCAGCAGCTCGATCAAGACGATGCGCGCCATCTCGATGCGGCGCTCGGCGAGCCAGGTGTCGTAGTCGGCGAGGATCGGGTCGAGCGGCTCGGCCGGCACCAGGTCGCGAATCTCCTGGATGAAGTCGCGGTCCAGGGTGAAGGGGCGGGGCACCAGGTTGGGGATGTAGCGCCCGATGATGACGTCGGGATCCTTGTCCCGCGGCATGACTCGGTCGAGCGAGCGCCGGAACTCCGCGACCCCCACCCGCAACACCCGCGAGTGGAACGGCACGTCGATGCCCGGCACCAGGATGAACGAGCGCTTGCCGCCGGTGATCTCGCGACGCCGCTCCACCTCGGCTTCCAGCGCCTCGAGGCCACGGACGGTGCCGGCGATCGCATACTGCGACCCGCGCAGGTTGAAGTTGACGATCTCGAGAAACTCGCCAGTCTTCGCCGCAATATCGGCGACGAATCCCGGGACCTCGTCATCCGGCAGGTCGATCTGCGACGGCCGAATCGCCGCCAGCCGGTAGTTGGACCGGCCCAGCTCGTCGCGGGGCACGATGTCGTGCATCTTCGATCCACGGTGAAACACCGTCTCCAGCAACGCTTCCAGCTCGTAGATGCCCGTCACGCAGGCCAGCGCGGTGTACTCGCCGACGGAGTGCCCGCAGGCGATCGCGTCTTCGACGAAGGCGCCCTGCTCACGCATCTCGGCAACCTGCGCCGCCGCCACGGTGGCCATCGCGACCTGGGTGAACTGCGTCAGGTAGAGCACGCCCTCGGGGTGGTTGTAGGGCACACCGCTGGCGATGATGCTGGTCGGGTTGTCGCGCACCACGTGCAGCACCGAGAAGCCCAGCGTGTCGCGGGTGAACTTGTCCGCCTTGTCCCACACCTTGCGGGCGGCCTTGGACCGGGCCCGGACGTCCATGCCCATGCCCTTGTGCTGAATGCCTTGGCCGGGGAACGCGTAGACGGTGTGCGGGGCGGCCAGCCGCGCAGTCGCCGACATCACCAGGTCCGATCCGATGCGGGCGGCGACTTCCAGAACCTCTGCGCCCTGGTCGATTCCGACGCGCTCGACGCGGAAGGAGACCTCGTCGCCCGGACGCACCATGCCCAGGAAGCGGGCGGTCCAGCCGATCAGCCGCGCCGGTGGGCGGGCCTGGCCGTCGGTGGCGGTCACCGCGTGCTGGGCGGCGGCCGACAGCCACATGCCGTGCACGATGGGCGATTCCAGGCCGGCCAGCAGGGCGGCGGCCCGGTCGGTGTGGATGGGGTTGTGGTCGCCGGACACCATCGCGAACGGGCGCATGTCGACCGGCGCGGTGATGGTGACGTCGCGGCGGCGCCGACGCGGTGTGTCGGTGGCGTTTTCCGACACCGCGCCGCCGGCGCGCACCGGGTCGGTCAGTTCGGCCGCGCCGGTGCGACCGAGGATCGCGAAGCGCTCGTCGAGGGTGGCGATCACCTCACCGTCGGCGCCTGCGATGGTGACCGACACGGGCACGACACGTCCCATGTCGGTGTCCGCGGCCGCCAAAGCCGTTGCGGTGATGGTCAATTGAGCCGGGGTCTTCGGCAGTGCGCCGACCATGTGCGCGGCGTGGTCGAGATGCACCAGGCTCAGCAGGCCCTCCACGACCGGAATGCCGGTGTCGGTGACCGCCGAACCGATTGCGGAGAAGACCGCGGGCCAGCACGGGCCGACGAGGGCGTCGGGCACGGTGGAGAGGCTGGGGGCCAACGGTTCCCCGAAGGTGGCCGTGACTCCGGTGTGGTCGGCGACGCGCTCGGGGTCCCAGTCCACCGTGACGGTGGCGGTTCCGTCGGTGACCGCCGGCATGAATTCGGGACCGTCGACGCCGGCCGCGATCGCCAGCACCGCACGCATGGCCGTGGCGGCATCGTCGGTGGAGACCACCGGCGTCGCACCGTCAACGGTGTTGGGGGGCAAGGTGAATGGGATCTCGATCCACACCCCCGACACCGGGACGCTGAGAACGACCCGGTCGTCGTCGACGGTGAGGCGCGCCCCGGTGGACGAGTGCGTGGCGCGGCGGCTTTCGGGTCCTTCAGAGTCTCCGTGCACCAGCCATTCGGAGGGGTCGGCGATCCGGTGGACCGGGTTGATCGCGGTGCGGCCGGCCCACTGCACGTCGGGGGCGTCCAGCACCACGGCCAGCGGTCCGGTCACGTCCGCGCGGCCGGTCCGGCGCGACGTGACGGCCGTCGGCTCCATTCCGGCAGCGAGCGCCTCGTCGACGGCCGCCTGCTCGAAGCGGTCCAGCAGTTCACCGACGGGTTCGTCCATTCGGGTGATCCCCGCGACGGCCGCGGTGCCCGGGATGATGCACACCTGGTCGGCGTCGTAGCGGGCGTCGTGGGCCTGCCACAGCGAATCACTGCGCCACCAGCGCCGCACATCCTTGTCGATGACCGGCACGAAGTTGACCGGCTTGCCCGGCGTCTTGCACAGGGTGACGAAGAACGGAACGTCGGCGGGGTGCAGTTGGACCGTCTCGGCGTCGGGGTAGCGGTCGAGCAGCAGATCGATCGCCGCCTCGGGGTTCTCCAGCAGACTCTCGTCGTTGTAGAGCGTCTCGATGGGGCCGAAATCCTGTGGGTGCAAACGCGCTTCGGCGCGCTGCAGCATCTGCTGGAATCGGTCGCGCCACGTGTCGGCCAGCCACGGGCTGCCCGGTGAGGCGGTGTCGGCGGTGGAGTCGCCGTCGCCGATGGCCAGCTCGACGTAGCGCCGCAGCCACTGCAGGTAGGTCATCTCGCCGGCGTCGCCGAAATACGGCTTGGCGGTGGTGGCCATCGCCGCGATGATCTCGTCGCGGCGTTCGGCGACGGCTTCGGCGTCACCGGCGACCTCGTCGAGCAGCCGTCCGCAGCGCGAGGCGCTGTTGTCGATCTCGTGAATGTCCGCGCCGAGCTGGCTGCGGCTGGACGCCATGCCGCCGGAGGCTTTCCCGGCGCCGATCCACTGGTCGGTGCCCTGGGTTTCCACCAGCATCCGCTTGACCGACGGCGAGGTGGTGGCCTCCTTGGCGGCCATCGCCGCGGTGCCGACCAGGATGCCGTCGATCGGCATCGGCGGGAAGCCGTAGGCCTGCGCCCAGCGCCCCGACAGGTAGTCGGCCGCCCGCTCGGGCGTGCCGATGCCGCCACCGACGCAGACGGTGATGTTGGAGCGCGACCGCAATTCCGAGTAGGTCGCCAACAGCAGGTCGTCGAGGTCTTCCCAGGAGTGGTGGCCGCCGGCGCGGCCGCCCTCGATGTGGGCGATCACCGGTTTGGTGGACACCTCGGTGGCGATGCGGATGACCGAGCGGATCTGCTCGACGGTGCCGGGCTTGAAGACGACGTGGCTGATGCCGACGTCGTTCAGCTCCTCGATCAGATCGACGGCCTCCTCCAGCTCGGGGATGCCGGCGCTGATGACCAGGCCGTCGATGGCCGCGCCGGACTGACGCGCCTTTTGCACCAGCCGCTTGCCGCCGACCTGCAGCTTCCACAGGTAGGGGTCCAGGAACAGCGCGTTGAACTGGTAGGTGCGACCGTCTTCGAGCAGCCCGGAGAGCTCCTCGACCCGGTCGGCGAAGATCTCCTCGGTGACCTGACCGCCACCGGCCAGCTCTGCCCAGTGCCCGGCGTTGGCGGCGGCGGCCACGATCTTTGCGTCGACCGTGGTCGGGGTCATGCCCGCGAGCAGGATCGGCGAGCGCCCGGTCAGGCGGGTGAACTTCGTCGAGAGCTTCACCCTGCCGTCGGGCAGGCGAACCAGCGTCGGGGCGTAGCTCGACCAGGCCCGCGCCACCTCGGGGACGGCGCCGACGGTAAAGAGGTTGCGCTGGCCGCCGCGGGTCGCGGCGGGCACGATGCCCACGCCCAGGCCGCGGATCACCGGCGCGGTCAGCCGGGTCAGGATGTCGCCGGGGCCGAGGTCGAGGATCCACCGGGCGCCGGCATCGTTGACGCGGGTGATCTCCTGCACCCAGTCGACCGGACGCACCAGAATCGATTCGGTCAGTTCCCGGGCCAGGTCTACGTCCAGGCCCACCTTCTCGGCCCAGTTGCCGACGATGTCGATGCCGTCGGCCAGCCGGGGCGTGTGGAAGCCCACCTCGACTTGCACCGGATCGAACACCGGCGAGAAGACGTCGCCGCCGCGCAGCTTGTTCTTCCGGTCGGCCTCTTCCTTCTCCGAGATCTGCTGGCAATAGAGCTCGAAGCGGGACAGCTGTTCCGGGGTGCCGGTGATGACGACCGAACGGCGGCCGTTGCGGATGGACAGCACGGGCGGCAGCACGGTCCGCACGTCCTGCGCGAACTCGTCGAGCAGCTGGCTGATGCGGTCGGGGTCTGCATTGGTGACCGACACCATCGGCGGCCGGTCGCCCAACACGGAGATTCCGCGCCGGCGGGCCACCAGCGTCCCGGCCGCGCCGATCAGCTGGGCCATCGCCAGCAGCTCGACGTCGCGAGCGCCCCCGCCCTTGAGCGCCTCGACGGCGAGCACGCCCTGGGAATGTCCGGCGACGGCCACCGGTGGCGTCGCGCTCAGATCCATGCCCTGCCGCGCCAGCGCGCGCACGGCGGCGATCTGGGTGAGCAGCACGCCAGGGATCGATACCGCGGCCGAGGTCAGGTGCTTGTTCGACGGGGTCGGGTCCTCAGCGGCCAGCGCGCGGACCCACGTCAGCGGCTCGAAGCCGATGGGACGCACCACGACCAGCTCTTTCGCCACCGGTTCGAGGAGCAGTTCCACCTCACCGACCAGCGCTGCGAGATCCGACTCGATGCCGGCAGACGACACCAGCTCTTCGAGGTTCTCCAGCCAGGCGCTGCCCTGGCCGCCGAACGCCACGGCGTAGGGCTCACCGGCCGTCAGGCGGTCGACGAGAGCATGGGTGTCCCCGGCGGGGCGCTTGCCCCCCTGCGGGCCGTGCCCGTCGTGGTCAGCGGACACCCGGTCATGCTCGTGGATCGTCACCTTCTGCGTCTCCCCTGGTATGCGTCTTTTCGTATCGGTTCGTGTGGGCGGTCACCACCAGAGGGTGGGCCTCGCCGGTGCTCCTCGATGCGGCGTGGTTCAGCGTCGAATCACAGCCGGGATACGGCTGCCGGTGCGTTGTCGGCGGACCGCCCGGATGGAGCTGAGCGGTGCGACGGACTTCATCGGCTGTACTAAGAGTGTCATAAGATTCGACCCCCGTTTTGCGTGGTGATCGGTTACTGGCGAGTTCTACGCATGGGTAACCGTGTTGTGGGTAACACGTGGTTTGACCGGCGGCCCGCATGCGATTCGCAAACCCGCTGCATGCAGGTGGTTACGGTCGAGTAGCTATAACTGCGCAGATCAAAGCAGTTTTGTTATCGAATCGTTACATAAAAATTTTGAGCCGCGGAGCGCCGTTCACGCGGCGCTGACGGCGTCGTCCGCCGGGCGCGCGCGACCGCCCCGCCCGGAAATGAGCGAACGAGTGTTTGCTGGGGTTTCTAAGAGTCCGAGTCCCGGTCGGAACGGACGGCGATGTGGGCCGCTAGGCCCACTGCCCGAATTCGGGTTTGAGGATTTCGTTGATGTCCACGCCGACCCCGCCGACGCTGCGTTTGTCGATTTCAACTTGGTGCAAGTTGGCGGCGGGATGGGCGTACCCCTTGGGGGAACCCCAGTTGTGCTGCCAGAAGTAGGAGCCCAAACCGTCGTGCAATGCCCAGTCGATGGTCTTCGAGTTGGCGTACACGCCTGTGCGCTGATGACCGATCACCGACTCCCACGACCGCAGGTACGGCGCTACCTGGCTTTTGTACTGCTCATAGGAGGGGTCGTCGTCGATCGAGGCATAGATGGGCGCGCTGGCGGGCCCGCCGGCCGCGGCGTGCAGTTGCATCCCGCGCTGCGCGTGCTGCAGGCCGGCATTGGCGCCGCCCAGCCAGTCCGCGGTGTTGCCCTTGCCGTACTGGTAGCAGGAGACGATCTTGAGGCCGTTGCTGTGGAGGTCGCGCGCTTCGGCGACCTGGATCGGCTTGCCGAGCATCCACTTGCCGCCGGGCCGGCGGTCCGAGACGTACCGGATCGATCCCACGGCGCCCGCAGCCCGGATCTGGCTGGCCGGAATGACGCCGGCCGCGTAATCCAGCAGGGTGCCCAGCGACGCCGAGGCCGGCGCGGCGCGCAACGACGCACCCGCGACGCCCAGACCCACCAGGGCCGGCGCCGCGGCCGCGTATTTGAACAGGTCGCGGCGCGAAACTGATGACACAAGCCACAGGGTACGACAGAGACCTCAAGTGACACATTGATCACACTGGTCACATGTGTGTTGCAGTGCCGTATCGGCGCTGCAGCGCGCCCGCTGCGCCCAAAATCGCGTACGGGCCGGTCACCGCCATGAGGCTCAGCAGCGAGCGAACCTTGGGATCGCCGCGCTTGAGGCGTCTCAGCTCCATCAGGGCGTTGACGTTGTCCAGCGTGTCGACCATCAGGCCGATGTATTGCCAGCGCCGACGGTTGGGTTCGTCGCTGCTGAGATAACCGACGCCCAGGGCCAGTGCGCGGGCCCCGAATATGCGGATCAGGTACTTGAGCTCCGTGGACAGCAGGTGATCCGGCACGCCGTTCATGCGCGTCTGGGATGCGGGGTAGGCGAACGCGGTGGCGCCCAGCAGGATCCGACCGACGGCGGCCGCGGCGAATGCGCGGCGCAGAACCGTCGGCTGCGGCGGCAACGTTGGTGTCGGTGATGTGGTCATGCATGCAGTCTTCGCCGCCCAGGTAACTACGTCGATTACCTTCGAGGTAGTGGTTTAGGCCCACCTACGGCGTTAGGTTTTTCAAGATGGCTGGGGGCATAGCGGGTACCGCGGTGCGGGAGTGGCGCACTCGTCGGCGATTGAGTCAGATGGAACTCGCGCATCAGGTCGGCGTCTCGCCCCGCCACCTCAGTTTCGTCGAGACCGGCAGGGCCAATCCCAGCCGTGCCTTGTTGCTGCGCGTCGGCGAGTCCCTGGATCTTCCGCTGGCTGCGCGCAACCGACTGCTGCTCGACGGCGGCTACGCACCGGTGTTCGGCGAGCACACCTTGGATGCCGAACGAATGAGGCCGGTGAAGGCGGCCGTCGACTCGGTATTGGCCGGCCACGCCCCGTACCCGGCCATCGTCACCGATGCCTGCTGGAACCTGATCGCGGGGAACGTGGGTTGCGTCGTGCTCGCCGAAGGGGTTGACCCCGAGCTCCTGCGCCCACCGATCAACGTCATGAAGTTGTGCCTGCACCCGCTGGGGTTGGCGCAGCGCTTGCTCAACCGTGCCGAGGTGCACGCGGCCATCCTGGGCCGGGTTCGCCGGCACGCGCGGGCCACCGCGGCGCCCGACATCCGCCGGCTTTACGAGGAACTTTCGAGTTATCCGGCGCCGGAGGGAGCCGACCGCGGCGAGCGGACCGGCGAGCTGTACGTGCCGTTTCGGATGCTTACGCTCGACGACACCGAACTCCGGTTCATCAGCACCATCGCAACGTTCGGCAGCCCGCTCGACATCTCGGTGGAGAGCCTCATCATCGAGTCGTTCTTTCCCGCGGACCCGGCCACCGCCGACTACCTGCGCGGTCTCGACAGCGATCGGCGCCTGCGAGCGATCGCGCAGCAGCACCCGCAGGTGCTTCCCTACATCGGCTCGCGCTAGCGCGTGGACCTTAATTTATTATCACTATAAAGTTAGTAGAGTTAACGCGAGCGCTCGACTGCAACCGGAGTTCAGATGGAACGCGACCAGCTCATCGACCTGACCCGCCGTGCCTTGAAGTTGGCGCGCGACAAGACAACCGACCTCGCGCCGAGCGAGCATCGGGTCGACGCGCGGGACTACACCAGCCCCGAGCGCCACCGCCTCGACCGGGCCATGCTGCTGGCCAGCCCGCAGTTGGTCGGCTACGTGTCCGAACTTCCCGCCCCCGGGGCGTATTGCACCAAGACGGTGATGGGGCGGTCCATCCTGTTGACCAGAACCTCCGATGGATCGGTGAAGGCGTTCGACAACGTCTGCCTGCATCGGCAGTCGCAGGTGGTCACGGGATGCGGCACCGCCAAGCGGTTCACCTGTCCCTACCACGCGTGGACATACGACAACACCGGGCGGCTGGTGGGGGTGCCGGGGCGTGAGGGTTTCCCGGACGCGGCGCTGCGCTCCGACGGTCTGGCCGAGCTTCCGGCCACCGAATTCGCCGGATTCCTTTGGGTCTCACTGGATCCCGGTACGAAGCTGGACGTGGCCGCGCACCTGGGGCCGCTCGCCGACGAGCTCGACTCCTGGGGTATCGGGCGCTGGTCGCCGTTGGGCGAGAAGGTTCTCGACACTGCGATCAATTGGAAACTGGCGATCGACACGTTCGCCGAGAACTACCATTTCGCGACCGTCCATCGGCAAACCTTCGCCACCATCGCACGCAGCAACTGCACGGTGTTCGACTCCTTCGGCCCGCATCATCGGCTGATCTTCCCGCTCAACACCATCCTGGAACTCGACGACATGCCCGAGGAGCAGTGGAATCCGTTCCACAACATGGTCGTGATCTACGCGCTGTTCCCCAACATCGTGCTGTCGGTAACCATCGCCAACGGCGAACTGTTCCGCGTCTACCCGGGTGTTCAGCCCGGCAGGTCGATCACCGTCCACCAGAACGCCACACCGCAAGACCTGTCCGACGAATCGGTGGCCGCCGGCGCTCAAGCCGTCTTCGAATACGCACACGCCACCGTGCGCGACGAGGACTACCGGTTGGTGGAGGGGCTACAGGCCAACCTCGAGTCGGGGGCCCGCGACCACCTGGTGTTCGGTCGCAACGAGCCGGGATTGCAGCACCGCCACATCACGTGGGCCGAGGCGCTGGCGGGCTCAGCTCGCTGACTCGTCCGCCGACAGCACCGCCACCAGGTCGTCCAATAGCGTTGCCAGCACGCCGGTTTGGGCGGGTCGCGCCGCGCTGAGCAGTTCGATCGCCTCGCGCCGACGCCCGGCGGCCACCAACGGCACCAGCTGATCCACGGTGGTCTGCAGGTCGGGATCGGACGGTCCGGTATTGGTAATGGTGGTGGTGAGCACCTCGACCAGCTCCCAATCCCGATACAGCGCGAGCGATCGTTCGTTGAAGGCGAACGCGGTCACCGGCTGGCCGCCCAGCGTCCCGCGGTAACGGTAGGGCCCTTCCATGTATTCGATCGGCAGGCCGTGCGCGGGTGCGGCCACAACCGGCTCGCCGACGATGTCGAGTCCCAGTGTGGGACAGGTGATCCGGTGGCGGTCGGGCATATACCGGGCCGGGGCGAGCGGACGCACCAGGGGCCGCACCGTCTCCGGCCACCGGACGTAGCTGCTGATCGTGACCTCGACGTCTTCGGCGCATTGCGGCGATGTGGCGGGATCGGGGTAGCTCGCGGTGACACCGGTGAACGGCTGCAGGGCATTGTCGTTCATGCGGTCGAACTGTCGCCAGATGCTCAAGTCGACGCCGTTGTCGAAGTTGATGGTGCGCCATTCGTGCGACCTGGCCCTCGGATCCCCAGCGGTTCCCCCGCCGCCGGCGTATTTCGGGAACCATTGCCGATCGACATGGCCGCTGCTGCCGGAGACCTGGTGGACCTCCTCGCCCCAGCGCAGGGTGCCGGTCATCGCCATACCGGTCTGGAAGTACGAGTAGGTGTCGTCCTGGCCGAAGCAGACGATCTTGCCGTTGTAGGTCGAGGCGCCCACCGGAGTCGGTGCGCGCGTGGGGGTTACGGCCAGGTCCAGCCGCATGCGCCGGCCGGAATGATCCTCCCCCACCAGGCTGACGCGGTAGGTGTAGGGCAGCAGACCCCCGTCGCCGTTGCGGCAGGTGATCCAGGACGCGGTGCCGGCACCGCTGGCATAGCTGATGTCGAGGTAGCCGGTGGCGAGCTCCAGCTTGCGCGAGGCGCCCGGTTCGAGGTTGGTCGGCGGCATGTCGTAATCCGTGTAGGTGCCGTAATCGCCGGTATCGAGGTCGAAGAGCGCCATAGTGTAGAAGTCGGCGACGATCGTTCCGCCGGGCCGGTTCTTGTTGAAGATGGTCAGGAAGGCAAATGACCGGTCGGTCTCGGCGGCGTCGAGTTGGCCCGCGATGAACCAGGTGTCCGACTCCTGGTCGGGGTGTTCACCTTCGGCGGCGGGGAACTCGAGCTGGCCGTCCCCGGGAACCAACTGGAATGGATAACTGCGCCAGTCGCTCTTCATATCGCGCCTCGCCTCGACATCGTTGCTGATGATCCACCCGCGGCTGCTACTCGTTCTATTTTGGCTATGTTAGCGTCAATAGCGAATCACGGTCACGGTCTCGTCCCGTACCCACCGCTGCCTCGAGGAGGCGCCCCGATGACGAAGAATGCCGACCATCGTTGTTATGACGAAGTGTTCATCGGAGGGCAGTGGCGCAAGCCCGCCGATCCGCATCAGCTCGATGTGATCTCGCCGCACTCCGAAGAGCCGGTCGGCCATGTCCAGGCGGCCGGGCCGGAGGACGTCGACGCCGCGGTCGTCGCCGCGCGGCGCGCCTTCGATCACGGACCGTGGCCGCAGATGAGTCATGCCGATCGGATGGCCAAAGTCGAACAGCTCGCCGCGATCTACGCCGGCCACAGCGACGAGATGGCCGACCTGATCACCGACGAGATGGGCTCGCCGCGCAGTTTCAGCCGGATGGGCCAGGGCGCGGCCGCCGCAACGCTGATCCACCTCGCGCTGGCCGCCGCCCGCGACTTTCCATGGACCGAACGCCGCCAGGGGGTGCTGGGCGAAGTGCACTTGCGCCGGGCCCCCGTCGGGGTGGTCGGGGCGATCGTGCCGTGGAACGTGCCGCAGTTCTTGATCATGCCCAAGCTGATCCCCGCCCTGATCGCGGGCTGCACCGTGATCGTCAAGCCCGCACCCGAAACGCCTTTGGACGCTTTGTGGTTGGCCGAGATGATCGAGCAGCTCGACCTGCCCGAAGGCGTGGTCTCCGTCCTGCCCGGCGGCACCGACGTGGGCGAGGCCCTCGTGCGCCACCCGGGCGTGGACAAGATCGCGTTCACCGGCTCCAGCGCCGTCGGGCGCCGGATCGCCGCCCTGTGCGGGGAACAGCTGAAGCGCGTGAGCCTGGAGCTGGGCGGCAAGTCGGCGGCGATCATTCTCGACGACGCCGACATCGACAAGACCGTGGCCGGATTGAAGAGCGCCGGCCTGATGAACAACGGTCAGGCGTGCGTCGCCCAGACCCGCATCCTGGTCAGCGACCGGAAGCACGACGAGGTCGTCGACGCGCTGGCCGGCATGATGTCAGCGCTCAATGTCGGCGACCCGGCCGACGAGGCAACGGACATCGGACCGCTTGTCGCCCAACGACAACAGCGCCGCGTCCAGGACTACATCCAGTCCGGCCGCAGCGAAGGCGCCCGCCTCGTCCTGGGTGGCGAACAGAGTCCGTCCGAGCGCGGCTGGTACGTGCAGCCGACGCTGTTCGCCGACGCCACCAACGACATGCGCATCGCCCGGGAGGAGATTTTCGGGCCGGTGCTGACGGTGCTGCGCTACCGCGACGAGGATGACGCGATCCGCATCGCCAACGAGACCGACTACGGTCTGGCCGGTTCGGTGTGGACATCCGACATCGGGCACGGCCTCGACGTCGCGGCCGCCGTCCGCACCGGGACCTACGGCATCAACATGTACACGCTCGACATCGGCGCGCCGTTCGGCGGATTCAAGCAATCCGGCATCGGGCGCGAGTTCGGCCCCGAGGGCCTGCACGAGTACGTCGAGCTGCAGACGCTGGTATGCAAAGGACAGCTGCCGCCCCTATGAGGTCTCCGGCCGCCAGCAGGGATCGCGGCCAAGGCGCGCCAGAAGCCTTGCCTGCGCGTCGGTCTCGTCGCGCAGCGTAATCGGTGCACCGAACATTCCGGACGTGCCCAAGTCCAGGGGATCCGTCGGTAGGCGGGCGCAAAACATCTCACACCACTCGGGGTCCAGTCTGGCGTCGGCCCCCACCGCACGCGCGAGGTCCCAGGTATGCACCAGGACATCGCGGGTCAGATTCGGGATCAGCGGGTAGGCATCGAGCCGTGTTGCCACGCCTGAGGTAAAAGCCTCCGTCAGCGAGTGGTAGGTCAGTTGCCACCGCCGCTGCGGATCTTCGTGCGGGCGTTCGGGTTTGAGTCCCAGCGGCCGCAAAAGAAGTACATCGTGAAAGCCGATGACGTGCTCGAGCACTCCTCGGGCATCCCAGGCATCGCAGGGGGTTTGACGGTCCCAATTGCCATTCGCCGAGGCGACCGCCGCACCGAACCGCCGACACACCGCCAAATGCAACTCGACCGCGTCATCCATCGCCGTGGGGTGGGGATACGGGCATCTGCAAGGTCAGCTCGACCGGGCAGCACAGCGCGCCGTGCTGATTGGTCACCTGGATCTCGACGTCGACCAGGCAGCGTGGCGGGTCCACCGAGGTGTCCCGCCGTTTGGCCACGGCCCGGCCGCGGCCCGTCATCGTGTCACCGGCGTACACCGACCCGGTCAGCCGCATGGAGCGACGCACCACCCGGCTGCGCGGTCCCGCCCACTCGGTCGCGACGCGGTCGGCGAAACCGGCGAGGTGCATCGTGTTGACGTAGATCGTCGGATTGCCCTGGGCCTGGGCGTAATCCGGATCGAAATGGCCGGGAAAGTAGTCCCACGTAGCCCCGGCGTTCTCCACCACGCGCTGGTAGCTGATGTGGTCAACCACTTCGGGCAGCTCGACCGGAACGGTGATCCGGTTCCAGTCCAGGCCGTCGGCGGTCACGAGGACGGTCCGGGGGTGAAGCGGAACAGGGTGTTGCGGGAGGTGGCGACCACGGTGCCGTCCTGGCGGCGGTAGGTCTCCAGCGTCTCGACGAAATGACCGACGCCCAGCCTGGTCCGCTTTTCCGGCGACACCGATACCAGCTCGTCGACGACGGTCAGCACGTCGCCTTCGACGATGGGGTGGGGAAACTCAACGTCGTTGGCCGCGTTGATGAATGTGGTGCCCGGCAGCGGCACCCGCAAAGCGATCAATGAACCGGACCCTCTCCCTCCGGGCTGCCAGGGCGGCGCGATCAACCATCCCATCAGCAGAGCGGGCGGCGCGAGCAGCCCTCCCCACTGCTGACGAGCGAACTCGGAATCCCAATAGGACCGATTGCCGTCGCGGACCATCGCGGCGAACAATTGGATGCGCGCGGCGCTGACCGCCGTGGCCGCGGTGCGGGGTTCGCTTTTCGCGCCGACCATCCGCAGCGCATCTTCATAGGTGCCGAAGGCCAGCCGCTGGCTGAAATCCTGATCCACGTATCGATGCCGCTCACATCACGAGCGGGTGCCGGCTAGGGATCGAATCCCACTGCAACGTACGGGATGTGAAGTACCAGCCGCCGCGCTCGTAGACCAGGGTGTCGCGGAAGATCCCGGTGGCCCGCAGTGTGGTGTCCTCGAACATGGTCGCGAAAAGCACGGCGACACAATGCTGGTCGGCGTTGACCCCGTCGACGGTGATCTCGTGGTCGACCGTGATCAGCCGTTGCCCGTCGCCGCCGTCGAAGGCCGCGCGCAGATCGGTGAACGTCTCACCGTCACGGGTATAGCTGGCGCCGGAATGGCGGAAGGTGGCGATCCAGCGCTCGCGGTCGCCGCCCGAATAGGCCCGATTGTGCCGGGCATTCAGGTCCAGGATGGCGGCGCGGCCGGTGGCGGCGTGGAGCAGCTGCTGTTCCTGATAGGTCATGGTCATTTCGCTTCGCAGCCTCTCTCACAGTGATGGGCAACGTTACCGGGCAACGATATACCCCTCTTTCTCGCGATCCCATGCGTCCGGATTCACACCGTGGTTGCGCAAGAGGTCTTTGCGGATGCGCCCGACGATGTTCTTCGGCAGTTCGTCCACCACCTCGACGTATCGCGGCACGCAGAAGTACGGCATCCGGGCCGCGCAGAAGTCGAGCAGCTCCGCGCATTCCAGCGTGGCCCCGGGACGCAACGTCACGACCAACAGGATGTCGTCTTCACCCAACTCGCTGGGGACACCGACGGCCGCGGCTTCGAAAACCGCCGGGTGGCGCATCACGACCGCCTCCACTTCGACCGAGGAGACGTTTTCGCCGCGCCTGCGCAACGAGTCTTTGACGCGGTCCACATAGGTCAGGTTCTGATCGGCATCGAGTCGCCCGAGATCACCGGTGCGGAACCACTCCGGGTGCGGGTCTACCCGCAACCCCTCGCTCACATAGCCTTCGCTCATCACGTGCGCCCGCTTGGGCCGGCAGGCGATCTCCCCGACGGCGCCGGGCGGCAGCGGATCGCCGCGCTCGTCGATGATGCGTACGTCGAAATCGGGATTGGGCCGTCCCGAGGTTCCGGGTACGCCCTCGTCGGCCACGGCCTTGAGGGCAATCGGGAATGCCTCGGTCAACCCGTACATCGTGACGATGCGGCAGCCGTAACGCTTTTCGATGTCGCGGTAGGAGGCAGCGTCGATGGGCGCGGCCGAGATGAACCGCAGCGGCAGCTGCGCATCACGGGCATCCGCGGGCAGGTTTTGCAGCATCGACACCATCGCGCCGGCTCCGGCGAAACCGATAGCGCCGTGGGCGCGTATCTCGTCCCACACCTCTGCGGGGTGAAAGGCTTTCGCCAACACCGTGGTTCCGCCGACCAGCATCGGCGCCAGCACGCTGGGCGCCGCGCTCAAATGGAACAGCGGCATCGCCGTCCACAACACCTCCCCCGCGCCGAACTCCCACGCCGACGCGACGGTCGCGGCGACCGAGAACAGGTAATGCCACGTCGTGGCAACCGCTTTCGAGGGCCCGGTCGTGCCCGATGTGTAAAACAGCACCCCCACGTCCGCCTCGCCCGCGGGACTGTCGCTCACGGGGTGAACGGGCGTGCTGAGCAACGCTTCGGTGAGCGAATCATCCAGCACCACAACGTCGGTCACCGCATCCAGCCGGCCGGCGACCTCGTCGACCCGGGGCGCCCGCTCGGCATCGGTGAGGATCACCTTGGCGCGCGACAATTCAAGCGTGTGCAGCAGAAAATCACCCTTGTTCGCGGCATTGACGGCCGCGCTGACCGCGCCGATGCGCGCCGCGCCCAGCCAGAAGTACACCCATTCCGGGCACGTGGCGGTGAACAACGCCACGCAGTCGCCGCGGCCGACACCCAAGCCGGACAAGATGTTTGCCGCCGCACGGGACCGTCGGCGCATCTGCTCGAAGGTCACGTCCACGCCGGCGATCGACATCATCACCCGGTCGGGATGCTGCTCGGCCCGCCGATCCAGCACGGCCGGCACAGTGAAACCGTCGACACCGAAATCGGCGGGCGCAGGCATCAGAGTTTCGTCAGGCTTCCGACGCCGCCGGGTCGGGCTCACCGTCGGCGGTGTAGCCGAAATCGGACGGCGACGGTTGCGTTCCCGGATAGAAGCGGTGCGCCCAGCGGCGAAGGGCCGCGTAATCGTGCGCCTCTTCGGGAGCCAGATTCGGCTTCTCCAGATACTTCATGTTCTCCCAGGTGAAGAAGTCCTGCTTGATGACTTCTTGCTGAAGCGCGAGGAACCGGGCGGCGCGTCCGGTGGGCACGTCACCGGTGTCCCCCGGCTCACGAACGGAAGCCTGTGTGTAGAAGTAGTCCGTGTAGTCCTCGTCGACCGGCGTCTGGCCGGTGACCTGAACGGTGGCCACCAGCTCGCTGGGGAATCGCACCACACCCAGCCCCAGCGAGTAGTTGTCGTAGATGATCTTGGCGTCGACCGGTCCGTTCGGCGTCAGCCACGTCTGCGCCCGGCCCCCGCCGAAGTGGGCGTTGACCGTGGCGTGCAGGTGGTATCCGGCCACCTCGAACGACGCGGTAGTGGCCGGATTGGCGGCCTTGTGCACGTACTGAACGTGATACGGGTCTGCGGCGTTCTCGATGATCATCTGCGGGTGCACCTTGACCCGGTTGAGCATCTGGGTGTGCGGGTGCAGGGGGTAGTACTCGTTCGTCTCCAGCTCGGGCAGCACCGGCGGCTGCCAGTACGGCGCCCGCCCGTGCCGCTCGTGCCAGGCCAGGACGAAGCCGTACCACTCCATGCTCGGATAGGTCCGGATGCGGACATTGTTCTTGCAGCCGATCTTGCTGTAGGGAATCAGCGCATTGCTGCCGTCGCCGCGCCATTGCCAACCGTGCCAAGGACAGACGATGTGCTCGCCCTCCACGGTGCCGCCGACGGCGAGGTTGGCGCCGAGGTGCTGACAGTAGGCGTCCATCACGTGGACCCGGCCCGACTCGGTGCGGAAGAGCACCAGCTCCTCACCGAAGTAGTGCGCGCGCTTGACCTGACCGGGAGCCAGGTCGGAGCCGAACGCGACGATGAACCAGCCCGTCGGGAAACGGTAGGTCGACAGCGCGATGCCGGCCTGCCCGAACTCTCGTTCTGAGGGGTCCTCGGCCGACTCCGGGGCCGAGTCCGAAACTGTTCGCGTCACGAGCACTCCAGTTCGACGACTAGCTCTATTTTTACTATCTTAGGCATAGAACGTCAACGCGGCGCTCACCGGTTGTCGGTGCGTCGCCGCAGAACGGGGCTCGGCGATGACGGCTGCAGCGGTCGACCTGTCCGATCGGTCTTTGTGGTGCAACGGCTTTCCCGACGACCTGTTCGCCGAGCTGCGACGCACCAGCCCACTCTTCCGGCACGACCTGACGCCGGGGGTGGCCCAGGCCGTGCACCGCGATTTCTGGATGGCGACCAAACACCGGCACGCGGTCCGCCTGCACCGTGACACCGAGTCGTTCACCGCGGCCGACGGCCCGCTCATCCAGCCGGTCGCCATGTTCTCGTCGTTCCCAACGATCATCACGTTGGACCCGCCGGACCTGAACAGGCGCCGCAAACTCATCTCCAACGCGTTCAATCCCCGCGCCATAGCCAAACTCGAGGAGGGAATCCGCGCGCGTGCCGCGCGGATGATCGACGACCTGCTGGCCGCGGGCGGCGGAGATTGGATCGAGGACGTCGCCGACGCGTTGCCGATGACGGTGATCGGCGACATCATCGGCATCCCGGACGAGGATCGGCCGCGAATCTTCGGCATCTTCGACCAGATCTTGAAAGCGCTTGCGCCCGAGGCACGCCCGAGCGGGCAGGTGGAACTCGATCTCTTTGCTTCGGTGTTCGGGTACGCGATGGAGCTCACCGCCGAAAAGCGCCGCAATCCCACCGACGACATCTGGAGCACGCTCGCGACCGCGGTGATCACCGGCGACGACGGCGAGCGATTCAGCCTGCCCGAGAACGAGCTCGAGTTCTTCTTCTTCGTGCTGGCGTTTGCCGGCAGCGACACCACCAAAAACGCGTTGGCCATCGGGCTGCAGGCGTTTGTGCGCAATCCACAGCAGATCGAGCGGTATCGCGCGCAGGAAGCCTTGCGGCCCGGCGCGGTCGAAGAGGTGCTGCGCTGGGCGTCGCCGGTGGCGTACTGGACGCGCACCGCGAAGGTCGACGTCGAGATGGACGGCCAGCGCATCGCCAAAGGCGAACGCGTGGTGTCGATGCTGCGCTCGGCCAATCGCGACGAGGAAGTCTTCGATGCGCCGTTCGCCTTCGACATCGGCCGCCAGCCCAACCCGCACGTGGCGTTCGGGGGCGGCGGACCGCATCATTGCCTGGGCGCCATGCTGGCCCGCGCGGAACTGCGCGCGGTCTTCGACGAACTGCTGCTGCGCTGCGATGACATCGAAATCGGCCCGGCCAAGGCCGCGCATCCCAACCTGACCACCAACATGTCGATCTACGACGAGATGGCGATATCGCTGCGCGAGCGCCGCCGAGTCTGATTGCCCGACTCCTCACTCGCGCCCTTCCGGCGCTCGCCGTCGCCGGGCGAGTCTGATTGCCCGACTCCTCACTCGCGCCGTTCCGCCGCTCGCCGTCGGGCGAGTCAGTCCTCGACCAGCCGCAGCGCGGCCTTCGGGCACTGGTCCACCGCGGCCCGCACGTCGATTTCCAGCCGGGCCGGCACGGGGCCGTCCGCGATCTGCACCACGTCGGCGTCCCCCAACTCGAACACGTCCGGTGCAAGCGATTCGCAAAAGCCGTTGGCCTCGCACAGGTTCTCGTCGACCGTTACGCGCATCAGATGCCCTCCACTTCTCTTACAGACCCTTGGGGCGGGTCCCGATCACCCCGCTGGTCGCAAGGCGTGTCAGTTCTTCGTCGGTCAGCCCACACCGATCGCGCAGGATCTCTTCATTGTGCTCGCCCAGCTTGGGCGGCGGCCGCAGCAGCCATCGATCCTGGCCGTCGAGCAGGGCGAACGGCGGGCACGGGTAAAGGCCGAGTCCGGTGCTGCGATGATGCAGCGCCTCGAAAAAGCCGCGCTCGCGCAACTGCGGATTGTCGGTGACCAGCGACGGCGACACCACGGGCGCGGCGGGAATTCCCGCGTCGGCCAAGCGTTCCACCGTCGATTCAAGGGTTTGGTGGACGAACCAGTCCGCCAGCCGGGCATCGACCTCGTCGGCTCGTTCGTGGCGCCCGGCAACGGTGGACAGGGCCTCGTCCGCGCACCACCCGGGACGATCCATCACGTCGACCAGCGCGTGCCACTGCGCATCGTCGCGGACGGTCACGGCGATCCAATCGTCGTTCTTGTCGCCGGAGCCGGCGCAGCGGTAGATGTTCTGGATCGCCGCGCCGTGTCCGCGGTTGCCCCGGCGGCTCAGCGTGACACCGAAGACCTCGGACTCGATCGCCTGGATCGCGGTGGCGTTGAGCACCGTTTCGAGCATCGGCAACTCGACCAGCTGGCCCGACCCGGTGCGCTCAGCGAAGCTCAGCGCGGCCAGCACGGCGAACGCGGCGTGCACACCGGCCAGTGGGTCGCAGGCCCCACGCGGGGCCACCGGCGGAGCCTCGGGCAGCCCGGTCACCCAGGCCAATCCGGCGATCTGTTCCATGGTGGGGGCGAAGCCGACCCGATCCCGCCACGGACCCTCGACACCGAATGCGGGCATCCGGGCGAACACCAGTTTGGGGTTGACGCCGAGCAGCACCTCGGCGGTGAGGCCGAAGTGCTCCATCACCCGCGGCGAGAAGTTCTCGATCACGACGTCGGCGCCGGCGACCAGTTCGGTGAACAGGCGACGGCCCTGCTCGGATCCCAAATCCAGTGTGACCGAACGCTTGTTGGTGTTCATCGCGTGGAACACCCAGCCGTATTCCCACCAGTCGTCCACGTCGGTGCGCATGCCGCCCGAGTAGCGGATGCCGTCGGGCCGCTGGATCGATTCGATCTTGACGACGTCGGCGCCGAACGCGGCCAGCAGGTGGGTCGCGGCCGGCCCGGCCCAGAACGCGGTCAGGTCGATGATGCGGACACCGGCCAACGGTAACCCGTCCAGCGCCGGTTCGGATTCGGATTCATCACGGCGCCAAGGCGATTCGCCATCGGCCTCACCGAGCCGGGGCGTGGCGCCCACGCGAGCCGGTGCGCAGGCCGATATCAGCCACGGTGGGCGGGGCTGATGAAAACCGGCCGGGTTGTGGATGAAGGCCTCGCGCTGGCGCACGTATTCCAGGTCCCGGATGGTGGAGCCGTTGCCCAGCGCGGCGATCGGCAACCGGAACAGTTGTCCGAGCTCGACGATTTCCGCGACGGTCCTTTCGGCCAGCCAGGGATGGATCTGTTCGCGGATCAGGTCGCGGTATTGCCACCGGCCGATCTGAAACCGCAGTTGCTCGATCTCCTCCAGTTGCGGGCATTCGACCATCGCGGCGAAGTCGAGCCACTGCTGCCCGGTCACCATGGTGATCCCGACGTAGCCGTCCTTGGCGGGCTCGATCGACGGCACCTCGGTGGTGCGGCGGATCGGCGGGACGCGCAGCAGTTGCGAATGCAGCCATTCGCTGCTCTGCATCGTGGTGAGCGCTTCGAGCATGGACAGGTCGAGATGCTCGCCGGGCCCGCCGCGCTCGACGCGGCGGCGCACGGCCAACGCGCCGAACGCCGCGAACACACCGCCCATGTACTCGCCCAGGTCGCCGCCGATGGAAATCGGGGGCCCCGCGGGATCGCCGCGGAAGCCGGGCGAGCCCGCCCACGCTTGCAAGGTGAACTCGCTGGCGGCGCGGTCCGCGTAGGGTCCGGCCCAGCCGAAATCGGAGATCGTAACGATGACGGCCCGCGGCGAATGTTCCAGCAGTTGCCGCGGGTCGATGCCCATCGCCGCGGCCTGCGCCGAGCCGGCGGTGACGACGACGACGTCGGCGGCGCCCAGCATGGCGCGCAGTCGCGACGAATCCGAGCCACCGGGGGCGAACGTCATGCTGCGCTTGCCGGCGTTGAGGTAGCTGAAAAAGGGCGCGGTGCCGTTTTCGGCGACCGGCGAACCGCTGGCGGTATACCGCCGCAGCCAATCCCCTTGCGGCGGTTCGATTTTGTAGACCTGAGCGCCCGCGTCGAGCAGCAGCTTCCCGCAGTAGCTGCCCGCTATCCGGTCACTGATCTCGACGACACGCAAATCGTGTAGCGGTGTCGGCCGGCTTTCGGACCGCTCGCTCACTTGCACCCGCCCTTCCGATCGACGCGCGATCAGAGAAGCTATTTATATCATTACTGCTAAAATAGCTAAGCCAGCGAGTTGATTTGTTCGAGGATCGGATGACCGCCTTGGGAATTGGCCCCGACGCCCGGCGCCGGTTGTCGGCGCCGCGGATCGCCGAAATCGTAGCCGATGAGTTGCGCCGTCAGATCATCGACGGCGACCTCGCCGATGGCGATCTCCTGCCGCGGCAAGAGGTGCTCGTCGAACAGTTCAACGTGAGCTTGGTGTCGCTGCGTGAGGCCTTGCGGATCCTGGAAACCGAGGGGCTGGTGTCGGTGCGGCGCGGGAACCGTGGCGGTGCCGTCGTGCACGCCCCGGCGAAGACCAGCGCCGCCTACATGCTCGGCCTGTTGCTGCAGAGCGAGTCCGTTGAGGTGGCCGATCTCGGTATGGCGTTACAGGAACTCGAGCCCGCCTGCGCCGCGCTGGCCGCCCGCCGCCCGGACCGGGCCGAGACCCTGGTGCCCGAACTCACGCGGATCAACGAGTCGATGGCCGAACACCTCGAAGACGGCCGCCGGTTCACCGAAATCGGCCGTGAATTCCATGATCTCGTCGTCCGCGGCTGCGGCAACCACACGATCATCGCCGTCGTGGGCAGCCTGGAGACGCTGTGGACCAGTCACGAACGGCAGTGGGCCGACGAGAGCGCGTCGCGGGGCACCTACCCTTCGCTGGCTCAGCGCCGCGCGGTGCTCACCACGCACGTCAAGCTGACCGAGACGATCGCGGAGGGCAACGTCGACCGGGCCCGTCGTATCGCCGGGCGCCACCTTGCCGACACCCAGACCTACGTGCTGTCCGGTCAGCACGATCAACGCATCTATGCGCTGTCCCCGCAGGCCTTGTCGCGGTCGCGGGATATTCGCCAATCCTGAAGGGCGGCCTGCAACGGTCATGCGAACCGCATTGGTCACCGGCGGCAGCGGCGGGATCGGAAAAGGGTGCGCCCGCAAGCTGGTTGAGCGCGGCTACGATGTGGTGCTCTCGGCTCGCCGGGAAGGCCCGCTGCGCGCCGCGGCCGAGGAGATCGGTGCGCGTCATGTGGTGGCCGACGCCTCCGATCCGCTCGGATTCCCCACCGCGATAAGCGCATTGGGGGAAATCGACCTCGTTGTCCACGCGGCGGGAACGCTCGGCGGAACCTACGCGCGCAAGCAGACGTTCGAGCAGTGGCAGGCCATCATGTCGGCGAACCTGGATTCGTGCTTCGTGGTGACGTCCGCGGTGCTGCCCAGGATGAAGCCGGGCTCGCGGCTGGTGTTCATCTCGTCCTCGGCGGCACACGAGCCGATGCCGGCGCGCACCGCCTATTCCGCCTCAAAAGCCGGCATGAACGCGTTCGCGCGGGCCCTGGCGCTCGAAGTCGATCGCGACGGCATCAGCGTGCATGTCGTCACGCCGGGCCCGGTGGCCACCGAGATGCTGCAGGACGTTCCGTTCGAGATGTACGCGATCGCGGTCTCGGATGTCGCCGAAGCGGTCGTGTGGCTGGATACCGTTGACCCGTCGGTCGACTTGCCGGAGATCCGCCTGTCCGCGGTGGAGCGCGGCCCTTTCGCGCGACCGCCGGTCGTGCCCACCGAGGCCCGCCGCCGCGCGCAACGGGGTTGACGCCTACGGCGCCGGAAAGGGCTTGATCACCGATTCGCCGAACTCGTGCAGGGAGTCCGGTGCGGCGAAGTCGGCGAACCAGACATAGAACCGCTCGACCCCCTGGCCGGCCAGTCCGGTGAAGTGCCCGAACAGCTCGTCGGCAGCCCCGCAGATCAGTCCGGATCCCAGGTTGCCGAATCGGCGGGTGCTCACCTCGCGCACGGCATCGGGATCGGTTCCCGACCGAACAAAGCCCACCATCTGCTGGGTCGACAACCGGGCGGTTCCCGCGGCCCCGGCCAGTTTCGGCAGCTTGTCGAGCTGATGCGCCGGCAGATTCCACCAATCCGCGTATCTGCGAACGAGTTCCATCATCCGGGGACCGCTGCCACCCAGGACCAGCGGTATCGGGTGCGACCGTCGCGGCGCCTGCGGCGCCGACTCGCCCTCCCCCATCCCGTCGCCCCAGTACTGCCTGAGCAGCTTCAGGTGGCGGTCGAGTTGAGCGACCCGTGCTTTCGGATCCTGCTGGCCGACATCGAATCTGGCGAACTCCGCGGGCCACGACCCCGACCCCAGGCCGAGCTCGAATCGGCCGCCGGACGCCTCCGAGAGGGTGACGGCCTGTTTGGCGAGCACCGCGGGGTGGCGGAACGCGTCGCAGAGCACCAGATGACCGATCCGCAGCCGTTCGGTCTTGGCGGCCACCCAGGTGGCGATCCCCATTGCCTCCCAGATGCTTTCGTCGGGCAGCCCGGGCGCCTCGAGGTGATCGATGAACGCGATGCCGTCGAAACCACTGGCCTCGGCGTGGCGCGCCCGCTCCGCGATGTCGGCCGCCGACAACCGGACCTGCGGCAGGAACAGATACCACTCGACCATGCGCCACCTATGCGTGTGATTCGGTGCGATTGCACCGGCCGGGCTAGTTTATTATCTTTACTATGTTAGAGGTCTTATGGATGTAGGGCTGAACTCGGAACAGTTGTCGCTGCGCGACGCCGTACGCGACATATTACGTACGGAGTGCCCGCCTGAGGCCGCGCGTCAAGCGATCACCGATCCGGAGCGCTGGCGCGCCCTGTGGAAGACGGTCGTCGACCTCGGCTGGACCGAACTCGCCGCCCCCCAAGCAACCGACTACGGGCCGGTCGAGCTGGCCGTGGTGCTCGAGGAATGCGGTGCCGCGCTCGCGCCAATCCCGTTGCTGAGCAGCGTCGGTCTGGCCGCGGGCGTGCTGCGGGCCGCCGGCCTCGACTCCGTCCTGGCCGACATCGCCGGTGGCGCCGTGGCCACGTTGGCCGTCCACGCACCCGGGTCGCGACTGCCCGGCGCGCCGATGACACTGCGTGACGGGCGGATGCGCGGCCGCGCCGTCGCGGTCCCCCACCTGTCGCGCGCCGAGCTGGTCGTCACCCTCGCCCGCGACGACGCCGGTGACACCGTGGCGGCGGTCGTCCGTGGCGGCGACGGTGTCACCGTGGTGCCGGCGGCTGAACCCACCGACCCCGCCCAGCCATTGGCTGCGGTCGACATCGACGCCGTGCCCGCGGCCGCCGCGAGCGTCGACGTCGAATCGGCGCTGACGGCGCCGTGGGTGGCCTGCGCCGCCGACCTGGTCGGCGTGGCGAGCGCCGCGTTGCACCGCTCCGTCGAGCACGCGAAGTCGCGGCGCCAGTTCGGCCAACCGATCGGCGCATTCCAGGGAATCAAGCACGCGCTGGCCGACAACTACGTCGGCCTGGAACGCGCCCGCAGTCTCACCTATGCGGCCGCGGCGCGCCTTTCCGACCCGGCCGCGACGCCCGGCGATGCGTGGACCTCCGCCGCCCTCGCGAAAGCGGCGGCCGGTGACGCGGCCGCCGCGTGCGCGCGCACCGCGGTCCAGGTGCACGGCGCGCTCGGACAGACCTGGGAACACGACGTGCACCTCTATGTCAGGCGCGCTTGGCAGGGCGCCGCGCTGCTGGGCGACAGTCGCGCGCTCTATCACGAGGTGGGCCGCCGATTCTGCGGAGGCGCCGCGTGAGCCGCACCGGCGACGATGCAGCGGGGGCACCTCCCGCTTGCGGGGGACGCAGCGATGAGGAGGAGCGGTGCCGATGAGCATCGTCGTTGAGGAATTCGGTCGGTGGCTGACGGAGTTTCTGCCCGACGACTACTACGAGAAGTACCGGCAGTACCGGTGGGACCTGGGCCTGCGGCGCGACTACCAACGGGCCGCCTTCGAGGCCGGGTGGATCCAGCCGACCTGGCCTCGCGAGCACGGCGGCCGGTCCCTGGGCTTGCGCGACGCCATGGAGGTCCGGCTCGAGGCCGCGCTGCGCTCTGCGCCCAAACTGCCCAACATCGCCGGCCCCAACGTCGCCGCGCCCGGCATTCGTCAGTTCGGCACCGCCGCCCAGGTCGAGCGGCTGCTCGTTCCGCTGTTACGCGGTGACGAGTGGTGGGCGCTGGGCATGTCCGAACCCGAGGCCGGGTCCGATTTCGCCGGACTGCGCACCCGCGCCGAACGCTGTGGCCCTGATGGAGACGTGTTCCGGGTCAACGGTCACAAGATCTGGACCACCCAGGCCCACGAGTCGCGGTGGTGCACCCTGTATGCGCGCACGGATCCCGATGCGCCGAAACACCGCGGCATTTCGTGCCTCATTTTGGACCTGCACGCGCCCGGCGTCAGGATCGAGCCCATCCGCATGGCCTCGATCTCCGACGAAACATTCTGCGAGGTCTTCCTCGACGACGTCGAGGTGCCGGCCGACAATCTGCTGGGGCCGCTCAACGGCGGCTGGAATGTCGCCCTGTCGTCGCTGCAGCATGAACGCCAGATGATCTGGATCATGAACTGGGTCGAGATCAAACGCGGGCTCGACGCGGTTCGCTCCGGCACGGGCCTGGGCCACGACGTCTACGCCGAGCTCGGCTCGCTGCTCGCCGACGCCGAAGCCTTGCGGGCCACCGGATATCGCGCGCTGGGCAACGAACTGGCCGGGCGGCCCAGCCCGGAAGCCGACACCATGAAGCTGCTCGGATCGCTTACGTTGCAGCGTGTTTGGGAACTGGGCGCGGCCACGGCGGGCCCGGAGTCGGCCGCCGACCCGGACCTGCTGTTCGAACGTCAGGACGCGCTGGCCGCGACCATCTACGGCGGCACGTCGGAGGTGCAGCGCAACATCATCGCCGAGCGGCTGCTCGGACTGCCGAAGGGATGACCACGATGGACTACGACCTCGGCGACGACGCCGGACAACTGCGAAGCCACCTGCGCGAGCTGGTAGCCAACCACATCCCCGCCGACTTCCTCGGCGCGTGCACCGAAAACCCGCAGGACCTCGCCACCACCGAGACGTTCTGCAAACTACTGGCCACCGAGGGACTGCTCGCGCTGGCGTGGCCGAAAGAGCATGGCGGCGGCGGTGGTTCGGTCTGGCAGCAGACGGTGCTGCGCGAGGAGATGTGGGCCCAACATGAGCCCCGCGGTCCGCAGTACATGGGGATCAACTGGGTCGGTCCGGCGCTGATGCGCTACGGGACCGAGGAACAGAAAGCCAAGCACCTGGCGGCCATCGCCGCCGGGGACGTCATCTGGTGCCAAGGCTTTTCGGAGCCCGAGGCCGGCACCGACCTGGTGTCGTTGCGCACCCGCGCCGTTCCCGACGGCGACGGTTGGCGCATCACCGGCCAGAAGGTGTGGACGTCCTATGCGCTGATGGCTTCTTGGTGCGTGCTGGCGGCGTGCACCGACCCAGACGCCCCAAAACACCAGCGGCTCACCCTGTTTCTGATCCCGATGGACCGCCCCGGTTTCACCGTCCGGCCGATCCCGTCGATGCTGGGGCCGCACCACCTCAACGAGATGTTCCTCGACGACGTGCAGGCGTTTCCCGGCGACGTGCTCGGTGAGGTCGGTGACGGGTGGCGGGTGATGCGCGAAGCGCTGGCCTTCGAGCGGGTGGGCATCGCCCGGTACGCGCGGTGCGAGTCGCTGCTCGAACGGATGCGCAGCCGGCTCGGCGACGAATGGGACGAGCTGCCCGAGACGATTCGCACCCGGTGGGTGCGGGCGCTCGTCGACCTGCGCGTCGCCCGGCTGCTGGCCTATCGCGCCGTGTCACTGCAGGACGATCCGGCGGCGGGCGCGGCCGCCAGCGCCGCCCGCATCGTCACGACGACCCTCGATCAGCAGGTCGCCGAGCTGCTGTTCGACGTGCTGGGCCCCACGGCGCTGGACAGCGGCAGCTCCGCGCCACTGCACGGGGCGATCGAAGACCATTGGCGTTACGCACAGGCGGCCACCGTGGCATCGGGCACCATCGAAGTGCAGAAGATGCTGGTGGCACGGGACGTGTTGGGAGGAAGTCGATGAAAACCGATCTGCCACAAGACATCAGCGATTTCGCCGCGGTCGCGGGCAAGCGACTAACCCGATTGGGTGGACCGCCGGCCGCGCTGCGCGCCGAGGCCGACGACACCGTCCGCGACGCGGCGCGCGCCGCGTTGAACGAGGTGGGCGCGTTCGACCTCGACGTGCGCTCGGCCCCGGACGATCTGCTGGCTGCCGCGGTGCTGTGCCAGGCCGCCGGCGCCACAGTGCTGCCCTATCCACTGGTGGAGGAGCTGCTGTCGATCGACGGCGCGCGCCTGGCCCTGGTGAATCCGAAGGCCCCGCGCATCGACCACGGAGATCTGGCCGGCGACTGGATCGCCGCGGACCTGGACGGCAACCGGTACCGGCCGCAGCCGGCGGCGCGGACCGGCGCCAAGCTGGGGCCGTTCCTGGTTCCGGCCACCCTGGGCGCACCCGAGGGAAGCGTCGGAGCCGCCGACGTTAATCTTCATCTCGTGCTGGGATCATGGCGGATTCTGGGAGCGGTGCAGCAGTCGTTGCAGATTGTCACCGAACACGTGCGCGCCCGGATTCAGTTCGGCAAGCCGCTCGCGGACTTTCAGGCCGTCAGGTTTGCCGTCGCGGACGCCGCCGTCGCGGTGCGCGGGCTGCACGAACTCGCGAAATATACGATCTGCCGACCCGAATCGCTGCCGTCGCAGATCCATTCGGCCGACGCCCTGGTCCTTCGGCTCAAAGCCGCCGACACCGCGCGGCAGGTGATGCGCACGTCGCACCAGTTACTCGGAGCCCTGGGTTTCTGCGACGAGTCCGACGTCAGCGTGCTCGACCGGCACACCCAGCCGCTGATCCGGTTGCCGCTGGGCACCGAGGAACTCGCCCTGCGCCTGATCCCCAGCGTGTCGGACGGGTCGCTGGAGACGCTGTTCAGCGAGCCGGTATCCGCGTGAGCCGCCGCACGATGATTGAGGAGGAACGGCGCAGGTGAGTAGCGAACCCGTCGCGGCCGACGCGGCGGAAAACCCGTTCGCGGACGGAGTTCCGTTCGGAACCAAGCTGCAAGAGCTCGCCGAACAACGTCCGGACGATACCGGCGTCACGATCGTGGCGCTCGACGGCACCGCGCATACGCTGACATTCGGCGAGCTCGACGCCCGCGCCAACCAGTGGGGTCGGGCCCTTGCCGCCAACGGGGCCGCGACCGGTTCCCTTGTGGCCCTTGCCATCCCGAACTCCGCGCATCTTGTGCTGGCGACGCTGGGGTGCTGGAAGATCGGCGCGGTTCCGGTGCCCATGCACTGGGATCTTCCCGAGTGGGAGCGCGACCGGGTACGCGAGGTGATCGATCCCGTCGTCGTCGTCGACGAAAAGAGCCGCTGGGAACTCGACACCCGCGCGGCCGGCGAGTCCGACGGTCCCCTGCCGGTGGCCGTCTCCCCCACCGCCAACGGAATCTGCAGCAGCGGTTCCACCGGCGTGCCCAAGGTGATCCTGAACCTGGCGCCGTCGCTGTGGGTCCCCCAGCAGGGCGAACCGTTCCTGTCGAACTGGACACCGGTTTCCCAGCCACAGACGATCATGGTGCCCGCGCCGATGTATCACACCAACGGCTTCGCCACCTTCCTCATGCTGCTGGCGGGCGACCATCTGGTGATACTCGAAAAGTTCGACGCCGCATTGGCTCTCGACGTAATCGAGCGCTTCCGGATCACCAATTTCACCGCGACGCCCACCATGCTGGCGCGCATCGCGGCCCGGCCCGACGTCCGGGAGCGCGACCTGTCCAGCATCGTGTTCATCCTGCAGGGCGCCGCGGTGATGCCGCCGTCGCTGCTGCACACCTGGTTCGAACTGCTCAGCCCGGAGCAGATCGTGACGGCGTACGGCATGACCGAAAACCTGGGGCTCACAGCGCTGCGCGGCGACGAGTGGCTTGCCCACCCGGGCAGCGTGGGTCGCGGTTTCCGGGACACCGAGATCCGCATTCTGGACGCCGAGAAGCGGCCGCTGGGACCCGGCGAGGACGGGGACGTGTACCTGCGAGCGCCGATGAGCGCGGGGTACCGCTACCTGGGTGGGGCGCCCCCGCTTCCGTCGACGGAGGACGGCTTCCGCTCCGCCGGGGACATGGGCCACCTCGACGAGGACGGCTTTCTCTACATCGTGGACCGCCGTGTGGACATGATCGTCAGCGGCGGCGCCAATGTCTTTCCGGCCGAAGTCGAGTCGGCGCTGGCCGGCCACCCCGGAATCGCCGACGTCGTCGTGATCGGCCTTGCCGATCCGCAGTGGGGGCGCCGCGTGCACGCGGTGATCCAGCGCGCCGACGCCGACGGCGCCGAGCCCCTCACCGAACGGGACGTGATCGAGTACGCCAAGAGCCGCCTTGCGCCCTACAAGGCGCCCAAGACGGTCGAATTCGTCGACGCGATACCGCGCACCGCAGCCACCAAGGTGAACCGCTCGGCGATGATCGAGGCCCGCGGCGGCTGAGCGTCGGACCGTTGGTCAGCGGGCATATTCGGCCGCATCGAGAATTTCAATGACAGCAAAATCAAATGTGACGTCAACAAACGCACCGTGAAAATGGGGGTCGGCCCGGTCGATTTGCGTGCGGCGGGGCGGTGCGCCGTCACCAGGGGGGACGGCGGCCGGTCCTGGGCATCGCGGACACGCCACGAAGCGCGGTAACCTCATTCTCGGAGCGCAAGGATTGCGCCACGGAAGGGACCAGCGCCGATGACCGCCCCTAATGAGGAAGCCGAAGTGACGCGCGGCGACCGCTTCATCAAGACCGCCGTCGCGATTCTGGGGGAAACGGGACGCACCGACTTCACCGTGCAGGAGGTCGTGGCACGCTCCAAGACTTCGCTGCGGGCCTTCTACCAACACTTCGCCAGCAAGGACGAACTGCTGCTGGCGCTGTTCGACCGAACCATCGCCCAATCGGTGCAGGCGTGGCGCGCTGAGACCGACGGGCTGGACAGCACCTCGGCCTTGAAATTGCTGATCGACCGGCTCAGCCAGCAACCGGAATCGAGCACCCAGGACAGCCTGAATCGGGCGCTGACCCTGTACAACCAGCACCTGGCCGAGACCCGTCCCCGCGATTACGCCCGCGTGCTCTCACCGTTGCACCGGCTGATTCGCGACATCGTCGGGCAGGGCATCACCGAAGGGGTCTTCAACCCCGGATTGGACGTCGGCGCGTCGGCCGCCATCGTCATGCAGACGGTGATGGGCGCGCAGCGATTGCATTGGCTGGGTTCGGAATTGAACGGCGCACCCGTCGATACCGGCCACCTCTACGACTTCTGCAGCCGCGCCCTCGGCATCCGCGAAACCGACGAAGAGTCGACGGTCCCGTCGCTGGCCGAGCTGTTCGCTCAGATCGGCATGCGCCCGGGAAGCCGCAACGGTGAATTCGCCATGACCATGCCGGTCAGCCCGCAGGTGGTCAACACGTCCGGCGCCCTGCAGGGGGGCCTGATCGCGACGCTGGTGGACGTGGCGGGCGGGCAATTCGGGCTGGAGTATTTGGAGCCCGGCACCACGATGACGACCTCGGATCTGTTTGTCCGCTACCTGCGACCCGTCCGGCAGGGCGCGGCGTTCGCGGTGCCCAAGGTGTTGCGATCCGGACGGCGGGCGATGGTGATGCAGGTGGACATCTTCGGGGACGGCGACGACGAACTGCTCGCCACCGCCACCGTGAACTTCGCCATCATCAACGGCACAACGCCGACCATCGGGCCGCAGGCGGACGGGTAGGCGCGGGTATACCTCGTTGCCCAGGAGTGGTAACGTCGTTACCGGGCAGTGAGAATTCAGAATCTTTGCAAGGAGATCGCCATGCCGTCTCGCGAGCTTCCCTTCCCCGTTTTCGACGCGGACAACCACATGTACGAGCCGCAGGAAGCGCTGACCAAGTTCCTGCCGGACAAACGCAAGAACGTCATCGACTACGTCCAGGTCCGCGGCCGCACCAAGATCGTTGTGCGCGGCCACATCAGCGAATACATCCCGAACCCGACGTTCGAAGTGGTGGCCCGCCCGGGCGCCCAGGAGGACTACTTCCGCCACGGCTCGCAGGGCAAGAGCTACCGCGAAATCCTCGGCGAGCCAATGAAAGCCATCCCTGCCTTCCGCGAACCGGGCGCACGCCTGGAGGTCATGGACGAACTCGGCATCGACTTCGCGCTGATGTTCCCGACACTGGCCAGCCTCGTCGAGGAGCGCATGAAGGACGACCCGGAGATGACCCATGACGTCATCCACGCGCTCAACGAGTGGATGTACGAGCAGTGGTCGTTCAACTACCAGGACCGCATCTTCGCCACCCCGGTGATCACCCTGCCGATCGTCGACCGCGCGCTCGAGGAATTGCAGTGGTGCCTGGAGCGCGGCGCCCGCACCGTCCTGGTGCGTCCGGCGCCGGTGCCCGGCTACCGCGGCAGCCGGTCGTTCGGGCTCGAAGAGTTCGATCCGTTCTGGCAGGCCTGCGTGCGCGCCGAGATCCCCGTTTCGATGCACGCTTCGGATAGCGGCTACTCCGAGTTGCTCAACATCTGGGAGCCGGGCGACGAGTTCCTGCCGTTCAAGCCGACCGCCTTCCGCAGCCTGGCCATGGGCCATCGCCCGATCGAGGACGCGTTTGGCGCCCTGATCTGCCATGGCGCGCTGACCCGCAACCCTGACCTGCGGATACTGTCGATCGAGAATGGCGCCGACTGGGTGCCGACCCTGTTCCGGGGCCTCAAGGGCGTCTACAAGAAGATGCCGCAAGCGTTCGCCGAGGACCCGATCGAGACGTTCAAGCGGTGCGTGTACGTCAGCCCGTTCTGGGAGGACCGGTTCACCGAGATCGTCAACATGGTGGGCACGGACCGGGTGGTCTTCGGATCGGACTGGCCGCACCCCGAGGGCTTGAAAGACCCGATCACCTTCGTCGACGAGCTGGCCGACTTCAGCGACGAGGACAAGGCAAAGATCATGGGCGGCAACCTGATGAAGCTGATGAAGGTTTCCGCGCCGGCTTCAAAAAAGCCCGTCTCGGCCTGATCGGGTGCCCGGCGCCGTCCGGTAGGTCGGCCGAAATATTTTGTGCGCCTGTAGTTTTGGGTGACCCATCGCGAACTCGCTCGCCCGGCAACGCGTAACCGGCCTTCCGGAATGCACCTGCGGACACGGCGCGACGAATTCGCATGACGCTGCCGATGACGCACTCGGGCAAGCCCTTTCCGCACGCGCGCACCCGCGTCGACGGCTATCGCGATTTGCGGCGACGTCAATTTTGCCTGTCGCCGGATTCGGCGATATAACACTCCGGTATCAAACCGTTGCGGTATGCAACTAATACCATTGCTAATCTGAACACCTACGTGCGCTGAATAAGTCAACTCATTTGACCCGGTTTACGACTCTGATTGCCCGCAGGCCCGTCGAAACTGCGAGGAGGAACGGCCAGATGGTGGCCGAAAAGGACTGGGACAGAACCGTTGGTGCGGCCGACGATGTACGGCGCGTCTTCGAGCATGTCCCCATGCTGTTGGTCGGGCTCGAGGGGCCCGACCACCGATTCGTCGCGGTCAACGCGGCTTACCGCATCCTCAGTCCTCCCCTCGACTCGATCGGCCTGCTGGCCCGCGACGTCTATCCCGAGCTTGTGAGCCAGGAAATCATCCAGATGTTCGACCGGGTGTACCAGACGGGCGAGCCGCAGTCAGGAACAGAGTGGCGGGTCCAAGCCGACTTCGAAGGCGCGGGCCGAGCGCAGGAACACTTCTTCGACTTCATCGTCTCGCCGCGCCACGCCCAGGACGGCACGATCGAGGGCGTGCAGCTCGCGTTCACCGACGTCACGGACCGGGTGCAAATGCGGATGGCGGCCGAAGCGCGCCTCGAGGAGCTGTCCGAGCGGTACCGCAACGTCCGCGATTCCGCCACCGTCATGCAGCAGGCGTTGCTGGCGCCGTCGGTGCCCGTCATTCCCGGCGCGGACGTGACCGCGCAGTATCTCGTCGCCACGGAAGACACCGCGGCCGGTGGCGACTGGTTCGATGCGATTCCCCTGGGGGACAGGCTGGTTCTCGTCGTCGGTGACGTCGTCGGCCATGGTGTCGAAGCGGCCGCGGTGATGTCGCAACTGCGGACCGCACTGCGGATGCAGGTCGTTGCGGGATATCCGATCGCCGAGGCGCTCGAGGCCGTCGACCGATTCCGCAAGCACGTGCCCGGGTCGAACACGGCCACGATTTGCGTCGGAGCGCTCGACTTCGGCACCGGCGAATTCCGGTACTGCACCGTTGGTCACCCACCACCGCTGCTGGTGACGTCGGACGCGACCTCGCGCTATCTCGAGCCCTCCGGCGCGGGCCCGCTCGGCAGCGGCACCGGCTTTCCGGTCCGCACCGAATTCCTTGACGTGGGCGACTCGATCCTGCTGTACACCGACGGCCTGATCGAGCGACCCGGCCGGCCACTGGGCGCCAGCACCGCCGAATTCGCCGAGCTGGCCGCGAATATCGCCGGAGGGCAACGCGGCTTTGTCATCGCATCATCGGAGCGACCGGTCGACCGAATCTGTTCGGAGACACTGGAATTACTGCTGCGGTCGACCGGCTACAGCGACGACGTGACGCTCCTTGCGGCGCAGCGCCGCACACCGCCCGCGCCGCTGAACATGACGCTGGACGCCACGCTGCAGACCGCCCGCACGGTACGCAATCGGCTGCGGCAGTGGCTGTCGGAGATCGGCGCCGACGCGGACGACATCTCCGATGTCGTGCACGCGATTTCGGAGTTCGTCGAGAACGCGGTCGAGCACGGGTACGCCACCGAGGTCTCCGACGGCGTCGTCGTCGAAGCGACGCTGTCCGGCGATGGCGATCTGCACGTCTCGGTGATCGACCGCGGACGGTGGAAGGATCACCGCGAAGGCGAGACCGGCCGCGGCCGCGGCCTCGCCATGGCCGAAGCCTTGGTGTCACACGCGCACGTCAGTCACGGCCCCGATGGAACGACCGCCAGTGTGAGGCACCACCTGTCGCGGCCGGCGGACTTCGTCACGGACTCGCTGATCAGCCGCGCGGCCGGTCGTCGGGCACACGACTCCGAGTTCGTCTCCGCGGTCACCGAACCGGGCCGCATCGTGGTCAGCGGCGACGTCGATTCCAACACCGCGTCCACCCTGGACCGTCAGATCGCGGTCGAAAGCCGTTCCGGCGTCGCACCGTTGACCATCGATCTCAGCGCCGTCACCCACCTCGGATCGGCGGGCGTCAGCGCTCTCGCCGCCGCGCGGGAGCGGGCGCAACGACAGGGCAGCGAGTACGTGCTGGTGGCCCCGCCAGGAACCCCTGCGCACCACGTCTTGTCACTGGTGCAGATCCCGGTGGTCAGCGGTCTCGCCGAGAACGTCGTGGCCGAAGGCTAAGACCGCTCGGATCGCTCGCCGTGCCGCACCTGGTTGAACGGCACCCCGCGATCGGCGGCATATTCACGGGGGAAGCCCAGCACCCGCTCGCCGATCACGTTGCGGGCCATTTCCGTTGTGCCGCCGCCGATCGCGACCGTCTGCCGGGACAAGTAACGCAACCCCGCCTCCAGGCCGGCGCCCTGCTCCCCCACCACGCCGGCGCTTCCCACGATCTCCAACGCGGTGTCGACATCCGTGGTCACGGTCTCGGAGTGAAACAATCTGATGAGCGTTCCGGCCGCCGGCGGCAGGACGCCGTCCCTGACACTGCGGTACACATGGCCGATCAACTGCTCGGCGACGGCACGGTGCACCAGGACGCGGCCGGCCTTCTCGCGCACGCGTTGGTCGTCGGCTTGTCCGGTCTTCTCCACGAGGCTCACGTAATCGACCGGGATCGCGTTGCCGCCCTCGCTGCCGCCACCGCTGGCGAACTCCGAGCCCTGCCCCACCGCCCGCCGTTCGTGATACAGCTGCCGCGAGGCCACCGCCCAGCCGCCGTTGACCTCCCCGACAACGGCGTCGTCCCCAACGTCGACTCCGTCGAGGAACTCCTCGCAGAATTCGGTGGAACCACTCAGCATGGTGATGTGCAGCAACGTGATTCCCGGATGAGCGATGGGCACCAGGAACATGGTCAGGCCTTCGTGCTTGGGCACATCCCAATTCGTGCGGGCCAGGCACAGGCCGTAATCGGCGGCGAACGCGCTCGTGCTCCAGGTCTTGGCGCCGTTGATGATCCAACGGTCGCCGTCGCGTTCGGCCCGGGTGAGCACGCCGGCCAGATCCGATCCGCCGCTGGGTTCGCTCAACAATTGCACCAGCACCTCTTCGCCGCGCAGCGCCGCGGCGATGTGCTGCTTCTTCTGGTCTTCGCTGCCGGTGTCAAGCAGCGTCGCACAGCAGATGGTGAACGTCGGGGTGTTGAGGATCAAGGGCATTTCGTAGTCCAGGGTTTCGGCGTCGAATGCCTGCTGGTATTCGTAGTCCAGCCCCAGCCCGCCGTACTCGCGGGGAAAACAGATGCCGGCGAAACCGCCGTCGTACAAGCGCTTTTGCAGCTCTCGCGCCCGCAGCCACGCCCGTGCATCGTCACGCGGGGCCGGTGGCGGGGAGTCGCGGTCGATGGCGGGCATGTTGTCGGCCAGCCATGCCCTGGCCCGGGCGGCGAACTCTGCGACGGATTCGGTCTGCGTCATCTGTCCGAACGACCCGCCTTTTCGAACTCGTACACCCGCAGGTTATGTTCCTCCGGCGTCCCAAACATGCCGCGGTACAACGCAACCCGGCGAAGATACAGGTGCAGGTCATGCTCCCAGGTGACGCCGATGCCGCCGTGCATCTGCACGCAGGCCTGGACGATCTGGCCGGCCATCTCCCCCACGTAGGACTTCGCGATGCTGGCCGACAAACCCGCTTGCGGCGCGCGGGCGGCCACGTCGTCCACCGCCGCCCACGTGGTGGCCCGGCAGGCCTCCAGCCACAGCTTCATATCGGCGAACTTGTGTTTGAGGGCCTGATACGACGCCAGCGGCCGGCCGAATGTGTGCCGGTCCAGCGCCCACTGGGTGGTGAAGTCGAACACCGTCTGCAGGACGCCGACCACCTCGGCGCATTGCAACACCTGGGCTATCTGGCTTTGTCGATCGACCAGCGCGGCCGTCTCGTCGGCGGTGCCGACCGCCGCGGACCGTGGTACGACGACACCGTCGAAACGCACGCGCGCGTATTGCTTGACCAGGTCCACCGACTGCTGGGGCTCGATGCTGACGCCGGACGCGTCCGTCGGGACCAGAAACTGGCGAATCTCAGCGGCATTCGCCCCGCTGCGCGCCACCACCAGCAGCGCCGCGCTCTGGGCGCCCGCCTCGACGCGGTCCTTGATGCCGTCGATGCGGTAGCCGGCGTCGGTCTCGGTGGCCGTCACCGAGGGATCGAGCGGCGCCCACCCCTGGCCGGGCTCACAAACCGCCCACGACGCCACCGTTTCACCCGCTATCAGCGCCTCGATGGCGTCGCTGTGCGCGGCCGAGTTCGTGCAGTCGGCGAGCGCCGACAGGACGGTGCTGACCGGATACAGCGGCCCGGGCGCCACCGTCTTTCCGAGTTGCTCGGCGACCGTCGCCAGGTCGGCAAACCCGCTCTCCGACACGCTTCCCCCGCCCAGCTCCTCCGGGACGAGCAGCCCCGCCCAGCCGAGCTCCGCGGCGCGCCGCCACCACGCGGGGTCAAACGACGCGCCCTCGGCGTGTAGCTCCCGCACCCGACGCAGCGGCGCCTCCTTTTCGAGAAAGGCTTGGGTGGTCGAGGTGAAAAGGATCTTTTCGGGAGAGTCGATGGTGGTCATGGCGCCGAGGGGATCCTTCTTGACATTCGATCGCTGCGGGTGCAACGGAAACGGTTTGGGTATTTGATCATCCGCCCGATCGGTCCTCGGTTGGCTGGCGATTCCGATGTTAGCAACGGGCGATACGGTAAGAGATACCGGAGTTCGGTCGGTAAAAACCGTGCCGAACGTGCGCCTCGGGGAATCGCGGAAACCGCCCGGGTCTACCCGGACGAGCCCTTCCTACATGGCGAACACACGGCGTACCGCCTGGGCGTGCAGCGCCCGGTTCTCCTGGGAAACAATCCAATCCGGCACCATCGAGTCGAAGCCATTGAAGGTCGCCGCAATCACATGCAGTTCGGTGTGGACGTAGGCATGCAGCAGCCGATTGGCGTAGTCGATGGCCTCGTCTCGGCAGGGATCGATTTCGGAGCAGCTGACGAACGTGGGTGGCAGCCCCTCGAGGTTCGCCCGGTGCGCGGGGACGTGTTGCCCACTGGCGCTGGCGTGGCCGAGGTAGTGGTTCCAGGCCCGGCTAACGGCCGGACCATTGAGACCCGGGGTGCGCTGGAACTCGCGACGCGACGGCGTGGCATCGGAGTCGAGCATCGGCTGATGCAGGATCTGCATCAGGATGGGTGGACCTTCCTGGTCGAACATGCGCTGGGTCAGGCTCGCGACCAGCGCCGCGCCGGCGTCCCGGCCCATGACCGCGATGCGGCTGGCGTCGGCGTCCAGCTCCGCGCTGTGGTCGACCGCGTAGCGGAAGGCCGCTTCGACGTCGTCCAGCGCGGCCGGACACGGATTTTCGGGCGCCAGCCGGTAGTCGACGGAAACCACCAGACAGCCGCCGTCGCGGGCCAGCTCCACGCAGTGCGCATGGTCTGTCTCCAGGTTCCCGGTGACGAACCCGCCGCCGTGCGCGTACACCACCAGGGGCGCGGCGGATTCGGTGCGGCCGCGGTACAAACGAAGCCCCAACTGGCCACCCGGCCCGGCAATGGATCGGGAGTCGATCAAGACGCCAGCGGTGTCGGCCGCCGCGGCGCGCTGGGCGGCCAGCAGGTTGGCGTGCTCCCGCTCGGCGGCCAACGTCTCGGCGCGGAACTCGAAGACGCCTAACTCAACGGCGGCATCGCGCAATACCGGGTCGATGCGGGTGAGGCCATGGGGCCGGGCCAGGTTCGTCTGTGTCATACCTACTCAATTTCTCCGGCTCGTCATGCACGCTAAACCACCTTCAAGGTAGACCTGAGCTTTTCGCCGGAGGCAGACGAGGTAGGCATCGGCGCGAGAAGACTCCCGACGCGACGATCGCAGCAAGCCGTTGGGCTTCGTTGCTATTTATACTATGATAGCTAAATTCCGCTCGGTACAAACCCGCCGTGGACTAGCGGGCGGTCGTCAATCGGTCCGCGCGAACGGCCTTACTCGGTTGTTTCCAGGAGGAAGCGCTGATGACGCTCAGCACTGACCCGAACGGTCAGCCCGTGGTCCCCCCGCTCGACTTCACCGGCGAAACCAGCCCCTATCCCTTTTTCGAATACATGCGGCACACGGACCCGGTCTGGCATGGCTCCCTGGCCGATTCCGGGCAGCTGCCGGAGGAATTGCGGCCCGACGACGAATGGGTCCTGTTCGGTTACGACGGTGTGTCCCAGGCTTTTCGCGATGACCGGGTCTTCACGTCGGCCGCCTACGACAAGACCATCGGGCTGGTGATGGGACACACCATTTTGGCGATGGGCGGCAGGGAACACCACGACCATCGCAATCTGGTGGCCAAAGCCTTCCGCGCCACCGCCCTGGCGCGGTGGGAGCCATCGGTCATCGGGCCGGTGTGCGATCAGCTCGTCGAAGAAATCCAAAACGAGGGCCAGGCGGACCTGGTGAAGGCGGTGACCTTCGAGTTCCCGACGCGGATCATCTCCACGCTGCTCGGTCTGCCCGCCGAAGATCTCGACCTGTTCCGCCGCCTATCGCTCGACCTCATCTCGATCCCGACCGACATCGAGGCGGGGTTGAACGCCGCCACGGAGCTCTACGACTATTTCCTCAAACAGGTCGAGCAGCGCAGGCGCAAGCTCACCGATGGCATCATCGGCGACCTGGTCGCCGCGGAGATCGACGGCGAGAAGCTCACCGACGAGGCCATCATCTCCTTCTTGCGATTGCTGCTTCCCGCCGGCCTGGAAACCACGTACCGTTCGTCGGGCAATCTGCTCTATCTGCTGCTGACCCACCCCGAGCAGCTGGCGATGGTCCGCCGGGACCGGTCGTTGCTGCCGATGGCGATCGAGGAGGGCCTGCGTTTCGAAACGCCACTGACCATGGTCATGCGCACCACGACCGAGGAGGTCGAAATCGGCGGTAAGACAATCCCGGCCAACGCCCAGATCGACATGTGTATGGGTTCGGCCAATCGCGACGAGAGCCGCTGGAGCGACCCCAACACGTTCGACATCTGCCGCCCGCGCCAGGCCCACATCGCCTTCGCGGGCGGCATTCACATGTGCCTCGGCATGCATCTGGCGCGACTGGAAACGCGGGTCATGTTGAACAGCCTGTTCGACCGCGTCGAGGATTTGGCGTTCGTGCCCGACGACGGAACCGGGGAGGAGTCCAAGATCGTCGGGCTCACATTCCGGTCGCCGAACAAGCTTCCGGTCACCTTCACGCCCGCCGCATGAAAAGCCGCGCAGCGATCCTGCACGACGTTGGCGGCCCGTGGTCCGTCGAAGATTTCGAACTGGACCCGCCCAAGGCCGGCGAAGTCCTGGTGCAGATGGCCGCCGCCGGCCTGTGCCACTCCGACGACCACATCCTCAAAGGCGACATGTCGGCGCCCAATGAGGTGATGCGATCCCTCGGGCTGCCGACCATGTTCCCGACGATCGGCGGCCACGAAGGCGCCGGCATCGTGCGTGAGGTCGGCCCCGGCGTCACCGATGTCGCGCCGGGTGACCACGTGGTGATGTCCTTCGTCGCCGTGTGCGGCCAATGCCGTTGGTGTGCCAGTGGAATCGAGTACCTCTGCGACCAGGGCATCGGCACCATGGTTCCGGGAATGCCGACCGACGGCACGTTCCGCCACCACACCGCCGACGGCCGGAAGTTGGGTCATATTTCCAAGATCGGCGCCTTCGCCGAACACACCGTGGTCTCGACGAATTCACTGGTGAAGATCGAGCAACATCTGCCACTGACGTCGAGCGCGCTGTTGTCCTGCGCCATCCCGACCGGATACGGTTCCGTCGCCAACCGGTCCAACATGCGTGCGGGCGATACCCTCGTGGTGATCGGCGTCGGCGGGATCGGCACGGGCGCCATCCAGGGTGCCCGCATCAACGGCGCCGCCCAGATCGTGGCCGTCGATCCTGTTGACTTCAAACAGAAATCGGCTTTGCAATTCGGTGCGACGCACAGCGTGGCGACGACCGCCGAGGCGCTGGACCTGGTGCGGGGTCTGACCTACGGGGTGATGGCCGACGCCGTGGTGGTCTCACCGTCGTTGATCACCGCCGACGACGTGCGCGACGCGGTGCGGCTCACGCGCAAGGGCGGCACGTGTGTGCTCACCGGCATGACGTCGCAGTTGACCCGGTCCGTCAAGATCGACTTGCAGGATTTCATCCTGACCAATAAGACGTTGGCGGGCACCATCTTTGGCTCATGTAACCCGAAGGCCGACATCGCCAGGTTGGCGAGGCTGTATGAGACAGGTCAGTTGCAGCTCGACGAGATGATCACCAAGCGCTATCGCCTCGACGAGGTCAACGACGCCTACGACGATCTGCTCAACGGCAAAATCGTCCGGGGCATCATCGATTTCGGGATCGGCTGAAGCTCTGCTTACATCTTGATCGCGGGGATCAGCCTACTGAGATTCCAGACCCTGTCTCGTCGCGCCGACAGGCAGGAGATCGCCAGTGCGGCAGCGGTTATCCCGGCCAGCACGATGATCGCCTGCCATAGCCGGGCGTCGATGCCGCCGAGGATCAGCTGCCGGAGCCCGTTGACGCCATAGGTCATCGGGTCGAAGCGGTGCAGGATCTGGAATGGCCGTGACGTGGTTTCCACGGGATACATGCCGCCCGCGCTGACGAGCTGCAACATGAGTAGAGCCATGATCAGCACCCGGCCCACCGCTGGACCGACAAGCGCGTTGATCGCCTGCGTTGCGGCTACGAACGCACTGGAAATCAGCACCATGAACCCCAGCATGGCCGCCGGATGGACGGCGTGCATACCGAGGGCGAACCGGACCACGCAGTAGAGAATGACCGCTTGGAATAGCGCGATCGCGGCGGCGGGCAGGTAGCTGGCGAGGACCACGCGGAACGCGAGCACTTCCGCCGCGATCGCGCGAGACTGCAAGGGCCGCAGCACCATCCACAGCACCAACGCACCGAAGAACAAGGCGAGCGTGAGGAAGAACGGAGCCATCCCGGTGCCGAAGTTGGGCGCGGCATTCTCATGCGAGGCCTCGAGTTGCACCGGACCACCAATTGTGTCGGCAACCGCATCCTTTTGCTGGCTTGTCCAGTTGGGTACCTGCTTGGCCCCGTCGGCGAGTTTGGTCGCCAGCTCGGCCGATCCCGCCTTGAGCTGTCGTGCCCCGTCGTCGAGCTTGGCAATGCCACCGGCCAATTCGGCGTTGCCGGTGGCGACTTGCTGGGCTCCGTCGCGCAGCTGGGTGAGCTTGTTCGTCAGCTCCTGTCCCTTGCTGCCGACCTGGTCGAGCGCCGACCCGAGGGGGCTGCCCGGGTTACGCAGCCCCGATGTCATGGCGATCGCCGCGTTCTGCGCATCGGTGAGTTGCTGGCGGATCTGGGGTGTGAACTGGTGACCCCGGAGCTGATCCTGGATGCCGCGCAGGTTGTTCGCGAGCGGATCCTGTCGCGCGGAGAGCTGATCGATCACCGATGACAGCGAGTTTGCGGCGGCATCCTGCGCCGCGGCGATGGTACCGAGCTGGTCGTTGGCCTGCGCAAGTGCGGCTGCGCCCTGTTGCAATTGCTGCGTGCTGCCGCCGATTTGCGACACCGCCTTGGTCACCGCGAGCAGCGGGTCGGTGGCCTGGTTGATTCCGTCTGACAGTTGCTTGGCACCAGCGGCAAGCGTTGCCGAGCCGGACCGCGCGGTGTCCAGGCCGCCCACCAGCTGGCCCGCGCCGTCATCGAGTTGCGCGGCCCCGTCTGCGGCCTGCTTGATACCTGATCCCGACGAAACCACCACCGACAGCATCTGATTGACGGCCTGTCCCGAGATCCGGCTGGATACCGCGTTGAGCACCTGGCCGATGGCGGTACGACCGATACTCGTCGAGATGTAGTTGTTGGCGTCGTTGTAGACGGCGATCAGGTTGGCCTTCTTGGGTTGCCCGGTCACCGGCGACGCGACGGCCGCGCTGAAATCTGGCGGTAATTCGACCATGAAGTAGTACTTGCCGTGGTCGACTCCGTTGCGTGCCTCCGGTAAGTCCACGACGTGCCAGTCAAGGCCGCCGTCCGCGGTCAGGCTCTTGGCGATCTCCGCGCCGGCATTGAACTGCTGCCCGGATACGACGGCGCCGCGGTCGGAGTTGACCAGCGCCACCGGCATCTTGTTGGTGTGGCCGAACGGATCCCAGAACGCCCACAGGTACAGCGCCCCGTACACCAGGGGCAGCAGCATCAGTACGACGATGGCCACGCGCGTCAATCGGCTACGGCCGAAACGTTTGATCTCCGAGCCAAAGGCCAGTCCAGCCAACATCGTTCAGCCCTCTCCGGTCGGGATGCGGTGATCGTGTAGTTCGTGGTCGGGCGAGTCCGTGCCGAGCGGGTTGGTCACCCCGACGACGACGGTGCGCTGCTCCGCGATCACGCCGAGCCTGTCGACCGCGACCGTTCGCCGGGAATTGTCACGAACCTGTTCGAGGTCGCCGACCACCAGGATCGGACGATTCGACAACAACGCGAGCGTGATGCGCAGCAGAAACAGTTCGAGGTCTGACAATTCGACGATGTAGGTGTCGCCGGACGGGGGGGTCATCTCGCCGAAGACCTCGGTCAGCTCGGCCGGACCCGATTGAAGCGGCACCGATGAATACCACGGCGCCAGCCACCGTCGTTGCTCGGCGAGCACGGTCTCCACGGTCACCGAATCCTCCAGCTCGTCGATGTCGTCGAAGGCCGCGATCGAGCATTGCCGGCGGATCGCGCGCGGGGTTGTTTCGCCGAGGACGGTCAGCGTGCCGTGGCTCGGCCTGAAACGCCCCGCGAGCGTCAGCAGCAGCGTGGTCTGCCCCGGCCCGCCGGGCATCTGGATAGCGTGAAAACCCGGTGTGAGGGCGAGATCGATATCCGAAAATAGGGGGCCGTGCTCGCCGTCGACGCCTAACCCGCGGGCGATGATCACCGGCGCCACCGCGTCCGGCCCGTCATTCGCATCCATGGTGAGGTCCTTCCTGACCGGCGGAAGCCCGGATAGATTCCAGCACCGCGGTGACCAGCTGCGCTAGCAGGTCGGGGTTGATGGTCCCGGGACGCAGGACCTCTTCCATCGCCACGCCGAGGTTGATCGTGACGACGAGCTGGGCGAGGTCGGCCAGCTCTCGATCGGACGCCACGGACGGGCTCGATTTGACGATGTGCACCGCTTGGTCGGCGGCGGCGGCGCGGCGGCGTTCGATGAGACGCTCGCGCAGCTGGTGGTCACGCTGGGCGCGCAGCCAGTATTCGACGAACAGCACGTAGAAGTCGGAATGGTCGCGAACTGCGTCCAGCCATGACCGGCTCAATTCCCGTGCGGCCGCACCGGTGTCGCCACCGCTGCTGTCCAGCGCTGTGGCGATCTGCTCACCGCGGAGCTCGAACTCGCGGTCGAGCAGGGCCAAAAACAGCTCGTCTTTGGATTCGAAATTCGAGTAGACCGCGCCCTTGGTGAAACCTGCGGCCTGGCCGATGGCATCGATGGTGGCCCCGGCGAAGCCTTCGGCGGCGAAAACCTTCGACGCTGCGTCCAGGATCCGGTCGCGAACCTCGCCGCGGGTGGGGCGGGTTCGGTGCGGCTTGACAGGGGACATGGTCAGCAGCATACTCGACGGTATCGAATGGATACTAGCAAGTATCGAAGGGGATGGTGCTAAGGGAGCTTGGCCAGGGCGTGATCCCAGAGTTGGCGCGCGAGGATCGGATCGTAGGCCGCCCGATTGGCTTTGGCGACTTTGCCTTTCGCGTAGTATTCGCCGACCGTCCAGTCGACGCCGGGCACGCTGGTCGCCAACCAGACCAGCTGATCGGCGCCATCATCCGCGGACTTGATCATTCGGCTAGCGGGCGTGCGTTGCATGGTCGTCAGAAACCGCGAGCCGGACGAATGACCGATGTTGGTGTTGACGAAACCGGGGTGAACCACTGCCAGCGAAAGACCATCGGCCCGATAGCGCCGATCTAATTCCTTGGTGAACAAGATGTTTGCCAACTTCGCCACCGCGTAGGCGGTGCTGGGCCGGCGCCGTTCCGTCGTGTCGAAATCGGCGAGCTTGACATTGCGCAGCAGCCGCTGTGACGAGCTGGACGTGTTGACGATCGTGGCATGCGAGCCGATGAGCACGTCCAGCAACAGCGTGGTGAGCAAGAACGGCGCCAGGTAGTTGACCTGAAAAGTGATCTCATGGCCGTCGGGGGTTCTCCGGAGCTTCGAGAACACTCCTCCGGCGTTGTTGCCCAATACGTCGATGCGCGGGCAGGCGGACCGGATTTTGTCTGCCAGCGCCCGAACTTGGGACAGGTCGGCGAAGTCGGCCAGGAAATAGTCGGCGCCCAACTCCGCGGCCATGGCCGCGGTCTTGCTTTCCGACCGCCCCACCAGCACGACGTTGTGCCCGCCACGGCTGATCCGGCGGGCCGCCGCCGCACCGATGCCGTCGCTGGCGCCCGTGATGACGATCGTCTTTGACGTCACCGCAGGAGTGTATCGATCACCGCCGCAGTGAGTAACGAACCGGCAGGTGCTTGAGCCCGCCGACGAAGGTCGTGGCGACCAGCTCCGGGTCGCCGGTCAACTCAATGGATTCCAGGCGTGGCAGCAGCTCTGAGAAGAAGCTGCTGACCTCCATGCGGGCCAGCGCCGCGCCCATGCAGAAGTGCACGCCATAGCCGAAGGCCAGGTGCTTGTTGGGGTCGCGACCGACGTCGAAGCGGAAAGGCTCGTCGAAGACTTCCTCGTCGCGGTTGGCCGACACGTAGGACAGCAGCACGGATTCGCCTGCGGCAATGGGGACTCCGCGCACGACAGTGTCGCTGGCGGCGGTGCGCATGAACTCCTTGACCGGCGTCACCCAGCGGATCATCTCGTCGGTGGCCAGTGGCATCAGGTCGAGGTTGTCGCGCAAGCGGTGCAGCTGGTCGGGGTTTTCGATGAGCGCCTGCAGGCCACCGGAGATGGTGGCGCTGGTGGTGTCGTGGCCCGCGGTGGCGACGATCAGGTAGTAGGAGACGGTGTCGATGTCCGACAGGGGTTCGCCGTCGACGCGGGCGTTGGCGATCGCCGAGGCGAGATCCTCGGTCGGGTGTTCGCGGCGGGACGCCGTCACGCCGTTGAAGTATTGGAACATGTCGAGCAGCGCCGGCAGCTGGTCCTCGTTGGAGCTGCCGCGCTTGAATTCGGAGTCGTCGCTGCCGAACAATTCCTGCGTCAGCTTGAGCATGCGGGGAAAGTCGGCCTCGGGCAGGCCCAGCAGCGACATGATCACGTAGAGCGGGTAATTGACGGCGACTTCCTGAACGAAGTCGCATTCGGGACCGACCGCCATCATCTTGTCGACGTAGATCTTGGCCAGCTCGTCGACGCGAACCTTCAGGGCCCGCATCGCCTTTGGGCGAAACCAGTCGGAGCCGATCGCGCGCACCACCCGGTGCTGCGGGTCGTCCAGGTGGATCAATGTGCGCACGCCGACGGCGGCCTGCATCTCGTCGCCTTCGGCGGTCGTCAACACCGGTCGCGGCCAGTTGGTGAAGAGCATGTTTTCCCGCTCGATGTCCATGATGTCGGCGTGTTTGGTGATCGCCCAGAACGGCCGGTAATTCGGCACCTCCACCCGCGACACCGGAGCGTTGGCGCGCAGGTGAGTCAGCGCCGCATGCAGCCGCTGCTCGTCGGTGTACGCCAACGGGTCCGTCAGCAGGTTGGCGGCCTCGTCCATCGTGGTGGTGCTCACTGGTGAAACTCCTCGATTCGGGGCGTCCCCGCCGGCGAAAGACGGACCTCGAGGGACGGGGCATCAGGACTGCGGGTAACTTTACCGTAAGCAATCCAGTATGTGACCCCGCAACGTGGCGATCGCAAGCGCGGCGTAGCCGGCGCCGGGGGCACCTCCCGCTTGCGGGGGACGGGTCGCCACCATAAGGACTGCTCGCGCGACGAATCCTCTATGAGGTAGGACATAGGCATGCCGAAAGCCCAGGACTGGGGAGAAACGCTCGACGATCTCGAGCGACGCCGTCAGCACGCGCTCGAAATGGGCGGGCCGGAGCGGCTCGACAAGCACCGCAACAAGGGCAAGCTCGACGCCCGCGCTCGGATCGAGTACCTCCTCGACCCGGGCACGTTCCGCGAGCTCGGCACCCTGGTCGGCGGTGAGACCGCGGCCGACGGCCTGGTCGTGGGCTCCGGCGAGCTCAACGGCTCACCGGTGATGCTGGGCGCCGAGGACTTCACCACCCTGGCCGGCAGCATCGGGCCCGGCGGCAATTCCAAGCGGTACCGCATCGCCGAACTGGCGCTGCGCGACAAGATCCCGCTGATCATGCTGCTCGAAGGCGCCGGCTTCCGCCCCACCGGCGGGCATTACGGGCGCACCCCGACCGACCTGCTCGCGCAGGCGCAATGCTCCGGGCGCGTCCCGACCGTCGCCGCCGTCCTCGGCCCCTCGGCCGGACACGGCGCACTGGTGGCACCCGTTTGCGACTTCCGGATCATGAGCCGGCAGGGCGCGATCTTCACCGCAGGGCCCCCCGTCGTCAAAGAGTCGACCGGAGAAGACATTTCGAAAGAGGACCTGGGCGGGCCGGGCGTCGCGTTGCCCAGCGGCGTGATCCACAATGTCGCCGAGGACGACGAAGCGGTGCTTGACGACGTCCGCCGCTACCTGTCGTACTTCCCGCCCAGCGCGTGGTCGTACCCGTCGCCGCAACCGTCCGGTGCGGCCTGCGCACCGCGGCCGACGCCGGAGCTGCTCGACATCGTCTCCCGGGACAACCGCCGCGTTTACGACATGCGCGCCGTGCTCGATGTGGTCTTCGACAGCCCCGACTGGTTCGAAGTGCAGCCCCAGTTCGGCAAGGCGATCATCTGCGCACTCGCCCACCTCGGCGGCCACCCCGTCGCGGTGGTGGCCAACCAGCCGCAGGTGCTCGCGGGCTCCATCGACGCCGACGCCGCCGACAAGGCGGCCCACTTCATCATGGTGGCCGATTCCTTCCACCTGCCGATCGTGTTCCTCGCCGACAACCCCGGGATGCTGCCCGGCAGCCGATCCGAACGCACCGGCGTGCTGCGGGCCGGCGCGCGGATGTTCGCCGCGCAAACGGCCGCTACCACGTTGAAGCTGCACCTCACACTGCGCAAGGCGTACGGCTTCGGGTCGATGGTCATGTCGCTGTTGGGTTTCGACCATCAGGTCGCGACCTTCGCCTACCCCGGTGCCACGATGGGCGCCATGAGCGCCGCGGCCCTCAGCCGCGCCTCACACGCGGGCGAAGACCTTTCGGCCAAGCTGCGTAACGCCGAGCTGGAGGCCTCCTACCGCTCGGCCGAGCACATGGGGTTCGACGAACTGATCGATCCCCGCGAGACACGCGACGCCCTGCTCGCGTCCTTGAAGCGCGGCCTGTCGAGCAGGCAGGCCGCCGCCGAGCCGGTAACCCGGACCGTCATCCTGCCTTAGAACCGCCGCGAGAGTGCATCTACCGACTGCGCCTCTCGGGAAACGCGTCGCCAGTTGCACTTTCGCGGTAATAGGTCACGATCGGCTCGAGCTCGTCGGGGGTGGCGCCATGCATGATGACCGCGTCGGCCCCGTAGTCGAACTCCTTGCGGATGCGGTCCACGCACTGTTCGGCCGTCCCGGTCGCCGAGGGCTCCAGCCATTCGTCGGGGATCAGCGTCGCGATGTGCTCGATCTGCTCGGGCGTGCCCTTGTGGTCGATCCCGCCGGCGATCGACGTGACGACCGGGTCTTCGCGGAACCGTTGCAGCACAGCGGGATCCCAGTCATTGGTTTGGACGAGCAGGTCGCCGTAGCCCTGTAGATAAGTGGCCAGCCGCGCGACGGTCTTCTTCAGCCGCAACTCTTCGGGCAGGTGGTCGCCGACGGTCGCGAAGCACGACCACACCCGTACACTGTCGGGGTCGCGGCCCGCCTTCTCCGCGGCCGCCTTCACGGTTTTGACGCTGCGCTGCAAGGTTTCCGGGGTGAAGTAGGTGTGCAGTATGACGTCGTCGAAGGCCCGGCCTCCGAGCGCGAGCGTGTTAGGGCCGAACGCCACCAGGGCCAACCGGATGTCTTCGTTGAAGTCCGGATCGAGAAACAGGATGGGGTACTTGCCCATCGGGCCGTCGTGGTTGAAGATCAGCTCGCCGTGCCACAGTCGGCGCATGACCTGGGCCCAATCCTCCATTTGCGCCGTCGTCACCGCCGGTATGCCGAAGGCCCCGTAGATTGCGGCGATGCCCCGGCCGACGCCCAGGGTGAATCGGCCGCCGGAAAGGCGATGCATCGTGGTCGCCCACGATCCCGTGATCAGCGGGTGGCGGGTGTTGTGATTGGTTGCGGCGGTGGCGATCTGCATGCGGGTGGTCACCGCGCACGCCGCCCCGACGAGCGACGACGCCTCTTTGACGTTCCACCGCTCGGAGATGAATCCGGTGCCGAAGCCGAGTTCCTCGCCGCGACGGGCCTCGTCCATCAATGCAGCCGGGCCCTCACCCCCGGCGCCGGCCAGCAGATAGAAGCCCAATTCATCAAGCGTACGGTCACTCAATTCCAAACCCCTTGCTGGTAGCCGCAGTTCCACACCTCGGTAATCTTGCCATCGACCACGCGGAACACCTCCATGCTGGCGATGTTGGTTTGGGTGCCGTCCTTGGTCCTGATCGTCGAGTCGTAGACGATCGCCACGTGTTCGCCGTCCTCGCCCTCGATGACGACATTGAGGTCGAAGTGCAACGATTCGGCCACCTGCCACATGTCCACCACCCGCTGGACCGCTTCGGCGTGGGTCAGCGTGCGCGAAGCACCGACCTCGTGCCGAATGACGGTGTCGCCCAACAGCTCCTCGGCCAGCTCGATGTTGCGCTCATTCCACACGACGAGGTTGTAGAGCTCGACCACCGTCCGTGCCGTCCAGGTCGGCGCCATCAGCCGGGCACCGCGTCGCGCAGGAATCGGTCGGTGATGCGCTGCACGCGCCGGGAGAAAATGTGCCCGACGTGGCTGCCGTCGTACCAATACAACTGGCCGGCCCAGCGTTCCTGCAGCGCGTTCGTGGGCTCACGCATCGCCATCCGGTCGTGCCACGCCCCGACGATGAGGCGGCGCTCCGGTGGCGGCGAGGGTGTGACCGCCAGGGGGTCGATCACCGAGGTCAGCTGGGTGACCACGGGAGATTCCAGCAACTCGCGGAATCCGTCGCGCGACGGCCCCCACCGCTGAAGGTGTCGCGCGATCATCGCGTTGAGCCCCAGGATGGGCGTGTACAGGGCCACCGCATCGATCCGCTTTTCCAGGTGCGACACCAGCGCGGCCACCGGGGTGCCCATCGAAATCCCGGCCACCACAACGGCGGTGGCTTGCGCCTGCGCCCAGCGCACCACGGCGCGCACCTCCGAGACGACCCGCATCATTCCCGCGACGTTGCCGAGCGGATCCATGTCGGGATAGGCCGGCCAGTGGCCGCGTCGGCACCCGTGGCCCGGCTGCACCGGCATCGCGATGTTGAAGCCCAGTTTGCGATGTATCCGGCCGATGCCGGACATCAGCAGGTCTTCGGTGCCGCCCTGACCGGCGCCGTGCACCCATACCAGCCACGGTCTGGGCCCGTCGCGGTGCCGGCACACGTGCACCACCGCTCGCGCCGGCCCGCCCAACCCGTCGGCCTCCAGGGTCGGCGGCAGGGCCGGATCGTGTTCGAAGGTCAGCCGTTCGTATGCCAGGCCGGCGATACGGCGCCGGCGTATCGAGGCGGCCCGCAACGGTTTCGGCTCGGCGTGCGCCCGGTCGATGCCGAGCGTCGAGAGCTCCTCGGCGGCCGCGGTGCACGCATCCAGCGGGCGCATCGCCGCGGGGCTGCCGCCCAGCAGCGAAAAGCCGCTCAGCACAAGCTCGTCGAGCATGACCTCACCGAACTGGCGGACACCGCGTGGCGACAGCGGGGACCAACCGGTGGACTCCTGCAGACCGGCCACCGTTCGCGGCACCAGCATTGCGAGTTCCCGGGCCACATCTTTGGCCAGGCTCAGCCCGTTCAATGCCTTCGCCATGTCGCTCACCTTCAACAGCTAAGCCAGTTTGAATCCGGTGTATCCGCTTGCCGCGATTTCGTCGCAGCGCCGCCGGTATTCGGGGATTCCGCCGGTGTAGCCCATATACATCCGTTTCTTGCCCGGCACGTTGCCACCGTTGTACCAGGAGTTGCACGACGAGTGGACCAGAACCGTAGGCGCGACGAGCGCCGTGGTGTGGTCGATCCACTCCTGCTGAGCGGTGCTGAGCGCCTCGATGGTGCGGATGTCGTTGGCGCGCAGATACGCGAGGCAGTCGCCGATCCACTCCACGTGCTGTTCGAGGGCGGCGACGAAGTTCGTCGCGGCGCTCGGGCTGCCCGGGCCCTGAACCGTGAAGAGGTTCGGGAACCCGGCGACCGCCAGACCCAGGTACGACAGCGGGCCTTCGGTGGCCCAGAATTCGCCGAGCGAGACACCGCCGCGGCCACGGACGTCGATGCGGCTCAGCGCGCCGGTCATGGCGTCAAAACCGGTGGCGTAGACGATGGCATCGAGTTCGTGCAACCGGTCCTCGGTGCGGATGCCGGCGGGTGTGACTTCGCGGATCGGCGACTTTCGCAGGTCGACGAGGGTGACGTTGTCTCGGTTGAACGTCTCGTAGTAGCCCTGGTCGATGATCGGGCGCTTACAGGCGAAGGGGTGCACGGGAACCAGGGAGGCGGCGGTGTCCGGGTCCTTGACGATCCGGGCCACCGCCTCGCCGTACAACTTGGCGGCCATCCGGTTGGCGTCGATGTCGAAGAAGATGTCGCCCCAGTTCAGTGCGCCCATGACGCCGTTCTCCTCGATGGCGCGCAGTTGCTCTTCGCGCGTCGCCGACTTCAGTGGCGGCCTGCCGAGCATTTCGAGCAGGACGGAAAACGCGCTCAGCCGGGCCGCGCCGATCGGGTGGGCGCGCTGGGCCGCACGGATTTCGCCGTAACGGGCCTTCATGTCGTCGAGCTCGCCCGGCTCGAAGCGATGCACCCGCCACGGCAAGGTGTATGCCGGTGATCGCTGAAACACCGACAATTGCAGGGCTTCTCGGGCGACGACGGGGATGAGTTGCACGCCGGTCGAGCCGGTGCCGATGACGCCGACGCGCTTGCCGGTGAGGTCGACGCCGCCCTCGGGCCAGCGGCTGGTGAACAGCGACGCCCCGGCGAACGTGTCCATCCCGGGGATGTCCGGCTCCAGCGGTACGGACAGGATGCCCGAGGCGGCGACGACGAAGGGAACCCGGAAAATGTCGTCGGATTCGGTGCGCACCGACCACATCGCGGCTTCGTGGTCGAACGTCATCGCGACGACCTTGGTGCCGAATTGGATGTCGCGGCGAAGGTCGAGCCGGTCGGCCACGAAGTTCAGGTAGGCCTCGATCTCCGGCTGGGCCGGCATCGACTCCGTCCACACCCACTCCTGCTGGATCTCTTCGGAGAAGCTGTAGGAGTATTCGATGCTCTCGATGTCGCACCGCGCGCCGGGATAGCGGTTGAAAAGCCAGGTGCCGCCCACGCTTTCGGCCATCTCCAGCACGCGGGTACGTAGCCCGAGTTGCCGCAGCCGGTGCAGCATGTACAGCCCGGAGAACCCGGCGCCGATGACGAGGACGTCGTAGGAGGTATCAGCTTCAGCCATCGTCGCCGCCGGTTATCTTCAAGATGGTTCGGCTCAGGTTTCCCCCGAAGCCCCCCATCACCATCGGTGCGAAGTTCCCCACCCCCTCGATCGGGGGCGCGGTCTGAGGGTCGGCACCCGCGGTGGACACCGCCATGTCCAGCGTCACGACCACGTCGGTGGTGAACACGTCGCACCAAGACTCCAGGTCTTCGGTGTCCAGAAAACGGCAGTAGCGCGCCTTCAGTTGCCGGATGGCTTCCAGCTCGTCAGCCGCTGTCGTCATGTCACTCCTTGCCGCGCGCGGGCCGGACTGCTGAAATCTATACTGTAATGGATTTAGTATCAACGATCACGGGAGGCACTGGCGTGAAAGTTCCCTTCACCTGGAAGGTCACCGGCTGGTTCATGGTCGGCTGGTCCCCGGAGTTTCCCGTCGGCGAGGTCCGGCCGCTGCGCTATTTCGGGGAGGACCTGGTGGCCTACCGGGATGAGCAGGGTGAGCTGCATGTTTTGGAAGCGCACTGCAAGCATCTCGGCGCCCACATCGGCCACGGCGGCAAGGTGGTCGGCGACTGCGTCGAGTGCCCCTTCCACGGCTGGCGCTGGGGGCCGGACGGCTGCAACAAATACATCCCGTATCAGCCGGACCGGCCCAACCGAGGGCTGCGGCTGAAGGTGTATCCCGTCCGGGAGCAGTACGACTGCGTGTTCATCTGGCACCACCCGGACGGCAAGGAGCCACAGTGGGAAATGCCGGATATCTTCCGCAAGTTCCCGCAATTCGAGACCGATCCTGCCCAGTACTACCGGGCGTATCCGGAGTTTTCCCGGCGCGCGGAGCGCGAACCGGTGCATCCGCAGATCGTGGCCGAAAACGCACCCGACAGCGCCCATTTCGAGTACGTGCACCACGCCACGGTGACGCCCCGGGTGCTCGACTGGAAGATCGTCGACCACGAATGGCAGTTCATCGCGGGCTGGCCGGACGCAACTAGCGACAATCCCGACGATCTCGCGTTACGGTTTCACAGCCACCTGTTCGGGCTCGGCGGGGCGATCAGCGTCTTCGAGGGCGCGCAAAACCACCGGCTGATCTTCACCTGCACGCCGGTCGACGACGAGTGCTCGGACCTGTTCTACTCGATCTGGTGGCCGCGAATCCCCGGCGACACGGCGGACGTTCCGGAAGGAAAACTGCGCGACGTCATCGAGAAGCAGTTCCTGTCCACGGTGTTCGACGACCTGCAGATCTGGCGCTACCAGAAGTATGTGGAACACCCGGCACTGTCGAAGACCGATGCGAAAGGCTATATGGCGCTGAGGAAGTGGGCGACGCAGTTCTATGACGTCGCGCCGGTGGGCGCCCCCGCATGACGGACCGGCTGGCGGGACTTGTCGCACCTGAGCACACCGCGATCGTCGCCCAGGAGTGCCAGGGCGCGGTGATGGGTCCCGACGCCGGACTGGCGATGCTGGCCGAGGAAGCCCGCCGCGAGGCGTTGCCCAACATCGCGCGCCTGCTGCCCGCGGCCCGCGCGGCCGGGGTGCGGGTCGTGCATTGCCTGGTGCAGCGGCGGCCCGACGGGCTCGGCTCCAACCACAACGCGAAGATCTTCGCGATGGGCGGCGGCAACCAGGTGGACATCACCCCCGGCACGCCGGGTGCGGAGGTGCTGCCCGAATTAGGTCCGGAGCCTTCGGATTTGGTCTTGCGCCGCTGGCACGGCGTGGGGCCGATGGGCGGCACCGATCTGGACGCGGTGTTACGCAATCTCGGCGTCTCGACCATTGTCGTGGTGGGTGTTTCGCTGAACATCGCGATCCCCAACCTCGTCATGGACGCGGTCAACGCCGCCTACCGGGTGGTCCTGCCCCGCGACGCCGTCGCCGGCATACCCGCCGACTATGGTGCAGCGATGATCGCCAATACGCTGTCGCTGCTTGCCACCATCACCAGCACCGACGATCTGCTCCGGGCCTGGGACGAGGAAGCGCGATGACCGACACAGCGCCGGAAGTTCGCGGCGGATTCCCCGACGTCAAGCCCGTCGAGGACGCTCCCGCGGAACTGGGCCCGTTCGTCGCCGCACTGCGCCGACTGCAGGACCTGACCGTGTCCACCAAGCCGGACCCCGCGCTGTGGGCCGCCGCGACCGCGCACATCGAGAACGCCTGCGCGCTGCTGGATGGCCACCAGGTGCCCGAGGTCGAGGCGGTGGCCGGCCGGGTGCTGAGCCTGCCCGGGCTGGCCCATCCCCTACTGCCGCCCTGGATGGTGACCGATGCCGGTGCCGACGGCGTCACGATGGCCGGTCATTTCACCACCTCGCACATCGGCGGGAACCGGGCCGTGCACGGCGGCATGATCCCGCTGTTCTACGACTGGCTGTTCGGCATGGTCGTGTCCACCGCGGACATCCGGCCGACGCGCACGGCCTATCTGCACGTCGACTACCGGCAGATCACCCCGATCGATCAGCCGCTGACCGCTCAGGGCCGCATCACCGACGTCGACGGCCGGAAGGTTTTCATTGACGCTACTATGACAGCCGCCGACGGTACGCTGCTCAGCGAAGCCAACGGCCTGATGGTTCGCCTGCTACCCCACCAGCCGTGAGCGGACCCCGGTTTGGCGAGCAGATGCAGAATCGCACCGCACCAGCCTTGCGCATGCGATTCTGCGTCTGCTCGGCGGAAAGGAAATAGTGGACACCACAACAACATTCACGGTGCCTGCCGTCGCGAAGGCCGTCGCGGCCGCCATCCCCGATCGGGAGCTGGTCATCCAGGGCGATCGCCGGTACACCTACGCGCAGGTGATCGACCGCTCGAACCGGCTCGCCGCCTACCTGCACTCGCAAGGTTTGGGATGCCACACCGAGCGCTCCGCGCTGGCCGGCCACGAGGTGGGCCAGGACCTGCTCGGCCTCTACGCCTACAACGGGAACGAATTCGTCGAGGCGCTGCTGGGCAGCTTCGCGGCCCGGGTGGCCCCGTTCAACGTCAATTTCCGCTACGTCAAAAGCGAGCTCCAGTATCTGCTGGCGGATTCGGGGGCCACCGCGCTGCTCTACCACGGCGCATTTGCACCACGGGTTGCCGAGATCTTGCCGGATCTTCCGCAGCTACGCGTGCTGATCCAGATCGCCGACGGCTCGGGCAACGACTTGCTCGAGGGCGCCGTCGATTACGAGGCCGCTTTGGCGTCCGTGTCGCCGGAGCCGCCGCCGGTGCAGCACTGCGCCGACGACCTGTACGTCCTGTACACCGGGGGCACGACGGGCATGCCGAAGGGCGTGCTGTGGCGCCAGCACGACATCTTCATGACGTCCTTCGGCGGGCGGAATCTGATGACCGGCGAACCCTCGGCGTCCATCGATGGGATCGTCGAGCGGGCGGCCTCGGGTCCCGGCACCAAGCTGATGATCCTGCCCCCGCTGATCCACGGCGCGGCCCAGTGGAGCGTGATGACGGCGATCACGACGGGGCAGTCCGTCGTTTTCCCCACGGTCGTCGACCATTTGGACGCCGACGACGTGGTGCGCACCATCGAGCGGGAAAAGGTCGCGGTGGTCACCGTGGTGGGTGACGCGATGGCCCGCCCGCTGGTTGCCGCGATCGAAAAGGGGATCGCCGACGTGTCGTCGTTGGCGGTCGTCGCCAACGGGGGCGCCCTGCTGACCCCGTACGTCAAGCAGCGCTTGATCGAAGTGCTGCCGAACGCCGTTGTCGTCGACGGCGTCGGGTCGTCGGAGACGGGTGCCCAGATGCATCACATGTCCACCTCGGGCGCGGTAGCCACCGGCACGTTCAACGCCGGGCCGGACACCTTCGTCGCCGCCGAGGACCTGACGGCCATCCTGGAACCCGGGCACGACGGGATGGGCTGGCTGGCCCAGCGAGGTTATGTTCCGCTCGGCTACAAGGGTGATGCGGCCAAGACCGCCAAGACTTTTCCGGTGATCGACGGCGTTCGCTACGCCGTTCCCGGTGACCGCGCCCGCCACGGCGCCGACGGCTCCGTCGAACTGCTCGGCCGCGACTCGGTGACCATCAACTCCGGCGGCGAGAAGATTTTCGTCGAGGAGGTCGAAACGGCCATCGCGTCGCACCCCGCCGTGGCCGACGTGGTGGTCGCCGGACGGCCGAGCGAGCGGTGGGGCCAGGAGGTCGTCGCGGTCGTGGCGCTGGCCGAGGGCGCCAGCGTCGAGGCCGACGAGCTGGTCGCCCACGCCTCAAACACTTTGGCGCGCTACAAACTTCCGAAGGCGATCGTCTTCCGTCCGGTCATCGAGCGCAGCCCCTCGGGCAAGGCCGACTACCGGTGGGCTCGTGAGCAAGCCGTGAATGGTTGAGCGATGTCGTTGCTGCAGAAGGACGAGACGCTAACGGCATCGACTGAAGTACGCGCCTCCGAGGACCGGATCTACGCCGTCGTGTCCGACGTCACGCGGATCCCGGAGTGGAGCCCGGAGACGGTGCGTGCCCAGTGGCTGGCTCCGGACCGTTTTCGAGCCTGGAACCGTCGGCGACTGGGCCGGTGGCGGACCGAAGCGATCGTCGTCGAAGCAGTTCCGGGACAACGGTTCTCGTTCGTCGTTCAGGCCATGGGTGGGGACTGGACGCAGTGGACATATCTCATCGAACCCGGTTCCACCGCCGGCACGTCGCGTCTCACCGAAGCCGTCCGGATGTGCGTCCCATTGCCTTTCGGGGCCGTGCTGTTCGAACACCTCTTTCTGTTCATCCGGGATCGACGTAGCGATCTTCAAACAAACCTTGAAACCTCGGTGGACCGCATTCGCTCGATTGTCGAGGCGGGCAATTCATGAACTACCAAGACCGCGTTGCGGTAGTCACGGGTGCCGGCTCCGGCATCGGCCGCGCATTGACGCAGATGCTCACCCAGGACGGGGCGCATGTCGCGGCGGCCGACATCGACGACAAGGGTCTCGCCGAGACGCAAACATCGTGCCGGCCCGGCCGGGTCACGCCGTACCGGGTCGATGTGGCGGACCGGGATGCCGTGTTGGGTTTCGCCGAAGACGTGCACCGGCAGCTCGGGCCGGCCTCGATGTTGTTCAACAATGCGGGAGTTGACCTGTTCGCGAGCGTGGCTGACATGTCGTGGACCGATTTTGATTGGCTCATCGGGATCAACGTCGGCGGCGTCGTCAATGGGACCAAGGCGTTCCTGCCGCAACTCATCGAGTCGGGTATTCCCCAGCGCCCGGCGCGGCTGGTCAACCTGTCCAGTGCCTTCGGGCTGATCGCGGTGCCTTACCAAGGGGCTTACAGCACGGCGAAGTTCGCGGTGCGGGGTTTCACCGAGGCGCTCCGGCAGGAGATGATCATCGAACGCCACCCGGTGACCGTGCACTGCGTGCACCCCGGGGTGGTCCGAACCAACTTCGGGACCAACATGCGCGCCGCCGATACGGAGGATCCCGACCAGGCGGCCAAACTCTTTGCGCGCGCGGCGCTCACCTCACCCGAGAAGGCCGCCCGCCTCATTCTGCGAGGCGCCGAGAAGAACCGAGCCAGGATCCTCATCGGGCCCGACGGGCGCGTGATGGCGGCGATGCCCCGGCTACTGGGCGCGCACTACGCCGCTCTGCAGGCCTATGCCGCGAGGGTGACGAATTCGCGTTCGGGACGCGCCGACCGCTGACGCGAGCCTATTGCGGCGGGGCGATTCTTCACCGCGACTCCCGGAGTCGCCGGCTCGCACCGCAGGCGCATAAACATCTGACGTTTCAAAACCCAACCGAACGCACCGCAGGTTGGCGTCACCGCCTGGCTATACCTCTAGAGGTTTATTCCAATCGCTGCGAGTCGCCGCGGCGGCCCGCGCACCAACTGCGCATCTGATGCCGCGAAAGACGGTGGCGCGCAGCCGCTGATACGAACCGCCTTCAGCGATGGTGGTTGAGGTCGACAACGGTGGCCGCGTGTTCGCCGAGTAACGAGCCGCGCAACCGGGCCATGTGAGTGTTCCAGTGCGCTTGGGCCCCATCCCCATCGCCGGCCGCGATGAACTCCACGAGCAGCTCATGGGCGCGAATCGTGCGCCGACGCGCCGTGACAGGTTCGTGGCGCGTGCGGGTGAGCACGTCGGCAATCGCACGCGCGATCACCTCGTTGAGCATCTCGGTCACGAGGATGAGTGTTTGGTTTCCCGCGAGGCGCACGATGTCCCCATGAAATCGAATCATCGCGTTTGTGCTGGCCAAGGGATCGTTTACCGTGCGTTTCTGGTCGACAATCACCTGCCGCAACTGGTTCGCTGCGCGTTGGTGGCCACGCGAGGTTGCGACCATCCGAGCAGCCGCCGGTTCGATGACCGCACTCGCGTCGAACACATCGGCCAGTGAGACGCTGCGTGATTGCAACACCAGTGCGGCCGCCCGTGCCGTCGTGCGCTGGTCGGGCCGATGCACGACCACACCTCCGAGGGCGCCCCGCACGACCGAGATCAGACCTTCGGCCTCCAGGATGCGCAAGGCCTCCCGCAACGACGGCCGCGACACACCGAACCGTTCGAGCAGGTCAGCCTCGGTGCCCAGTAGGTCACCTTCGTCGAGCCCGCCGGTGATGATCAGCGCACGCAGTTCGTCGGCGATCTGCTTCGGCTTGCCCGCTGTCTGGGCCTGCACCGCCGAGCCCGTCAGCGTTGTGCGCTTAGCCACGTCTCTCCCTACCGCACGACCGGCCACTATTCCAGCACACTCGCGAGCTTGACTGTCCGGCATTTTCGGTTCAGCGTCGCCCCATGAATTCGGTGCCCATCCTTCCCAATACGGGCCAAACAGGTCGTAAAGCCCGGACGCAGTCGACGCCGGGACGGTGGCTCACGCGCCTTTACAAACGATACATCTAGAGGTTTAAATGGCGCTAGACCGCCGCCCGGTTCACGCCGGCGACGGTCGGTGAACCGTCGGCCGGATCGACAGGTCGGTGATGCCGGGTCCAGGCTCTCCCGTCCGGATCTAGCCCGCAGGAAAGGCACGAGCCACCTGAAATGAGACCTCGATGAAAACGAAAGCAGCAGTCCTTCATGGTGTCGGTCAGGACTGGGACGTCACCACCATCGACATCGATCCCCCGCGGGCGGGAGAGGTGCTGGTGAAGATGGCCGTTGCGGGCATCTGCCATTCGGACGACCATTTCGCCACCGGTGACAGCGTGCCCGACCAGAATATGGCCGCCGCCATGGCAGCCGTCGGAATGCCCGTGCCCCAATGGTTTCCGCTGTTGGGCGGGCACGAAGGCGCCGGTATCGTCGAAGAGGGCGGCCCCGGGGTTGATCCCCGTCGCCATGCTGATGACACGTAAGGGCGGAACGTGCGTGCTGACCGGAATGACCCCGCTATCGGAGATGAACGTGCCGCTCATCCTGGCCGACATGGTCAACTCCTGCAAAACCCTCAAGGGCTCCCTCTACGGGGAGATGAACCCGCGGGTAAGCATGCCGATGCTGCTGTCGATGTACGAGGCGGGCGATCTCAAGCTCGACGAACTCGTCACCCGGCGATACAAGCTCGGCGAGATCAACGACGCGATCAAGCATTTGCGCGAGGGATGCAACATCCGAGGTGTCATCGACTTCACCGGCTCGTGAGCGCAGCAAAGGGCAACCCTATGCGCCACACCCGTAGAAGCCCGACCCCGAAAGCGGCCTAGCCAATTCGGCCAGAAGGTAGAGGTGAGTTGAATGCCGGATCGCATCGACTTCGAAGTACAGGTAGCGACGCCTTCACTGGACCACTATCGGCGCGAGTGGGTGCCGGGGCCCGATGTGGGCCTGGCGGGAATGTGGATCGGCGCGGTTGTCAGCGACGCGTCGGGACAGGACTACTGGGGGTTACGGGGAGCCGATGACTTCCTCGTTGGGATGACCCACGTAGTGTCGCCGATCACCGGATTCAAGGCACTGCAGAAGACGTTCGACGCCGATCCGCCCCACCTGTTCGCCGAATACTCCTCGATCGACTGGTTCGAGCCACTCGAATACGTCGACAGCGGGGCCGCGGTGCAACTGAACTACTACAGCGGCCGCATGGAGCGTGACGCCGATGGCTTTCACTGGTACGACGCGAGCGAGCGCTGGGAGATACACGGCAGGGACGCTACCGACATCTTCACCGTCCACGTGCCGGCGCAAGGCGGAATCGACGACGAGGTCTATTACCGTCACCAACTACTCTGGGCCACAGGCCAAGTCAACGGGACGAAGGTGTCGGGATACCTCCATCAGGACTACGCCTACGGCCCACCCGGAATGGTCTACCCGGAACTTCCGATCGCCCGCCAACTTCAGGGCATGTGGGTGTCCTGGCTGCACCAGTACGACGACGGCGAGCTGGGCGGCGGCTGCTTCTGGCAAGGCCGAGACGGAGTGGCTTTCGGACCCGGCTATCAGCTCAAGGGCGGGATCACCTCGGCGCATGACGACGTCGTGGCCAAACCGACCTTCGACGAAGACAACAAGCTGGTTGCGCTGGACGTATCCATCGGCTCGGACGCATACTCGTTCGCCTTCGACACCAGCGGCAGCCCCATCCATTTCTTCGGCCGCCTGACGAGCAGCTCGACGGGTAAGACCCCGGCTCGCAGCTGGTGCTGGGTCGAGTACGCCGGAGGCATGCTGACCCCGGAGCTCCTCGATTACATGATGCAGCGCTTCCGGCTCGCCCGCGGTCGCTGACGCCGCATTACGGCAGCACCCGCACCGGGACGTTGTTCCAGCCGGCGACATTTTGCATGTTGACGCGACGGCAGCCCGCCCAGTCCACCTCATAGCGCGGCATGTGGTCGAGCAACTTCTGCAGTGCGACAGAGCTTTCCATGCGTGCCAGCGCCGCCCCGAGGCAGCTGTGGATCCCGTAGCCGAATCCCAGGTTCTGTGCTTCGGCGCGGTCGCGGTCGATGTCGAAGACCTCTGGCTTCGTCCACGCGTCGGGATCACGGTTGGCCGAGCCGAGCAGTAGGAACACCGGCTTGCCGGCCGGGATGGTGACGCCGTGCAGGGTGACGTCTTCGCGCGAACAGCGCACGTTGTACTGGTTCGGGGATTCGTAGCGCAGCACCTCTTCGACCGCGGCGGGGACCCTGCTGCGGTCGTCGAGCAACTTCTGCCATTGCTCGGGATGGCGCGCAAACAACACCACCGCGTTGGCCACCAGCTTGGTCACCGTCTCGGCGCCCGCCCCGCCCAATAGCACGGCGAACTGGGCGATTTCGATGTTGTCCAACGCGGTGAGCTCGCCGTTCTCGCGCTCCACGCGGGCGGCCACCAATGCGCTGATCATGTCGTTGCGCGGGGCGGCCCTGCGCTCCTTCACCAGCTGGTAGTAGGCGATCGCCATTTGCGTGGCGGCCTGCACACCCGCCTCCGACATCTCGACCTCGCCCGGTTCGCGGTGCAGGAATTCGTCGAGCCACAGCCGGATCTGCTGGCGATCCCCCTCCGGCACCCCGAGCATCGTCGTGATGACTTCGACGGGGAACAGCGCCGAGAAATCCTGAACGACATCGAATCCCGCGGGGTCGGTGGCGCCCAGATAGCGATCGATCAGGCCGGTCACCAAGGGCCGCATCGATTCGATGGCGCGCGGGGTGAAGACCTTGTTGACCAGGCCGCGCATGTGCCGGTGTTCGGGCGGGTCCATCATGATGATCGACTTGTGCCCCATGGGCTCCTCGGAGCGCACCGCCGCGAGGTCCACACCTCGCGCCGACGAATACGTCTCGAAGTTCTTATACGCCGCGGCGACATCGACGTGGCGGCTCAGCGCGTAAAAGTCGTACCGTTCGCTGTAGTAGACCGGGGCTTCCTCACGCATCCGGCGATACGTCTCGTAGGGCCCGTTGAAGAAGTCCTCCGAGAACGGGTCGAATTCCAGTTCGGCGACGGTCATTTCGTAACCTTCTTTAGCCGGCGGTGCGTGCGGGCCCGCGCGATCCGCAGGGCGGTGTTGGCGTAGAACCGCAACGAGCTGCCGAACGGCGGCGCCGCGGTCCCGGTGATGCTGAACGGCAGGTCGTTGCCGACCACGGTGCGGTAATGACTGAAGGTGTCGAAACCGGCCTTGCCGTGGTAGGCACCCATCCCGCTGCGGCCCACTCCCCCGAATGGGGCCGCGGACGGGATCATCTGCGCCGCAAAATCATTGCGTGCGACGCCGCCGCTGCGGGTATTGCGGACAAAGGTGCGGAAATCGTCGTCGTCGGGACCGTACCAGTAGGCCACCAGCGGCGCCGGCCGACGGTTGATGTAGTCGATCGCCTCGTTCAGCCGGGAATACCCCATGACGGCCAGCACCGGGCCGAAGACCTCCTCGTCGGCGATCCGCATCCGGTCGTCGATGTCGCGGACAATGGTGGGCGCGATTTTGCGACTGGCGCGGTCGGGTAGCGGCTCGCCCTCCGGGGCAATCGTTTCCACGCGAGCACCGTGCGCCCGCGCATCATCGATCAGCCGGACCACCCGGTCGAAATTGGCCTGGTTGACGCTGGAGCAGTAGTCGGCGTTGGCGATGACCGTCGGGAACATCCCGCGCAGGGTTTCGCGGGCTGTGTCGACGAAGGTGTCGAGGTGGGCGTCGGGCACCAGCACGTAGTCGGGGCAGACACAGACCTGTCCGCCGTTGACCATGCGGCCACGGGCGATGCGCGCCGCCGACCGCGCGATGTCGGCGCCCGGCGCAACGACCACCGGGTTCTTGCCGCCGAGTTCCAGCGTCACCGGCACGAGGTTCTGGGCGGCCGAGCGTTGCACCAGCGCGCCCACCGACGGGGACCCGGTGAAAAACAGGTGATCGAACGGCAACGCCGCGAACTCGGCCGCGACGTCGGCGCCGCCGGTGACGACGTCGAGCTCAGTCGGGTCGAAGTACTGGGGCGCCGTCGCCGCCATCAGATCCGCGGTGTGCGCGGTGATCTCCGACATCTTGATCATCACCCGGTTGCCGGCCGCGAACGCCGCCGACGCGGGTAGCACCACAAGATTGACCGGGAAGTTCCACGGACCGATCACGCCGACGACGCCGAGCGGGGTGGGCTGGACTTCGGCCCGCAGGCCACACAGCCGGGCGGCGGGCATCAGTTTGGCCGGGCGCATCCATTGCGCCACATGGGATCTGGTGTGCTCGACCACCGAGGTGATCCCGATGATCTCGGTGAACAAAGAGGCCGCCTTGGACCGGGTGCCGTAGTCGGCGGCCATGGCGTCGATGAATGCGTCGCTGTTGTCCAGCAGCAGCGCCATCAATCGGTCGATGCGGTTGCGCCGGACCGCGGCGGTGGGCGGCCCCTCGGCGAGAAACGATCGCCGTTGTCGGTCCAGCATCGCCTGCAAATCGGTCTGTTGCCGCGCCGCCGGACTGTCAACCTGTTGGCCAACTGAACCCATGGCTGCACAGCTTACGGCAGCCGTGGCCGCGTCGATATAGTCTACTGTAATCTTTACAGTACGACCGTGTACCCGAGCCGGAGAGCAGCCGTGGAAAGTCAGCTTCAGGATGCCGTCACCGGCGCTAAGCCGGGCGACTACCTGCGTGACCCGTACCCGTACTTCGCGCAAAAGCGCACCGAGGGCGGGGTGTTTCGCGGCACCGTCATGGACTATTCCAAGACCCCCGAGTCGCTACGCCCCAAGCGGTCTTTCGCGGCGGTGTCCTTCGACGCGGTCAACAAGGTGTTTCGCGACGGCCGGGTGTTCAGTTCGGCCATGTACGACACCACCATCGGCCTGTTCATGGGGCCGACGATTCTGGCGATGGAGGGCAAAAAGCACCGCGATCATCGCAACCTGGTGTCGGCAGCGTTCAAGTCCAAGGCGCTGGCCCGCTGGGAGCCCACGGTCGTGCGCCCGATCTGCAACGCCCTCATTGACGAGTTCATCGCCGAGGGCCAGGCCGATCTGGTCCGCCAGTTCACGTTCGAGTTTCCGACCCGGGTCATCGCCGCGCTGCTGGGCCTGCCCGACGACGACGTGCCCATGTTCCACCGGCGCGCGGTGGAATTGATCAGCTACGCGGTCCGCTACGAACGCGCCTTTGAAGCGTCGGCGGCGTTGAAGGACTACTTCCTCGAGCAGATCGAAGCGCGCAAGACCAATCCGACCGAGGACATCATCGGCGACCTGGTCACCGCGGAGATTGACGGCGAAAAGCTCAGCGACGAAGCCATCTACTCGTTTTTGCGGCTGCTGCTGCCCGCCGGGCTGGAAACCACCTACCGGTCCTCGGGCAATCTGCTGTTCCTGTTGCTCACCCACCCCGAACAGCTCGCCGCAGTGCAGGCCGACACCACGTTGATCGCCCCGGCGATCGAGGAGGGGCTGCGCTTCGAGACGCCGTTGACCACGGTGCAGCGGTTCACCGCCGAGGACACCGAATTGGAAGGCGTCAACATCCCGGCGCGGTCGGTGGTCGACGTGTGCATCGGCTCGGCGAATCGCGATGGAAGCCGCTGGGAGCGCCCGGAAGAGTTCGACATCTTCCGTCCGCACATGCCCCACATTTCGTTCGCCGCCGGCGAGCACACCTGCTTGGGGCTGCACCTCGCGCGTATGGAAACCCGGGTTGCGCTCGAATGCCTGTTGGATCGAGTGACCAACGTCAACCTGCTCACCGATGACGATCCGCATATCCACGGTCAGCCGTTCCGTTCGCCGACGGCGCTTCCGGTTACGTTCGACGCGAAGTAGGGTCCCGGGAATGGTAAAGGTAATGCAGGGCTTTCGGGTCCTCGAGGTTGCGCAGTTCACGTTCGTCCCCGCTGCCGGCGCGATCCTTGCCGACTGGGGCGCCGACGTCATCAAGGTCGAGCACCCGGCGCGCGGCGACACCCAGCGTGGCTTTGTCAACATGGGTGGCTTCCAGCTCAATCCTGACCGGCATCCGTTGATCGAGCATCCCAACCGGGGCAAGCGCAGCGTCGGGATCGACGTCTCCACCCCGGGCGGCCAGGAAGTGATCTACGAGTTGGCCAAGACCGCCGACGTGTTCCTGACCAACTACATGCCCGCGCAGCGGCAGAAAAACAAGTTCGACGTCGAGCACATTCGCGCCGTGAACCCAAACATCGTGTATGCCCGCGGCAGTGCGTACGGCGACAAGGGGGCCGAGCGGGACGTCGGCGGCTATGACGGAACGGCGTTCTGGACGCGCAGCGGGGTGGGGTACGCGCTGACCCCCGAGGAATTGGGCGGCGCTCTGGGACAGGGCATTCCCGCATTCGGTGACTCCATTGGCGGCATGTTCATCGCCGGCGGCATCTCGGCCGCGCTGCTGCACCGCGAGCGCACCGGCGAGGCGCTCGAGCTGGACGTGTCGTTGCTGAGCACGGCGTGGTGGGCGGCGGGCGCGAGCGTCACGCAAGGCATGGAGACCGGGGAGGTCATGCGCACCCCGATGCCAGGATCCGCGGCCGCATCGGTGAATCCGTTTCTGGGCAACTACGAAACCTCCGACGGCGGCACGATCAACCTGTGCATCGTCAGTCCGACGGGCTACATTCGCGACACGTTCGAGCACCTCGGCATCCCCGAGGCGGCCGACGATCCCCGCTTCTCCGACGTGCTGCCGTTGATCCAAAACGCCGACGCGGCCGCCGAGCTGATCGCAAAGGCCTTCGCCGGCAAGCCCTTCGACTACTGGCGACAGCACCTCAAAACGATGAAGGGCCAGTGGGCGCCGTTCCAGAGCCTCATCGATCTGGCCGACGACGAGCAAGCGATCGCCAACGACATGATCGTCGAAGTCGAGGCCAACGACGGCGGTGCGCCGTTCAAGGTCGTGCGCGGGCCGGTGCAGTTCAACCACGAACCGCTCGTCACCACCCGGGCCCCGCAGGCCTCCGAGCACACCGAGATCGTCTTGATAGAACTCGGGATGGACTGGGACCGCATCGCCGAACTCAAAGGAGCAGGAGCCATCGCGTGAATCGCGCCGACGACGACGCAGAACGTAGTGATGAGGAGGAGTGGCGCAAATGAATGACGTCGCAATCATCGGCGTGGGCCTACACCCCTTCGGTCGCTTCGAGGGCAAATCCGCGATGGAGATGGGCGTCGACGCCATCCGGCTCGCGGTCGACGACGCGGGCGTGCAGTGGAAGGACATCCAGGCCGCCACCGGGGGCAGCTGGACGGTCGCCAATCCCGATGCGATCGTCGGCATGGTCGGACTCTCGGGCATCCCCTTCACCAACGTGTTCAACGCCTGCGCGACCGCGGCCAGCGCCGCCAAGGCGTGCGCCGACGGAATCCGGCTGGGCGACTACGACATTGGGATCGCCATCGGCCTGGACAAGCATCCGCGCGGGGCGTTCACCGAGGACCCGGCTCTGGTGGGAATGCCGCGCTGGTATGCCGAAAACGGGCAGTACCTCACCACTCAGTTCTTCGGCATGAAAGCCAACCGATACCTGCACGAGCATGGCATCTCCCAGCAGACGCTGGCCAAGGTGGCCGCCAAGAACTTTCGTAACGGCGCGCAGAATCCGAACGCGTTTCGGCGCAAACCGATTCCGGAAGACGAGATCCTCAACTCGACGATGCTGAACTACCCGCTCACCCAGTACATGTTCTGTGCGCCCGACGAGGGCGCCGCCGCGGTGGTCATGTGCCGCGCCGACATCGCGCACCGCTATACCGCCAAGCCGGTCTTCGTGCGGGCGGTCGAGGTGCGTACCCGCCGCTACGGCGCCTACGAGGTGAACACCACCTTCGCCCCGGTCGACGAGGACGTGGCGCCGACCGTGTACGCCGCCAAGTCCGCGTTCGAAAAGGCCGGAGTGGCACCGGAAGACGTCGACGTCATTCAGTTGCAGGACACCGACGCCGGCGCGGAGATCATCCACATGGCCGAATGCGGGTTCTGCGCCGACGGCGAGCAGGAGAAGCTGCTGGCCGACGGTGCCACCGAGATCACCGGCTCGATGCCGATCAACACCGACGGCGGGCTGATCGCCAACGGCGAACCGATCGGGGCGTCCGGCCTGCGGCAGATCCATGAGCTGGTGCGCCAGCTTCGCGGCGAGGCGGGCGATCGTCAGGTGGCCGGTGAACCGCGCGTCGGGTTCGCTCAGCTCTATGGCGCGCCCGGCACCGCCGCGGCGACAGTCCTGACGACCTGACCCCGCGAGCAGACGCAGGGCTAAGAACCAGCGCTAGGAAGCTTTCTGCGCGACCGGCGCGTAAGCCGGCTTGCCCAAGCCCAGCATGTACTGCGCGATCATGTTGCGGAACACCTCGAGGGTGCCGCCGTAAATGCCCACCAGCGGCGCGAACCGGAATACGTACTCCGAGGCGCCGTCGTCGGCCGCACCGTCGGTGCCGATCGGCAGCGTGGACGCCGTGCCGAGGATGTCCATCAGGTCCGGGGAGATGTCGCGCATCGTCTGTGCGAGGGCGACGCGCCCGAAGATGCCGGGCGCACTGAGCGCCGCTTCCATTCGCGCGGCGCTGCGTCCCAACCGGTACGCCACGGCGGCATCGTCAATGAGCCTGCGCCCGTTCGGGTCCCGCTGTGACACCTTGCCCGCGGCCTTGTCCAGCGCGTCGGCCATGAAACCGGCCTGATGCATCATGATCGACACGTCCTGCAGCCCGTCGGGGGCGGCCGCCACCGCGCCGTGCTCGACGTTGAGCGGCTCGCGCAGCACCGTCCAGCCCGCGTTCACGTCGCCCAGCCGATACCTGTCGTCGACACGCACGTCGCTGTAGTAGACGATGTTGGTGCGATCGCCGTCGACCGTGCGGATGCCCTGAATCTCGATGCCCGGCGAGTCCAGCGGAACCAGAAACATCGTCAGGCTCTTGTGCTTCGGGGCGTTCGGATCCGTGTTGGTGATGAGGAACACGTACCGGCAATTGTGCGCCCCGGTGGTAAACATCTTGGACCCATTGATAATCCACGTTGATCCATCCGCCTCCCGCACCGCCCGCGTCTTGCAGGTGGCGATGTCGGATCCGCCCTCGGGTTCGGTGTAGCCCAGGCACAGCCGGACATGTCCGCTGAAGACGCCCGGCAGCACTTCGTCCTGCAATTCGCTCGACCCGAACCGCGCGACCGAACGCGCCACCATGGCGGTGGTACCCCAGGTCACCCAGGGCACGTGGGCGCGCCGCTTCTCCAGCTCCCAGATGCGGCGACGCACGCGGCTGAAGCCGCCTTCGGCTTCCGGCTTCCATTCGCGTTCCAGGTAGCCGGCGGCGCCCAGCGCCAGGTGCACCCCTTCGTCGAAGTTGTCGCCGGTTTCGCGGTCCCGACGCTTGACGTCCTCGGTCACGTGGGTGCGCAGGAATTCGCGCGCTTCGTCGAGGAATCGCTGATCGTCGTCGGACAGCGTGACTCGCGAGAAATCCACTATGCGCCCCTTCCGCTTTCGCGTGCGGCGACGAGCTCGCCGATGTACTTCGCGCTGGCGCCGGGATCTCCGCCCGCCAGGGCCCAGCCGCGGGCACGCACCAGATAGGCCGTCGCCGCCGCCTCCGCCGAAACACCAAGACCGCCTTGCACATGCACCGCCATGGTCGCGGCCTTGGCCGCCTCTTCCGCCATGAACACGAACGCCGAGGGCGCCAACTCGGGGCGTTCGTCGGGCTCGTTGTCCAGGAACCAGGCCGCGCGCCGCGCCAGATTGCGGCCGCCCTGCACGGTGATGGCGATGTTGGCCAGTGGATGGGAGATGCCCTGCAGCGTCGAGATCGGCACGCCCAGTGTGTAGCGGGTCTTGGCGAATTCGGCGGCGATCGTCATGGTCTCTTCCACCAAGCCCACCAATGCCGCGGCCGACAGCACCCGCCACTCATCCAGCGCGCGTTGATATTCCGCCGCCGCGCCGGGCCCGCTGGCTAGCACGGTGCGGGTGTCGGCGGCCGCCGGATCCACCCAGGCCATCGGCAGGCGGCCGATGTTGTCTACCTTCGTAGGGCGGGTGCCGAAGGTCAGCGCGATGACTTCCGCACCGTCGCGCACGATGATCTGGTCGGCGATCGACCCGGTGGGCAGGAGCCGCGTCCCGGAGGGGCTGTCGTGCTGCGGATCGAACGCGGCCAGTCGCTTGCCTTGGACCACATCGGGTTCCACCGCACCGAGCCGGGCCAGCAGACGCGCCGCGCAGACCTGGTCGATCCACGGCACCGGCGCCAGCGACCGGCCGATCTCCTCGGCCACCAGGGTCAGGTCGACGAGCGTCGCGCCGTCGCCGCCGGCGGATTCCGGCAGGGCCATCGTCGTTGCGCCCATGGCGCACAACCGCTCCCAGAGGTTCTTGTCGAATCCGGTCTCCTCCGCGGCGCGCACGGTCTCGATCGGGCAATGGGTCTTGAAGAAATCGCGGTACGCGGCCTGCAACGCCTCGTGATCCGACGTCAGGCTGTAGTCGAGCCTGCGTAGTTCGTAACGGTCCATACTCAGCGTTCCTCCTGGCCACCGAAAAAGAATTCTTGGGCGTTGTTGTAGAGATAGTTCTCGAGGACGTCGGCGGGCAAATCCAGCGCGGCGGCCTCGGGCACGACGCGGTGCATCTTCAGCACGGGCCAGTCGGAACCGAAGATCACCTTGCCCTTCCCGCGCGTGCGCATGTAGTGCAGCAGGCTCTCCGGTAACCGCTTCGGCGACCACGCCGACGTCATCAGGCGCAGGTTGGCATATTTGATCAGCAGTCTGATCGCGATGTCCCACCACGGATCCGCGCCGTGGATCATGCACAGTTTCAGTTCTGGGAACCGCACGCACACCCGATCGAGGTGAATCGGATTCTGCACCTCGCCGGGAATGGGCGGCCCGGGGATGCCGGTGTTGATGCACAGCGGAAGCTCGAGCTCGGCGCATTTGGTGTACAGCGGGTAATAGACGGCGTCGCTGGGCGGGTACTGGCCGTCCCCCCAAAAGCTCGGCCCCACAGCCGCATACGCCACGGGCAGGTCGCCGGCGACGGCAGAAAGTTCCCGCAGGGAGGGCATCGGCCGCAGCAGGTTCACCCCGCCCATGGCCAGCGCGAACCGCTCGGGCTTCTCCTCGACGAATTTGCGCGCCGTCACCGACGGCTTGGCGAGATTGTCCATCAGGATGGCCTTGCGCACGCCGTGGGCGTCCATTTCGTCGAGCAGCTCGGACAGCTCGACGGGCGCGAACATGGACTCCGGCCCCTTGAAGTAATCGTCACGCACCTTGAGCATCCAGGTCGGTTGCTTCTCGGTCTCGCCGAAGCGCACGTTGACCAGGCAATCGATCACTTTCATGGGGACACCGGCGCCTTTGCTGTCGCGTGACGTTTCGCCCAACGGTAATCGGCCTTGCCGTTGCCCAAGCGTTGGACGTGCTCGACGAAGAGGAATTCCTTGGGCGCCTTGAACCGTGCGAGTTGCGTGGTGCACAGCGTGTGCAGTTCATCGGCCGTCGCGGCGGCCTCCGCACGGAGTTCGACGAGGGCGACGAGTTCTTCTCCCCAGCGCTCGCTGGGGCGCCCGACCACCAGCGCGTCGGCGATCGCCGGGTGGGCGCGCAGCACTTCTTCGACTTCCTCGACGAAGACCTTCTCGCCGCCGGTGTTGACCACCAGCGAGTCCCGGCCGAACAGCCGCAGCGTGCCGTCGGGCTCCAGGGCGGCGCGGTCGCCCGATATCACCACCCGCTTGCCGTCGATCTCGGGAAAGGTCTTGCGGGTCGCGTCGGGATCGTTGAAGTACCCCAACGGGATTCGTCCTTCCCTGGCGACCCAACCCACCTCGGCCTCGCCCGGACGGAGAAAGCGGCTGTAGTCCTCGGAGAGAACCAGTCCACCCTCCCGCAGGGTGAACGTGTCGGATTGCGTGTCGCGCCGGCTGTGGCCGAATCCCATGTTTCCGGTCTCCGACGAGCCGTACCCGTTGATCACCGTGACCTGGGGGATCAATTCCACCAGGGCGCGTTGGTATTTCGGGTTCGTTGCGGCGCCGCCGGTGCCTATTGCGTACAGCGACGACAGGTCGTAGGAGCCGCGGCGCAGTTCGGCCACCAGCGGCGCGGCGTAGGCGTCGCCGACCATCGTCATCAAGCCGACCCTCTCGCGCTGCGCCGTTTCCAAGACCGTTCGCGGGTCGAGCTTTTTGCCGGTGTCGTACATCACCACGGGCGTGCCGGCCATGATCGCCGAGAACGCCGTCCACATGCCGGCGGCGTGCATCAGCGGCGACACCGCGAACCACGGCGCCCCGGCCGCCCCGCGCACCTTGTCGTGAATCTCCTGGGCACAGGCGTGGTCTGCCCCCACCATCGACGAGACATAGATGTCGGACTGCCGCCACAGCACACCCTTGGGCCGACCGGTTGTGCCCCCGGTGCAGATCATCAGCAGGTCATCGGGCGATGCGATGACGCGCTGGTCAGTTTCCCCTTGCGCCAGAGCGTCTTCCAGCGACATCGCGCCCGGTAGGTCGGGTGCGTCGCTGCCGTCGTCGACCGTGATCAACAGATCGACGCCCGCACGGGCGAGGACGTCGGCGAACTTGGCGCCCAGCGCGCGGTGGTAGATGACCACCCGGGGCTGTACGTAATCGAGAAGTTCACCGACCTCGCGCGGCGTGTAGTAGTAGTTGATGTTCACCGGGACGGTGCGGGCCTTGAGGCACCCGATGACCATGTCGGGGTACAGGTCGTTGTGCATCACCAGGGCAACCCGGTCCTGCCCGCATTCCCAGTTCTGCAGGTCCGCCCGCTCCCGGTGTGCGCCGAACCCCTTGCTGGCCAGGAAGTTCGCCAGCCGGCGGGTGCGGTCCGCCGACTCGGCGAAGGTGCTGCGACGGTCGCCGCACACCGTCATCGTCCGGTCACCGATGACGTCGGCGATCTCGTCGAGCACCGCCCCGATGGTCCATTCGCTCACGGAAGTAACCGGGCCCCGATGATCAAGCGGCCGAGCCGACTTGGACGCCCAGGAGGTCGAGGGCGTTGTCTCGCATGATCTTTCGGACGTCGGACTCGCTGAAGCCTTTCAGCTCATCGGCGAACGACACCGGCGATTCGAGGCCCTCCCCGTGCGGCCAGTCGGAACCGAACAGGATCTTGTCGACGCCGATGACTTCGGCCAGCTCCGGTAGGTCGTCCTCGTAGTAGGGGGCGATCCACACGTTGTTGCGCAGCTGCTCCACCGGGTCCTCGGGGAAATACTGGGGCTGGGTGTTGGCCGCCTTCTTGAGTCGCTTGATCAGTCGATGCACGAAGTAGGACCCGTTTTCGATGCTGACGGCCTTGAGTTTCGGATGGCGGGTGAACACGCCGTGCACGATCATCGAGGCCATGGTGTCGTGAATGGCCCGGTCGTCCAGGAGCACCTGATCCAGCGGATCCTTCGCGCCGAAGCCCTCGAAGGTCGACTTGCCGCCCCATAGCGCGGCGATCGCCAGGTAACCGCTGTCAGACAGGTGGAATCCCACCGGCACTCCCGCTTCGGCCAGCCTGGCCCACACCGGATCGTGGCTGGGATCGCCCAGCGACCGCGGCTTGACCAGCCCGGGCACCGGTGCGGGCCGCACCAGCACCAGCTTGGCGCCGCGCGCCAACACGAACTCGACCTCTTCGACGGCTTTGACCGGATCGGCCAGCGAGACGATCGGGGCGGAGATGATGCGATGATCGGGACGGTCGAAGCCCCAGTCCTCGTCGAGCCACAGGTTGAACGCGTGCACCGAGGCCATTGTCGCCTCGATGTCGTGTTTGAGCGCCTCTTCGACCCCGCACGCGAATGTCGGCAGCATGAACGCCGTCTCGATGTCCTGGGTGTCCATCACCGCGATCCGGGCGTCGCGGTTCTGGTACTCCGGGTGCTCGGCGAGCCGCTCGACCTTCATCAGCGACGCCGGGTCGACGCCCTCCGGGATCTCGCCGCGGAACAACAGGTCGAGGCAGCCGGGCACGATGATCGGGTCGAAGGTGACGTTCGGGATGAAGTGGTTGATGCGGTCGCCCATCAACGCCCAGCTGCGTTTGCCGTCGCTGACTATCTGGACACCGCGCCGTTTGAATCGCTTGTCCAAGTGGCGGGTAAACGAGTCCAACGGCTCGTAGTAGTGATTGTCGACATCGATCGCTTGATAGTTCAGGGTGGTCATGATGTTCCTTTCCGGCTGGTTAGGTGGCCAACGGCGGGAACCGCGGTGGCCGCTTCTCCAGGAAGCTCGTGATGCCTTCGACGACGTCGGGCCGCAGTAGCGACTCGTGCATGAGTGTTTCGGCGCGGGCGCTGACGTCGGTGACATCGCGCAGCGCGTCGCCGTAGGCCTGCCGCTTGATGACCGCCAGCGACGCCGGCGAACAGCTGTGCGCGATGTCCTCGGCGTACGCCATGGTGCGAGACAACAGTTGTTCGGGCGCGACAACGTCCTTGACCAGTCCGAGTTCCGCGGCCTCCTCGGCGAAGAACGTGCGCCCGCTCAGCAGCAAGTCCATCGCTGCGCCCCAGCCGGCGAGCCGCGGCAGGATCCAGGAGATCCCGTACTCGGCGATCAAACCCCGCCGGGTGAAGGCGGTGGCGAATTTGGCCCCGGCGGCCGCGAACCGGACGTCACACATCAGGGCGTGGGTCAGGCCGATGCCGACGCAGGCGCCGTTGACCGCGGCGATGATCGGCTTTCGCAGCTCGGTGAGGAAGTGCGGGTGGCGGTCGCCGACCAACTTGGTGACGTCGGTGTCGCCGTCGCCGAGTTTTTCGTCGATGGATCCCGCGCCACCCAGGTTCGCGCCCGCGCAGAATCCCTTGCCGGCACCGGTCAACACGATCACTCGGACCGCGGGGTCGGCCTCGGCGCGGTCGATGCTCGCGTAGAAGCCCCGCGAGAGGTCGGGGCCCCAGGCGTTGAGCCGCTCGGGGCGGTTGAAGGTCACGACCGCAACACCGGTTTCGGTGGTTTCATACAGCACCGCCTCATCGGTGACCACACGGTCGGCGGCGCCCATATGACCGTCCCCTCATAGCTGACCAACTGGCGAGTTTGTACCCATACTGTATACCTATCGGTACCGCATTCCACAACTGCGTCCGCACCCCCGTGAACGGCGACTAAACAGCGATTTTGGGCGTCGGCTCGGCGCGGCGACCGCCCCGCGGGTCGGGCGTTGGCGACGGTTGTGGCCATCGACACGCTGACCCATGTTTGCCTCGACCCCGTGATCGGGAACGCGTTAAGAAGCCAATCATCACATCCGGGAAGGAGAGGCAATGGTTGACACCAAGAGCGGTCCGGTCGAATTCGTTCGGGGCATCGTGGAAGAGGTCCTCGGAAAGACCAAGCAGGTCGTCGGCATCATCATCGGCCACAACGACCTGATCGAAGAGGGCAAGGCCCAGCAGGACAAGGCGGATGCGCAGCGCAGCGCCGGGAAAAAGGAAGCCGCCGCCGAGAAGGCCCGCGGCAAGGCCAAGGCGTACGAGGAACGTGAGCGGGCCGAACAGCAGTAATCGGTCGGCTGAGCGAGCGGGCCCGGTTATCCACCGGGCCCGCTTCGCGTTGTAATCCGTTCTACTGCAACACCGTTTGGATCAAACCCAGGCGCTGGTAGGCGTTCTCGATCTGGGCCTTCGCCTCGGCGGGCAATTCGGCCTGCGGGGGGCGGGAATGCGGGTAGGCACCGATCGGCAGCCCCAGCAGGGAAGCGGCGTACTTGAACGCGCCGCCCCAGTGGGTGAAGTAGTCCGCGCGTCCGGGGTAGCACGTCCACCACGATCCGACGTCGAGGTCGAACTGATCCAGCCCGGACTCGCGACCGTAGTCCATGGCCTCGATGAGCTTGTCGCTCTGCACCAAATCCCAATATTCGGAATATATTCGCCGTTCGGGCGTCTCGAACAGGTAGCCCGCGGTGCCTAGTTGTGCCGGGCACACGATCCCGTCACGCAGCCACCCGGCCCGGTACACCGTCTTGTCGCATTCCCATACCGCCAGGCCGGGCGCGAGCTCATGCAGCAGGCGGCTGCCGGCCGGCCGGAAGGCGCCCTCCTTGGTGGCGCACACCGCGGGCACCTCGTCGTAGATGCGTGCGCTCTCGGCCGGGGTCAACACGTAGCCCGACGACGGCGAATTGAACATGCCCAGAGCGATGTTCGTGCGCGCAGCCACGTAGTGGAAAAAGCGCAGCACGCCTTCTCCCCCGTGGGCCTCCATCATCGGCGTCTGGATGTAGACGATGTCGGCGCCCGCCTCCTGGGCGTGCAGCGTCAAATCCAGACAGTCCTTCGCCGACATGGCCGCCGTGCAGGCCTGCACCACCACACCGGGGTTGATGCTGCGCGCCTCCTCGACCGCGACCTCCAGCAGGCGCTTCCGCTCGTCGAGGGTCAGCGACCAGAACTCCGCAATGCCACTGGTGCACCACAACATCGGGTGCCCGAGGTCACCGACGCAGTAGCGCACCAACGTCCGATAGGCGTCCCAGTCGATGTCGTCGCCGTCGGTGCCGCAAAACGGGGTGTAGAGGGAGTCGCCGATCCCCCGCAACGCGCCAGGCGCCCATGCCCGAGCCTCTGCTGCCGTAGCCACAATCGACTCCTTCTGTCTGCCAATCGATTTCATCGACCTGTGGTCAGGTGAAGTCTGAACCACCGTCGACGTTGATGTTGGCTCCGGTCATGTAGGAGTTACGCCGCGAGGCCAGGAACGCCGCGACCGGGCCTATTTCTTCGGGAAGGCCCGCCCGCGGCATGTGCGCGGGGTGACCGAAATGCTTGCCGATCGCATCCATCAGGGCATACGGATCGTGACCGTCGACACCGACCGAATCCGCCCAGCCGACCAGCGATTCCGATGCGATGCTGCCCGGCGATACCACGTTGACCAAGATCTCGTCCTTGGCCAGCAGCAGGGACAGGTTCTTCGAAACGCTCGTCAACATCGATTTCGCCGCCGTATATGCGGGCAGCATGACACTTTGTCGCTGAGTCGAGTGGGCGGAGAAGTTGACGATTCGCGCCCATTGCGCCTTACGCAGCAGCGGAAGCGCCGCCCGCACACAGCGCACCATGCCCAGCACCCCGTCTTCGACCGACTGTCGCCATTGGTCGTCGGTCAAATCCTCGAAGGTGCCCGCGGCGCCCGGCCCCACCGTGATGACCAGAGCGTTGAGTTCGCCGCCCCAGCGCTGGGAAAGCTTACCGAACACCGTGTCGACCGCGGCGTCGTCCCCGATGTCGGCGGCGAGCCCGAGTGCGTCAGGGCTACCCCGTTGGGTGAGATCGGTCACCGCGGAGTCGAGCGCGTCACGGCTACGGCCGACCACCGCTACGCGGGCCCCCTCGTCGGCGAGGCAGCGCGCGGTGGCCAGACCCATACCGCGGCTACCGCCGACCACCACCGCGGTGGCGTTCGCCAGCCCTAGATCCATTGCTTAATCCGTAGCTCTAACCTGGTCATTTTCGCCTGTCCAGCCGATTTACCAAAAAGCCTACGATAGGTATTACAGTAGCAGAGGGAAAATACGACACGAAAGCGTATACGCAGGTCAGAACAGAACAGCCGGTAAATTCGACTTTACCTGCAGCACGGCTGGCAGACCGCATGCACGAAACAGATTTTGATGGAGGTGCCCGTAGTGGCAAAACAGGCAACCGCCGATAAGCGCCAACGACGCGAGCGCGGGTCCATCAACCCCGACGACATCATCAGCGGCGCATTCGAACTCGCGGAAGAGGTGTCGATCGACAACCTCAGCATGCCGCTGCTCGGCAAACACCTCGGCGTGGGTGTGACGAGCATCTACTGGTACTTCCGCAAGAAGGACGACCTGCTCAACGCGATGACCGACCGCGCCCTGAGCAAGTATGTGTTCGCCACTCCCTATGTCGAAGCCAGCGACTGGCGTGAGACCTTGCGCAACCACGCGCGCTTGATGCGTAAGACGTTCATGGGCAACCCAATTCTGTGCGACCTGATTCTGATCCGGGCGGCGCTGTCCCCGAAAGCGGCACGGATGGGCGCACAGGAGATGGAAAAGGCGGTCTCCAATCTGGTGGAGGCCGGCTTGTCGCCGGAGGACGCGTTCGACACCTATTCGGCGGTCTCGGTCCACGTTCGCGGATCGGTGGTGCTGCAACGCCTTTACGAAAAGAACCAATCGTCGGATATCGGACCCCGCGCCATCGAGGACGCCGTCGCCATCGACCCCGAAAAGACCCCGCTGCTTTCTCAAGTAACCCGAATCGGACACCGGATCGGGGCCCCCGACGAAACCAATTTCGAGTACGGCCTCACCTGCATCCTCGATCACGCCAGCAGGCTGATCGACGAGAGCAACGCATCAAAAGGCAAGGCTGCCGGGGCGGGCCGCCAGCGCAAGGCCTCGACCGCGCGAGGGCGGTCCAAGGCGCCGGCGAGTCGCTAATCCCGCCCGAAATCGCTTGTCACGCCTCGGGTTCGGGCACGTGGAAGTGCTCGTCGCGTAGCCGGAACGCCTCCCTGGCGCCGTGCTGCGCGCGGGTCTTGACGAAGTTGAATTCGCCCGGCCCGAATTGCAGGTTGGTGCCGAAGGCGTGGAACAGATAGCTGGCGACCTCCTCACCCTGGTACACCTGGCTCTGCTCGACAAGCCGGAACGCCTCCTTGGCGATGACGACCCCATCGGCCGGCATCTTCGCCGCCTTCTCGGCCCAGTAGCGCGCCCGCGCCGTTACCGCACCGGGATCGCAGGTGTCCGTGAAGATTCCGAGGTGTTCGACCTCGCCCGCCTCGATGATGTCACCGGTCAACAACAGGCGCCGGGCCAGCACCGGGCCGAGCCGGTGGAAGAACATGTGCAGGCTGCCCAGCGCGGGGCCCAGGAAGCGGGTTGCCGGCATGCCGATCTTGGTGTCGCGCGCGATGACCGAGATGTCGGTCATCAGGGCCATCTCGAAGCCGCCACCGAGCGCGTAGCCGGCGATCTCCCCCACCGTGACCTTGGGGAAGCCCATGAAATTGTGGTAGAAGCCAAAAGACTTGCGGTCGACGGTGAGTCGGCGCCGCTGACTCGGGCGGCGTTTGGCCGCCGCGTCGTCGGGCGGCCTGGACTTGTCGCCGTACCACCCGTACGCATTGTTCATGTCGGCCCCGGTGGAAAAGACCCCCTCGGCTCCGCGCAACAACACCACCGTGAGGTCGTCGTCATCGGCCACCCGGTCCAGGCAACGGGCGATGGCCACGCGCATGCTGGCGTCATAGGAGTTTCGCTGTTGGGGATTGTTCAGCGTGACCGTCGCGATGCGCCGGTCATGATCGACGTCGAAGAGCACGCGATCGTCAGAGGTGCTCGAAGCGGTCATTTGTCGGACTCCTTTCGGCGCCTGCCGAATCGCGATCCGGCAAGCTTTTCGGGCCGTGACGCCAACGTGTTGACCTCGCCCGTACACAGCACTTCGTCGTCGAGCAACAGTCGCGCGGTCGACGTGATGCCCCGTTCGCTTTCCGAGCGCACGATGTCGAATCGCAGGTCGGTCAACACCGGTGTGGGTCTGCGGAAGGTCACCGCCAAGGACCGGGTTTTGCCGGAAAGGCCGGTGACGCAATTGTGGTGCTGGATGACGCAGTCGAAGAAGACGCCGAGGAATCCGCCGTGCACCAATCCCGGTGGCCCTTCGTATATCACGGGGAATTCGACGCCTCCCGTTGCTTTCTCGGCATCGAATTCGGTGAACCGGTACTCGGGAAAACACGGGTTGTAGGCGCCGATGTCGGTCGCGTGATTGAGATACACGCGCCGGGGATCGTCCGGCAGGTCGCCGATGCGCGGTGCGTTGTCCGCCGGCGCGGCGGCGGACAATTCGCCCTCCCACTCGGTGAACTTGTCCAACATGGCGTCCACCGCGGGGTGCGGATGCTCCATCGACACCAGCAGTGAGCTCAGGCGGCGCATGGCGGCGGCCGCGGCCACGGTCTGGGCAAGCGGCGCCTCGCCGAATCTGGCGTCGTCGCCACGCGTCGACGCGTGCCCCTCCGGCAGGGTCATAGGCACCACTCCTCCTCATCGCTGCGTCCCCAGCAGGCGGGAGGTGCGCCCGCCGCATCATCGCCGGCGCGGGCCATGATTCCCTCTTTCACCTCAGTAGTTTCGCAGGCAGCGTATCCTTGCTAACTTATACAGCGTATCAATCGTATTGCCTACTGTATGGGTAACCGTATCGGCGGAGAGAGGCCGGATCGACGGTGAGTCAAGGGGCCGGCGCGGCCGGAGTCGAGGGTTCGGTGACAGTGCACCGAGAGGGTGCGGTGTTACTGGTGACGCTCGATCGCCCATCACGGCGTAACTCGTTGACGCAGTTGATGATCGGGGCCCTGGTCGAGTCGCTGACCACTGCCGCGTCCGACGACTCGCTACGCGCCGTGCACATCCGCGGCGCGGGAGACGATTTCTGCGCCGGCGCCGACTGGGTGGCCGCCAACGATCCCGGCGGCCAACGCCCCCGCGTCGGCGATCTGGTGCGGCGGATTCCCCATGCCGCTCACCGTGTGATCGAACTCGTCGCGGGCATTCAGCTGCCGGTGGTGTGCAGCGTGCGGGGATGGGCGGTGGGATTCGGTTGCAATCTCGCGCTGGCCGCTGACTTCACCGTGGCCGCCGGCGATGCGGTGTTCTGGGAGCCGTTCCTCGACCGCGGATTCAGCCCCGACTCCGGGTCCACCTGGCTGCTACCCCGGCTCGTCGGCCTGGCGCGGGCCAGGCGGATGCTGCTGCTCGGCGAGAAGGTGAGCGGGCACGACGCGGCCGAGTGGGGGCTCATTCACCAGGCGGTGAGCGGCCCCGACGTCGACCGCGCCGCCGAGGAGCTGGTCGGCCGGCTGGCCTCCGGACCCACGGCGGCGATCGGGCTGGCCAAGCAGGCCCTGAACTTCGGGCAGCATGCAACGCTGAGCCAGTCGCTGAACCAGGAGTTGTTCAATCTGGAATTGTCTTGCCGGACAGTCGATTTCAAGGAGGGCCTGGAGGCCTTTCGGCAGCGGCGGGATCCGGACTTTCGTGGACGCTAGGCCTTGGGCGTCGAATGTGGGCCCTGCGCACGGAAACTGCCTCGAATTCGCCCATATGCCCCACGCGACGTTCGATACAAAGCGAAGGAATGACTGATGCCCACTGATTCGTTCGACACGATCAAGTACGACGTCGACGGGCACACCGCGACGATCACTTTGAACCGCCCAGACGCCCTCAATGCGCTCAGCCCGCACATGATCACCGAACTGCGGGCCGCCTACGACGAGGCCGAAAACGACGACAACGTCTGGCTGACCATCGTCACCGGCACCGGCCGCGCGTTCTGCACCGGCGCCGACGTCAAGGAGATTCCCGAAGACGGCAAGGTGATCTACGAGCGCCCATACCTGTCGACGTACGACCAGTGGGAGGCGCCGCAGGAGGGCACGCCGCCGTTCCGCACCACGGCCAAGCCGGTGCTGACCGCGGTGAACGGGATCTGTTGCGGCGCCGGCATGGATTGGGTCACGACGACGGACATCGTCATCGCCTCCGAGCAGGCGACCTTCTTCGATCCGCACGTCAGCATCGGACTGGTGGCGGGCCGCGAGTTGGTGCGGGTGTCTCGCGTGCTGCCCCGCTCCATCGCCCTGCGCATGGCCCTGATGGGCAAGCACGAGCGGATGAGCGCAGAGCGCGCCTACGAACTCGGACTGATCAGCGAAGTCGTCGAGCACGACCGGCTGCTGGACCGGGCCCATGAGATCGCCGACATCGTCAATTCCAATGCACCGCTGGCGGTTCGGGGTACCCGGCTGGCCATCCTCAAGGGCCTGAATGTGCCGCTGCACGAGGCGGAGATACTCGCCGAGACGTTCCGCGAACGTGTGCTGCGGACGGAGGACGCGGCCGAAGGACCCAAGGCCTTCGTCGAAAAGCGCGAACCGAATTGGCAGTGTCGATGAGCGAGCCGATGAAGTTCGAAACGATCCTCCTCGAGGCCGACCCCGCCGACCACGTCGCGACCATCACGTTGAACCGGCCCGAGCAGCTGAACGCGTTCAACCGCACGATGTGTGAGGAAATGGCCCGCGCCTGGCGCACGGTCAAACTCGACGAGTCGGTGCACGCGGTGGTACTGCGTGCCGCCGGCGACCGGGCGTTCAGCGCGGGGCTGGACATCAAGACGCCCTACGGTCAGCCCGAAAACATCTGGAACCACGAGGATCCCGGCGAGGCTCTGAGCCCCAAGTGGCAGAAGATGTGGAAGCCGGTGGTCTGCGCGGTCCAGGGCATGTGCACCGCGGGCGCGTTCTACTTCATCAACGAATCCGACGTGGTCATCTGCTCGGAAGACGCCACGTTCTTCGACTCCCACGTGTCGGCCGGTCTAATCTGTGCGCTGGAGCCGATCGGTCTGATGCGCCGCGTCGGCCTCGGGGAGACGCTGCGCATCGCCCTGATGGGCAACGATGAACGGGTCAGCGCCGACACCGCGCTGCGGATCGGATTGGTCTCGGAGGTCGTCTCATCCGATCAGCTCTGGGACCGCGCCCACGAGATCGCGGCGACCATCGCCGCCAAGCCTCCGACGGCGACTCAGGGTACGGTGAAGGCGATTTGGGAATCGCTGGACAAGCCGTATCGCGCCGCCCTGGAACAGGGCCTCATCTATACCCGGCTGGGAAACCCGCTCGGCACCGCGGAACTGGCCGCGCAGCAGGGCGCCCGCGTCCGGGCCACCAAGCCCACACCGAAGATCCGCTGATGCCGCGTCACCCGCTCATCCAACGCATCGCCGACGTGCTCGACCTCGAGCCCCACTCACACGCCATCGAATATGGCGGCCAATGGATCTCGTGGGGCCAGATCGACGCATTGGCGCGGCGCATCGCCGGCCTGGCCGCCGGCGCCGAGGTCGGGATGCTGCTGCGCAACCGGCCGGGGCATGTGGCGGCCTTTCTGGGCGTGCTGTTAGGCGGTGGGACCGTCGTGGTCATCAACCCGTCGCGCGGCGACGAGCGCACCAAGGCCGACATCGCGCGACTGCAGCTTCCGCTGATCGTCGGCGAGCGTGACGATCTGGCGTCGCTGGTGACGGTGGGCACCCCGACGGTCGCGATTTCGGGACCGGCAGACGACGTCGACGTGTCCGGGCAACCCGGCGTCGGGGCGGGTCCACCGACCGGTGTCGCGGTGCGCATGCTGACCAGCGGCACGACGGGACCGCCCAAGCGAATCGACCTGAGCTACGACATGTTGGCGCGCAGCGTGATGGGCGCCGAACCCGACCGCGCACCCGCGCCCACCGAGCTGCGGCGCGGCGTCGCCATCGTGAACTCGCCGCTGGTGCACATCGGCGGCGTATTCCGGGTGCTGCAATGCATCGCCGAGGCCAGACCGTTTGTGCTCTTGGAGCGATTCGAGCTCAACGCATGGGCCGAGGCGGTGCGCAAGCACCGGCCCCGCGCCGTATCGCTGGTACCGGCGGCCCTGCGCACCGTCTTGCACTCGGATGTGCCGCCCGCCGACCTGGACAGTGTCCGGGTTGTCACCTGCGGGACGGCGCCGCTGTCGGCCGACGACGCCGACGCCTTCACCGACAAGTACGGCATCCCGGTGCTGACCTCCTATGCCGCAACCGAGTTCGGCGGCGGCGTGGCGGGCTGGACCCTTCCCGACTATCAGCGGCACTGGCGGGCCAAACGGGGCAGCGTCGGCCGGGCCAATCCGGGCGCTCAGCTGCGGGTGGTCGCCGACGACGGAACACCGCTAGGCCCGGACGAAGTCGGCCTGCTGGAGGTCAAGCCGGGTCAGCTGGGGCCGGGCGCGCAATGGATGCGAACCACGGATATGGCGCGCATCGACGCCGACGGGTTCCTCTGGATCGTCGGCCGCGCCGACCAGGCGATCATCCGCGGCGGCTTCAAGGTGATGCCCGACGACGTTCGCGCCGCGCTGGAGAGCCACCCCGCGGTGTCCGGCGCGGCGGTGATCGCCCGGCCCGACGAGCGGCTCGGCGAGACGCCGGTCGCCATGGTCGAACTGCGCGAATCGGCTGCCGCCGACGCCGACGCGCTGGTGGAGCACCTGCGAGAGCGGCTGGCGCGCTATGAGATTCCGACCGAAATCGCGATCGTCGACGCCATTCCGCGAACGCCGTCGGGCAAGGCCGATCTCGGCGCCATCCAGGACTACTTCCGCGAGCCCGCGGCGCCGCGCAACCATGGGCGCTGATTATTTGACCGTCGCCGCGACGTTGCGACACCAGGCCCGGGTGCGCGGGGATCACCCGCTGCTGGTCTGCGACGACGACCGCATCGGATACGCCGAAGCCGACCGCAGGTCGGCGGAGCTCGCCCGCGGTCTGATGGCACTCGGCGCCGGTAAGGGAACCCATGTGGGCCTCCTCTATCCGAACGGACCCGACTTCGTGGTCGGCATGCTGGCGGCGGCGCGGATCGGCGCCGTGGTCGTCCCGTTCTCCACTTTCGTCACCGCCCGAGAACTGCGCGAGCAGCTGGTCGACAGCGACGTCGAAATCCTGTTGAGCGCCACATCATTTCGGTCTCACGACTACGTACAGCGACTGTCCGAGGTTCTTCCGGGGGCCGATTTCGATTCCGGCGATCGCTTGTTCTGCGCCGCGGTGCCGCAACTGCGCCGCGTGGCGTTCGCTCACGAGACGGTGCGCGCGCTGGCCGGCACAGTCGACCCGGCGCTGCTGCGGGCGACCGAAGACGTTGTCTACGACTGCGATCCGCTGGCGATCGTCTACACGTCCGGATCGACCAGTACCCCCAAGGGGGTGGTGCATACGCATGCCGCGCTGCTCGGACATCAGCGGAACCTCAATACGATCCGCGGCCTGACCGCGTCGGACAAGCTGTTCTGCAATTCGCCGTTCTTCTGGATCGGCGGATTCGCGTTCGGCCTGCTGGCCACGGTGGTGGCCGGGTCGACCCTGGTCTGCTCCAACGCCATCGACGCCGGGGCCACACTCGACCTGTTGGAGGCCGAAAGACCCACCATGACCAATGGGTTCGCGGCCGGGGTCGCTCACCTCGCCGACCACCCCAGCTACGCCGAGCGTGATCTGTCGTCGATGCGGCGCGGTAACCTCTACCCGATCATGGCCCTCGACTCCAGGCCGGCCGACCCGGAGTTGCGGCACAACATGCTCGGGATGACCGAGGCTGGCAGCGTCGTGCTGATCAGCGAGGACGAATCCGACCAACCCGAAACGCGGCGCGGGTCATACGGTAAGCCCGCCCCCGGCTTCGAGACGATGATCCTGGACGCGGACGCCTCCGGAGTCGGTGAGCTCTGCATCCGGGGACCGTACGTGATGCAGGGCTACTACAAGCGCAGTCGCGAGGAGTGCTTCGACGCCGACGGCTGGTTTCACACCGGCGATTTGGTGCGCACCGACGACGACGGATTCGTCTACTTCGTCGGCAGGCTCGGCGCGATGGTCAAGACGGCGGGCGCCAACGTGTCGGCGGCCGAGGTCGAGCAGGCGATCGCCAGGGTCACGGGCGCCGAGGCTTACGTGGTGGGCGTCCCCGATACCCAACGGGGAGAGCTGGTCGCCGCGGTCGTCGTCCAACCGGATTTCGACGAATCGGCGGTGCGGGAACGGCTCAAAGGCGAGCTGTCGTCGTACAAGATTCCCAAGCGGTTCCTCGCCCTCTCCCGCACCGACCTCCCGCTGTTGTCCAGCGGCAAGGTCGACACGCGACGGCTGAGAGAGCTCTTCGATGCCTAGCACCATCGACCAACTGGTGAGGTTTCGTGCCCAGCACAATGCGGACACACCGATGGTGATCGATCCCGCGACGCGGCTCAGCTACCGCGAACTCGATGTCACTACAAGCGATTTGGCCGCGGTGTTCGTCGAGGCGGGCGTGGGCAAGGGCACGCGGGTCGGATTGATCATGCCCAATGGCACCCGCTGGGTACAGATCGCCGTCGCGCTGACCCGCATCGGCGCCGTCCTGGTGCCACTGAGCACGTTGCTGCAGCCCCGCGAACTCGTCGCGCAGCTGCGGGTCGCCGCCGTCCAGTTCCTGGTGAGCGTCGAGGAATTCCGCGGGCATCGCTATCTCGACGACCTGAGGACCGTGGGGAGATCCGAACTTCCGGCGTTGCAGCAGGTTTGGTCGACCGATCGGCTCGATAGCGCACCCGCGAGCGACCGGGCCCGCCGGATCATCGACGCGATGACCGAAACGGTCACCCCCGCCGACCCACTGGTGATCATGTTCACCTCGGGCAGTAGCGGATCGCCCAAGGGGGTTTTGCACTCGCACGGCAACGCGTTGGGCGCCGTGCAGTCGGGGCTGGCGGCGCGCTGCATCACCGCCGAAACCCGCCTGTATCTGCCGATGCCGTTCTTCTGGGTGGGCGGGTTCGGCAGTGGAATCCTGTCCGTCCTGCTGGCCGGTGCCACCCTGGTGACCGAAGAGACCCCCCGGCCCGAAACCACCCTGCGACTGCTGGAGCGCGAACGGGTCACCCTGTTTCGCGGCTGGCCCGATCAGGCCGAGGCACTGGCACGGCACGCCAACTCGGTCGGCGTTGATCTCTCGGCGCTGCGACCCGGCAGCCTCGAAGCCCTGTTGCCGCCGGAGCGGCGCGCTCAGCCCGGGGCGCGCGCGACGCTGTTCGGCATGACCGAGGCATTCGGGTCGTATTGCGGCTACCCCGCCGACACGGACATGCCCGCGACGGCGTGGGGAAGCTGCGGAAAGCCGTTTCCCGGCATGGAAGTCCGCATCGTCGACCCCGAAAGCGGCGAGCCCGCCACGGCGGGAACCGCCGGCATGATCCAGATCCGCGGACCGCACACCCTGCGCGGCATCTGCGGCCGCCGTCGCGAAGAGCTCTTCACCCCCGACGGCTTCTATTCGACCGGTGACCTCGGCCACCTCGACGAGCAGGGATTCCTGTTCTACCACGGGCGATCCGACGACATGTTCAAAGTCAGCGGTGCGACCGTCTACCCCAGCGAGGTGGAGCGCGCGCTACGCACCATCGACGGCGTCGGCAACGCCCTCGTCACCAATGTGCCCGGCGCGGCGGGCGAACGGGTCGGCGCGGCGGTGGTGTGCGACGACGCGCTCACCCCCGAGCATCTTCAGGCATCGGCTCGAAAGTTGCTGAGCGCCTTCAAGGTACCCACGGTGTGGCTGCTGCTGAACTCCGACGACGACGTTCCGCGCGGCGGCACCGGAAAGGTCGACGTCCGCCGGCTGCGGGAGATGTTGATCGACGCGAACCGGTCCTAGGGGACCCGCGTCCAGGGTTGACAGTTCTGCGACTCGAAGGCCTTGACGGCGGAATTGATGTTGGCGTACATCGGGCCGATGGAGGTATTCGTCTGCAGCACATGGTCCTTGTTCGCATCAGGGGTGCTGTAGGTGAACCACGAACACATCGAGTCCTGCGTCGGCACATTGTTTATCCACACGCCGAAGGCCGAACCCGAGCCGCCCGTGTGGTAGAGGCCCGGCGCGATATCGGGCCCCACGACAAACACACCGTTGCCGGGGATCGGGTCGATTTGGTCGGCGCGGGCCGGCGCGGCGAGGGCGAGGCCTGTCAGCGTTGCAACGAATAGGGCCGATGCGCGAAGCGTTGCGGGCATCTTGTTCTCTCCGTCCGTCGCCCACCCTGATCGCAGCGTAGGCCGAACCCGGCTGTGCGACAAGGGATGGTGGTGGCTATTCCTCCACCACCACACCGCGCGCGACGAGGTGATCGATCAACGGAATCGCGCCGGCGGCGAGATGTTCCGACATGGCCGCCCGCGCCAGCTCGCCGTCACGCTTTTTCAGCGCGGACAAGATCCGCCGATGGTCCTTCATGGACTGCTCGGGCCAGCCCTCGATGGCGGGAAACACCGATTCGGGTGCATAGCGGGTGATCTGCGACATCAGCTGCGCCAGCTTCGGCGAATCGGCGGCGATGTTGATGGCCCGGTGAAATTCGTGGTTCAGGCCAACGGTGTGCTCGTGCTCATCGCCGGCATAGGCATCCTCCAGCTGCGCCTGGATCTGTTTGAGCTCGCGTAGCTGGTCGTCGGTGATGTTGAGCGCGGCCCGCGCGGCCAGCTCGCCTCCCACATGCGCCTGCACATTCGCCACGTCCGTGACGTCGCGGCCGGTGACCGGCAACACCACGAAACCCCGGCGCGGCTGCTGGGCGATCAATCCTTCGGCGCGCAACGCGAACAGCGCCTCACGCACCGGTGTGACACTGATGCCCAGCTCCGCGGCCAGCTGGTCGAGCCGGACGTACGACCCGGCGGCATAGGTGCCATCGAAGATCCTGCTGCGGATCAAGCGCGCAACGTCCTCGGAAAGTTGAGGGCGCGCAGCGAAATCCGGAACACTCATCGTTTCACACCTGATATTCGGCGAGCAGTCGCTTGCTGATGATGTTCTTCTGGATCTCGCTGGTTCCCTCGCCGATGAGTAGAAATGGCGCGTCACGCATCAGCCGCTCGATCTCGTATTCCTTGGAATAGCCGTAACCACCGTGGATCCGGAAGCTCTGCTGGGTGACCTCGGCGCAGTACTCGCTGCACAGGTACTTGGCCATTCCGGCGGCGACGTCGTTGCGCTCCCCCGAGTCCTTCAACCGTGCCGCGTTCACCATCATCAGGTGTGCGGCTTCGACTTTGGTCGCCATCTCCGCCAGCTGGAAGGCGATGGCCTGATGCTCGGCGATCGGCTTGCCGAAGGTCTCCCGTTGTTGTGCGTAGCGCACCGCGAGCTCGAAAGCGCGAATCCCGACCCCACACGCGCGGGCCGACACGTTGACACGACCGACCTCGATGCCGTCCATCATCTGGACAAAGCCCTGCCCCGTCGCCCCGCCGAGGACGTCATCGGCGCTGGCCTGGTAGCCGTCGAAAATCATCTCGGTGGTATCGATGCCCTTGTAGCCCAGCTTGTCGATCTTGCCCGGGATGCGCAGGCCCGGAACGACTTCGCCGAAGCCGACCGGCTTCTCGACCAGGAAGGCGGTCAGATTGCGGTGCGGCTTGTCCGAGCCCTCGTCGGTGCGCACCAGCGTCGCCACCAGCGTTGAGGTGGCGCCGTTGGTCAGCCACATTTTCTGGCCGTCGATCGTGTAGGAGCCGTCGTCGTTGCGTCGCGCCCGAGTCCGGATCGCGGCAACGTCCGAGCCCAGCTCGGGCTCCGACATCGAGAAGGCGCCGCGAGTCTCACCGGCCGCCATGCGCGGCAGGAACCGTTGCTTCTGCTCGTCGGTGCCGTGCTGGCGCAGCATGTACGCCACGATGAAATGGGTGTTGAGCACCCCGGACACGCTCATCCACCCGCGCGCAAGCTCTTCGACGCACAGGGCGTAGGTCAGCAGCGATTCCCCCAGGCCGCCGTACTCCTCGGGAATCATCAGACCGAACAGGCCCATGTCACGCATCTGGTCGACGATGGCCTGCGGGTAGGTGTCGGCGCGCTCCAGCTCAACCGCGTTGGGGATGACTTCCTTCTCGACGAATTGCCGTACGGTGGCGATGATCTCGGTCTGGACGTCGGTCAATCCGAGCGTCTGGGCGAGTTTGGTCATGTGCGTGGTTCCCTTCCGGCCGCTCAGCCCGCGATCGTCTTAGCGTCCGTCAGGCGCTCGACGTCGGCGGTGGTCAGCCCCAAGACCCGCTGGAGGACCTGGGCGGTGTCTTGTCCCAAAGCGGGCGCGGGCGCGCTGGCGGGATGGGCGCCGTCGAACGCGGCCGGCAGGCCGGGCGCGAAGTAGTCGCCGAGACCCGGTTGATGCAATCGCGAAAACAGCGGATTATCAGCGACTTTCGGCCCCGCCGCGACCTCGGCGAAGGTTCGGTACCGCTCGAACAGCACCGTGGTCTCCGACAGAGCGGCGGTGACCTCGTCGGCGCTGTGATCGCTGAACCAGGTGGCGAACAGCCCGGACAGCACATCCTGGTACCGGTACCGATCGCCTTCGGATCCGAAATCCACCTCGAGCGCCTCGGCGAGCGCCGACACCGCGGCGCCGGTACCCGTGACCTCGACCAGATCGCGGAAGTGCCGCTTGGTGAGGGTGACGACCATGAACCGGGCGCCGTCACGACAGGTGAAGTCCTGCCCGTACTGGCCGTAGATGGCGTTGCCCAGCCGTTCCCGTTGCGTCCCATTGACTTGCGGCTCGGTGAGCAACCCCAAATTGGCGGCGGTGGCCAGCGCCACGTCCTCCAGCGCCAGGCTGATCCGCGTCCCCGCCCCGGACTTGTCACGGCGGTGGACGGCGGTGACGACCGACAGCGCGGCGTACAGTCCGCAGCACACATCCCAGGCCGGCAAGACGTGATTGATCGGACCGGCATGATCGGCGGGGCCCGTGACGAGCGGATAGCCCAGCCCTGCGTTGACCGTGTAATCCACGCCCGTAGAACCGTCACCGCGCCCGACTAACTGGACGTGGATGACGTCGGGGCGCTGGGCCGCCAGGACGTCGTGGCTCAGCCAGGACAGCCCGGCGGCGTTGGTCACGACGATGCCGTCGCCCTCGACAATCAACCGCTGAACCAATGCCTGGCCGTCTTCGGAGCGCAGATCGATGGTGGCCGAACGCTTTCCCTTGTTCAGGCCGGTCCAGTAGATCGACGTACCGTCCGCCGACAGCGGCCAGCGTTGCACGTCGGACGCACCGCCGATCGGGTCGACCCGGATCACCTCTGCGCCAAGCTGATTCAGCGTCATGCCGCACAGGGGCGCGGCGACGAAGCTGGACACCTCGACCACGGTGAGGCCGTTCAGAGGTAACCCGGGTTCGGTCATCTCGATGCGACCCGTTCGAAGATGGCGGCAAGTCCCTGGCCGCCGCCGATGCACATGGTCTCCAGCCCGTAGCGCGCCTGCCGGCGATCGAGCTCGCGCGCCAGCGTGGCGAGCATCCGTCCGCCCGTGGCGCCCACCGGGTGGCCCAGCGAGATTCCCGAACCGTGCACATTGGTGCGCCCATGGTCGGCCGCGCCGAAATTCCATTCCCGCATCACCGCAAGCGCTTGCGCGGCAAAGGCTTCGTTGAGCTCGATGAGGTCGATGTCCGACAGCGCCAGGTTCGCCTTGGACAGCGCCACCTCCGTCGCGGGGACCGGCCCGATGCCCATGATGTTGGGCGCCACCCCCGCCACCCCCCAGGACACGAGGCGCACCAACGGCGTCAGTCCGTACGCGTCGGCTTTCTCCGGTGTGGTCACCACGCACAGGGACGCCGCGTCGTTCTGCCCGCTGGAGTTGCCGGCCGTGACCGTCGCCTCCGGGTCCTCCTTCAGCAGAACGGGTTTGAGCTTGCCCAACGACTCCACCGACGTGTCCGCGCGCGGGTGCTCGTCGGTGTCGATGACTTCCTCGCCGCTGCGCGTGGGGACGGCAACCGGAATGATCTCGTCAGCCAGGATGCCATGCTTTTGCGCCGCCACCGCGCGCTGATGCGACCGCACCGCCAGCTCGTCTTGCTCCTGGCGCGAAATGCCGTACTGGCGGCGCAAATTCTCGGCGGTCTCCAGCATTCCGCCCGGCACCGGGTAGTGCCGCCCGCCGGCCGTCGTGCGTCCGCGCGCCAGCCCGTCGTGGACCTGGACGCCGCCGCGGGCTCCGCCCCAGCGCATATCGGTGGAGTAGAAGGCGACGTTGCTCATGCTTTCGCAGCCCCCGGCGACGACGAGATCGTGGTCGCCATTCCCCACCTGCAGGCACGCCTGGATCACCGCTTGCAGGCCCGAACCGCAACGCCGGTCGACCTGCATGCCCGGAACCGTCACCGGCAGGCCGGAATCCAGCGCCACCACGCGCCCGATCGCCGGCGCATCGCTGTTGGGATAGCAGTGGCCGAGGATCACGTCTTGCACGGCGTCGGGCGCCAGCCCGGTTCGCCCGAGCAGACCCTTCAGGGCGGTGACACCGAGATCGACGGCGCTGAGCGCCTTGAACATTCCGCCGTAGCGGCCGATCGGCGTCCGCACCGGCTCACAGATGACGGTTTCACGCATTGTGACTCCTGTCCTGATGCCGAGCAGACGCAGAATCGCATTGATGCGGCAAGATTTGTGCGATTTTGCCGGGGGCACCTCCCGCTTGCGGGGGACTGCTCGCGGGGGTTCTCACAGGTGTCGGCCGCCGGTGATTTCCATGACGGTGCCGGTCATGTATGACGACAGGTCGGAGGCCAGGAACAGCGCAACGCTGGCGACTTCGCTCGGCTCACCGGCCCGGCCCATCGGCACCTCGGCCACCTTCGAATCCCAAATGCGCTGCGGCATGGCCTCCGTCATCGCCGACCGGATCAAACCGGGGGCGATCGCGTTGACCCGCACGCCCAGGTACGCCAGCTCTTTGGCGGCCGCCTTGGTCATGCCGACGATGCCGGCCTTGGCCGCCGAGTAGTTGGTCTGGCCGACCATGCCGACCTTGCCCGACACCGAGGACATGTTGATGATGGCGCCGCGCTTGTTTTCCCGCATGATGGCGGCGGCCAGCCGGGTGCCGTTCCAGGTCCCTTTCAGGTGGACGTTGATGACCTGGTCGAACTGCTCCTCGGTCATCTTGCGCATCGTCGCGTCCCGGGTGATCCCGGCGTTGTTGACCATGATGTCCAGGCCGCCGAACCGCTCGACCGCGGTCTGGATCAGGGTCTCGACGTCGGATGACTGGGTGACATCGCAGCGCACCGCGATCGCGACGTCGTCACCGCCCAGCTGCTTGGCCACCACCTGGGTCTCCTCGAGATTGACGTCGCCGAGAACGACCCGCGCCCCCTCGGCGACAAAGCGCTCCGCGATGGCCAGACCGAGTCCCTGCGCTCCGCCGGTGATTACCGCGGTCTGACCTGTCAACAACGCCACCTGGATCACACATCCTTCTCTGTTATCGCCGCCATCGGGCACCCTCAAGGCAAATATCATATTTGATATAGGATCCTCCCCTGAACCGGGGTGCCCCGGATCGGGAGAGGAGCGTGGAGCCGATGGCCACCGCCGAAATCGCCGAAGTCTCCGACGAGGACTTCCGCGAGATCCTGGCTCAGACAAGGCAATTCGTGCGCAGCGCGGTCGTCCCCCGCGAGCAGGAGATCCTCGACGACGACCGCGTCCCCGACGACCTGCGCGATGAGGCCAAGAGGATGGGCCTGTTCGGCTACGCGATCCCCCAGGAATGGGGCGGCCTCGGCCTCAACCTGATGCAAGACGTCGAGCTGGCGATGGAGCTGGGCTACACGTCGCTGGCGCTGCGGTCGATGTTCGGCACCAACAACGGCATCGCCGGACAGGTCTTGGTCGGGTTCGGCACCGACGAACAGAAGTCGCGCTGGTTGGAGTCGATCGCGTCCGGCGACGTCGTCGCCTCCTTCGCGCTGACCGAACCCGGCGCCGGATCGAACCCCGCCGGCCTGCGCACCAAAGCGGTTCGCGACGGCGACAATTGGGTGATCTCCGGGCAGAAGCGGTTCATCACCAACGCGCCCGTCGCCAACCTTTTCGTGGTGTTCGCCCGCACCCGCCCGGCCGACGACAAGGGACCCGGGATCGCGGTCTTTTTGGTTCCGGCCGATGCCGCCGGCGTGCAGGTTGGTGCCAAGGACGCCAAGATGGGCCAGGAAGGCGCGTGGACCGCCGACGTCGTCTTCGACGATGTCCGGGTGGACGACGGCGCGCTGATCGGCGGCAGCGAAGACATCGGCTATCGGGCGGCGATGACCTCGCTGGCCCGCGGCCGGGTACACATCGCCGCCCTCGCCGTGGGCGCCGCCCAACGCGCGCTCGACGAATCCGTCGCGTATGCCGCCACCGCGACGCAGGGCGGGGCGCCGATCGGAAGCTTCCAGTTGGTGCAGGCGATGCTCGCCGACCAGCAGGCCGGCGTGATGGCCGGCCGCGCGCTGGTGCGGGACGCGGCGCGGCTATGGGTCACCGATCAGGACCGCAGGATCGCCCCGTCGGCGGCCAAGCTGTTCTGCACCGAAATGGCCGGCAACGTCGCGGATCTCGCGGTGCAGATCCACGGCGGCAGCGGCTACATGCGTGGCGTTGTGGTCGAGCGCATTTACCGCGACGTGCGCCTGCTGCGGCTCTACGAGGGCACCAGCGAGATTCAGCGTCTGATCATCGGATCGAACCTGGTCAAGGCGGCGGGGCGGACCAGCACAACGAAGGAGCGTTAATGGCAGGCAGGCTTGCCGGAAAAGTGGCATTGATTACCGGCGCGGCGCGCGGCCAGGGCCGGGCACACGCGGTGCGCATGGCCTCCGAAGGCGCGGACATCATTGCCGTCGACATCGCCGGCAAGCTGCCGTCCTGCGTACCTTACGACCCGGCGAGCCCGGACGACCTGAGCGAAACCGTTCGCCTGGTCGAAGAATCGAACCGCCGCATCATCGCGTCGGTCGTGGACACGCGCGACTTCGACGGACTGCGAAAGGTCGTCGCGGACGGTGTCGCCGCGCTGGGCCGGTTGGACATCATCGTCGCCAACGCCGGGGTCGCGGCGCCGCAGGCATGGGACGACATCACGCCGGAAGACTTCCGGGACGTCATGGACATCAACGTGACCGGCACGTGGAACACCGTGATGGCCGGCGCGGACAAGATCATCGACGGCGGCCGCGGCGGCTCCATCATCCTGATCAGTTCCGCTGCCGGGATGAAGATGCAGCCGTTCATGATTCACTACACCGCCAGCAAGCACGCCGTCACCGGGCTGGCGCGGGCGTTCGCCGCCGAGTTGGGCAAGCACTCGATCCGGGTCAACAGCGTCCACCCGGGCCCGGTGAACACTCCGATGGGGTCGGGTGACATGGTCACGGCGGTGGGCAAGACGATGGAGACCAACCCGCAGCTGTCGCACGTCCTCACCCCGTTCCTGCCGGACTGGATCGCCGAGCCGGAGGAGATCGCCGACACCGTGTGCTGGCTGGCCAGCGACGAGTCCCGCAAGGTCACCGCCGCGCAGATCCCCGTCGATCAGGGCTCGACGCAGTACTGAGACCAGCGCGGCGGGAATAGATCGCGGAGCATCCGCGCTTTCACGCCACATGAAAGCCTTCACCGAGACCGAACGTCAGGAGTTCCTGGCCGCCAAGCACGTCGGCGTCCTGTCCGTCGCGGCCACCGATGGCCGGCCGCCGGCTAGCGTCCCGATCTGGTACGACTACACGCCCGGCGGCAACGTCCGGATCATGACCGGCGCGTCCAGCCGCAAGGCGCGGCTCATCGAGCGGGCGGGGGTGGTGACGCTCGTCGTCCAGCGCGAGGAGCCGCCGTACCAGTACGTGGTGGTCGAGGGCGCGGTGGTCGAGACCACCAAGCCGGCCCCGGCCGATCTGCAGGAAGCCATCGCCGTTCGCTACCTCGGCGAAGAAGGCGGGCGGGCGTTCGTCCAAAGCATGGAAGGCGTCGAGGAGGTGCTCTTCACCATCCGGCCCGACCGCTGGCTGAGCGCCGACTTCACCGGCGATCTGTAAACCGCCGGAAATCTACGCGCATCCGCCGATGTTTTGCGGCGTGCGCCCGGCCCATGCTGGCTAACATGAGCGAGATCGAGTGGAGCGACCTGGGCGTAGGCGAAGCGATGAACGAGCCCCTGCCGACCGGCACCGTGACGCTGCTGCTGGCCGACGTCCAGGGCTCGACGCAGCTGTGGGACTCCCAGCCGCAGGAGATGACCGCGGCGATCGCCAATCTGGATCAAACGCTGGCCGAGTTGGTCGGGGCCCATCGCGGAATCCGCCCGGTCGAGCAGGGTGAGGGCGACAGCTTCGTCATCGCGTTCAGCCGCGCGTCCGACGCGGTGGCGTGCGCGCTCGCGTTGCAACGGGCGCCATTGGCACCGTTGCGACTGCGGATCGGTGTGCATACCGGCGAGGTTCAGCTGCGCGACGAGAACAACTATGTGGGGCCGGCCATCAACCGCACGGCGCGACTCCGCGAGCTCGCGCATGGCGGCCAGACGGTGTTGTCGGGCACCACCGGCGATCTGGTCGCCGACACGCTCGCCGACGACGCCTGGTTGACCGACCTCGGAACCCATGCGCTGCGAGATCTGCCGCGCCCGGAGCGGGTGGTGCAACTGTGCCATCCCGACCTGTGCAACGAGTTTCCGCCGCTTCGGAAACGCGAATCTGTTGTCTCTCAACGCCTTCCCGCGCAACTGACCAGCTTTGTGGGGCGCGAAGCCGAAATGCGCGAGGTGCGAGACATGCTCGCGCAGAACAGGTTCGTGACGCTGACCGGCGCCGGCGGCGCGGGCAAGACCCGGCTGGCCGTTCAGGTCGCCGCCAGTGTCGCCGGGGACTACGCCGACGGAATCTGGTATGTGGACCTGGCTCCGCTCACCGACCCCGACCTGGTGTCGCTCACCACCGCCCGGGCGTTGGGGCTACCGGATCAGCCCGGGCGATCCCCGGAGAAAAGCCTGCTGCAGTTCATCGGCGACCGGCGCATGCTGGTGGTGCTCGACAACTGTGAGCACCTGCTGGACGCCAGCGCCGCGCTGACCGGTGCGCTGCTGGGCGCCTGCCCGCGGTTGACGGTGCTGGCGACGAGCCGCGAGCCGATCGGGGTGAGCGGCGAGGTGACGTGGCGGGTGCCGTCCCTGTCGTTCGACGACGACGCCGCGCGGCTGTTCGCCGACCGCGCCGGGCACGCGCGCCCGGGCTTCAACCTCGAGGACGGCAACGCGGCCGCCGTGCAAGAAATCTGCCGCCGCCTCGACGGCATGCCGCTGGCGATCGAGTTGGCCGCGGCACGCGTACGCGCGTTGTCGCCCAACGAGATTCTCGCCGGCCTGCAGGACCGGTTCCGCTTGCTGACCGGCGGATCGCGGACGGCGGTGCGCCGCCAGCAGACGCTGCGCGCCTCGGTGGACTGGTCGCACGCGCTGTTGACCGAGCCGGAGCGGATCTTGTTCCGCCGGCTCGGCGTGTTCATGGGCGGGTTCGACCTCGACGCCTGCCGAAAGGTGGTCTGTGACAAAGGCCTGGCCCAGCACCAGGTGCTGGATGTGCTGGCGCTGCTCATCGACAAGTCGCTGGTGACGGCCGAATCCGCCGGCGGCCCAATGCGATACCGATTGCTGGAGACGATTCGCCAGTATGCGCAGGAAAAGCTCAGCGAATCCCCGGAAGTCATCGCTGTGCGGCAACGGCACCGTGACCATTTCACCGCGCTGGCGACGGCGCTCGACGTTCCGGGGGACATCGGCCTGGAGCCCCTGCTCGATCGAGCGCAGACCGAAATCGACAATCTGCGTGCCGCCTTCGCGTGGAGCCGGGAGAACTCCGACACCGACAGCGCATTGCAGCTGGCGACGTCGCTGCAGCCGCTGTGGCTCACCCGGGGCGGCCTCCGGGAGGGATCGGACTGGCTCGACGCGGGTCTTGCCGACGCGGAGCGTCCGGGCGCCGACGTGGCTCTCCACGCGATCGCGCGGGCGCTGGCCGACAAGGCATTCCTGGACAACATGCGCGACGCGGAAGGCTTTGCCCGCGCGCAGCGTTCGCTGGCCATCGCGCGCGAGCTCGACGATCCGGCGCTATTGGCGCGGACCCTCACCGCATGCGGACGCCTCGCCGCCTTGGACGCCGAACTGGCCCGGCCCTACTTATCGGAGGCGGAAAACCTGACCCGAGCGATGGGCGACCGGTGGAGGCTGAGCCAGCTCCTCTACAGCCAGGCGCTCGCCGCCCTGCTCGGCGGCGGGGATCTGGACGCCGCCGCGGCGGCAGCGACGGAAGGCCGTGACCTCGCCGACGAGGCCGGCGACCGGGGCTACTCGCGCGCATGCCGGTGGTGTCTCACCGGCGTGCAATGGGTGCGGGGCGACGTCGCGGGGGCCGAAGCGGGGCATCGCGAATTGATGATCGAAGCGGATGCGGCACACGCCCTGATCTGGCAGGTCAATGCCCGCGCGGCCCTGGGCCACGTGCTGGCCCACAGCGGACAGGCGGACGTGGGGCGGGCGCTTGCGCTGGAGGCGCTCGACGACGCCGCGGGGATCGGCCGCTACCAGGAAGGTGTCGTCTACGCGGCGCTGGCGTTCGCAGCGCTCGCCGGTGGCGACGTGGGCGCGGCCACCGATGCCAGCGATGCGGCGCGCGAGCGGTTCGCCGGCTTGCCGCTGGCGAGCCCTGCCAACAAACCCTCGGCACAGGCCGCGCTCGCCCGGGGCGATCTGACGGCCGCGCGTCGCTTCGCCGAGGAAGACGTCGCGACGGGGGTGGGCTGGTTCACGGTGCAGGCGCTGCTCACTCGGGCGCGCGTGGCCCTGGCGGAAAACGAGCCCGGGCGAGCCGAACGCGATCTCCATGACGCGCTGACCCGCGCCGCGGACACGCAGGCCCACTTGTTCGTTCCCGACCTATTGGAGTGCCTCGCCCGGGTGGCCGGAGACGCCGGCAGCCACCCGGAAGCGACGCGGCTTCTCGGCGCGGCGCACGCCGTCCGCGAGCGCACCGGGATAGTCCGCTTCCGGGTGTACGACGCCGACTACCAGGCGTCGGTGGAAAAGGCCCGCGACGCCTTGACGGACAAGGAGTTCGATGACGCCTGGACCGCAGGAGCCGCTCTGTCCACCGACGAGGCGATCGCCTACGCCCGCCGCGGGCGGGGTGAACGCAAACGCCCGCCCAGCGGTTGGGACTCGCTGACCCCGACCGAGCGCGATGTCGTCCGCCTCGTCGGCGAGGGACTGGGCAACAAGGACATCGGCGAACGCCTCTTCATTTCCCCGCGCACCGTACAGACGCACCTGACCACGTCTACGCGAAACTCGGGCTCACGTCGCGGATGCAGCTGGCTCAGGAGGCAACCCGGCGATCAGTGCTCGATTAATTCGAGCGTGCCCAGCTCGCGGATCGCCTGACAGCCGCGACTGAGCATGGCCAGCACCATGTCGTCGCCACGCTCGGTCGCGGCGGCGAACGCAAACCCCAGCGCCGAGATCAGCGGCGCCTGCAGAACCCCGAGCCGGTAATCGCGCCAACATGTTTCGCGGTCGTAGTCGCTGACACCGCCGGCCGTCAGCGCGCGATGGTAGTCGGCGACCAGCTCCTCCTCGATGGCGGCTCGCAGCTGCGAATTGAGGCTCGTCGCGGTGAAGTACGCGAGATCGCGTGTGGGCAGGCCGACACCGAGTGTCTGCCAGTCGACCACGCTGACCCTGGTCCGATCCGGGTCGAACAGCAGGTTGTCCAGGCGGTAGTCGCCGTGCAGCAGGGCGAACCGGTCGTACTCGGACAGCAGCCAGGGTGTGATCACTCCCATGGCCGCGCTGAAGGTCTCGCGATCCTCGGCGCTCATGCGAGCGCCCAGCTTCTCCAGCGTGATGTCGGCGCTCATCTTCGCCACTTCGCCCATGCCGGCCGCGCCGGACTCATCCGGGCGCCCGAACGCGATGCCGGGGAAATCGAGCCAGGCGGGGTCACACCAGGTCGGCGCGTGCAGGCCGGCCAGCGCGTTCACCGCCAGCCGCGCTTCGGCTTCACCGCAGCCGATGAGCTGATCGCCCTGCACCGCCGGCGCCTGATCGGCGAGCAGCAGGGCGAAATCCATTGCATCCTCGGTGATCTCGGAGTAGAAGCACCGCGGGGTCGGCACCTGCACCCAATCCGCCACCGAGGAGTAGAACGCGCATTCGCTGCGGTAGCCGATGACCACCCTGTCGCGCACGGTGTCGTCCTGGGCCGGGAGTTTGATCACAAAGGTCTGCGGAAGGTCACCGGGATCCGTCGCATAGCGGGCGGTCACCCGGTAGGTCGCCCCGGTCTGTCCCGTGCCGATCGCGACCACGTCCACCTCGGCGACCTCGACGGGCGCGCCGCGCCCACTGAGCGCGGCCGACAACCATGCCGGGGTCACGTCGCCGGGGTAACGCGGTATCGACGACAGCACAGCACTCATAGGCGGCACGCCTCCTGTACGGGGACAGCTCGGTTCGACTGACCAACTGTAAGGCATACCGCAAGATTTGCGGTCAACCGCGGTGATTTAGTCGGCCAGAATGCGCCATTCGGCGGCCTCGTGCTGCTGGCGCCAGAATTCGTCGAAACGCCCGCCCGCAGCAAGCAATTCGTCGACCGTGCCGTCCTCGACCACCTGGCCGCTGTCGAGAAACAGGACGCGGTCGGCGTGACGGATGCTGGCCAACCGGTGCGCGACGATCACCTGGGTGCGCGATTGCGGGTCGGCGGTCAGCGCGTCGACCACGGCGGCTTCGTTCTCGGTGTCCAAAGCGCTGGTCGCCTCGTCCACCAGCAGTATCGGCGCGGGTTTGAGCAGCGCGCGGGCGATGCTGACGCGTTGGCGTTCACCGCCTGAGAGTGCCGAGCCGGCTTCACCGACGACGCTGTCGGCGCCGTCGGGCAGGCGTGCGACGAGCTCGTCGACGCGGGCGAGCGCCACCGCCCGCGCGAACCGGTCATCGCCGGCGCCCGGGTCCCCGGCGAACACGTTGTCGCGGATCGACCCGTGGAAAAGGTAGGGATGCTGGAACACGACGCTGCTTGCCGCGCGCCGGGCGTCGGCGTCCAGCGTCGCCGCGTCGACACCGTCGATCAGCACCCGGCCGCGGGTGGGCTCGTGCAGCCCGGCGATCAGCGCCAGGATGGTGCTCTTGCCCGATCCGGACGGTCCGACGATCGCCGTCGTGCTTCCCGGCTCCAACCAGAAACTCACCCCGTCGAGCACCAGGTCGGTGGCGCCACCGAAAGCTGGGTACCCGAACGTCACGTCGTCGAACTCGATACGCGGCGACGTGGCGCCCGGCAGCGTCGCGGCGCCGGCGTTCATCAGCGGCGCGGTGAGCACCGAGCGGATGTTGTCGAGCGTGGCGCGGGTGCTCTCCAGCGCCGGCGCCAGCTCGCTGATCGTGGTGAACGGCTCGAGGTAGCGCACGATGACGACGATCAGTGCGATGGCCTCGGCCACCGACAGCGTTCCGTTCACCGTCAGCGCGGTGGTCGCCCCGGCCAGCAGGATCAAAGCCAGCTGGCTGGCGAGGCTGAACAGCAGCTGACCCGGGACCTGCATGGAGAGCAGCCGCATGGTCGCGCCGTGTTGGGCGGCCAGCGCGTCGCCGACCATGCTCCTGGCCGGTTCGACGCGCCGCGCGGCGCGCAACGCCTGCTGGGTCCGGGCGAACTCGATGATCCGCTCGGTGAGCGCGCTATTGGACTCGGCCGCAGCGGAATCGGCGCGACGCGCCAGGCGGGCCGACGCCCACAGCGCGCCCAACATCAGCGGCAGTCCGCCCAGGGCGGCCAGGCCCAGTTGCCAGGAGACCGGCAGCAGGACCACCGCGATGGCGGCGGGCAGCAACACGGCCGAGATCAACGGCGTGAGCAGGTTGACGACGAGGCCGACGAGTTCGGGGCCGGTCGCCGCGATCGCCTGCCGCGCGGTCGCGGTGTGCTCGGCGGTGAACCAGTCCAGCCGAACGCCGGGCAGTCGGTCGGCCACGTCATGCTGGCTGTGGTCCAGCACCGCGAAGCCCAGGTTGAAGCCGATACGCGCCGTCGCGGTGTCGATCACCCAGCCGAGCGCGGTGGCGGCGGTCAGCCAGCCCAGCCACACCATCGCGCGCTGCGGGGTGTCGCTGAACAACGCGCCCACCAGGGGGACCAGCAGCACGGTGGCGACCGCCCGCACCACCACGGAGATCAACGCCAGCACCGTGTAGGCGACGACCCGGTTGCGGCGATCCGCCGGGACCAGGCTCAACCACGTGCGGATCATCGGGCACCCTCCCCGGCCGCGCCGGCGGCCACCCGGTCGCGGCGGCCGCCCTCCCACAGCCGCCGGTACCGGCCGTCGGCGGCCAGCAACTCGTCGTGGGTGCCGCGCTCGACGATGCGGCCGTGGTCGAGCACGACGATCTGGTGGGCCCGGGTGATGGTGTGCAGCCGGTGCGCGATCACCAGTACGGTGCGGTTCTGGGTCAAACGGTTGAGCGCTTGCTGCACAAGGTATTCCGACTCCGGATCGGCGAACGCGGTGGCCTCGTCGAGGATGAGAATCTCGGTATCGGCCAGGATCGCACGGGCGATGGTGAGGCGCTGGCGCTCCCCGCCGGACAGGCCGGTGCCGGCGCCCAGCATGGTGTCGTAGCCGTCCGGCAGGCGCATGATGCGGTCGTGGATCTGCGCCTCGCGCGCCGCCCGTTCGATCTGCGCGGCGGTGGCATCGGGTGCGGCCAGCGCGATGTTTTCCGCCACGGTGCCGTGCACCAACTGCGTCTCCTGTAGCACGAAACCGACCTGGGCGTAGAGCTGGTCGGCGGTCATCGACCGAATGTCTTGTCCCCCAACGCGTATCGAGCCCCCGTCGACGTCGTGGAACCGGGCCAGCAAGGCGGCCAGCGTCGACTTGCCGGATCCCGACCGGCCGACGAGTGCGGTGACGGTGCCGGGGCGCAGGGTCAGCGACACGTCGTGGATCACGGGAACGCCGGGGCGATAGCCGAAACTGACGTCGTCGAACACGACCGCCTTCGACGACTCCCCCGCGGGTTCGCCGTGATCGCGCACGGCGAGTTCGGGTTCGTCGAGCGTGTTCTGCAGGCGCCGGGCGGCCAACATGCCGGCGCGGATGCCGCCGAGGCCGTAGGCGATCCCGAGCAGGCGTGCGCCGAAGGTGGTTCCCAGCAACAAGAATGGCAGCAGGTTCACCGGATCCATCCGCCCCCCGACCACCAGCAGGGTGCCGGTGGCCGCGATGAGCCACAGGAACGTCGACGGGCGGGTGACCAGATCCATGAACGTCTTTTTGCCGGCCAGCGGGCGCTGCCAGGCGACCAGGAAGCCGACGTACTCGTCCAGGCGCCGCCGGAAACTCGATGCCGCGGCCCCGCCGAAGACGCGGATCACCGGCTGGCCCTCCAGGTAGGCGCCGGCCTCGCCGCTCATCGTCTCCGCCCAGCGCTGCGACTGCGGGATGCGCGGACCCGACTGAATCGTGAGCGACGACGTCAGCACCAGGTAAACCAGGACGGGCGCAAACAGCACCAGCGCCACCCGCCAGTCGACGACGAACAGGTAGACCAGCACCGCAACCGGCGCGACGGCCGCGGCGACGGCGTCCGGGATGGCGTGGGTGACCAGGTAGTGCAGGGACAGCGTGTCGTCCTGCAGCAGCTGCTTGATGGACCCCGATCCGCGTGCGGTGAACCAGCCCAGCGGGAGCCGAGACAGCTTGCGCAACAATCCCGTACGCAAATCGCGGGCGAAGCGCGCGTCGACCAGATGGAGCCACAGGGTGAGGGCCGCGCCCAGCAACGCCCCCAGGCCCAGCAACGACACCGCGGCGATGCCCACGTTCCATAGCCGCGACGCGGGCGCCCCGGATACCAGGAGCCGGGCCAGCTCCACCAGCAGCACGAACGGCGCCAGCTGCACCAGCGTGATCACCGCCTGCAACACACCGGACAGGATCAACGCCGAACGCAGCGGCGCGAGCAATCGGCCGGCCGCCTGGGCGCGCCAGTTCCCGCGGGACACCGGGGCGGGCGTCGTCTCCGGGACCCGTTGAGCCGACTCCAGCTGCGCCGCAACCTCTTCCGCAGAGACGGCGGGTGCGACGCTTTCGGATCCCTCGGCCTCGTCGCCGCGGCGGGTGCCCATCGCGCGCCCGGCGCTCCAGTAGGCCTGAGCGTGCACCTCGGATTTGGGGAATCCGAATTCGTCGCGCAGCCGGGTCCGCACCTGCTTCAGGGTCGTGGCCTCCGGCGTCGCCCACGCATACCAGTCGGACCAGTCCCGGCTTTCGATCGCCGCGGCAAGGGATTTCTCGTCATGACGGGCGACCCAATGCAGTCGCAGACGGGGGTGCGGCGCGATCGGGATCAGTGTGTCGTTGTCGTCGTGCTGTTCGAGGTACATCTCGATCGGGACGTCGTCGGGGACGACGCCGATGATGCCGTTCATTCCGGGGATGGAAGCCGAGTCGCCGATGAGCAGATATCCGGCCGGCTGCTCGTCGGGCATGTCGAACCGCGACGAACCCATCAGCGCCATGACGGCGATGGTGGCGCCGGGCTGCACGGTGCGCGCCCACTGCGACGCCGGACCCGCGGGATCGTGCAGCACGATGTCGACCGCGAAGCGGCCGGCCGCAACGTCCGCTTCCGAAATCGTGTAGGCGCGCTGGAACTCCGTTTTCGATCCGTCCGGATCCGGGAACCAGAACCGCAGCCAGGCGGCGGGTTCGGCATCGACGTCCTCGAACAGCGTCGGCGACGTCATGCGCACGCGGACGAAGTGCGGTGCGATTCGGACGGTTTCGATCACCGTCGCGGTGTGATCGCGCGCGCCGAAGCTGCGCAACATCACACCGGAGAATCCGCGTGCCATTAGCGGTCCTTTCTCGCGGCGCTCCGCGCCGCGGCGGCGATCTGACGATCCGGCGGGATCACCGCCACGAGGCCGCGGATCGATGCGGCCGGTGAGGACCGCACACACTGTGGATTCGACGCCTGCCACGATCCCGCGCGGGCGGCACCCCGCCGCGGATCACCGGCCAGCCGGTCACGACTCGGTACGTTACCCCCACAAACTAAGGGTTGCCTTACCATAGGTCAACCTCGGTCGCTGTCCACGCTGCGCGGCGGTCAGTAACCTGGGAAGTATGAGCGGTGAGAGCGGCGAGTCAGTGGCCCCGGTCCTGCTGTACGACGGTGTCTGCGGGTTTTGCAATCGATCGGTCCGCACGATAATCCGTTTCGATGCCGCCGGTCCGCTGCGGTTTGCGGCCCTGCAGAGCGTGTTCGCCAAGGCGATCGTCGAGCGGCACCCGGAGATCGGCAACGTCGACTCGATGGTGTTCGTCGACGACCCCGGCCAGCCGTCGGAACGGGTGGCTGTCCGATCCGAAGCCGCGCTACGCGTCGCGGATTACCTCGGCGGGGCATGGCGGGTGCTAACGGTCGCCCGCATCCTGCCGGCTCCCCTGCGCGACTGGCTCTACGACAGGTTCGCCGCGATCCGCTACCGGGCTTTCGGGAAGTACGACAGCTGTCCGCTGCCGTCGCCGGAGGTTCGCGCCCGCTTCGTGGAGGACTGAGGCGCGTCCGCTGCTGACGGGCGTTGAAGATCTGTGCGGGCGGAGGGACTCGAACCCTATTCAGCTATCCTGTTCAATCGCTCAAGTCCGAACTGACCTGCTCTTTAGGGTCAGATGGGTTCAAATGAGTTATGTGCAACTCCGCTGAAGTTGTGCTCAAAATGTGCTCACGAGTGTGATTGCTCGCGACGTGCAACGTAGCTGGGTCCGATCTGCGATAGTGGACAGATGCCCGCGCAAGCATGGGTGACGCTGATCGTCGGGGGCTTAGCGACCATCGGCGTCATCGTCACGTGGCAACAGAAGAATCAGGCCGACAGGCGCAGTGAGTGGTGGAGGCGCACACAGTGGGCATTTGAGCGTACGTTCACCACTGAGTATGACGAAGCCGTAGTTGGCTGGAAGATGCTCTCTAAGCTGGCGGCTTCTAAACTGGCGACTAAAGACGATTCCGAGATCATTCAGATCATCGCGGAGCAGACGGCATTGGGCGGGACGTGAAGGGGATGAAGATGACAACGGAACACACATCGGATAACGGCCCCCGAACCGAGCAACGCAGCCTCGACGTGCGCAAGGCCGCCGCGCAGGCGGCGGTAGCTGCCAGTGAAAAGACGGGCCGCGAGGTCGATCCACGAGTCAAGGAACTCGCCGAATCGTAGTGCCCGCGCAATCCCCTCATAAACCAGAACTCACCAATTCGGGGACAGCGCGGCGCTCAGACTTGGTGCGTGGTGACTAGACACCCTGGCTCAACGCAACGCTAGGGTGTTTTCGTCGGCGTGGGACAGACGCCGACGTGTCGGCGTCAAATCAACCGTGGACAACTATTGAAGCCGCCGCGTTGCAGGGTCATGAATTCGATCCTGCCCCCGCCGCCACATGGTACGAGGATCGGCTCGGGCGTGACCCGATAACGCTGCCATAGTGGCCGCGCTGGACCGGGTGCGCGAAGTGTTGCGAGACACGCCGGTGGCATACCACTTCCGTATGCCCACTATCCGGCGCTAGCGTCGCCAGGCATGACCGCCAAGCCCCCGGTGCACATCCACGATGTTCCCGAATCCGACCGCGCGATTGTTCCGGCCTCTGCCGTGCAAGTAGGCGACTGCCTGTTTGACGTGTTCAATGATCAATGGGTAACAATCGAGCGCGTCCGGGACGGTTCGTCGCGGTCGTGGCGGATCGACCGCGATGACGCAGGCCGTTGGACGTTCACGATTTTCTTCGAAGGCGAGCCGCAGCCGGGGCCAGGCTGGGCGGCGGGCAATGTGATTCGCCGCAAGGCGAATTGAGCAAAAATCCGCATGGGACGTGATGATGCCCGTTTGTTGCTCAAAGCGCTGTGTAGCGTCGCCGCAATACTTGCGGCCACCGTGTTGGTTGGGCAACACACCGGCAGCGCCGCCATCGGGTGGAATGCACATTGGCTCTTTGTCCGACATTGCTTACTCAGCCGGAAAAACATCGCCGTCGAAATCCAGGCGATGGGGGCGCTGGTCGCTTTCTATGGTTTGCTCCGCGCCTATGTCCGAGCAACGTATGCCCAATCCGTCTCGGTGCGAATTGTCAACGGGATCAAGATGTTCTGGGGACGGCTCTTGCGCCTGCCCCAAACGATCACTGTCCAACTATCCAGTCAACGGCAAAGTTTGGGCGCGTGGGTGTCACGCAAACGCCGCCGGCGCACATCATCGACATCACCCAGAGCCTCGACGAGCAGGTCAAACGCCTTGTTCAGTACGTGAACGACAGAACCGGCGAGGCATCGGAGATGGCGATCAATATCACCAAATTGAGGCTGGATATCGATGGGGTCAAAGATACCGTGACGGAGTTAGAGCGAAACATGAAGGCACACACGGCCACTCAGATCCAGACATTCGACCGGAACCTCGACAGCCGACAAGCACTCGACCTGACCTGGGCGATTTGGGGACTTCTTGTTTCCTTTGTGGGTACCGCAAGCGGCTTCGGGACTTAGGTTTGTTGCTCATGAAGTAGGTCTAAGGTCCGTCGGGACGATCTACTCAATTCTCAGCTCGGTTCACCACCACGGCGCCGAGAACCTGCAGGCGCGGTACGCGCCGAAGGCGAGCGCCAAGACGGTGTTTGCCACAGCGACCACGCGCGTTTGAAGTGTGCTCATAGTGTGACCACGGCTGGCCAGGATGGAGCCGAAAACACCACCTGAACTGCATAAACATCAGTGCGGGCGGAGGGACTCGAACCCTCAAGCTCTTTCGAGCAATGGCACCTAAAACCATCGCGTCTGCCAATTTCGCCACGCCCGCGGCTTGCCGATCGTATCGCTTGTGACATGGCCAACTTATTGGCGACGGGCGCTTACTGGCGCGCGGTACGGTCAAGAGGTGTCCACTACACACCGTCGCAGACCCGCGCTGATCGCGCTGGTGATCGTCGCGGCGTGCGGCTGCCTGGCCCTGGGCTGGTGGCAGTGGACCAGGTTCCAATCCGTCTCCGGCTCGTTTCAGAACCTCGGCTACGCGCTGCAGTGGCCGCTGTTCGCCTGGTTCTGTGTGTACGCGTACCGCAAATTCGTGCGCTACGAAGAGGAACCACCACAGCCGCGCAGCAACGACGCCATGACGGAGATACCCGCCGGGCTGCTGCCCGAGCGACCCACGCGCACGCCCCAGCCGCCCGACGACCCGGCGCTGCGGGAGTACAACAACTACCTGGCCGAGCTCGCCGCGCAAGACGCCGAAAAACAAAAGAGGACAACCGCATGACCACTCCGCAGACGCCCGGCGGATCAGTGCCCGCAGTGCCCGCCGACAAGATCCGCACCGCCTTGCTCGGCTACCGGATCATGGCCTGGACGACGGGTCTGTGGCTCATCGCGCTGTGCTACGAGATCGTCTCGCACCTGGTTTTCGACCACGAGATCCGGTGGATCGAAGTGGTCCACGGCTGGGTGTATTTCATCTACGTGCTGACCGCGTTCAACCTGGCGATCAAGGTGCGCTGGCCGATCGGTAAGACGGTCGGCGTGCTGCTGTCGGGGACCATCCCGCTGCTCGGGATCATCGTCGAGCACTTCCAAACCCGAGAGGTCAAAGCCCGCTTCGGCTTGTAGGCCGCACCCGTGACCCGTGTGGCCCATGCCTCGCAAGGGACCGGGGATTCAGCCCTCGGACCGGGCCAGCGTCTCGAGCGACGGCAACAGCAGCCGCAGCGCGCGACCGCGATGCGAGACCGCGTCCTTCTCACTCGGGCTGAGCTCGGCCGCCGTGCGCTCGCACCCGTCGGGCACGAAAACCGGGTCATACCCGAAACCGCCGTCGCCGCGCGGTTCCCGGGCGATGCTGCCGGGCCATTCGCCGCGCACGACGACCTCACCGGCCCCCGACACCAGCGCGCAGGCGGACACGAACGCCGCGCCGCGCCGTTCATCGGGCACGTCGCGCATTTGCGCCAGCAGCAAGGCGGTGTTGCCGGCGTCGTCGCCGTGGTTGCCCGACCAGCGCGCCGACAGCACTCCGGGCATGCCGTTGAGCGCGGCCACCTCCAGCCCGGAATCGTCTGCCACACTGGGCAACCCGCTCGCGGTGAACGCGTCACGCGCCTTGGCCAACGCGTTCTCCTCGAAGATCGCGCCCGTCTCCGGCGCCTCCTCGAACGGGGCCACATCGTCGAGCGACACCAACGTCAAGCCCGTCAGGCCGGCGGCGTCGAGCACCCGGCGCAACTCGACCAGCTTCTTCGTGTTGCGGCTGGCGACCAGTAGGCGTGACGGGCGCGGCGGGTCGTCACCATCGGGCACGGTCAGCTGCCGAACGCCTTCGGCGCCGGAGCTCCCTCGGGGAGCTCACCGGGGTACGGCTGCGCCAATGCCTCGCGCTGGGCGGCGAACAACTTGTCGCAGGCGGCCAACGCCACGTCGAGCAGCTTGTCCAACGTCGAACGCGGGAAGGTCGCCCCCTCGCCGGTCCCCTGGACCTCGACGAGGGTCCCGGTGTCGGTGGCGACGACGTTCATGTCCACCTCGGCGCGGGCGTCCTCCTCATAGGGCAGATCCACCCGGACCCGGCCGTCGACCACTCCGACGCTGACCGCCGCGATGGCGCACGACAACGGTCGGGGATCGGACAGCTTGCCCGCCGCCCCGAGATACGTCACCGCATCGGCCAGCGCCACGAACGCACCCGTGATGGCCGCGGTGCGGGTACCCCCGTCGGCCTGCAACACGTCACAGTCGACGGCAATTGTGTTCTCCCCCAACGCCGCCAGGTCGATGCACGCCCGCAGCGACCGCCCGATCAGCCGGCTGATCTCCTGGGTCCGCCCCGACAGCCGCCCCTTCACCGATTCGCGGTCCGAGCGCGTATGGGTCGCCGACGGCAACATCGCGTACTCCGCGGTCAGCCACCCCAGACCCGAACCCTTGCGCCAGCGCGGCACACCCTCGGTCACGCTGGCGGTGCACATGACCTTGGTCTGGCCGAATTCGATCAGTACCGAACCGGCGGGGTGCTCGGTGAAACCGCGGGTGATGACGACGGGCCGAAGCTCGTCGTCAAGGCGGCCGTCTTCTCGTCTCGTCACGACGCAACCCTAACGTGGAGTACTCAGACCCTCTCGGAGCGGCGGATATCGAACGTCTCACCGCACACCACCGCATGCACGGGACCGTCGAACTCGGCCTTGGCCTCACTGATCACGTCCTCACGCGAGGTCCACGGCGGGATGTGCGTCAGCAGCAGTTCGCGAACGCCGGCCTCGGCCGCGGCCCGCCCCGCCTCGGTCCCCGACAGATGCAGCGCGGGCGGCCGGTCCGCCGAATGCGTCCAGGACGCCTCGCAGAGAAAGACGTCGGCGTCGCGCGCCAGCTCGACGAGCTGATCGCAGGCGCCGGTGTCACCGCTGTAGACGAACGATGCGCCCGACGAATCGGTGATGCGCAATCCGTAGGACTCGGTCGGATGAGCCACCACGCGCGGCGTCACCGTCAGCGCCCCGACCGTCACCGGCTCGCCGTCGACCCAGTGGCGAACGTCGAAGATGTCCGAACAATCGTCGATCTCACCGCCGTAGGGTGAGGACGCCGCACCCAGCCGCGACCAGGTGTCGCCGGGGCCGTACAGCAACGCCTTCCCGAGCGGGCGCGTCGGGTGATAGCGCCGCCACACGAACAATCCGGGCAAATCCAGACAGTGATCGGCGTGCAAATGCGACAACAACACGTGCACGGAACCGGGGTCGGCGTAGCGCTGCAGTGCGCCGAGAACACCCCCGCCGAAGTCGATGACCAACGGCGGCGTGTCCGGTGCCCGGAGCAGATAACCCGACGCAGGCGAATCCGGACCCACCACGCTGCCCGAGCAGCCGAGCACGGTTATTCGCACGGACACTACTGTGCCATGCCCGACGGGACCATGACGAAAACATGGCCGCATTGGTGTGACGAGAATCTCGCCCGGCCGTCAGTCAATGCGCACCTGTTGAACAGGCCGTACTCCGGAGACGGCGGGACCGAGGAAGCGGGCCGCCAATGTCGTGAATGCCTCGGGGTCGCCGGTGGCTTCGAAGACCCGAGTCGCGGGCGACACGTCATGAGGGCGAAGCAGATCCCGCTCGGTGAGCACCCGAAGGACTTCCTTGGCGGTTTCCTCCGCACTGGACACCAGCGTCACGTGCTCACCCATCGCCAGCTGGATGAGGCCCGACAGCAGTGGGTAGTGCGTGCATCCGAGCACCAGCGTGTCGACCTGCGCGCGCTGCAGCGGCTCCAGGTAGCCCTCGGCCAGCCCGAGCACCTGACGCCCGCTCGTCACGCCGCGCTCGACGAAGTCGACGAACCGGGGGCAGGCCACCGCGGTGATCTCGGTGTCGCGGGCGGCGGCGAACGCGTCCTGGTAAGCGTGCGAGTTGATGGTCGCCTGGGTGCCGATGACGCCGATGCGTCCGTTGCGCGTGGTGGCGGCGGCGCGGCGCACCGCGGGCAGGATCACCTCGACGACGGGCACGTCGTAGCGTTCGCGAGCGTCGCGCAGGCAGGCCGCGGATGCCGTGTTGCAGGCGATGACCAACGCCTTGACGCCGCGGCCGACGAGGTCGTCGCCGATGGCCAACGCGTGCGCCCGAACGTCGGGGATGCTCAGCGGGCCGTAGGGCCCGTGGCCGGTGTCGCCGACGTAGATGATGTCCTCGTCGGGCAGCTGGTCGATGATCGCCCGCGCGACGGTGAGTCCCCCGACACCGGAGTCGAAGACCCCGACGGGAGCCAGTGGGCCGCTCATGTCTTGGGGCGCGGCGACGCGGTGCCGGCCGTCCTTCCGGTCCGGGCCTTGCGTTCCGGGGCGGACAGCCAATAGGCGGCCACGACGCCGGCGATCGCCCCGCACAAATGCCCCTGCCAGGACACGCCACCGCAGACTCCGAGGACCGGCATGGCGCCGAACAGGACGCCGCCGTAGGCGAACATCACGACCAGCCCGATGATGATGCTGGACACCCGGCGGACAAATATCCCGAACACCAGCAGGAAGGCGAGCCAGCCGAAAATCAGGCCGGAAGCCCCGATGTGGTCGGTGGGGCCGCAGCTGCTGCCGACGTCGCCGATGAGCCAGGTGCCGAAACCGCCCAGGATCCACACGATGGCGGTCGCCCACACGAACCGGGACAGCCCGGCCAGCGTCATGAGGAATCCCAGCACGAGCAGCGGCACCGTGTTGGCCATCAGATGTTCCCAGCTCGCGTGCAAGAGCGGGGAGAAGACGATGCCCCACAGGCCGTCGACCTCCAGCGGCCGAATGCCGTTGGCGTCCAGCGAATGCCGGGACATCTGGTCGATCAGCTCGACGAGGTACAGCAACACGACGAAGGTGAGGATCGTGGCGGCGCCCACGATCGGCGTGGACCGCGTTTTCGCCTGGGCGGCGGGTGCCCTCGGCGCGGTCTTACCCATAGCTGCCCTTCCAGCGCGTTTCCAGCATGGTCAAGGCTACCGGCGTGGCAGGCGGATTCCTCACCGGCCGAACGCGCCGGGCAGCACGTCGCGGTAGCTCGGTATCCCCGCGATCGATTCGGCGGCCAGCACACCGCCGAGCACCGCTTGCGCCAGGCAATCGGCCGCCGCGACACCGACCTCGGTGACGAGCCGCGTTTCCGGGGAGAACGCGGCCGGCACCGGTTTCGAACCGGCCGACGGGGGATCGACCTCGACCGCCCCGGTGGCCAGGACGAACACCGTGTCCCCGTCGACCGGCGTGTGCGCCGGCCGGATGCTGCGGGCCAGGCCGTCGTGGGCTGAGATGGCCACCCGCCGGCACGCCGCCGGGCTCAGGGCGGCGTCGGTGGCGATCACCGCGATGACGGTGTTGAGGGGGTTGTCCATCGGGTCCGACGGCGACGGCAGCTGGGCGAGCGCGTCGATCTGCTCGGGCGGCGGCGGCTGGAGCCCGAACGCCTCGGCCAAGTCCGCCATCCACGGCAAGCCGGTCGCCCGGTCGAGAACCTCGCCCGCGCAGTTCACCACGGCCACCGCGCCGACGGTCACGCCGCTGGGCAGCGTCGTCGAGGTGGTCCCGACACCGCCCTTGAGCGCTCCCGCCCGGGCGCCCACCCCAGCGCCGACGTTCCCGACGGTCATCGCCGCGCCTTGCTCGGCGGCCGCACAGGCCAGGTAGCCGAACTCGTCGCTCGGGCGGCACTGCCAGCCGCCGACCGGCAGATCGAAGATCACCGCTGCCGGCACGATGGGCACCACGCCCTCACCCATCGCGACGCCGCGTTCCTGTTCTTCGAGCCAGCGCATGACGCCGTCGGCGGCGGCCAGGCCGTAGGCGCTGCCCCCGGCGAGCAGCACCGCGTCCACGAACCGCACGGTGTTGGCGGGGTCCAGCAGGTCGGTCTCCCGGGTGCCGGGCGCACCGCCGCGGCAATCGACCGCGCCGACGGTCCCCGGTGGAGGGAGCACCACGGTGACGCCGCAGGCCCAGCCCACACCCAATGCGGCGTCGGGATCCAAGCGTTGGTAGTGGCCGACGCGGATCCCCCCGACGTCGGTGATGGCGCCCATCGCGGTCACCGGGACCCCATGAGCACCAACACCAGGTACTCCTGCAGGACGGTCAGCCACTGATAGACGTCGTAGTGCACGGCCAGTGGATGATCGGCCGGCAACTGCTCGGGGCCCTCCGGTCCGACCTCGAGCATGACGCCCAACGTCAGCCGGATATCGTTGACGGCCCCGATCCAACAGTTTGCGTCGTCCTCGCTCAGCTCGAACTTGCCGCCGTCCTCGGGGACGGTGCTCAGCAACCGCTGTGCCGCAACGCGTTTGGCCTCGACGATGCCCGGCTCGTGCAGGCTGCGCAGCGCGGCGTTCAGGCTCTCCGCGGCATCGGGAGGCGCGGTGTCCTGGTCGTCGTCACGGTAGAAGTCGGGCAGCAGCCGGCGCAGGGTCGGGTCCTTCGGCGGTTCGGCGTTGCCGGTCTTGATGCCGGTGATCTCCTCGAGTTCGTCTGCCGGCGAAGAGGATTCACGCTCATCGAGCAGACCGATCATCGCGGTTGCCAGGTTCTTGAGCAGGGCCGCCTCGTGGGACGCCAGGGCCGACCGGAAATGGGGACCGTCCGCGGTCTCGACGCGCTTCCATTTGCGCACAGGGAATCGCCAGCGCCTCGAGCGTCAGCGGTCCTGCTGCAGCGTCGCCCACAAACCGGCGGCGTGCAGCTTGGACACATCGACTTCCATGGACTCCCGGCTACCGGCGGACACCACGGCCTTTCCTTCGTTGTGCACCTGCAGCATCAGCTTGGTGGCATGCGGCTCGCTGTAGCCGAACAACTTCTGGAACACGTATGTCACGTAGGTCATCAAGTTGACCGGGTCATCCCAGACGATCGTGACCCAGGGACTCGCCGTCACCTCGACCGGAGCGGACTCGCGTTGTCCTGTAGTGCCCGGCTTAGTGGGCGCTGACATAACAACCATGGCCTCCACGATACCGAGGGATGGACGACGTTACCGAGCCCAGCGGGCAGCCGATACCGTTATGGAATGAACGACCCGGTCGTCACGGGGCTGCTGACCGACAAGTACGAGTTGACGATGCTGGCGGCGGCGCTGCGGGACGGCAGCGCCAATCGGCGCACCACCTTCGAACTTTTCGCCCGCCGCCTTCCCGAGGGCCGTCGCTACGGCGTGGTCGCCGGAACCGGACGGCTGCTCGAGGCGCTGCCGCAGTTCACCTTCGATGACGAGGCCTGCCAGTCGCTCGGCCAATTCCTCGATCCAGATACGTTGCGGTACTTGCGCGATTTTCGGTTCGGCGGCGATATCGACGGCTACGCCGAAGGCGAGCTGTACTTTCCGGGATCGCCGGTGCTGTCGGTGAGCGGGACGTTCGCCGAATGCGTGGTGCTCGAAACGCTGGCGCTGTCCATTTTCAACCACGACACCGCCGTCGCCTCGGCCGCCGCGCGGATGGTGAGCGCGGCCAGGGGGCGCCCGCTGATCGAGATGGGGTCACGGCGCACCCACGAGCAGGCGGCGGTCGCCGCCGCCCGCGCCGCCTACATCGCCGGCTTCGCCGCGTCCTCCAACCTGGAGGCTGAGCGCTGCTACGGAATACCGGCCGAGGGCACCTCCGCGCACGCGTTCACCATGCTGCACGCCCGCGCCGACACCCCCGCGGCATCGACCGAATTGGCGGCCTTCCGGGCGCAGGTCGAGGCGCTCGGCGTCGACACCACCCTGCTGGTGGACACCTATGACGTGACGGCCGGCGTGGCCAACGCGGTGGCCGCCGCCGCCACCGGGCTCGGCGCGGTGCGCATCGACTCCGGCGAGTTGGGCGTGCTGGCCCGCCAGGTGCGCCGGCAGCTCGACGAGCTGGGCGCCACCCGGACCCGCATCGTGGTCTCCGGTGACCTCGACGAGTTCTCCATCGCCGCATTGGCCGCCGAGCCCGTGGACAGTTACGGCGTCGGCACGTCGCTGGTGACGGGCTCGGGCGCCCCGACGGCGAACATGGTGTACAAACTCGTCGAAGTGGACGGCCTGGCGGTGCAGAAGCGCAGCAGCCACAAGGAATCCCACGGCGGACACAAAGAGGCGCTGCGCACCTCGCGCAGCTCCGGCACCATCACCGAGGAGATCCTGTATCCGGCCGGCCGTCAGCCCGACGTCGGTGAACCGGCCCGGGTGTTGACCGTCCCGCTGGTCCGCGGTGGCGAGCTGGTGTCCAAACCGAACCTCGCGGCGGCGCGCGAGCTGGTAGCTTCCGGGCTGCGCAGTCTGCCGTGGGAGGGTTTGAACTTGTCACACGGCGAACCCGCGGTCACGACGACGCAGATCCGGGCCTGACCAAGGGAGTGACCACGTCCGACGTGTCCGTGCCCGAGCTGCTGGCCACCGCCGTGGCCGCGCTCGGCGGCAGTGAACGCAGCGGCCAGCAGGAGATGGCCGCCGCGGTCGCGCGGGCCTTCGCCACCGACGAGCACCTCGTCGTGCAGGCCGGCACCGGCACCGGCAAGTCGCTCGCCTATCTGGTGCCCGCGATCGTGCAGGCCCTCGGCGACGACTCCCCCGTCGTCGTGTCGACGGCCACCATCGCCCTGCAGCGCCAGCTCGTCGACCGCGATCTGCCCCGGCTCATCGATGCCCTGGCCGACGCGCTGCCGCGCCGCCCGCAGTTCGCCTTACTCAAGGGACGACGAAACTACCTGTGCCTCAACAAGATTCACAACGGCGGGGCGGCCGAGGGCGAGGACCCCGACGGGCGGCCGCAGGAGGAACTCTTCAACCCCATGGCGGTCAGCGCCCTGGGCCGCGACGTGCAACGGCTCACCGAGTGGGCGTCGACCACCGAATCCGGCGACCGCGACGACTTGAAGCCGGGCGTCCCCGACCGATCCTGGTCTCAGGTCAGCGTTTCCGCGCGGGAATGCCTCGGGGTGGCCCGCTGCCCGTTCGGCACCGAGTGCTTCTCCGAGCGGGCCAGGGGCCTGGCCGGCCGCGCCGACGTCGTGGTCACCAACCACGCGCTGCTAGCCATCGACGCGGTGTCCGAATCCGCGGTGCTGCCCGAGCACGCGCTGCTGGTGGTCGACGAGGCGCACGAGTTGGTGGACCGGGTGACCTCGGTGGCCACCGCGGAGCTGACGTCGGCCGCGCTCGGGGTCGCCTCGCGGCGGATCAGCCGGTTGGTGAGCCCGGAACTGGTCCAGCGCCTCGACGCGACGACGGCCAACTTCGCCGCCGCCATCCACGACGGCACGCCGGGGCGCATCGACCGCCTCGACGAGGACATGGCGACCTACCTCGCCGCGCTGCGGGACGTCGCGACCGCGGCGCGCTCGGCGATCGACACCACGAACGACGCCAAGGCGGCGTCGGCGCGCGCCGAAGCTGTCGCCGCGCTCAGCGAGATTTCGGAGACCGCGTCGCGGGTGCTCGCGTCCTTCGGACCGGCCATCCCCGACCGCACCGACGTGGTGTGGCTGGAACACGAGGAGAACCGGGGTTCACCGCGCCCAGTGTTGCGGGTGGCTCCGCTGTCGGTCGCCGGCCTGCTGCGTCAGCGCGTGTTCTCGCGGTCGACCGTGGTGCTGACGTCGGCGACGCTGACGATCGGCGGCTCGTTCGACGCCATGGCCGCGGCGTGGGGTCTGACCGCTCCCGCGAGCGACGACGACGGCGGCGACGCGCGCTGGCGCGGCCTCGACGTGGGATCGCCGTTTCAGCACGCCAAGGCGGGCATCCTGTACGTGGCCGCGCACCTGCCGCCGCCCGGGCGCGACGGCGTCGGTTCGGCCGAGCAGCTGGCCGAGATCGCCGAGCTCATCACCGCCGCCGACGGGCGCACCCTGGGGCTGTTCTCGTCGATGCGGGCGGCCCGCGCGGCCGCCGAGGCCATGCGAGAACGGCTCTCGACACCGGTGTTGTGCCAGGGCGACGACAGCACTTCCGCGCTGGTCGAGCAGTTCAGCGCGGAGCCGCAGACGTCACTGTTCGGCACCCTGTCCCTGTGGCAGGGCGTCGATGTGCCCGGGCCATCGCTGTCGCTGGTGCTGATCGACCGCATCCCGTTCCCCCGCCCGGACGACCCCCTGCTGGGGGCGCGCCAGCGGGCGGTCGCCGCGCGGGGCGGCAACGGCTTCATGGCGGTCGCGGCCAACCACGCGGCGCTACTGCTGGCGCAGGGTTCCGGCCGTCTGTTGCGCCGCGTCACCGACCGCGGGGTGGTCGCGGTGCTCGACTCGCGCATGGTCACCGCCGGCTACGGCGGCTACCTGCGAGCCTCGCTGCCGCCGTTCTGGCAGACCACCAACGGGGCGCAGGTGCGCGAGGCGCTGCGGCGGCTGCGTACCGCGGAGCAAGACCTGTCGGCCTGAGGGGCACCGATCACCGGGCCAGGGTGACCAGACCGAGCTCGTTGCCGGCGGCCAGCATCGGATGGCGGGGCAGCACGCGCACGGTGTAGCCGACCGATCCCGCCAACGGCAGCGGCGTCGTCGTCGAGAACACCTGGTTGCCGCCCTCGGCGGTGCCGGTGTACGACATCTCGACGGTGACCGGTTCCAGCAGCGCATCGCTGGCGTCGACCCGGCCGACCACCGCCTGGACCGTGACCTCGTCGGGTGCCAGCCCGGCCAGCTGCACGGTGGCGGTCAGGGTCAGCTTGGAACCGAGCACGGGACTGTCCGGCAGGCCGGTGCTGTCGACGTCGGTGATCACGATCTTCGGCCACGCCTCGTAAGCGCGCCGGCGATAGGCCGCCAGCTCGCGGGCGGCGCCGAACTCGCCGCCGCCCGCGTCGTCGGGTGCGATCGTCTTGCGCAGCGATTGGGCCGCGGGCGTGTAGTACTGCTCGACATAGTCGCGCACCATGCGGGAAGCGAGGACCTTCGGGCCGAGCGTCTGCAGGGTGTGGCGCACCATTTCGATCCAGCGGGGTGGCACCCCGCGTTCGTCGCGCTCGTAGAACTTCGGTGCCACGGCTTCTTCCAGCAGCCGGTAGAGCGCGCTGGATTCGAGGTCGTCGCGGCGCCCCTCATCGGCCACACCGTCGGCAGACGGTATCTCCCAACCGTTTTCGCCGTCGTACCATTCATCCCACCAGCCGTCGCGGATGGACAGGTTCAGCCCGCCGTTGAGTGCGCTCTTCATTCCCGAAGTGCCACAGGCCTCCAGCGGCCGCAGCGGGTTGTTCAGCCAGACGTCGCAGCCCCAATACAGCAGCCTGGCCATGGACATGTCGTAGTCGGGCAAAAACGCGATGCGGTGCCGCACCTCGGGCCGGTCGGCAAACCGCACCACCTGCTGGATCAGCGCCTTGCCGCCGTCGTCGGCCGGGTGCGACTTACCGGCAACGATCAGCTGAATCGGCCGTTCGCTATCCAGGAGCAGCTGTTCCAGCCGATCCGGATCCCGCAGCATCAGCGTCAACCGCTTGTACGTCGGCACCCGCCGAGCGAACCCGATGGTCAGCACTTCTGGATCGAAAGCCGTTGCTATCCAACCTAATTCGGCATCCGAGGCGCCACGTTCCAGCCATGAGCGGCGCAGCCTGCGCCGCACGTCGTCGACCAGCAGAGACCTCAATTGTGAGCGAATCCACCACAGGTGGCCCGCATCGACCTGCTGCAGGCGCAACCACACCCCCGGATCGCTGAACGAATCCGACCCGGCCAGCTCGTAGCCCAGCTGCAGCCACTGCGGCGCCGCCCAGGTGCGCGCGTGAACTCCGTTGGTGATCGACCCGATCGGCACCTCGCCGGCGTCGAATCCGGGCCACAGTTCGTTGAACATCGCCCGGCTCACCCGGCCGTGCAGCGACGAGACCCCATTGGCCCGCTGGGCCAGGCGCAGACCCATGTGCGCCATGTTGAATTTGGCCGGGTCGTCCTCGGCGCCGAGCGCCAGGATGCGCGCCGTCGGCACCCCGGGCAGCAACGCGGGCGCACTCGTGGCATCGGCCGCCGCGCCTTTCTGGCCGGATTCCGATTCGTCGCCACGATGGTCGTCGAAGTAGAGCCGCACCATGTCGATGGGGAAACGGTCGATGCCGGCGGGCACCGGGGTGTGCGTGGTGAACACGGTGCTCGAGCGCACCACCGTCAGCGCGGTGTCGAAGTCCAGCCCCGGACCGGTCATCAGCTCGCGAATGCGTTCGGCGCCCAGGAACCCCGCGTGCCCCTCGTTCATGTGGAACACCTCGGGTGCGGGCAGGCCCTGGATGGCGGTGTAGGCGCGGATCGCCCGCACCCCGCCGATGCCGGCCAGGATCTCCTGCCTCATCCGATGTTCCTGATCGCCCCCGTACAGGCGGTCGGTGACGCCGCGCAGATCATGCTCGTTCTCGGGGACGTCGGAATCGAGCAAGAGCAGCGGGACCCTGCCGACCTCCGCGACCCAGATCCGGGCATGCAACTGCGCGGAGTCCGGCAGCATCAGCTCGACCAGGGCGGGATCGCCGGTGGCATCGGTCAGCAGCCGCAGCGGCAGCCCCTGCGGGTCCAGCGACGGGTAGTTCTCGTGCTGCCACCCGTCGGCGGTCAACGACTGCCGGAAGTAGCCGGAGCGGTAGTAGAGGCCCACCGCCACCAACGGCACGCCCAAATCCGATGCGGACTTCAGGTGGTCACCCGCAAGGATTCCCAACCCGCCGGAGTAGTTCGGCAGCACTTCGGCGATGCCGAACTCCATCGAGAAGTAGGCGACGGCCGCCGGCATTTCGGCCCCGTGTTCCTGCTGTTGCTGGTACCACAGCGGGCGGGTCAGGTAATCGTTCAGATCGGCGGTCAGCTCGTCGAGCCGGCGAAGGAACGCCTCATCGATCGCCAACGCGTCGAGCCGCGCCGGGTTCACCGCGCCCAGCAACGCCACCGGGTCACGGCCACACCGGTCCCAGAGGTCGGGATCGATCGTCGCGAAGAAATCCTGCGTCGGCTTGTCCCACGACCAACGCAGGTTGGTCGAGAGCTGGTCCAGCGCGGTCAAACGCTCGGGAAGATGAGCACGGACGGTAAACCGGCGGAGGGCTTTCACGCGTCCCTACCTTACTGAGGATTCCGCCCCGCGCACGGCGGCGGGAAAGACCGCTTTTCCGCAGCGGGGTGTGACCGAAGACTAGGGTGGGTATCGGTTAGTTATCGGGGTCGCAACGATGCCTCCCCGCACAGAAAGTTCCCCACGACAGGAAGTTTCCCGACGAGCGGCGTTCCGCGGGGAGCACACCCGGATTGGCCGCACACAATCGGAACGCTCCCGGTGACGATGCGGCCCGCGGCGCGGGACGCGGAGGAAGCGGGAAAATCGGAACGGAGTGGTGGTGCCCGGTCGTGTCGAGATCGATAGCGTCCAGCCGGTCGTTTCCTGTGGCGCGTATCCCGCGAAAGCTGTGGTCGGCGAGGTCGTGCCGGTCAGCGCCGCGGTATGGCGCGAAGGCCACGAGGCCGTGGCGGCAACCCTGGTCGTGCGCTACCTCGGGCCAGGCTATCCGCAAGTAACGGAGACTCGCCGCGTCAAAGCGGTTCAGGCCCCGGCAAAGCCGGTCACCGACCGCGACGGCAAGGCTGACCAGCAACGGATCAAGCCGCTGGCGTTGCCGATGACGATGGGTCTGGAACCCTATGTGTTCCACGGCCAGTTCACCCCCGACCAGGTCGGGCTGTGGACCTTCCGCGTCGACGGGTGGGGCGATCCGATCCACTCCTGGCGACACGGGTTGGTCGCCAAACTGGACGCCGGTCAGGGCGAGAAGGAACTGTCCAACGATCTTCTCGTCGGTGCCGGGTTGTTCGAGCGCGCCGCCGCGGAGGTGCCGCGGGCCCGGCGCGAACCGCTGCTGGCCGCCGCCGCAGCGCTGCGCACCCCTGGGGACCCGGTCACCCGAACCGCGCTAGCGCTGAGCCCGGAGATCGAAGAGATCCTGGCGGACTACCCGCTCCGCGATTTCGTCACCCGGGGCGAGCAGTACAGCGTCTGGGTGGACCGGCCGTTGGCCCGGTTCGGCTCCTGGTACGAGATGTTTCCCCGCTCGACGGGCGGGTGGGACGCCGACGGCAACCCCGTGCACGGCACATTCGCCACGGCAACCGCCGCGCTTCCGCGCATCGCGGCAATGGGATTCGACGTCGTCTACCTGCCGCCGATCCATCCGATCGGCAAGGTACATCGCAAGGGGCGCAACAACTCACCCACCGCCGCCCCCGGAGATGTGGGGTCCCCCTGGGCGATCGGCAGCGACGAGGGCGGCCACGACGCCGTCCACCCGGATTTGGGCACGATCGAGGACTTCGACGCGTTCGTCGCCGCAACACGCGAATTGGGCATGGAGGTGGCGCTGGACCTCGCTCTTCAATGCGCACCGGACCATCCTTGGGCGCGTAGCCACCGCAACTGGTTCACCGAATTGCCCGACGGCACCATCGCCTACGCGGAGAACCCGCCGAAGAAGTACCAGGACATCTACCCGATCAACTTCGACAACGACCCGGCCGGCCTCTACGACGAGGTGCTGCGCGTCGTCCGGCATTGGATGGACCACGGCGTCAAGTTCTTTCGCGTCGACAACCCGCACACCAAGCCGCCGGATTTCTGGGCGTGGTTGATCGCCGCGGTGAAGGCCATCGACCCCGATGTGCTGTTTCTCTCCGAAGCCTTCACGCCACCGGCCCGCCAGTACGGGCTCGCCAAACTGGGATTCACGCAGTCGTACAGCTACTTCACCTGGCGCACGGCGAAGTGGGAGCTGACCGAATTCGGCACCGACATCGCCGCGCTCGCCGACTTCCGCCGGCCAAACCTGTTCGTCAACACCCCCGACATCCTGCACGCGATCTTGCAGCACAACGGGCCCGGCATGTTCGCCGTGCGCGCGGTGCTGGCCGCGACCATGGGGCCCGCCTGGGGCGTGTACTCGGGCTACGAGCTCTTCGAGCACCGCGCGGTGCGGGAAGGCAGCGAGGAGTACCTGGACTCGGAGAAGTACGAATTGCGGCCTCGCGATTTCGCGGGTGCGCTCGCCGAAGGACGCTCGCTCGAGCCGTTCATCACGCAGCTCAACGCGATTCGCCGGGTCCACCCCGCGCTGCAGCAGCTGCGCACCATCCATTTCCACAGCGTGGACAACGACGCGCTGCTCGCCTACAGCAAGTTCGACCCGGCCACGGGCGACTGCGTGTTGGTGGTGGTGACCCTCAACGCGTTCGGCCCCGAGGAAGCGACGCTGTTTTTGGATATGGCCGCACTGGGTATGGAGCCCTACGAGCGGTTTTGGGTGCGCGATGAGATCACCGGCCAGGAATTCCAATGGGGGCAAGCCAATTACGTTCGCATCGATCCTGGCCAGGCGGTCGCGCACATCATCAACATGCCGCTCGTGCCGCATGACGCTCGCATGACACTGCTGCGCAGGCATTGAGACGGGACATGAAACGGACCGGAGGCGATAGGGACATGAGCCAAGCCGACCAACTCGCTCGGACGCACCTGGCGCCCGATCCTGCCGATCTGTCGCGCCTGGTCGCCGGCACACACTACAACCCGCACGGCGTGCTGGGGGCACACGAATACGGCGACCACACCGTCATTCGGGCGTACCGCCCGCACGCGGTCGAAGTCGTCGCCCTCGTCGGCGATGATCGATTCCCGATGCAGCACGTCGAATCCGGCCTGTTCGCCGTGGCGCTGCCGTTCACCAACCTGATCGACTACCGCCTACGCATCACCTACGAAGGTTCCGACCCGCACGTCGTCGCCGACGCTTACCGTTTCTTGCCCACCCTGGGCGAGGTCGATCTGCACCTGTTCGCCGAAGGGCGCCACGAACGACTCTGGGAAGTCCTTGGCGCACACCCCCGCTCGTTCACCACCGCCGACGGCGTCGTCAATGGGGTGTCGTTCGCGGTGTGGGCGCCCAACGCCAAGGGCGTCAGCCTGATCGGCGAGTTCAACGGCTGGACCGGTAACGAAGCCCCGATGCGGGTGCTGGGCTCGTCGGGTGTGTGGGAGCTGTTCTGGCCCGGCTTTCCGCTCGAGGGGCTCTACAAGTTCCGCGTCCACGGCGCCGACGGAGTCGTGACCGAGCGCGCCGACCCCATGGCCTTTGCCACCGAGGTGCCCCCGCACACGGCCTCCCGGGTGACACGCAGCAAGTACACCTGGGAAGACGCGGACTGGATGGCCCAGCGCGCCGGGCGCAACCCGGTGTTCGAGCCGATGAGCACCTACGAGGTGCACCTGGGTTCATGGCGACCCGGCCTCAACTATCGCCAGTTGGCCCGCGAGCTGACGGATTACGTTGTGGAGCACGGCTTCACCCACGTCGAGCTGCTGCCGGTCGCCGAACATCCGTTCGCCGGTTCCTGGGGCTACCAGGTGACGTCGTACTACGCCCCGACGTCGCGGTTCGGCACGCCGGACGAGTTCCGCGCCCTGGTCGACGCCCTGCACCAGGCCGGCATCGGCGTGCTGGTGGACTGGGTGCCGGCGCACTTCCCGAAGGACGCGTGGGCGCTGGGACGGTTCGACGGCACCCCGCTCTACGAACACTCCGACCCGAAACGCGGCGAGCAACTTGACTGGGGCACTTACGTATTCGACTTCGGACGACGCGAAGTGCGCAACTTCCTGGTGGCCAACGCGTTGTATTGGCTCGAGGAATTCCACATCGACGGCTTACGGGTGGATGCGGTCGCGTCGATGCTGTACCTGGATTACTCGCGTCCCGAGGGCGGCTGGACGCCGAACATCTACGGCGGGCGGGAGAACCTGGAGGCGGTCCAGTTCCTGCAGGAGATGAACGCCACGGCGCACAAGACCGCCCCGGGCATCGTCACCATCGCCGAGGAGTCGACCTCGTGGCCCGGGGTCACCCGGCCGACAAACCTTGGTGGCCTGGGCTTTTCGATGAAGTGGAACATGGGCTGGATGCATGACACGCTCGACTACATCAGCCGCGATCCGATCTATCGGAGCTATCATCACCACGAGATGACGTTCTCGATGCTCTACGCGTTCAGCGAGAACTACGTGCTACCGATCAGCCATGACGAGGTGGTCCACGGCAAGGGAACGCTGTGGGGACGCATGCCGGGCAACAATCACGTCAAAGCCGCCGGCCTGCGCAGCCTGCTCGCCTACCAGTGGGCGCACCCGGGCAAGCAATTGTTGTTCATGGGACAGGAATTCGGCCAGCACGCGGAGTGGTCCGAAGAGCGTGGCCTGGATTGGTGGCAGCTGGACGAGCAGGGATTCTCCAACGGGATCCTGCGCATGGTGCGCGACATCAACGCCATCTACCGCAGCCACCCGGCGCTGTGGAGCCAGGATACCGTGCCCGACGGCTACTCCTGGATCGACGCCAACGACTCGGGTAACAACGTGTTGAGCTTCCTGCGCTACGGCAAGGACGGCTCGGTGATGGCGTGCGTGTTCAATTTCGCCGGCGCCGAGCACGGCGGATACCGGCTCGGCCTGCCGTCAGCCGGCCGCTGGCGCGAGGTGCTCAACACCGACGCAACGGTCTACAACGGCACGGGAATCGGCAACCTGGGCGGCGTCGACGCCACCGAGGACCCGTGGCACGGGCGCCCGGCCTCGGCGGTGCTGGTGTTGCCGCCGACGTCGGCCCTGTGGCTGGAACCGGAGTAGGGCTACTTACCCGCGCGCCGAACGTGGACTAGTTGCGCGATTTCGGCGCTGTCGGCCGCAACAACTCGACGTTCGTGGAGCTGAAATGCGCTCTAGTACAGCGCGTTGGCGAGGTTGCGTCGCCCGGCGACAACCTCGGGATCGGCCGGGTCGAAGAGCTCGAACAACTCCACCAGGCGCGTGCGCACCAGGGCGCGGTCATCGCCGGATGTGCTGCGCACCAAGGCAATCAGACGCTCGAACGCGGCGGCGACATCCTGGTTGAGGATTTGCACGTCGGCGGCCGCGAGCGCGGCTTGGATGTCGCTCGGCGCCGCGTCGGCGACCGCGACGGCGTCCGGGCGCTGCGCGGTAGCGCGCGTGAGGAAATCGATTTGGCGGATCGCGCCCTTGGCCTCCGCGCTGGCCGGATTGGCATCCAGGATCGACTGATACGACGCCTTGGCGGCCTCGAAGTCGCCGTCTTCCAGCTGCTGGCGGGCCGCGGCCAGCTCGGGGTCGACGACGTCAGACTCCGCGGAACCCGTTGCCCCCCTGAGCTTCCCGGCCGTCGCGGAAAGGATTTGGTCCAGCCAGCCGCGCAATTGCTCGGCCGGCTGCACGCCTTGGAAGCTCGAGATCGGCTGCCCGGCCGCCAACGCCACCACGGTCGGGACCGCGTCGACACCGAATATCTGCGCGACCCTGGGCGCGACATCGACGTTGACGGTCGTGAGCGACCATTTGCCGTTGTCCTGGCCGGACAGCCCGGACAGCGTGTCGAGAAGCTGGACGCACGCGTCGCTGCGCGGCGACCACAGCAGCACGACGACCGGCACTTCCTCGGACCGCAGCAGAACCTCGGCCTCGAAGTTGGCCTCGGTGACCGCGGTGATGCCGGCGCCGCCCTCGGCAGTCGACGGCGCGGGCCCGCCGGGAGCGGCGCCGGGCGGCTGCGCCCGCTGCTTGAGACCGGACAGATCGACAGCACCCGCCAGTGCGGGGCCGATGGAAGGTCGCGGACGCGTCACGCCGTCAAGTTTGTCATGCGCGCGGGCTACCGATCCACCCGGTGGCGGCGGCGTTCGGGCAGGGGGTGGACGGGGCCCGAAATCACCTCAAAATGGGGTGTGATCGGCCCGTATGACGAAGATCACACAATTCTCCAGGCCGCACCGCCCCAGCAACGTCGCAGCGAACCCCGATCCCTGGCTAACTCGCCCGCAGGATCAGGGCGTCGCCCTGCCCGCCGGCCCCACAAAGCGCCGCGACGGCGTAGCCGGACCCGCGGCGGGCCAATTCCAGGGCCGCATGCAGCGTGATGCGCGCTCCCGACATTCCGATGGGATGCCCGACGGCGATCGCACCGCCGTTGACGTTGACGATGTCGGGATTCACGCCGAGTTCGCGGGTCGAGGCCAGCGCCACCGCCGCAAACGCCTCGTTGATCTCCACGACATCGAGCTGGTCAACCGAGATGCCCTCGCGGCTGATCGCCTTCTTGATCGCGTTGGCCGGCTGCGACTGCAGGGTGGAATCCGGGCCGGCCACCACACCGTGCGCACCGATCTCGGCCAGCCAGCTCAGCCCCAGCTCCTGCGCCTTGGCCTTGCTCATCACCACGACCGCTGCCGCGCCATCGGAGATCTGAGAAGCCGAACCGGCGGTGATGGTGCCGTCGCGGCGAAACGCCGGCTTGAGGCCGGCCAGCGACTCCGCCGTGGTGTTGGCGCGGATGCCCTCGTCCTCGGTGAACTGCAGCGGATCACCCTTGCGTTGCGGGATGTTGACGGGCACCACTTCGTCGGTGAAGACGCCGTCCTTCCACGCCGCGGCCGCCTTCTGATGCGAACCCGCAGCGAACTCGTCCTGCTCCTGGCGGGTGAATTTGTCGATGTCGTTGCGCTGCTCGGTGAGCGCGCCCATCGGCTGGTCGGTGAACACGTCATGCAGGCCGTCGTAGGCCATGTGGTCCAAGACCGTGACGTCGCCGTACTTGTAGCCCGAACGGCTGTCCATCAGCAGGTGCGGCGCCTTCGACATGGACTCCTGACCGCCGGCCACCACCACGTCGAACTCCCCGGCACGAATGAGCTGGTCGGCCAGCGCGATGGAGTCGATTCCGGACAGGCACATCTTGTTGATGGTCAGCGCCGGCACGTCCCAGCCGATGCCGGCGGCCACGGCCGCCTGGCGTGCCGGCATCTGACCCGCCCCGGCCGTCAACACCTGGCCCATGATCACGTAGTCGACCGCGGAGGCCGGCAGATTGGCCTTCTCCAGCGCGCCGGCGATCGCGATGGCGCCCAGATCGCTGCCCGAAAAATCCTTCAGCGAACCCATCAACTTGCCGATGGGTGTACGCGCTCCAGCAACGATCACCGACGTCGTCATGACTACTCCTAAGGCCTGCTGGGCGCTCCCCCGACGGCCGTTTCGGCCTCCCGGAGAAGCGCAATCTTTGCCGCCAGGTTACCGTTATGTGATGACGACCGATCAAGTTGACGCCCGTCAGATCCTGGCCACCTCGCTGGTGACGGCGATCGATCACGTCGGCATCGCAGTCGCCGACCTGGACGCCGCCATCGCCTGGTATCACGACCACCTCGGCATGATCCTGGTGCACGAGGAAGTCAACGAGGAGCAGGGAATCCGCGAGGCCATGCTGGCGGTGCGGGGTGCCCCGGCGGGCACCGCACAGATCCAGTTGATGGCCCCGATCGACGACTCCTCGACGATCGCGAAGTTCCTCGACAAGCGCGGGCCGGGCATCCAGCAGATGGCCGTTCGGGTCAGCGACCTCGACACCATGGTCGAGCGGCTCCGCGAGCAGGGCGTGCGGTTGATCTACGACGCGCCCCGTCACGGCACGGCAAACTCCCGGATCAACTTCATCCACCCCAAGGATGGCGGCGGAGTTCTGATCGAGCTCGTCGAACCGGCCGCCTGAGACCCGATACTCAAGACCACCTCCTGGTGGGACCGCGGGTAGCGCGGTGCGCCCAGCACGGCGTGTGCCAATGGCGGCGGTCCTCGACGTGACCCGCGTCTCCCCCGCAGATCGAATCGATCGGCCATACCACCAGATGTGCTGAGCCGGAGCGGATTTCGTGATCGCAGCCGGGGCACCGATACGTCTTGACCGCGCGGGCCGCCGCGACGGGACGAACTTCGTACTCGTGGCCGTCGGGCCCGATTTCCACCCGGCGCAATGCCGCCGGCGGCGCTGACGGGCGCTGCCGACGTGGCGGTGGGCGGCGCCGAGGCATGCGATCAGTCTAGTGACGAGGCTTCAGAACAACCGGTATTCGTCGCTGTCCATGCCGCGCATTTTGTCGTAATCCAATGTCACACAACGGATCCCGCGATCGACGGCGAGGGTGCGCGCCTGGGGCTTGATCTGCTGGGCCGCGAAGATCCCTTGCACCGGCGCCAGCACGCTGTCCCGGTTGAGCAGCTCGAGGTAACGCGTGAGCTGCTCGACGCCGTCGATCTCGCCGCGTCGCTTGATTTCCACCGCCACCGAGCCGCCGCGTTCATCGCGGCACAGCAGATCGACGGGGCCGATGGCGGTCATGTACTCGCGACGTACCAGCGTGTACCCCTCGCCGAGCAGCTGCACGTGCTCGGCGAGCAGCGCCTGCAGGTGCGCTTCGACGCCGTCCTTGACCAGCCCCGGGTCGACGCCGAGGTCGTGGCTGGAGTCGTGTTCGATCTCCTCCACGGTGATGCGCAGTTGTTCGCCCGCCTTGTTTTCGACGACCCACACCGGTGCGTGATCACCGGCCTGTTCGCTCAGCCAACAGGGCGGGCTCATCCAGTTCAGCGGCTTGTAGGCGCGGTCGTCGGCGTGCACACTGACCGATCCGTCGGCTTTGAACAGCAACAGCCTGCGCGCGGAGGGCAGGTGCGCGGTGAGCCGGCCGACGTAGTCCACGGTGCATTGAGCGATCACTAGACGCACCCGACTCACCTTAGAGCGTGACCGACAAATTAGGCTGACGCCACCATGTCGGCCAACACGTCCTTGGCGCAACGAATAGGCCGGGTGCTCGAGCGCGTCACCCGTCAGAGCGGCCGTCTTCCTGAGACGCCGGCGTACGGCTCCCTGCTGCTCGGGCGGGTGTCGGAAAGCCAGGGCCGTCGCCGGGTGCGCATCCAGATCATCATGACGGTGCTGGTGCTGGGGGCGAACCTGATCGGCATCGCCGTCGCGCTGTTGTTGGTGACGGTCGCCATTCCGGTGCCGAGCGTGTTCGACGACGCGCCGGCGTGGCTCACGTTCGGTGTTTCACCCGCCTACATCGTGGCGGCCTCGGCGTGGGGCACGTATTGGATCACCCGGCGGACCGTGATCGCCCTGCGGTGGGCGATCGAAGAGCGCAAGCCGACTGCAGAGGACGAGCGCAACACCTTTGTCGCCCCGTGGCGCATCGCCCTTGTCGACCTCGTGTTGTGGGGTGTCGGGACGGCGCTGCTGACGACGCTGTACGGCCTGGTCAACACGCAGTTCATTCCGCGGTTTCTGCTCGTCGTGAGCTTTGGCGGAGTGGTGGTCGCCACCGCTAGTTATCTGCTCGCGGAATTCGCGCTGCGGCCCGTCGCCGCGCAGGCGCTCGAGGCCGGGCCACCGCCACGACGGTTGGCGGCGGGCATCATGGGCCGAACGATGGTGGTCTGGTTTCTCGGTTCGGCCGTGCCCGTCATCGGGATCATGATGCTGGCCTTCTTCGAGCTCGTGCTGCGGAATCTCACCCAGACTCAGTTCGCGGTGGGCGTGCTGATCGTGTCGATGGCCCCGTTGATCTTCGGATGCGTCCTGATGTGGATTCTGGCCTGGCTCACCGCGACACCGGTGCGGGTGGTCCGCGCGGCGCTGGCACGCGTCGAGCGGGGCGATCTGCGAGGGAACCTCGTGGTCTTCGACGGCACCGAACTCGGTGAGCTACAACGCGGTTTCAACACCATGGTCGATGGCTTGCGGGAGCGCGAACGTGTCCGTGACCTTTTCGGCCGCCACGTCGGGCGCGAGGTCGCGTTGGCCGCGGAGCGCGAACGGCCGAAGCTGGGCGGCGAAGAACGCCATGTGGCCGTCGTCTTCATCGATATCGTCGGGTCGACGCAGCTGGTGACCAGCCGGCCTCCGGCCGAAGTCGTTGCGGTGCTGAACCGTTTCTTCGCGATCGTCGTCGAGGAGGTGGACCGGTACTGCGGGCTGGTCAACAAATTCGAAGGCGATGCGTCGCTGGCCATCTTCGGAGCGCCGAACCGCCTGGACCGCCCTGAGGATGCGGCGCTGGCGGCCGCGCGGTGTATCGCCGAGCGACTGGCCGACGAAATGCCCGACCTCGAGGCCGGCATCGGCGTGGCGGCGGGCCAAGTCGTCGCCGGAAACGTCGGCGCCAAAGAACGATTCGAATACACCGTCATCGGTGAGCCGGTCAACGAGGCGGCCCGGCTGTGCGAGCTCGCCAAGTCGCACCACCGACGGGTGCTTGCGACGGCCGACGCCCTCGAGGGTGCGAGCGAAAACGAGCGCGCCCGTTGGTCATTGGGCGACACCGTCACCCTGCGCGGGCACGAGCGTCCCACCCGGCTGGCGTCACTCGTCGACGCCGCTCCGCCCGCTCAGTAAATTTTCGGCGGGCTCAGACCGCCACCTGGCGGTGGCGACTTTGGTTGCCGCCGCACCGTTTGGCTTCATACATCGCGGTGTCGGCCTGGGCCACCAATTGGTGGAACGCGTGCTCGGCATAGTCCGAGACGACGCCGCGCAACGCCAGGGTGGCGATTCCGACGCTGGCGGTGACCGATGCGTTCATCGCGGCAATCGCGTCACAAAGGTCTCGGCCCCACTCCGGCAGTTGTTCTGCGGTGACGATGTCGGCGACCAAGAATTCCTCACCGCCGACGCGGCCGACGATGGCGGTCTCACCGCAGGCGGTCGTCAGGGTGCCGGCCACCTCGATGAGCGCCTCGTCGCCGGCGGCGTGCCCGCGGGTGTCGTTGAGCTCTTTGAAGCGGTCCAGGTCAACCATCGCGACGGCCAGGAACATGTGATGGGCGCCGGCGAGCATCCGCCCGACGATCGCCCTGTCGCAGGCGCGCCGGTTCAGCAAGCCGGTCAACGGGTCGCGGTTGGCGCGCGAAAGATCCACCCACAGCGCGCGCACGACGACCTGAATGGCAAGCGGAACGACGACGTTGAGTTCCAGGACCAAGAAGTAGCCGGTGAAGGCCAACACCGCCTGGCCCTCGGCCGCCAGGCGCACCGCTTGCCAGGCCCCGATCGCGCTGGCCACACAGAAGTTCAGCGCCATGAGCCTGGTGGTGTGGAAGAACGCGATATAGCCGCCGGTCACCGAGAGCGCCGAGCAGGACATCAGCCCGACGAGCGGCTGGGGCTGCCACAGGCAGCCGCCGCCAATGGATACGCAGCCGGTCATGATGTAAAAAATGGACTGGCGCCGAGTGGGCCAGCCGCTCAACCAAAGCACCGTCATGCCCAGTCCGATCACGGCGGACACGAGGGAAACCGTCAGCGCCACATGGGGATACAACGGGACGGGGCCCCAGTACACGTTGACGGGCACCAGCACCAATGAGGCCGCCACCACAGCCAGCACCCTGCGGGTGTTGGTGCTCAGCCCATGCGCTTGCAAATAGCCTGTCAGCCAATCGAAGTGGTCGTCCTGCCCCCACCACGTCGCCAGCCGCTTCATCGTTCGCCTTTCCCCGAACTCACCCCGTCGGGCCACGCCGTCAGAGCCGGCGAGTTGGCTCACAGTAAATACCATCGCGTGCACTAAGTACCTCGAATCGACAAGAAAGCCGGTCCGAGGTGAGGCCGACCAACGCCGAAGCGCCGCCCCGGCACACCCGCCCACCACGATGTCGCTTTCCCGCTAGTTTTGTCGGTGCGCGGGTGTAAGTCTGGAAGCGTGCACGACGATTTCGACCGCTGCTACCGCGCCGTCCAGTCCAAGGACGCGCGGTTCGACGGCTGGTTCGTCACCGCGGTGCTCACCACCGGGATCTATTGCCGCCCCAGCTGCCCCGTGCGCCCGCCGTTCGCCCGCAACGTGCGGTTTTATCCCACAGCGGCGGCCGCCCAGCGCGCCGGCTTCCGGGCCTGCAAGCGGTGCCGCCCCGACGCCTCTCCGGGGTCGCCGGAATGGAACGTGCGCGGCGACGTGGTGGCGCGCACGATGCGGCTCATCGCCGACGGCACGGTGGACCGCGACGGCGTCAACGGTCTGGCCGCCCACCTCGGTTACACCACTCGGCAGCTCGAACGGCTCCTGCAGGCCGAGGTCGGCGCCGGCCCCCTCGCGCTGGCCCGTGCGCAACGCGCACAGACCGCCCGTGTGCTGATCGAAACGACGGACCTGCCGTTCGGCGACGTTGCATTCGCCGCGGGCTTTTCCAGCATCCGTCAGTTCAACGACACCGTGCGTTCGGTGTTCGAAGGCTCACCGAGCGCGCTGCGCCAGCGCGCCGCGGCACGGTCCGCGTCCGAGGCCAATTCGCCTGGCACCGTGTGCCTTCGGCTCCCGGTTCGCACACCCTTCGCCTACGAGGGCGTCTTCGGCCATCTCGCGGCCGGCACCGTTCCCGGTTGCGAGGAGGTCCGCGACGGCGCATACCGGCGCAGCTTGCGCCTTCCGTTCGGCAACGCCATCGTGACCCTGGCGCCCGCCGTCGACCATGTCCGTTGCGTCCTCGTGCTCGACGACTTCCGCGATCTGACCACGGCGATCGCCCGCTGCCGGCGGCTACTGGACCTCGATGCGGACCCGGAAGCGGTCGACGAAGCGCTGGGCGGGGACGCCGAGCTGCGTCCCGTCGTGACCAAGGCGCCCGGGCAGCGCATCCCGCGCACCGTCGACGAAGCCGAACTCGCGGTGCGCACGGTGCTCGGACAGCAGGTGTCGACCAGGGCCGCGAGCACCCATGCCGGCCGCCTGGTCGCCGCGTACGGACGCCCCGTCACCGATGCCGGGGGAACGTTAACCCACACCTTCCCCTCCGTCGAGGATCTCGCCGAGATCGATCCCGTCCACCTGGCGGTGCCCAAGGCCCGCCGGCGCACGCTGAGCGCATTGGTCGCCGGCCTCGCCGACGGCAGCATCGTGCTGGACACCGGATGCGACTGGGACAGTGCCCGCAGACAATTGCTCGCCCTACCCGGGGTGGGCCCCTGGACCGCGGAAGTGATCGCGATGCGCGGCCTCGGAGACCCGGACGCCTTCCCCGCCAGCGATCTCGGGCTGCGCCTGGCCGCCAAACAGCTGGGGTTGCCGTCCGACGAACGCTCCCTCGTCGAACGCGGTGCCCGTTGGCGCCCCTGGCGTTCGTATGCCACCCAATACCTTTGGACCACCCTCGCGCATCCGGTAAACCATTGGCCGCCACAGGAGGTCGCATGATCGAGTACCGCACCGTCGACAGCCCCATCGGCTTGCTCACCCTGGCCGGTCGCGGCTCGGTGCTGACGAACCTACGGATGGTCGACCAGACCTACGAGCCGAGCCGCGCCGGCTGGTCGCCGAACCCGCGGGCGTTCGGCGCTGCCGTCGAGCAGCTGGCCGCCTACTTCGCCGGCGAGCGCACCGACTTCGATTTCGAGTTCGATCTGCACGGCTCCGAGTTTCAGCGGCGCGTGTGGAACGCGCTGCTGACAATTCCCTATGGGGAGACGAGGTCTTACGGATGGATCGCCGAGCAGATCGGCGCTCCAGGGTCCGCGCGCGCCGTGGGGTTGGCCAACGGGCATAACCCGATCGCCATCGTCGTGCCGTGCCACCGGGTGATCGGCGCGAACGGCACCCTCACCGGCTACGGCGGCGGCCTGCAGCGCAAACGCGCCCTGCTGGACCTGGAAAAGGTCCACAGCTGCGCAACGCTGTTCGATTAACCGCCGGGCGCGGTCGCGTTTCTTTTGCGAGGTCCGTCGTACGACGCTATCGTCCATATTTGTGGACGACAGTGCGAAGGATCCGGCGGTGGTGCTGCCGTATCTGGTCGGTCGGCCCCTGGCGGCCACCGAGGTCTACGAAGCGTTCGGCTACCGCAAGTCCGCGTACTACAAGGCGGCTCGCGAGGGCAGGCTGATCACCGCCGACAACTTGATCAGGGCGGCCAAGTATTTGGGGTTGAACCCGATTGACCTGCAAGTCCGCTATGGCTTGATCGACCCCGACTCCGTCACCGAGTACCTGGAGTCCCAGGCCGGCCCGCCCAGGCTGCGCGACCTTCGCCCCGATCCCAACAGTCCGCCCGTATGAGCGGCACTGCCGGGACCGTCTGAATGATCAAAACCGCACTGATCATCGCCACCCTGGCCGCCCTCGCGTGCAGCCTGTGGATCCGACGCGACACCTGGCGCTCCCGATGGGAGGCCGGCGCGACCCGCAACATCGCCCTGCATGGCTGTGCCGTGCTGCTGATGTCGCACTGGGCGGCGGCCGCACTCGGACCCCCGCTGCACCGCATCTTCGGGCTGTGGAACGTCCAACATCTGCTCGGCCACATCTGCTGGATCTTCGCGGTGACGGCGATCATCCGGCACGGGCTCATCCGCCTAGTCGACGAAACCCACGAGAGCGAACTGTTACGCAAGCACGTCACGCGCCCGCTGCGCGTCGCGGTTCCGCTGCTGGTGGTGCTGTTCGTCATCGCCGACGAAGGCCATCACCTTGACTTCTTCGCGGCCCCAGCCGACTTCTGGCTGCTGGCCTATTGGCTCGTCCTGGGCGCCCTGATGATCTACCTCCTCTCCTACGCCGGGCGAGTGCTGCTGATCCTGCGAACGGATCCCCGCTCCACGACGACCGTCGACCTCTACCTGATCTCGGCGGGATTCGGGGTGGCGGCGAGCGTGATTCAAATCGGCACCGCCTGGGCGGGCACCGATATCGCCTTGCCCGTCTGGTTGTGCGCCTGCCTGAGCGCCATCGGCTTCGCCTACGGATCCGCGCGATCTTGGCAGGCCAAGGTCGCCTGGTTCACGTCCGGCGAATAGGCCGCCCCGCGCCTTCGGCAACCTGAGCGTTTATCCGCCCACCACGTGCCGCGCCACGACCATCGGACGGAACCCGTACCGCTGTCCGACGATCTTGCCCCCGGCCCCCCGGCCCGTGCCCGACAGCGGTATGCCGCGGAGCAACCCGCTTCCCTTGGCTTCGGGGCCGGCGCTGACGCTGCTGACCGCCGGCGGCGCTGTTTCCGCGCTTGTCGCGGGAGCCGCGGCGGCCCAGCTCTGCGGCACCGACAAGTGGCCCACCGTGGCCGCCCTGCCCAGACCCGCCGAGACCGTCGAGGAGGTGCCCGAGGACATCGGGCCACCGCCCAGCGTTCCTCCCACACCGCGCAAGGTGGCGGCGGCCGCCAGGCCTTTGCTGTCGGCGGCGGCCGGCACCGCGCCTTCCCAGATCTTCATCATGTGCTCCCAGTCGCCCATGTGGTTGTAGGCCATACCAAGGTGGTTGGTATACAGCCCTGTCCACTTCTTCCAGGACTCCGACGCGGACGATCCGGTTGTCCCGGCGGATCCCTCCACCGCTCCGCCCACGGCTAAGCCGGAGTTTGCCAGCGCCGAGGACGCACCGGGCTGGGCGCTTGTCTCGGCGGCTGTTTCGGCGGCGTGGGCGACCGCCGCGGCTTGACCCCCCTGCCCCGCCGGGTTGGTGGTGGACGGCGGCTGGTCGAACGCGGTCAACGTTGAGGCGCCGGCCGACGCCGCGGCGTAGCCGTACATCGCGGCTGCGTCCTGGGCCCACATTTCGGCGTAGTGGGCTTCGGTAGCAGCAATCGCCGGCAGGTTCTGACCAAAGAAGTTCGTTGCGATCAACGTCATCAGTTGCGCGCGGTTCGCCGCGATCACCGGTGGGGGAACCGTCATCGCGAACGCCGCCTCATAGGCGCCCGCGGCGGCCTTCGCCTGGATTGCCGTCTGCTCAGCCTGTGCGGCGGTCGCGGTCAGCCACGCCGTGTACGGGGCCGAGGCGGTGGCCATCGTCGCCGACGCCGGGCCCACCCACACGCCCGTGAGTTCGGCGATCAACGAACTGTAGGAGGCTGCCGTGGTGTAGAGATCGATGGCCAACCCGTCCCAGGCTGCGGCGGCCGCCAGCATCGGCCCCGAACCCGCGCCGACGTACATCCGCCCGGAGTTGACCTCCGGCGGAAGCGCCCCGTAATCCACTAATGGGTCCCCTCGTCATGTCGACGGCTGGCACACGCACACCAACGCCGCCCGAAACTGTGGTCAGATACTGGTGCGCGGGTACCGTCCGGCGCAGCCGACACCGTCGGCGAGGGAGTCACGAACGCGATGCCGTTCTTCGGCCGCGGCGGCTGTCTTTCATGAGTGGACGTTTGTACACAAATGTGATCGTAAGAACATATATGTACGTGATAGTTCACAAATCTGAACTGAATCTAGCTGAAGATGAACATTTGTCTTGGGTCATACACTATTGGGCGCGCAGCACTTAACCTCGCGGAGGAGCGGCTTTTAGCGGCCGTTCAACACCGTTGAAACCGGAACCAGCGAGGAGAGAATTCACCGTGTCCTTCGTGACCACCCAGCCGGAAGCGTTATCCGCCGCAGCCCAGAACCTGGCTGCCATCGGCGCGGCGCTGGCCGCACAGAATGCAGCGGCATCGGCGCCGACGATGGGAGTGGTTCCCGCGGCGACCGATGAGGTCTCGGTGCTGGTTGCCGCCCAATTCGCCACGCACGCCCAGATGTATCAGACCGTCTGCGCCCAGGCCACGGTGATTCACGACAGCTTCGTGAGGATGTTGCACTTCGGCGCCGGTTCGTATGCGGCAACCGAAGCCATCAACGCCGCCGCGTCCAGCTGAGGAGGGCGATACATGCTGGATTTCGGAGCGTTACCCCCGGAGATCCATTCTGGGCGCATGTATTCCGGCCCCGGCCCGTCGTCGATGATGGCCGCGGCATGGGCGTGGAACATGCTGGCCGCGGAGTTGGATTCCGCAGCCAATGACTACGACACGATCATCACGCAACTCGTCAGCGAAGAGTGGATGGGTCCGGCGTCGGCACAAATGGCCGAGGCCGCCAAACCCTATGTGACGTGGATGCGCACCACCGCCGTGCAGGCCGAACAGGCCGCGATCTCGGCCAGGGCCGCGACGGGCGCTTACGAAGCCGCGTTTGCCGCCACGGTGCCCCCACCTTTGATCGAAGCCAACCGCACCCAGCTCGCGCAGGCGGTGTCGACCAACGTGCTGGGCCAAAACACGCCGCTCATCGTGCAACTCGAGGCGCAGTACGCCGAAATGTGGGCGCAAGACGCCACCGCGATGTACGGGTACGCCGGCCAGGCCGCACCGGTGACCCAAGTGACGCCGTTCACCCGGCCGACGGAGACCACCAATCCGGCCGGCGAGGCCATGCAAGCCGCCTCGGTCGCCCAGGCGGCCGGCACCTCGGCCGGCGCAGAGTCGACGCAGGCGCAGTTGCTGTCCTCGGTACCGCCCACGCTGCAGGCGCTCGCGTCGCCCGCGGCGAACACGGCGCCGCCGCCGATCACCGAGGTGCTCGAACAGAATCCCGTGTTCGACATGTGGGCCGAATACGCCAGCCCCGCGCAGAACACCCTCGCGATGATGTATCGCGTTACCGGGATGTCGACCCATTTCCTCTCGCTCTCAAAGGGTTTGGCGCCTGCCGCCAAGGCGGCCAGCGAGGGAGCCAAGGCCGCCGCGGCCCTGCCCACCGTTGGCGCGTCGCTGCGCGGCCTCACGGGTGGTGGGAGCGCCATATCGGCAAGCCTGGCTTCTGCAGCACCGGTCGGTGGGCTGTCCGTGCCGCCCACCTGGTCTGCCGCGACCCCGGCGGCCCCTTCTGGGGCATCGTCAATTCCGGTCAGCCGCTTCATCACCACCCCGGACACGTCGGGGCCCGGAAACCTGTTGGGCGGGATGCCGCTGGCGGGTGTCGGCGGAAGTTCGGCCGGCACCGGCCCGCGCTACGGGATCCGTCCGACGGTGATGGCGCGCCCGCCGTTTGCCGGATAGACGACGACATCTCGGGTAGTTCGGTCGAGACCCGGTTCAGGGCAACGACGTTCGAATCGACCAGACGGGCGCTGCACCCCTCCCGGGCGCCGCGTGCGCACGTCGACACGCGGTGTGGCGACGGAGGTTCGGATGCTGCACCGTGGTCCGCCCACCGCCCACCCCGTGTCGCCGGCCAAGGCAAACCGCACACTGCGATCCCTCGCGCGCGTCGACATATGTCTATAAATGCCGGCGCCCCAATGGTTTGGGCGCAAATGCAAAAACACCCCCGTTGCCGGGGGTGTTTTTGTGTATGTTCGGCGGTGTCCTACTTTTCCACCCGTAGGGGCAGTATCATCGGCGCTGACAGGCTTAGCTTCCGGGTTCGGAATGGGACCGGGCGTTTCCCTGTCGCTGTGGCCGCCGTAACTCTATTTAAATTTGTTTGGTGGAGGGGTGCGGTGTCGAAGCTTTCCGCAGCAAATTGCCGCGGAAATGGACTGTGGTTGCGATTGTGTGTTGGTAAGTTTTCGGCCGGTTAGTGCCAGTTCCCTGCACTCATTACTGAGCTTCCAGGTCTGGCCTATCGAACCCGTGGTCTGCGGGGGGCCTTATCCCTCTAAAAGGGTGAGAAACCTGATCTTGGAGAAGGTTTCCCGCTTAGATGCTTTCAGCGGTTATCCTGTCCGAACGTGGCTATCCAGCCGTGCTCCTGGTGGAACAACTGGTATACCAGAGGTTCGTCCGTCCCGGTCCTCTCGTACTAGGGACAGGTTTCCTCAAGTTTCTGACGCGCGCGGCGGATAGAGACCGAACTGTCTCACGACGTTCTAAACCCAGCTCGCGTGCCGCTTTAATGGGCGAACAGCCCAACCCTTGGGACCTGCTCCAGCCCCAGGATGCGACGAGCCGACATCGAGGTGCCAAACCATCCCGTCGATATGGACTCTTGGGGAAGATCAGCCTGTTATCCCCGGGGTACCTTTTATCCGTTGAGCGACACCCCTTCCACTCGGGGGTGCCGGATCACTAGTCCCGACTTTCGTCCCTGCTTGACTTGTAAGTCTCGCAGTCAAGCTCCCTTGTGCACTTACACTCGTCACCTGATTGCCGTCCAGGTTGAGGGAACCTTTGGGCGCCTCCGTTACATTTTAGGAGGCAACCGCCCCAGTTAAACTACCCGCCAGGCACTGTCCGTGAACCCGATAAGGGTTCGACGTTAGGTGTCCAATACGATCAGAGTGGTATTTCAACAACGACTCCATACAAACTGGCGTCTGTATTTCACAGTCTCCCACCTATCCTACACAAACCGTACCGAACACCAATACCAAGTTGTAGTGAAGGTCCCGGGGTCTTTTCGTCCTGCCGCGCGTAACGAGCATCTTTACTCGTAGTGCAATTTCGCCGAGTCTATGGTTGAGACAGTTGGGAAGTCGTTACGCCATTCGTGCAGGTCGGAACTTACCCGACAAGGAATTTCGCTACCTTAGGATGGTTATAGTTACCACCGCCGTTTACTGGGGCTTAAATTCTCCGCTTCACCTTACGGTTAACGGGTCCTCTTAACCTTCCAGCACCGGGCAGGCGTCAGTCCGTATACATCGTCTTGCGACTTCGCACGGACCTGTGTTTTTAGTAAACAGTCGCTACCCACTGGTTTCTGCGGCCGAATCCCGCTCCCACCGCAAGGGTGTTCACGGTATTCCGGCCCCCCTTCTCCCGAAGTTACGGGGGCATTTTGCCGAGTTCCTTAACCATAGTTATCTCGTACGCCTTGGTATTCTCTACCTGACCACCTGTGTTGGTTTGGGGTACGGGCCGTGTATGTGCTCGCTAGAGGCTTTTCTTGGCAGCAGAGGATCACCGAATTCACCTCAATCGGCTATGCATCACCTCTCAGGATTAATGAGCGACGGATTTGCCTATCGCTCTCCCTACAGGCTTGCCCCAGTATTACCACTGACTGGTACGGCTACCTTCCTGCGTCACCCCATTGCTTGACTACTACCAGCGAAGGTCCCACGCAGCCCCGAAACTCCATGCCCCCGAAGGGGAATGGTCGATCCGGTTTTGGGTGGTTAGTACCGCTGATTCATCAGGGACGCCCATACACGGGTACGGGAATATCAACCCGTTGTCCATCGACTACGCCTGTCGGCCTCGCCTTAGGTCCCGACTCACCCTGGGCGGACTGGCCTGGCCCAGGAACCCTTGGTCTTACGGCGGGCAAGGTTCTCACTTGCCTTATCGCTACTCATGCCTGCATTCTCACTCCCCCATCCTCCACCACCGGTCACCCGGAGGCTTCGCTGAATGAGGGACGCTCCCCTACCCACATCCACCGTACGGTGAATGTGCCGCGGCTTCGGCGGTGTGCTTGAGCCCCGCTACATTATCGGCGCACAATCACTTGACCAGTGAGCTATTACGCACTCTTTCAAGGGTGGCTGCTTCTAAGCCAACCTCCTGGTTGTCTCTGCGACTGCACATCCTTTTCCACTTAGCACACGCTTAGGGGCCTTAGCCGGCGATCTGGGCTGTTTCCCTTTCGACGTACGGAGCTTATCCCCCGCCGTCTCACTGCCACGCTTTACACCACGGCATTCGGAGTTTGGCTGACGTCAGTAACCTAGTAGGGCCCATCGGCCATCCAGTAGCTCTACCTCCGTGGTGAACCACGTAACGCTGCACCTAAATGCATTTCGGGGAGAACCAGCTATCACGGAGTTTGATTGGCCTTTCACCCCTACCCACAGCTCATCCCCTCAGTCTTCAACCTAAGTGGGTTCGGGCCTCCACGCGGTCTTACCCGCGCTTCACCCTGGCCATGGGTAGATCACTCCGCTTCGGGTCCAGAACACGCCACTACACCCCAAAGGGGATGCGCCCTATTCAGACTCGCTTTCGCTGCGGCTACCCCGCACGGGTTAACCTCGCGACGTGTCCCTGACTCGCAGGCTCATTCTTCAAAAGGCACGCCATCACCCCACAAGGAGGCTCTGACGGATTGTAGGCACACGGTTTCAGGTACTATTTCACTCCCCTCCCGGGGTACTTTTCACCATTCCCTCACGGTACTAATCCGCTATCGGTCATCGAGAAGTATTTAGGCTTACCGGGTGGTCCCGGCAGATTCACAGCAGATTCCACGGGCCCGCTGCTACTCGGGAATTGATACAAGGTAGGTGACGGGTTTTCGCGTACCGGGCTCTCACCGTCTACGGCAGACCATCCCAGGCCACTTCCGCTAACCACGACACTTTCTGACTACCCCTCAGCCAGGTAGAGCTGAGATGTATCCTCCCACAACCCCGCACACACAACCCCTACCCGGTATCACATGCGTGCGGTTTAGCCTGTTCCGCGTTCGCTCGCCACTACTTACGGAATCACAATTGTTTTCTTCTCCTACGGGTACTGAGATGTTTCACTTCCCCGCGTTCCCTCCCGCACCCTATATATTCAGATGCGGGTAACACGACATCACTCGTGCTGGGTTTCCCCATTCGGAAATCCTCGGATCAATGCTCGGTTGGCAGCTCCCCGAGGCATATCGCAGCCTCCTACGTCCTTCATCGGCTCTCGATGCCAAGGCATCCACCATGCGCCCTTAAACACTTACTTACACACAAAAACCAAAAAAGAAATTACACATTTTGATAAACGCATCAGCCACAAAGGACTATGCGCTCATCTAGATGCTCGCAACCACTATCCAATACTCAAACACCACACCCCACCACCAAGATGGAGGGACTCCACACGGATCGACCGAGTGTTGTCTCAGGGCCCAATAGTGTGTCTGGCAATCATTTGCTGTTGTGCACCCGGCTCCCATCCACTACAGACGAGAACCCCTCACGGCTCGCACCCCACCAATTGGAGTGCTTTTCGTGGTGCTCCTTAGAAAGGAGGTGATCCAGCCGCACCTTCCGGTACGGCTACCTTGTTACGACTTCGTCCCAATCGCCGATCCCACCTTCGACAGCTCCCTCCCAAAGGGTTAGGCCACTGGCTTCGGGTGTTACCGACTTTCATGACGTGACGGGCGGTGTGTACAAGGCCCGGGAACGTATTCACCGCAGCGTTGCTGATCTGCGATTACTAGCGACTCCGACTTCATGGGGTCGAGTTGCAGACCCCAATCCGAACTGAGACCGGCTTTAAAAGGATTCGCTTAACCTTGCGGCATCGCAGCCCTTTGTACCGGCCATTGTAGCATGTGTGAAGCCCTGGACATAAGGGGCATGATGACTTGACGTCATCCCCACCTTCCTCCGAGTTGACCCCGGCAGTCTCTCACGAGTCCCCGGCATTACCCGCTGGCAACATGAGACAAGGGTTGCGCTCGTTGCGGGACTTAACCCAACATCTCACGACACGAGCTGACGACAGCCATGCACCACCTGCACACAGGCCACAAGGGAACGCCTATCTCTAGACGCGTCCTGTGCATGTCAAACCCAGGTAAGGTTCTTCGCGTTGCATCGAATTAATCCACATGCTCCGCCGCTTGTGCGGGCCCCCGTCAATTCCTTTGAGTTTTAGCCTTGCGGCCGTACTCCCCAGGCGGGGTACTTAATGCGTTAGCTACGGCACGGATCCCAAGGAAGGAAACCCACACCTAGTACCCACCGTTTACGGCGTGGACTACCAGGGTATCTAATCCTGTTCGCTCCCCACGCTTTCGCTCCTCAGCGTCAGTTACTGCCCAGAGACCCGCCTTCGCCACCGGTGTTCCTCCTGATATCTGCGCATTCCACCGCTACACCAGGAATTCCAGTCTCCCCTGCAGTACTCTAGTCTGCCCGTATCGCCCGCACGCTCACAGTTAAGCCGTGAGATTTCACGAACAACGCGACAAACCACCTACGAGCTCTTTACGCCCAGTAATTCCGGACAACGCTCGCACCCTACGTATTACCGCGGCTGCTGGCACGTAGTTGGCCGGTGCTTCTTCTCCACCTACCGTCAATCCGAGAAAACCCGAACCTTCGTCGATGGTGAAAGAGGTTTACAACCCGAAGGCCGTCATCCCCCACGCGGCGTCGCTGCATCAGGCTTGCGCCCATTGTGCAATATTCCCCACTGCTGCCTCCCGTAGGAGTCTGGGCCGTATCTCAGTCCCAGTGTGGCCGGACACCCTCTCAGGCCGGCTACCCGTCGTCGCCTTGGTAGGCCGTCACCCCACCAACAAGCTGATAGGCCGCGGGCCCATCCCACACCGCAAAAGCTTTCCACCAAAAGACATGCGTCTAAAGGTCCTATCCGGTATTAGACCCAGTTTCCCAGGCTTATCCCGAAGTGCAGGGCAGATTGCCCACGTGTTACTCACCCGTTCGCCACTCGAGTACCCCCGAAGGGGCCTTTCCGTTCGACTTGCATGTGTTAAGCACGCCGCCAGCGTTCGTCCTGAGCCAGGATCAAACTCTCCAAACAAAAACTCCTCGATGAACGAGGCGAATTCACAATCAGAGAAAATCTGACCTAACAAAAAGACACCAAAAACTGGCATCAAAAATTGCCATACCCACACACGGGGGGTGTTAGGTATGGCCAAAAAACAACAACAAATAAAAAGACCAAACACACTATTGAGTTCTCAAACAACACTTGTTTCGCCCGTTTTGGGGCAACCCTGCCAGCTTAATACAAGTCCGGCAGTGGAGTCAACTCCCAGTTTTTGGTCTTCCAGAGACCGTGTCGGGAGCAGCCGTGCCAGGCTAGTACCAATCCAGCGAGGGAGTCAAGGCCCCGCTCTCGTCCACCTTCGCGTTGGTGATCGCGCTTGTGGGGCACTGACTTTGGTTACTCTACCCGCTCGATCTCCGCTCCCAAAATCGCCAGGTTTTCCACGAACAACGGGTAGCCGCGATCGATGTGAAAGACGTCGTGGACCTCGGTGTCGCCGTCGGCGACAAGCCCCGCCAACACCAGGCCGGCGCCGGCCCGAATGTCCGAACACCACACCGGCGCGCTCGACAATTGCGGCAGTCCGCGCACGACGGCGTGGTGCCCGTCGGTGCGGGCGTCGGCGCCCAGCCGAATCATTTCCTCGACGAAACGAAAGCGCGCCTCGAATACGTTCTCGGTGATCATCGACGTGCCGTCGGCGACCGAGGCCAGCGCGATCGCCATGGGCTGCAGGTCGGTGGGAAACCCGGGAAAAGGCAGCGTCGCCACGTTGACCGCCTTCGGCCGCTCGTACTGGGTCACCCGGAAGCTGCTTTCCGTTTGGGTGACCGTGGCGCCGGCGTCGTGCAGCTTGTGCAGCACCACCTGCAGGTGCCCCGGGTCGACGCCGGTGACCGAGATATCTCCGCGGGTCATCGCGGCGGCGATGCCCCACGTGGCGGCGACGATGCGATCCCCGATGACGCGATGTTCGGTGGGGTGTAGCCGCGGGACGCCGGTGATGGTCATGGTCGGCGAACCGGCGCCTTCGACCTGGGCGCCCATCTGGTTCAGCATCGTGCACAGATCGACGACGTCGGGTTCGCGCGCAGCATTGTGGATGGTGGTGACGCCTTCGGCCACGACCGCGGCCATCAGGATGTTCTCGGTGGCCCCCACCGACGGAAATTCCAACTGAATCTCCGCGCCGCGCAACGTATCAGCCTGCGCCACCACGCATCCGTGCTCGATGTTGCATTGCGCGCCCAACTGGCGCAGGCCGGCCTGGTGCATGTCCAGCGGCCGCGAGCCGATCGCGTCTCCGCCGGGGAGTGCGACGCGGGCGCGCTTGCACCGACCGACCAATGGCCCCAGCACGCACACCGAAGCCCGGAACTGTCGCACCGCGGCGAAGTCGGCATCGTATTTCGGCTCGTCGGGCGAGGTGATTCGGGCGACGTCGCCGTCGAGTTCGACGGTTGCGCCGAGGCCGCGCAGGACCTCCGCCATCAGCGGCACATCGAGGATGTCGGGGCAATTGGTGATGGTGCTGGTGCCCTCGGCCAACAACGTCGCGGCCATGAGCTTGAGCACACTGTTCTTTGCGCCCCCGACCGCGACTTCGCCTGACAACCGGTTGCCGCCGGTCACCACGAATCGCTCAGCCATCCGCGTCAGTCTAGTGAAGCGGTATCGGCTTGTCAGTCGGCCAGCTTGGTGACGATGCGCTCCGCGCAGCGGAGTGCGGAGGAGCCAAGCCATCGGGGCCACGTGGTGACGATGCGCTCCGCGCAGCGGAGTGCGGAGGAGCGAGCACTCGAGGCAAGTCCCGGCCCCTTTACGCGCCGCAGTACCGTTTTGCTCATGGCAGTGCACCTGACTCGCATCTACACCCGGACCGGCGACGACGGCACCACGGGATTGAGCGACTTCTCGCGGGTCCCCAAAACCGACCCCCGCCTCGTGGCCTACGCCGACTGCGACGAGGCGAACTCGGCGATCGGCGTCGCCGTCGCCATCGGTCAGCCCGGCGACGAGCTCAGCGCCGTATTGCGCCAGATCCAGAATGACCTCTTCGACGCCGGCGCGGATCTGTCCACCCCGGTGGTCGAAAACCCCGAGTATCCGGCGCTGCGGGTCACCCAGCCCTACATCGACCGGCTCGAAAAGTGGTGTGACACATATAACGAGTCGTTGCCGAAGCTGAATTCCTTTGTGTTGCCTGGGGGTTCGCCGTTGTCGGCGTTGCTGCATGTCGCCCGCACCGTGGTGCGTCGGGCCGAGCGCTCGGCGTGGGCGGCGGTCGATGCGGCGCCGCAACAGGTCAACGTCCTGCCCGCGAAGTACCTGAACCGCCTGTCGGATCTGCTGTTCATCCTGTCGCGAGTGGCCAACCCAGACGGCGATGTGCTCTGGAAGCCGGGCGGCGGGAAGGATGCTCCGAGCTAGCCGAAACGGCAACACGTTTGGTGATGCGGCCTAGATGCTGCGCCGGCGCGAACGCGGCGACGGACGCGACTCCAGCCAGGACAGGAACGCGGTCAACGCGCCCTTGTCGAACGCGATCTCGTAGCCGGACCGGCGGTCCTGGGTGGTATCGCGCAGCTCGATGACGACGATCTCGTCGGTCATGATGTCGAACTCGTCGCCGCGCGGCGCGCGCCTGGCCACGATCTCCACGCCCCGCCGGCTCAACCGTCGGTCCGGCCACAATCGCAGACTGGAAAGGCGGTAGAACGCGGCTTCGCCGCCGCGGTAACGGATTACCCCGTGTCGCCACCCGTGACCACCCACCGCGGGGATGTCTCGCATGATCCCGGCGGTGCCGCCCTGACGCAGCTTCCACAGCCGATAACTCAGCGCGACAACGGCGGCCGCCAGCACGACGACGAGCACGACCATGGCGGTCATGGGCGCGCTCATCGGCGGTTAGTCGATCGCGCCGACGGCGCGCAATCGGGCGCGCCCCCTGGCGGCAATACGCGGATCGTCCGACTCAGAAGCCTCTCTGGCCGCGTGCTCGTCGATTTCCGACTCGAACTCGGCGGATTCCGCGAGGATGGTCACCGCCTCCTCGGTGACCGACAGGAATCCGCCGTCCACCGCGATCCGTAGATCGTCGTCGCCCTCTCGTTCGACGCGCACCATTGCGTCGTCGACCAATTGCGCCACCAATGGGATGTGCCGGGGCATGATGCCGATCTCACCGACGGTGGTGCGGGTGAACAGGAAGGTTGCCTCACCCGACCAGATCTTTCGGTCAACGGCGACGATCTCAACGTTCAATTCGGCCATGCCACAGACCCCTTCGATAGCTTGCGGGCCGGTTTCGGCCCGGCTGCAAGTTAGAGCTTGGCGCCAAGGCTCTCTGCTTTCTTGGCCAAGTCGTCCAGGCCACCGATCAAGAAGAAGGCCTGCTCGGGCACGTGGTCGAACTCGCCCTTGGTCACGCGGTCGAACGCCTCGATGGTCTCCTTCAGCGGTACCGTCGAACCCGGCTGACCGGTGAACTGCTCGGCCGCCATCATGTTCTGCGACAGGAACCGCTCGATGCGCCGTGCGCGCTGCACGAGCTGCTTGTCCTCTTCGGACAGCTCGTCGATACCGAGGATCGCGATGATGTCCTGAAGGTCCTTGTACCGCTGCAGGATTCGGATGACTTCCTGCGCCACGCGGTAGTGCTCGTCACCGACGACACTCGGGTCGAGGATCGTCGAGCTCGAGGCCAGCGGGTCCACCGCGGGGAAGATGCCCTTGGAGAACACCGAACGCGACAGCTCGGTGGTGGCGTCCAGGTGCGCGAAGGTCGTCGCCGGCGCCGGGTCGGTGTAGTCGTCGGCGGGCACGTAGACCGCCTGCATCGACGTGATCGACCGGCCACGGGTCGAGGTGATGCGCTCCTGCAGCTCACCCATCTCGTCGGCCAGCGTGGGCTGGTAACCGACCGCCGACGGCATACGACCGAGCAGCGTCGACACCTCCGAACCGGCCTGAGTGAACCGGAAGATGTTGTCGATGAACAACAACACGTCCTGGCCGGCCTCGTCACGGAACCACTCGGCCATGGTCAGCGCGGAGAGCGCCACCCGCATACGAGTGCCGGGCGGCTCGTCCATCTGACCGAACACCAGCGCGGTGTCCTTGAGCACGTTGGCTTCTTGCAGCTCGACCCAGAGGTCGTTGCCCTCACGGGTGCGCTCCCCCACCCCGGCGAACACTGACGTACCACCGAAGTTACGGGCAATACGGTTGATCATCTCCTGGATGAGCACGGTCTTGCCCACGCCCGCACCACCGAACAGCGCGATCTTGCCACCACGCACATACGGGGTGAGCAGGTCGACGACCTTCAGACCCGTTTCGAGCATCTCGGTGCGCGGCTCGAGCTCTTCGAACGGCGGCGGCTTGCGGTGAATCGACCAGTGCTCGAAGTCTTCTCCGTAGCCCGGCTTGTCCAGGCAGTGCCCCAGGGCGTTGAACACGTGGCCCTTGACCTCCTGGCCGACGGGCACCGAGATGGAACGACCGGTGTCGGTCACCTCGACCCCACGCACCAGGCCGTCGGTGGGCTGCAGCGAGATGGTGCGCACCAGGTTGTCCCCGAGGTGCTGGGCGACCTCGAGCGTGAGCGTCTTCGCCAGTTCCTCGAACGTGATCTCCGCGTTCAGCGCGTTGAACAGTTCCGGCACGGACCCCCGCGGGAACTCGACGTCGACGACCGGCCCGGTGACCCGTACCACCCGGCCGCTGGTGTCGCTCTTGGCCGACTTCGTGGACTTCTCGTCGGTTGCTGTCGTAGCAGGCATATTTTCTTTCGCTTCCTAGTGGTGCTACCTAGCGGGCGTCGGCGAGCGCGTTTGCGCCACCGACGATTTCGCTAATCTCCTGGGTGATCTGGGCCTGCCGCTCGCGGTTCGCCATCAGCGTCAGGGCCTTGATGAGGTCGTCTGCGTTGTCGGTGGCCGACTTCATCGCGCGCTGGCGCGACGCCAGCTCCGATGCCGCCGATTCGAGCAGCGCCTCGTAAACGCGGGTGGTCAAGTACCGCGGCAGCAGCGACTCGAAAAGCGTTGTCGCGTCCGGCTCGAACGAATACAACGTCCGCACTTCGGGCTGTTCCTCGACGTATTCGACCACCATGGGGGCGATCCGGTGGGCGACCGCCGCCTGCGACAACATCGACTTGAACTCGCTGTAGACGATGTGCAACTCGTCGACACCCTCGGCGTCAGACTGACCGTCGTCCTCGTCGCCGGTGCCCAGCATGAATGCTTCGACCAACGTCTCGGCGATCTCGGCGGCGTTCTCGTACTGCGGTTGCTCGGAAAAACCGGTCCAGGACCCTTTGATGTCCCAGTTGCGGAACGTGTAGTAATTCAGCGCTTTACGGCCGACGGCGTACAGCACCGGCGTCTTGCCCTGTTCCCGCAGCAAGGAGAAGAGCTCCTCGGCCCGGCGGAAGATGCTCGCGTTGTAGGCACCGCACAGACCCCGGTCAGAAGTCACCACCAGCACGCCCGCACGCTTCGGCTCGGACCGCTCGACGAGCAACGGGTGGTCCAGCGCGGCCTCGGCGGCCAGCGTGGTGAGCATCGCGGTGATCTGAAAGGCGTACGGCCTGGCGGAGTCCAGCCGAGCCTGCGCCCGACCGATCCGCGATGTCGCGATCAACTCCTGGGCCTTGGTGATCTTTTTGATCGACCCGGCCGAGCGGATGCGTCCGCGTAATTCACGAAGTGTGGCAGCCATAGGTTGCTACTTCTTTGCCTTCTTGGGTGCAGGCTTCTTGACCTTCACCGATTCCTTTTCCAGCTCGCCCTCATCGAGCGCCTCGACGTGCTCGTCGGGCACCACCGATCCCCCACCGGTGGCAGCGAAGCCCTTCTTGAAGTTGTTGATCACCTTCTCGAGTTCTTCGGCCGCCTCGTCGGAGAGCTTCTGGGTGTCGCGGATCCCCGACAGGATCTTCTCTTCGGAGGCCCGCATGTGGTCCAGCAGTTCGGTTTCGAAGCGCCGGACGTCCTCCACCGGCACCGAGTCCAGGTGACCACCGGTGCCGAGGAAGATCGAAATCACTTGCTCCTCAACGGGCATGGGCTGGTACTGCGGCTGCTTGAGCAGCTCCACCAGCCGTGCACCGCGGTCGAGCTGAGCCTTCGACGTCGCGTCGAGGTCGGAGGCGAAGGCGGCGAACGATTCCAGTTCGCGGAATTGCGACAGGTCCAAACGCAGCGAACCCGCCACCTCCTTCATCGCCTTGATCTGCGCGGCACCGCCCACGCGGGACACCGAGACACCGACGTTGATGGCCGGCCGCACACCCTGGTTGAACAGGTCGGACTCGAGGAAGCACTGCCCGTCGGTGATCGAGATGACGTTGGTGGGGATGTAGGCCGAGATGTCGTTGGCCTTGGTCTCGATGATCGGCAGGCCGGTCAACGAGCCGCCACCGAGCTCGTCGGAAAGCTTGGCGCAACGCTCCAAAAGCCTTGAGTGCAGGTAGAACACGTCACCCGGGTAGGCCTCGCGGCCGGGCGGGCGGCGCAGCAGCAGCGAGATCGCGCGGTAGGCCTCGGCCTGCTTGCTCAGGTCGTCGAAGACGATCAGCACGTGCTTGCCGTCGTACATCCAGTGCTGGGCGATCGCCGAACCGGTGTAGGGCGCAAGCCATTTGAACCCGGCGGAGTCCGACGCCGGCGCCGCGACGATGGTGGTGTAGTCCATCGCGCCGCCCTCTTCGAGCGCGCGCCGCACCGAGGCGATCGTGGTGCCCTTCTGGCCGATGGCCACATACACGCAGCGCACCTGCTTTTGCTCGTCGCCGGTCTCCCAGTTCTGCCGCTGGTTGAGGATGGTGTCGACGCAGACGGCGGTCTTGCCGGTCTTGCGGTCACCGATGATCAGCTGGCGCTGGCCGCGGCCGATCGGCGTCATCGCGTCGATGGCCTTGATCCCGGTCTGCAGCGGCTCTTTCACGCTTTGCCGCTGAACCACCGAGGGCGCCTGGATCTCCAGGGCGCGCCGGATGTCGGTTTCGATGTCGCCCTGGCCGTCGATCGGCTGGCCCAGCGGGTTGACCACACGGCCCAGGAACGCATCGCCGACGGGGACCGAGAGGACCTCGCCGGTGCGCTTGACCTGCTGGCCCTCTGCGATCTTCTCGAAGTCACCCAGGATCACCGCGCCGACGCTGTGCTCGTCGAGGTTGAGCGCCACGCCGAGCACGCCGCCGGGGAACTCGAGCAACTCCTGGGTCATGACGGACGGCAGGCCTTCGACGTGGGCGATGCCGTCACCGGCGTCGACGACGGTACCGACCTCTTCGCGGGCGGTGTCGGAGGTGAAAGAGCCTACGTACTCCTCGACGGCGCTCTGAATGTCATCAGCGGAGATTGTCAACTCGGCCATGGCTTTTCGTCTTCCTACTTGATCTTCGTAACGCTTGTGTCGGAATGGTTTGTGATTGGTCAGGTGGTCAGTCGGGCAACTGCGCCTCGGCCGCGGTCAGACGGGACGCGAGCGTCCCGTCGATCACTTCGTCAGCCACGGAGATGAGCAGTCCGCCCAGCAGTTCGCTGTCGACCTGCAGCTGCACCGCGACCGGATGACCGTAGATGCGACCGAGCACGTCGGTGAGGCGGGTGCGCTGGGCGTCACTCAGTTCGGCTGCCGCGCTGACGTGCGCAACGACTTCGCCGCGACGCGCCACCGCAACCTCGGCGAGGAACTGGACGGCCTCCTCGGCGGGCTGGCCCCTGAGCAACTCGATCGTCTGGGTCAGCAGTGCGGCCACGATCGGCTGGACCCTGGCGCTCGCGCTGTCGAGCACCTTGCGCAGCAGCGCAACTCGGCCTTCCACCGGAACGGCGTAGTCGCCCAGCAGGATGGCCAGTCGCGGTTGCGCGTCCAGGATGCGGGAGAACCGGAACAGCTGTTCCTCGACGTCGTCGACTTTGTCCTCACGTTCGGCAACTTCGAGCAGCGCCTGCCGCGACACGTGCTCGAGGGCGTCGATGAGGTCGGAGTTGGCCGACCAACGCTCCGATACGGCAGCGCGCAGAACGTCGAGGGTCGGGTCGCCGACCTTGCCGGCGAGCAACCGCTCGATCAATCGGGCTCTGGGCGCCCCATCCTCGGCGGGCACGGTGAGATACCGCGTGACAACGATTTCGCGATCCAGCGTCTGGGCCACGGCGACGAGTTCACCGGACAGGGTGGAAAGCCCCTTGTTGTCAAGGTCTTTGGCGAGGGTGCTGAACCGCTCCTGCAGGTTGGTCAGCGCGACGCGGCTCGACGAGCGCATCTTGGTCATCAGCGGATACTGGACCTCGGCCGAGGCGGGCGCCATCGCGTCGAGGTCGTCGAGGAATCGATCCACCGTGGCCGATTGCTGTGCGGCGTCGGCGACGAAGTTACGCACCAGCTCGCCCGCCTGGCGCACCGCTTCGTGACCGAGCTCCAAGCGGAGCTGACGGCTCAGCTGGGTGCGCAGCAGGTCGACCTGGCGGCCGCCCTGCGACTTGATGCGTTCCGCCTCGACGCCGGCCTGGTTCCCCAACTGTTCGGTGATGCGCTTGGAGTCCGACTCCGCCTCTTCGACAACGCGTTTCGACTCGGCCTTGGCGTCCTCCACGGCCTTGCTGTGCGCGGTGGTCGACTCGGTCAACCGATCGCTCGCCGCGGCCGCGTCCTTCAATTGTTGGCGCACCGCGGCTTGCCGCGCGGCCATCAAGCGACGCACCGGCGGCACGACATAACGCACCACCAGGAACACGATGGCCGCAAAGCCCACCAACTGGCCGATGAAAGTCGACATACGTGATTACCGTCCGGATGTCTTGGTTGCGGATGTGGTCGCTGCGGCGGGGGCGACATCGACGCCGAGGATTCGGCTGGCCAACGTCGCCGCCATGGACGCCACGTTGGCACGCAAATCCAGTTCCACGGCGTCCCTTTCCCGCTTCAATTGCTGGGCGGCCAGCTGCAACGTCGAGGACACCTCTTGCTCGGCCCGGGCGCGCGCGTCTTCCAAGACCTTACGGCCCTCGGCGCGCGCGTTGTCGCGCAACGACGACGCCTGCACTCGGGCTTCGGTCATGGCTTCTTCGTAATCGGCCTGGGCGGCTTCGAACTGCTCGGCCGCCTTCTTGGTGTCGGCGGCCGTCTTGGCGACCATGGCGTCGCGCTCGCGCAACACCTTCATGACCGGCGGCACGACGAACGTGCCGATGACGGCCAGCACGATCAGGAAGATGGCCAGCACGAAGAAGAAGGTGCCGTTGGGAACGAGGAAGTTGTTGCCTCCCTCTGCCACCACCTGGCTGGACGCCAGAACGCTCAGGCTCGCGTCACCCATCACAGCGAACTAGGTGCCGACGGGCGTGGCGAAGACGAACAGCGCCATGAAGGCCAGGTTGATGAAGTAGGCCGCCTCAACCAGACCGACGGTGATGAAGAACGGCGTAAACAGCCGGCCTTGCGCCTCGGGCTGCCGGGCGATCCCGGAAACCAGCGCGTTGCCGGCGATACCGTCACCGATACCGGCACCGATCGCGCCGCCGCCCATGATGAGTCCACCGCCGATGAGTGCAGCGGCAGCGACTTGGGGGTCCAGAGCCATTCTTATCCTCCTTGATATCTGGTAGGGGTCTACCAGGCCTCTGTAATGGTGCGTGGGACAAAACAATTCATGCTGGCTTTAGTCATGGTGATCCTCGATCTCCATGGCTTGACTGAAGTACAAGATGGTCAGAATCGAGAAGATGAAGGCCTGGATCGCCCCGACGAACAGGTCGAAGGCTTTCCAGATCGCGTTGGGCGCCCACATGATGTACGGCGGGAACAGCGCGATCAGCGCGACCAGGATGCCGCCGGCGAAGATGTTGCCGAAAAGTCGGAGTGACAACGAGATTGGCTTGGCCAACTCCTCGACGACGTTGATCGGCGCCAGGAACGCCACGTGGCCTTTGAGCACGGCGAGCGGGTGTCCGACGACGCCGCGGCGCCAGATGCCGGCCACGTGGTAACAGACAAAGACGAAAAGGGCCAGCGCCAGAACGTAATTGATGTCCGCCGCCGCCGACTTCAGCAACTCGGTGGTGTGCCCGGCGGCGTCGGTGTATTGCAGCGGGAGCACCGACAGCCAGTTGGAGATCAGGATGAACACAAAGATGGTGACCGCGAGCGGCAACACGAACGGCGCGATGCGCATGCCCACCGCGGCCTCGATCTGATCGCGCATCTGGACCGTGATGGCCTCCCAGAACAACTGCACGCCGCTCGGGACGCCGGTCGAGGTGATCTTCGCCCGTAGGAAGAAGGCCAGCGCGAGCACGATCAGCGCGGCGATCCCCGTCGACATGATGGTGTCGGTGTTGACGGTCATGCCGAGCCAGGTGGCGTGGCTGTGCTCGCCGACCTCGATCGCGGCTTCGGCCAGGAACGTCGTCTCAGGCATCGGTGGTGTTCCTTCCTTCCGTACCTTCGGTTCCTGCGTTGCCTCCGGCACCGTCCGCGGATTCCGCCCAGTCGCCGGCGCGCAGCTTCTTCCACACCGGCAGCGCCGTCGATGCCACCAAGAGGATCTGGAACAGCGCCAGCCCGAACACCACGCCCAGGCCGGCGGGCCGGAAGACGTAGGCGATGATCAGCCCGACGATGGTGATGATGGCCAGCCGTGACGCCGAGTTGACGGCCATCGACCTTTTCAGCGGGTGATCCTTCGCGGTGATCGACTCAACGGAGCGGCGCACCAGTACCGCGTTGAGCAAACCCAGCAGCAGCCCGATCCCGAAGAAGACGCCGACCATCAGGTGCCCGGACAATCCGGCGGCGAGCACCGCCACCGCCGTGATGGCAATGCTGATCGCGAAGAGCCGAACCGGACGGAAAGCAACAGAGGGAAACACCAACGGCGCGTCCTGCGCTGGTGTCGTCACTGCAGCACCTCAATCCCAGGTTGGTGATACGGGAACCCCTCGACCGACTGATCGGTGGCCCGCCGAGCGTATCGCACGTCACAGTTGAATCACCCAAGGGGTATCTCCCGAGGCCGGTCTTGAACCAGCCCGATCGGATTAGCCTCCGAGGGGCCGGTTGCCTGTGCGGCTTTTTGGGGTTCTACCTGGACCGTACCACACAACAGGCCCCTACTACTACTCCTCGTCGTAGTACTCGTCGCGCCGGCGCAAAAGCGGGATCGCCGTGGCGACACCGGCGACCACGATGGCGCCCAGCATGACCGCGGCGGTGTCGCGGGGACGGAAAAAGATCGTGCTCGCCGCGCCGAACGCGACGATGCCGACCCACAGATAGATCAGCAACACCACGCGGCGGTGCGAATGGCCGATCTGCAGCAACCGGTGATGCAGGTGCATCTTGTCGGGGCTGAACGCGCTGCGGCCCGCGCGGGTGCGACGCACGATCGCCAGCAGCAGATCGAGCATCGGCACGAAGATCACCGCCGCCACCAGCAGGAAGGGTGACAGCAGGGCAAACACGTCGCGGGCGCCGTAGGCGTTCTGCGAAACGGGGCCGGCCGCCGTCGTGGACGCGGCGGCGAGCATCAAGCCGATCAGCATCGAGCCGGAGTCGCCCATGAAGATCTTGGCGCGATGAAAGTTGTGTGGGAGAAAGCCCAGACACGCCCCGGCGAGCACCACCGAGATCACCGCCGGCGGATAGAACAGGACGTCGCCGCCGTGGTCGCGGAGCAGCCCGACCGAGAACATGCAGATCGCCAACGCGGTGATGAGGCCCAGCCCGGCGGCCAGCCCGTCGAGCCCGTCGACGAAGTTCATCGCGTTGACCACCGATACGGTCAGCGCCAGTGTCAGCAGGATCGACGAGGCCTGGTCGAGCACGATGGTGCCGACCCCGCCCATGGGGATGTACAGGACGCTCCAGGCCACGCCCATGGTGACCAGCACGCTGGCCGCAGTGATCTGGCCGGCGAACTTGGTCAGGGCATCCAGACCCCAACGGTCGTCGATCAGCCCGATCCCCAGGATGACCGCGCCGGCCACCAGGACCGCGGGCATGCCGGTGGAGTAAACGAACCCGCGGGTGAGCGCCGGAAGCTGGGAGGCCAGGAACACGGCGGTGACGACGCCGAGGAACATCGCCAGCCCGCCCATGCGCGGGGTGGGCGTCACATGAACGTCGCGTTCCCGCGGATAGGCGACGGCGCCCAGCCGGGTCGCCAGCACGCGGACCGGTCCGGTGGCGAAATAGGTGATGATCGCCGCGGTCAATCCCACCAGCGCCAGCTCGCGCAGCGGAACACCGGCGCCGCGATCAGAAAGGGCGAGCAAACCACCGGCAAGGTTGGTCACATCGCTGGACACCAACGAGACCGTAGTGCACCAACCTGGGAGCTCGACAACCGCTCCAGTCAGGCCTGGGCGGTCAGGGTTTCCGGATCGATGCCGAGCACCTCGGCGATGCGCTCGGCGCTCACCGGGCCCGGACGCAGGATGCGCGGCGCGGCACCGGTCAGATCCACAATCGTGGAGGCGGCGCCCTGCTCGGACGGGCCCGCTTCCAGGTAGACGTCGACGAGATCGCCGAGTTGGCTGCGCGCCTCGCCGGCGTCCACGGCGGCCGAACGGCCCGAGATGTTGGCACTGGACACCGCCAGCGGCCCCACCTCACGCAGGAGCTCGATGGCGACCGGGTGCAGCGGCATCCGCAGCATCACGGTGCCGCGAGCATCGCCGAGATCCCACTGCAACGACGGCGCCTGGGTCACGACCAGGCTGAGTGCGCCCGGCCAGAACGCGCGGATCAGATCGCGGGCACCGTCCGGCATGGTGTAGACGAGTCCCTCGATGGTGTGCCAGGAGCCGACCAGCACGCCCACCGGCATGTCACGGCCCCGTCCCTTTGCCGAGAGCAGCGCCGAGACCGCGGCGCTGTTGAAGGCGTCGGCGCCGATCCCGTACACGGTGTCGGTCGGCATGACCACGAGTCGCCCGCCCTTGAGAGCTCCCGCCGCCGCGGCGATTCCGAGCGCGCGCTGTTCGGGATCGGCGCAGTCAAAAACGTCTGTCATTAGCGCCACTCCTCCTCATCGCTGCGCTCTGCATCGTCGCGACGCGTGTCGTTGGCGCCACTCCTCCCAACGGCCGACGTCTTGCGGGCCGTCACGAAGCGTGGCCGGCCGGTCAGATCATGCCGCGCCCGGACGTCCTCGAAAAGCCCCGTGCGCTCGAACAATTCCACCGTCTCCCGCGAGGTGGTGTCGTCATGCTCGACGCCGATCAACCCTCCGGCGCGCAGCCAGCGGCCGGCGAGGCCGACGATCGGAGCGATCACCGCCAGACCGTCCGGCCCGCCGAACACCGCTTGATGGGGATCATGCTGGGCGACTTCAGGATCCAGCACGGCGCCGTCGGGAACATAGGGCGGGTTGGCCACGACCAAGTCGACCTGACCGTCCAGTTCCGGGAGCAAGCCGGGTTCGGTGACGTCGGCCCGCACGATCTCGATCGCCGTGCCCTCGGTGTTGCGGCGCGCGTACTCGAGAGCGGCATCCGAGACATCGATGGCGATGATGCGCGCCCCCGGCCGGTGGCGGGCCAGCGCCACCGCCAAGGCGCCGGACCCGGTGCACAGGTCGACGATCACCGGCCGTGGCGTCAGTTGTTGCGCGCCTGCCCATTCCAGCAGCGCCTCGGTTTCGGGGCGGGGTATGAATACGCCAGGGCCGACACGCAGCAGCACCGGACCGAACGCCGCCGTCCCGAGCAGATGCTGCAGCGGCACACGTCGCGACCGGGCGGCCACGGCGTCGCGGTACCGCCCGAAAAAGTTCTCGCCGGGCGATTCCAGCACGGCCAGGCGACCGCGGTCGACGCCCGCCAGGTGCGCGGCCAGCTGCTCGGCATCCCAACGCGCAGAATCGATTCCCGCGTCGGCGAGGATGGCCGCCGCATCGTCGATCGCGCGCCGCAGACTGAGCTGAATCATCCTCAGCGCTTCCCTCTGCATCGCGGGGACGTCATGCTTGTTGCAGCCGGCTTTGCTTGTCGGCCGCGGCCAGGGCGTCGAACAACGCGTCCAAGTCGCCGTCGAGCACTTGATCGAGATTGTGTGACTTGAAGTTGATGCGGTGGTCGGCGATCCGGTTCTCCGGGAAGTTGTAGGTGCGGATGCGCTCGCTGCGGTCCACCGTGCGGATCTGGCTGGCCCGGTCCGCCGACGCATCGGCCAACGCCTGCTCTTCGGCCAATGACTGCAGGCGAGCCGCCAGCACCTGCAGCGCCCGCGCCTTGTTCTGTAACTGGGAGCGCTCGTTCTGACAGGTCACCACGATTCCGGTGGGCAGATGCGTGATTCGCACCGCGGAGTCGGTCGTGTTGACACCCTGGCCGCCCTTCCCCGAAGAGCGATAGACATCGATGCGCAGGTCCGACTCGTCGATCTGCACCTCGCCGACTTCTTCGGGTTCGGGGTACACGAGCACACCCGCCGCCGAAGTATGAACGCGGCCTTGGGATTCCGTCACCGGGACGCGTTGCACGCGGTGCACCCCGCCCTCGAACTTCATCCGCGACCAGACCCCGTCCGCCGAATCACCCTTGCTGGCGATGGACAGCGTCGCGTCCTTGTAACCGCCGAGGTCCGAGGTGGTTTCGTCGAGCACGGTGACGGTCCAGCCGTGCCGCTCGGCGTAGCGAATGTACATCCGGGCCAGGTCGGCGGCGAACAGCGCCGACTCTTCACCACCCTCCCCGGATTTGACCTCGAGCACGATGTCGTCGGCGTCGTGCGGGTCGCGCGGGGCCAACATGTCGGTGAGCGCAGTGTCCAACTCGGCCACCCGGGATTCCAGGTCGGCCGCCTCGGCGGCGAACGAATCGTCGTCGGCGGCCAGCTCGCGTGCGGCCTCGAGGTCCTCGCGGGCGGCCATCAGCTTGCGGTAGGTGCCGACGATCGGGGCCAGCCGCGCGAACCGGCGTCCGGCCTTGCGGGCCTCGTCGGGGTTGCTGTGCAGTTCGGGGTCGGCCAGCCGTTGCTCGAGGTCGGCGTGCTCGGCCAGCAGCACGTCAATGGTCTGTACCGGCTTCGTCATGCCACACCTCCTGCCTCGCTGTCGCCCGTCACTGCCGCAAACGCAAACCGACGCCCGGCCTGTGCGACTGCACGCACAGTTCGGGCGTCGGAAACCGAGCTATTTGTCGGCAGCAGCTCCGGTGCTGCGCTTTCCGTAGCGCTTCTCGAAGCGCGCGACCCGGCCACCGCTGTCCAGAATCTTCTGCTTGCCGGTGTAGAAGGGGTGGCACTGCGAGCAGACCTCGACGGTGATGTGACCGCCCTCTTTGGTGCTGCGGGTCTGGAACGTGTTACCGCACCCGCAGAGCACCGTGGTCTCCGCGTAAGCGGGGTGAATGTCAGCTTTCATGGTGTCCTCTTCGATCGTTTGTCGCCCGCCCCCGTCCAGGAATCAGACGGTCAGGCGTGAACTCCGAACCTCATGCGGTTGGCGGATAATCGAGCCCCGATTATGCCAGGTCAACCGCCATCATCCCAAACAGCGAGCCGCGCCCGCGCATTCCCGGGTGCGCTCAGGTCTCTCCGACCGGGCTAGTCGTTGTCCATCCCAGGCGTCGTCTTGGACACCTGAACCAGGAACTCGTAGTTGGTCTTCGTCTTGCGCAGCTGCGACATCAACAGGTCGATGGCCTGGTGGGAATCCAGGCCCGACAGCACACGGCGCAGCTTGTGCACGATGCCGAACTCGTCCGGCGACAGCAGCAGTTCGTCCTTGCGGGTACCGGAGGGGTTCACGTCGACCGCCGGGAAGACCCGCCGTTCGGAGATCTTGCGGTCCAGCTTGAGCTCGGCGTTACCGGTGCCCTTGAACTCCTCGAAGATGACCGTGTCACCGGTGGACCCGGTCTCGACCATCGCGGTGGCGATTATGGTCAGCGAGCCGCCCCCCTCGATGTTGCGCGCGGCCCCCAGGAAGCGCTTGGGCGGGTACAGCGCGGTGGAGTCGACACCACCGGACAGGATGCGGCCCGACGCCGGCGACGCGTTGTTGTAGGCGCGCCCGAGGCGGGTGATCGAGTCCAGCAGCACGACGACGTCCTTGCCCTGCTCGACGAGCCGCTTGGCCCGCTCGATGGCCAGCTCCGCGGCCTGGGTGTGATCGGACGGCGGCCGGTCAAAGGTCGAGGAGATGACCTCACCCTTGACCGAACGCTGCATGTCGGTGACCTCCTCGGGCCGCTCGTCGACGAGCACGACCATGAGGTGGCATTCCGGGTTGTTCCTGGTGATCGCGTTCGCGATGTCCTGCAGGATCGTCGTCTTACCCGCCTTGGGCGGCGACACGATCAGCGCACGCTGGCCCTTCCCGATCGGCATGATCAGGTCGATGACCCGAGTGGTCAGCCGGTCGGGCGTGGTTTCCAGACGAAGCCGCTGGTTGGGGTATAGCGGCGTCAGCTTTGAGAAATCGGGCCGCTTCTTGGCGTCCTCGACGGAGCCGCCGTTGACGCTGTCCAGGCGCACCAGCGGGTTGAACTTCTGGCGCTGGTTGGGCTGCTCGCCTTCCTTCGGCACGCGCACCGCGCCGGTGACGGCGTCACCGCGGCGCAGGCCGTTCTTGCGCACCATGTTCATCGACACGTAGACGTCATGCGGACCGGCCAGGTAACCGGACGTCCGCACGAAGGCGTAATTGTCGAGGACGTCAAGAATGCCGGCTACGGGCTGAACGACGTCGTCGTCGCGCAGTTCGGCATCGCCGCCCTCGCCGGATCGCTCGCCCCGGCGCCGGCGGTCGCGGAAGCGGCGTCCTCGCCGGCCCCCACGTCCTTCGCCGTCGTCGTCCTGCTGGTTCGACCCACCGCGCCCCTGCTGGCCGCCGGAGTTCTGTTGATCCTCGTTGCCGCCGCCCTGGCCGCGGTCTTCGCTCTGGGTGTCTTTGTCTTGTTTGCCTTGCTCGCGGCCCTCGGTCTCGCCGGTGGCGCCGCCATCTCGGCTGCCGGTGCGCTCGCGATCGGCCTCGGCGTTGCCGCGGGCGGCCGATCCGGCGTCGCGGGACGCGCCGCGTCGTTCGCGGCGGGGCGCCTCGGTGGCGGCACCGTTCTGGCCTTCCTTGGCCGGCGGTGCTTCAGCGCCGCTGTCGTCCTTGTTGTCTTTGGTGTCGTTGACTTTGATGTCCGACTTACCGCTGTCCTCAGCGGACTTCGTGCCGTTGGCGGGAGTGCCGTTGGCCTGTCCCCTGACTTCCTTGATCGCGGCGATCAGTTCGTTCTTACGCATGCCCGACGTCCCCTTGACGCCGACCTGGTTGGCCAGCGCGCGTAGCTCGGGCAGCACCATGGTGGACAAGGCACCGGCCGGAGCGTTCGTCTTCGCGTCGGGAGTGTCGGTGGTGGTCACGGCATTAGACAGTTGATTGGCGTCAGTGTTTTCGCCAGCCGTGAACAGGTCCGTATCAGTCACGGAGTTCCTTTCTTCCCCCGCTGATCACGTCATAGGGGGGTTCGTTGCATTCAGCCAAATTGCCGAGTGCGCCCAATCATCGACTCTGCAACGGTGATCGCCTGGATCGGCGGAGTAAACGGCGAACCTCGTCCACGAGAAGAATTGGTGTTGTCCTAGCGGCAAGGCAGTATGGATGCAGATGCAGATGCTGCGATTGCTGGACGGCTCCGAGGATAGCCCCCATCCCTGCTGGAAGCAAGCAAACCCTCCGGCCACGCTGTTGATCAACCCGCGACGGTGACTCCCGGACTCCAGCGAACTCGTTCGCCGGCGGCCATCTTGAAGAGGGCAAATCCGTTGGTGGCGCCGTACTGCACCACCTCCGAGGGCAACTCCGCCGCCGTGGTCATCGCGATGAGCGATGGACCAGCCCCGGATAGCGTCGCTGCCACCTCGTAACGCCGCAACAGACGCAAATATTCCGCCGAGGCGGGCATGGCCGGCGCGCGCTGCGGCTGGTGGAGCACATCCTCGGTGGCCGCCATGAGCAAGTCGGGGCGTTCGGTGAGTGCGACCACCAGCAACGCCGTGCGGCTGACGTTGAAGCGTGCCTCGTCATGGCTGACCTGTGCCGGCAGCAGCACGCGGGTCTCCGCGGTCAGGGAGCGGTCCTCGGGAATGGCGCAGTACAGGTGGATTTCGGGGTGCAGCCGCAGCGGCACCGCCGCGTACCGCGGGTGATCACCGCTGCGGTCAACCCACGACACGATTGCACCGCCCAGCACAGCGGCCGCCGCGTTGTCGGGATGACCCTCGAATTCCGAGGACAGCTGAATCAGCTGAGTATCGTCGAGTGGATTCCAATCCGTTTGCGCGACAAGGCCATTCGCGGCCGCAAGGCCGCCGACCACCGCCGCCGCGGACGAGCCCAGACCGCGGGAGTGCGGGATGGCGTTGCGACAGCGCACCGTCAGGCCGGGAGCGCGGACCCCGACGGCTTGCAGGCCGCGCTCGAGAGCGCGCACCACCAGATGGTCGGGACCCACCGGTAGCTGGCCGGCGCCTTCACCCTCGACCGTGACCGACAAGCCGGAAGATGTTGTCTCCACGGTGATTTCGTCGCAGAGACTCAATGCCAGACCGATGCTGTCAAAGCCCGGGCCGAGGTTAGCGCTGGACGCCGAAACCACGGCGGTGGCCACCAGCCCGGCGGGCAGCATCGAGGTCACCAACAGCCCTTCGTCGCGCAAGCTTCAACCGATCCCAATGCGTGCCGACCCGCTGCGCCCGGCTCCGCCGCGCTTGCGATCGTCATTAGGCCAGCCCCAGCTTTTCGACCACCAAGACCGGATCGACCGGCAGCGCAGTCACGGTGGGCATATCCCGCAGTGCCGTATCGGGATCCTTGAGGCCATTGCCCGTCACCGTGCACACGACCGTCGAACCGCGAGCCACCCAGCCGTCGTCAACGGCCTTGAGCAGACCGGCGATGCTGGCCGCCGAGGCGGGCTCGACGAAGACACCTTCGGATTCGGCCACCAGGTGGTAGGCGGCCAGGATCTCCTCGTCGGTGGCCGCCAGGAAGCGGCCGTTGGATTGCTGCTGCGCGTCGACCGCGGCCGTCCACGACGCGGGGGCGCCGATGCGGATTGCGGTCGCAATCGTTTCCGGGTTCTTGACCGGCGCACCGTTCACCAGGGGGGCGGCGCCGGCCGCCTGGGTGCCCAGCATGCGCGGCAGCTTTTCGATCAGGCCCTCGTGGTGATATTCGGTGTAGCCCTTCCAGTACGCGGTGATGTTTCCCGCGTTGCCGACGGGAAGGGCGTGCACGTCCGGCGCGACGCCCAGCGCGTCGACGATCTCGAACGCGGCCGTCTTCTGGCCCTCGATGCGCACCGGATTGACCGAGTTGACCAACGAGATCGTCGGAAAGTCGGCGGCCATCTTGCGGGCCAGTTCCAGGCAGTCGTCGAAGTTGCCGTCGATCTGGATGATCTTGGCGCCGTGCATGACCGCCTGCGCCAGCTTGCCCATCGCGATCTTGCCCTGCGGGATCAGCACCGCACAGGTGATCCCGGCGCGGGCCGCATACGCCGCCGCCGACGCCGAGGTGTTGCCGGTCGAGGCGCACAACACGGCCTGCTGGCCGCGTGCCACCGCATCGGTGACCGCCATCGTCATGCCCCGGTCTTTGAAAGAGCCGGTGGGATTGAGGCCCTCGACCTTGAGATGAACGCTGCAGCCGGTCTTTTCCGACAGGCGGGTCGCCGCGATCAGCGGGGTGCCACCCTCGAGCAGGGTGACCGGGGTCCAGTCGTCGCCCACCGGCAACCGGTCCCGGTAGGCCTCGATGAGGCCGGGCCACGGCTGATGGACGGCGGTGCGCGGCGCGCTCATAGGGTGGTCCCTTCCAGTCGCAGCACGCTTGCCACGTTCTGCACGGCATCGAGATCGGCGAGGGCGTCGACCGTTTCGGACAGCGCGGCGTCCGTGGCGCGGTGGGTGACCACGACGATCCGGGCCCCCACCCGTCGTCCGCCTTCGTCCGCGACGCCCTCCTGTCGCACCTCGGCGATGCTGACCTCGCGCTTGGCGAATTCGGCTGCCACCGAGGACAGCACACCGGGCCTGTCCGCCACGTTCATGCTGACGTAGTAGCGCGTGGAGATGAGACCCATTGGGGCCACGGGGAGTTGGGCGTATTTGGATTCCCTGGGTCCGCGGCTACCCAGCACCCGGTTGCGTGCGGCCATCACCAAGTCACCGGCCACCGCGGACGCGGTCGGCGCACCGCCGGCGCCCTGGCCGTAGAACATCAGCCTTCCGGAGGCCTTGGCCTCGACCACGACCGCGTTGAATGCGCCGCTGACCGAGGCCAGCGGATGCGCCAACGGCACCAGCGCCGGATAGACGCGGGCCGAAACCCGTTCCTGGCCATCGTCGCCCGCGATGCGCTCGCAGATGGACAGCAGCTTGATGGTGCAGCCCAACGCCCGGGCGGATTCGAAGTCGGCCGGGGTGACTTTGGTGATGCCTTCGCGATAGACGTCGTCGGCGGTCACGCGGGTGTGGAAGGCGATGGACGCCAGGATCGCGGCCTTGGCGGCGGCGTCGTAGCCCTCGACGTCGGCGGTGGGGTCGGCCTCGGCGTAGCCCAGCGCGCTGGCTTCGGCCAGCGCTGTGCCGTAGTCGGCGCCGGTGCTGTCCATCGCGGACAAGATGTAGTTCGTGGTGCCGTTGACGATGCCGGCGACCCGCAACACCGTGTCGCCGGCCAGCGACTGGGTGAGCGGCCGGATGACGGGAATGGCGCCCGCGACGGCGGCTTCGAAATACAAGTCGACATGCGCGCTTTCGGCCGCCTGCGCCAACTCGCCGGTGGAGACGGACAGCAGCGCCTTGTTCGCCGTGACGACCGATTTGCCGTGCTCGAGGGCGCACAGGATGGCCTTGCGAGATGGCTCGACCGGCCCCATGAGCTCCACGACGATGTCGACGTCGTCGCGTGCGGCGAGCCCTTCGATGTCGTCGGTGAGCAGCTCGGCGGGAACGCCGCGGTCGTCGGCGACGCGGCGCACTCCGACGCCGCGCAGCACCAGGGGCGCACCGACACGAGCCGCGAGGTCATCGGCGCTGTCCTCGATGATTCGGACAACTTCGCTTCCGACGTTGCCCAACCCGAGTACCGCTACACCGACCGGCTTTTCGTCACGGGGCACAGTTCACCTCACTTCCAGACTCAGTAGATCGTCGACCGTCTCGCGGCGCAGGACCAGGCGCGCGCACCCGTCGCGCACCGCGACGACGGCGGGCCGGCAGATCATGTTGTAACGACTCGACAACGAATAACAGTAGGCGCCGGTGGCGGCCACCCCGATCAGGTCGCCGGGGTGCAGGTCGCCGGGCACCCAGGTGTCGCGCACGACGATATCGCCGCTCTCGCAATGCTTTCCGACGACGCGCGCCAGCTCCGCGGGCGCATCGCTGAGCCGGGAGACCAGCCTGGCGTCATATTGCGCGTCGTAGAGCGCGGTGCGGATGTTGTCGCTCATGCCGCCGTCGACGCTGACGTAACGCCGGTGTGCGGTGGCGCTGACATCCACGTCCTTGACCGTGCCCACCTCGTAGAGGGTGATGGTGCCGGGTCCCGCGATGGCGCGTCCGGGCTCGACCACCAGGCGCGGTGTCGGCAGCCCGACCGCCGCTGACTCGTTCTTGACGATTGCGCTCAGCTTGGCGGCCAGCTCTCCCATCGGTGGGGGGTCGTCCGCCGCCAGGTACGAAATACCAAGTCCGCCACCGAGGTCCACTGTGGAGATCTGCGCGGTCTTCTCGACACCGAACTGCTCGACGGCCTCGTGCAGCAGTCCGAGGACGCGGCGCGCGGCGAGTTCGAAGCCGGCGACATCGAAGATCTGCGAACCGATATGGCTGTGCAGACCGACCACCCGCAGGTGTTCGGTTTCGAATACCCGGCCGACGGCGGCCAACGCCGCCCCGCTGGCCACGGACAGCCCGAACTTCTGGTCCTCGTGCGCGGTCGAGATGAACTCGTGGGTGTGCGCCTCGACGCCGACGGTGAGACGGACGAAGACGTCCTGGACGATGCCCGCCTCCCCGGCAATGACATTGAGACGCTCGATCTCGGTCATCGAGTCCAAAACCACATGGCCGACACCGGCTTTGACCGCCGCGGTCAACTCCGCGACCGACTTGTTGTTGCCGTGGAAGGTGGTCCGCTCCGGCGGGAAGTTGGCGTGCAGCGCGACGGCCAACTCGCCGCCGGTGCACACGTCGAGCGACAGGCCTTCCTCGTCGATCCAGCGTGCTATCTCGCTGCACAGAAAGGCCTTGGCGGCATAGTGCACGTTCTTGCCCCCACCGAACGCCGACGCAATCTCGCGGCAGCGGGAACGGAAGTCGTCCTCGTCGACGACGAACAGCGGGGTCCCGTACTCCTGGGCGAGGTCGGTCACCGCGACGCCCGCGATGCTGGCGACGCCGGCCTCATCGCGAGTCGTGTTGCGCGGCCACACGTTTGGCGCCAGCAGCAGCAGCTCCTCGGCCGACTGCGGTCGTGGCGGGCTTTCGGCGTGACGGGTCTCTTCGGCGTGCCGGGGACCGGCGGGATGAACGTTCACATTCGCTCCGGGGCAGTGACGCCGAGTATCGCCAGGCCGTTGGCGATCACCTGGCGGGTCGCCTGGCACAGCGCCAGGCGCGCGGTGTGCAGATCGGTGGGCTGCTCGTCGCCCTGCGGCAGCACCCGGCAGGAGTCGTAGAACCGGTGGTAGTCGCCGGCGAGGTCTTCCAGATAGCGGCAGATCCGGTGCGGTTCGCGCAGGGACGACGCCGTGGTGAGCACCCGGGGGAATTCGCCGAGGGTGCGCAGCAGCGTCCCCTCCTTGTCGTGGCTGAGCAGCCCGAGGTTCCCGGTGTCGGGAATCAGGCCGAGTTGGGCGGCGTTGCGGGCCAGCGCCGAGAGCCGGGCGTGCGCGTATTGCACGTAATAGACCGGGTTTTCGTTGGACGCCGACGACCACAGCGCCAGGTCGATGTCGATCGGGGTGTCCACCGAGGACCGGATCAGGCTGTAGCGCGCGGCGTCGACGCCGATCGCCTCGACCAGGTCGTCGAGCGTGAGCACGGTTCCCGCGCGCTTGCTCATCCGGACCGGCTGGCCGTCGCGGACCAAATTGACCATCTGGCCGATGAGCACCTCGACGGTGGCCGGGTCGTCGCCGAGGGCGGCGGCCACGGCCTTGAGGCGGGCGATGTACCCGTGGTGGTCGGCCCCGAGCATGTAGATGCACAGGTCGAAGCCGCGTTGCCGCTTGTCCAGGTAATAGGCGATGTCCCCGGCGATATAGGCGGGCTTCCCGTCGCTCTTGATCACGACGCGATCCTTGTCATCACCAAAGGCGCTGGCGCGCAACCATGTTGCGCCGTCCTTCTCGTAGATGTTGCCGGTCTCACGCAGCTTGGCGAGGGCCTGGTCGACCCGGCCGCTGGTGTGCATGGCGTCTTCGTGGGTGTAGACGTCGAAGTCGGTGCCGAATTCGTGCAACGACTCCTTGATGTGGGTGAACATCAGGTCGACGCCGATGGCGCGGAAGGTCTCGTGCATCTCGGCGTCGGGCAGGCTCAGCGCGTCGGGCGCCTTCTGCATGATCTGGGCGGCGATGTCGTTGATGTAGGCGCCCGCGTAGCCGTCTTCCGGGGTGGGTTCGCCTTTGGCGGAGGCGATCAGCGAGCTGGCGAAGCGGTCGATCTGGGCGCCGTGGTCGTTGAAATAGTATTCGCGCACCACGTCGGCGCCCTGGGTGGACAGCAGCCGGCCCAGCGCGTCGCCGACCGCGGCCCAGCGGGTTCCGCCGATGTGGATCGGTCCGGTCGGGTTGGCCGAGACGAATTCCAGGTTGATGTGCTGGCCGGCCAGCGCGTCGGAGTGGCCGTAGCGAGCGCCGGCGCCGATGACGTTGTTGACGACGACCGCCTGCGCCGACGCCTCGAGGCGCATGTTGATGAAGCCCGGCCCCGCCACCTCCGCCGACGCGACGCCGTCGGCCTGCGCGAGTGCTTCGGCGAGCCATCCGGCGAGCTCGCGGGGGTTGGCGCCCACTTTTTTGCCCAGCTGCATCGCCAGGTTGCTGGCGTAATCGCCGTGCTCGGGGTTGCGGGGCCGCTCCACGGTCACGGTCGGCGGCAGCACGGCAGCGTCCAGCCCACGCTCGGCCAGCACCGCGGCGGCGGTGTTTTTGAGCAGCTCAGCGAGGTCAGCGGGGGTCACGAGCGTCCATCCTATTGGCTGGGGCGCCCGCGCCCCGAATCCATTGCGGTGGCGGGGCAGCCGCCTCGATGCGTTAGTCTGTCGGAGCCCAATGGTGCAGCAACAAAGTTGTAGCGCCCCCGTAGCTCAGGGGATAGAGCGTCTGCCTCCGGAGCAGAAGGCCGCAGGTTCGAATCCTGCCGGGGGCACCAGTGTCACCGCACTTCAGGCATGGTTTTGCTGTGAGGTGTGATTCGACTTCGTCGCCGCTGTCAGCTCGGCACAACAATTGCGCTAAGGCGCCGAGATCGCACGCGCTTGACGCACCAGATCTGTTAAGTGACGTCTACCACCACCATTGACTTCACTTAACCGCGCAAGTGAGGTTAACTGGGACCAATGACTTCACTTCAGCCGGTCACTCACGAACATGTTCGTTGGGAACCACAGGGGACGCGGTATGCGAACGCGGCGCGGCCGAAGTACGGCACGTACCACCCGGCAGTGCCGGCCAACGTTGCCGACCTGATCCTGGACTTGCCGCCGTCCGTGTTGGCGGAGGCCGAATCCGCCAGCCGCGAGATCACGCGTTTTGACGCCGAGCTCGGAGGCGAGATCGCACCATTTGCCGCCGTTTTGATGCGGTCGGAATCCGCCGCCAGCTCGCAAATCGAAAACCTGACCGCATCGTCTCGAGCCATCGCCGAGGCCGAGCTGCCCGGCGGCAAGGCGAAGAGAAACGCCGAAATGATCGTCGCCAACACGGCCGCGATGCAAGCAGCGATCGCCCTGTCCGACACTGTTGACTCCAACGCCATTTTGGCGATGCACCGTGCATTGATGGCCAACGAGCCGCGCCATACCCCAGGCGAATTCCGCACCGAGCCGGTATGGATCGGCGGTGGATCCACTCCCATCGGCGCGACATTCGTCGGGCCGCGCCACGAGCGAATCCCCGGGGCCATTGATGACCTGCTCACGTTCGCGCAGCGCGCCGATGTCCCCGCGCTGCCGCAGATCGCAGTGGCCCACGCGCAGTTCGAGGCCATTCACCCGTTTACCGACGGAAACGGACGCACGGGCCGGGCACTGGTGCAAGCCATGCTGCGCAACAAAGGTTTGACCCACCAGGTGACGGTCCCGGTCTCGGCAGGGCTGCTGGCCGACACCGACTCCTACTTCGCCGCTCTCACCGCGTACCGCGACGGTGATGCCGCCCCGATTGTCGAGCGCTTCTCCAACGCCAGCGTCCTGGCTATCGCGAACGGGCGTCAGCTGGTCGTCGAAATTCGCGGGATCCGGGAGAGCTGGAACGATGTGATCACCGCGCGGTCCGACTCGGCGGTGTGGAAGGTCGCCGATTTGTTGCCCCGCCGCCCGGTCGTCAACGCTGCGCTCCTGGCACAGGAGCTCGGCATCGAATCCACCAACGCTCACCGCTACCTCAACCCGCTCACCGAGGCGGGAATCCTTGTCGAAACGGCCAGTGGACCCCGCAACCGAGTGTGGCGTTCTCCTGAAGTGCTGGCCGCGCTCGACGCATTCGCCGAGCGGGCCGGGCGACGAGGCTGACTTCTCTCACGAGGTATTGCACTGCGCAACAACGTTATAGCGTGCGCGGTTAACCAGCTCAGGTCGTCAGTTGTCGGAGTCCTCCGACCCCTTGGACTTGTCTGATTCGTCGGAGTCCTCTGAGCCGTCGGACTTGTCGGATCCGTCGGAGTCCTCCGACCCGTCGGACTTATCGGACTTCTCCGAGTCCTCGGATTCCTCGGATTCCTCGGCCTCCTTGGCCTTGTCGGAATCCTTCGCCTCGTCGAGCTTGTCCGCATACTTGGTCAGCAGCCCGGCTAGGTCGCGGGCCTCCTCAGCGGCCAACGAATCCTCGAAGAGGCGCTCGTCGCTGTCAGAAATACGTTCGACGTAGACCGCGGCATCCTTGATTCCGACGTCCCATCGGCCTCCCTCGTGACGAACCATGTGCTGCCGCCTTTCGACCGGTGACTCGCTCTCGAACGTGAACTCCGCGCGCTAGTGCGTTGTTTACCCACTTCTGCCGTCGCCGAGACGGTCATTTGCTTGAACGACGCTTCGCGCGCCAGTCTTCTGAAAACCTCGCCCCACAGGTCACAGACGACGTTAAGCTGCTGGTCGTGGGGGCGAAGGTGTTCGCTAAGGGCAGTGGCCGATGGCTGGCGATCGCGGCGTCGCTCGTCGTCTCCGCCGCCATGATCCACGCCCAGGGCACCAAGCCGCGGTGCTGCGTCGAGACCCCGGCAGCGACCCCCACCACCTCCACCGCGGCGACTCCGCCACCCGGCGCGCCGCGCACCGCCAGTCCGGCCGAGTTGGAGGCGCTGACCGCGCTGGCGCCCCCCGCGCCTTCCGCCGGTCAGCAATTCCAGCTCCCGCTACCCCGCGGCGTCGCGTCCGAGGATCGGCTGCAGGTCAAGACCATCTGGGCGGCCCGTGCCATCGGCGTGCTCTTCCCCCAGATCAAGACCATCTACGGGTATCGGGAAGACCCGCTGCCGTGGCATCCCAAGGGGTTGGCGATCGACGTGATGATCCCGAACTTCCACACCCCGGAGGGCATCGAGCTCGGCAATCAGATCGCCGGGTATGCGCTGGCAAATGCGAAGCGGTGGGGAATCAACCACGTCATCTGGCGGCAGAAGATCTACCCGGGCGTCGGCGGGGGAAACTGGATGGCCGACTTGGGCTCAGAAACCGCCGACCACTACGACCACGTTCACATCGCCACCGACGGTGGTGGCTATCCCACCGGTCACGAGATTTATTACATCGCCTCCATGACCAGCGCGCCGCCGGACTGATCGACGGCGTCTTCGTCAGCCCCGCTCGGCGGCAAACGCCGCCACCGGCATCTCGACGGTCCCGCCGCACGGGCCGCCGTTGATGTCGGTGTGCCAGAGCCCGCGCAACGATCCGTCCGCCTGCGGTGTGTAGAAGGCCCAGGATCGCGCCGGGGCCCACACCTTCTGCACGCCGTCTCCCATATAGCAATCCCACTGGAAGTCGAAGCGCTCCACCCATTTCGCCCCATCCCAGGTGTAATGCGACGGCTGGGGAAGGGTCGGATTCTTGGGCATGGGGCCGTTGGTCGCGGTGGCCACGCACGTGCCCGACGAGCATGCGGTGGTGAAGACGTAGTCGGCGCTGAACGTCGGTTCGGCTTGCGTCGCGGCGACGCTGGTGCCGGATTTGCCGGCTGCATACCGCACCAGTGAGTATTTGCCGTTCCACGACGGCGACACCGCGTGCGCGCCGACAGCGGGTGTACCGGCGACCGAGGCAGTCACGGCAGTGAGCACCGCAACTACCCGAAACCTCGGCCGCATTGGTCAATGGTGGGTGTCCGATGACGCAGTGCGATCTCGGCGAGGACACGATCACGGTGTTGCGCGACGTCGGTCCTCAGCGCAAGAGAAACAGGCCGTAGGCGGCGATCGACTGCGAGTCAGCGATGACTCCCCCGCGAATCATCCGCTCGACCTCGTCGCGCGCGAACCACGCGCTGCGCATGTCCTGCTCCTCGTGTTCGCGGTCGGCTTCGCCCTCGATGATCCCCGTGGCCAGAAACACCCGGCCGCGCTGACTGGTCATCCCCGGAGCCACGTCGAGCTCGCCGAGCACCTCGAACGTCGTTGCGCGCAATCCGGTTTCCTCGCGCAGCTCACGCTCGGCCAACTCGGCCGGTGCGGCGTCGGCCAGGCCTGGAGCGGTGCCTTGCGGAAACTCCCAACGACGCTCCCCGATGGGGTAGCGAAACTGCTCGACCAACCGGAAGCGGTGCCCGTCATAGGGCATCACAAGCGCGTACGCCGGCTTGTCGACGACCCCGTAGAGGCCCGTGCTGCCGTCCGGGCGGCGGATGTCATCCTCGCGCAGCACCATCCACGGATTCCGGTAGACCTCGCGGCTCGCGAGGCATTCGATAAAAGTCACGCCGCCAGTATCGCCGCCATACCGCACCTGAAGCGCGAGGGAGTAGCGTCCGAATCCATGCCGTCCCCAGAAGCCATCACCGAGACCGTCAATCGCTACCTGGCGCTGGTCGCCACGGGCACCGCCGACGACATCGTGACCCTGTACGCTGCCGACGCCACCATCGAGGATCCGATCGGAGCCGACATTCGCCGCGGGCACGACGCCATCCGCGGCTTCTATGCCGGTTTCCAAGACGCCAAGAAAGACACCGAACTCGCCGAATTGCGGGTCTCTGGCAGCGAAGCCGCCTTCCTCTGGCACCTCACGCTGGACGCCGGTGACAGCCGCACCCGGATCTCGCCCATCTCGACGATGTCCTTCGACGCGGACGCCAAGATCACGTCGATGCGGGCGTTTTGGTCACCTGCGGACGTTCAGGTTTTGTAACTAACCTGGCCAATTCCGTTGGCGGACGGCTCAACTCGGAAGCGGGCGGTGATCGCGCGTGCCCGTGGCCGCCGCCGTGGCGTGGCGGCCACCCAATTCAATTCGCGCTCGAGCACATGTCGCACTGGCGTCAATCGACACGGTGCCCGATAGTCGTAGCAACAAGTGAGCGCCAAGTCATCAGAGGTGGGGTTTATGCGTGACGACTCACCACGCCAAAACGACCGCGACTGTGCCGTCACCGTCGCGGCGAAACGTCCATGAGCGCGCGCAGTCACATCATCGTCAGCGGCGACGACGTGCTCGCGACCACGATCGCCACGGAACTGAACCGCGCGGGCGCCGCCATCGTCAAACTGCCCAGCGAGGAGCTCGCCGGCGCCGACCTGGCCCGAGCGAGCGCCATCGTCTGCGCCGGGCATGACGACGCGAAGAATCTCGAAAACGCTTTGTTGGCAAGGAAAACGAATCCGGATCTGCGTGTGGTCGCCCGGTTGGGCAACGACGTGCTGCGCGGAGCGGTGGCCGCCGACAACGGTCCCGGCGCCATTCTCGACGTCGCCGACCTGGCGGCGCCGTCGGTCGTCGAGGCCTGCTTGGCGAGCAACACCCACCCGGTCGAGGCGGCCGGCATCAACTTCGTCGTGTCGGGGGCCGAGGCGCCACGCGACGCGACCCTTCGAGAGATCTACGGCGACCTGGCACCGGTGGCCGTGATCCACGGCAAAGACGCCGCCACCCCGGACGAGGTGGTGCCCTGTCCGGGCCGCGACCATCGAGTGCGCGCCGGTGATTGGACCGCCATGATCGGCAGCGCCGACGAGCTGGCCGCGCGCGGCATCAAAACGCCCCAACCGGCAGGGACGCGCTCTCGCCGATCGTGGGTGCGGCGGGCCTCGGACGCCGCGCGCGCCATGCGCGACGACGTGAACCCCATGCTCTTCCCCGCAATGCTGCTCGCGCTCGGCCTGCTGCTCGCATCGACGATCATCGTGCACTTCTCCTACACGAAGCCGCGGCTGTCCTGGTTGGACGCAATGTATTTCACCGCGGAGACCATCACCACGGTGGGATACGGCGAATTCACCTTCGCCCAACAATCCGCGTGGCTACGGATCTTCGCCGTCGCCTTGATGTTCGCCGGCGTGACCACCACCGCGCTGCTCGTCGCCTTCGTGGCGGACTTGCTGCTGTCGCGCCGCGTCCTGCAATCGGCCGGAGTGCGGCGCGCGCGCCACCTGCGCGACCACATCATCGTGGTGGGGCTGGGGTCTTTCGGCAGCCGCGTCGTCGGCGATCTGACCGCGGCCGGATACGACGTCGCGGTGATCGAACGCGACGAGAACAACCGGTTTTTGTCGACCGCGGCCGAACTCGACGTGCCGGTGATCTTCGGGGACGCGACGCTGCGCCAGACGCTGGAGTCGGCCCGCGTCGATCGCGCGCGGGCCGTCGCCGTGCTGACCCAGGACGACATGGTCAACATCGAGATCGGCATCGTGCTGCGCGAGATGCTGGGCCCCCGGGTGATGCCCGAGGTCAACCGGCCCGACGTGCCGATCGTCCTGCGCATCTACGACCGCACCCTCGGCGACGCGGTGGCCAAACGGTTCGGGTTCGAGAACGTCCGGTCGACGGTCGACCTGGCCGCTCCCTGGTTCATCGGCGCCGCGATGGGCCTGCAGGTGCTGGGCACGTTCTCGGTCGGGCAGCGTTCCTTCATGGTCGGCGCCATGCACGTAGCGGCCGGCAGCGAACTCGATGGGCTGCGGATGTTCGAAATGTCCACCCAGACCCGGGTCATCGCGATCACCCGTCGCGATACCCCGGTCGAGCTGCACCCGCGCCGCGACGCCTGGCTTCGCGGCGGCGACACCGTCTACCTGGTTGGGCCGTACCGCGAGCTGCTCGAGACGCTCCGCAAGGGGCAGCCGCCCCAGGAGCCTTCCGTCGACGACGAACGCCCGGCGGACAAAGCGGCGACCTGACAGCAGCTCGTCGAGGTCAGGACGCAGACCAGTCCACCGACCCGTGGGTGTCGGGTTTGTCCGCGCGGCCGCCGTGCCGGGCACACCAGCCGGCCAATTCGTGGCGGGCCGCGACCGTCACCGGATGCTCGTCACCGAGCACGCGCGCCTCTTCCTCGACCAGCGCCTCCCATGCAGCGACCCCGTCCGTCACGCCGGCCCGGTCCGGGGCCCAGAGCGTGAACATGTGCCGCGCCATGAGCAGGTGAACGTGGTCGCCTCCCAGCTTGTCGCGCAGTTCGCCGATCAACCACTCGAGTTCGGTGACCGCCGCCGGGATGTCACCCGCCCGGCCCCGCCAGATCGCCAGCATCAACCGCGTCCCGAGGGTGTCGGCGTGATCGTCGCCGAGCACCCGTCGCCGTGCCGCGAGCACGTGTTGCCCCTCGGTCATAGCTCCGGCGAAATCACCGTTCTCCCAACGCTTCTCAGCGACCCTCTCGCGGGCCATCAGCGTGCTCTCGTGATCGGCCCCCAGAATGCGCTGTTCGTCGGCGACGAGCTGTGACCATTCGGACAGCGAGGACAGCGGGGACTGTTGGCGACCCGCCAGCAGGTGACGAGCGGTCAAGGTGCTCAGGTGATCGCGACCGAGCACCTCGACGAGATCGGGTATCAACTCTTCCAGGTCGGCGTAGACGGCGGCGTCCTCGCCAGCCCGCAGCTGCACGGTGGCCAGCGTCACCTTGAGGTCGAGGACGTTGGGATCGCGCTCCCCTAGCGTTGCTCGGCACAGGGTCACCAGCTCGTTGGCCTGCACCGCGGCGCCGGCGAAATCGCCGTTGTTCGCGCACTGCGCCATCAGCCCGGTCATTTCGGCCAGCGGGGCGGGCAACTCCTGCTGCGTCATTCGCTAATGAAAACGCCGCGGCGCCGATGCGGCAATTCACCCTGCGCCGGACGAGCTACAGCCGCCCGGCGACCTCCGCGGCGCGGCGCAACTGATCGACATCCGAGCTCGTCGGGATGAGCTGAACCTCGTCGGTGCCGATCTCCTCGAACTGACGCAGCACGTCCAGCAGCTCGTCTTCGCTGCCGGCCCAACCGGTCATCGGCGCCATGGCGTCGACGTATTCGGCCGGTATCCAATTCATGTAGCGGCGCAGATGGCGGTGTATCTGGGCGCGGGACTCCTCGGGCGAGCCGAATGCGAACCAAAACGAGGTGATCAGGTGAGGCTTGGGCTTGCCGGCCTGCGCCCAGGCGTCTCGCGTCACGTCGAACAGCTCGTTCTGCTTGGCGACGTCGAGGTCCAGGGTGGTGCCGGCCAGCCCGTCGGCCCACGCCGCCGCGCTGCGGATGGTTTTCGGACCGATGCTGCCCACGAACAGCGGCGGACCGCCGGGCTGCACCGGCGCCGGCCCGACGGGCAGCACCGAGTCGGTGATCTTCTCCCCCGCCCAGACGCGCTTCATCACGGCCACCCGTTCGGCCATCCCGCGCATCGTCTGCGTGGCCGGGTCGGCGCTGACGGCGTGGTAGTCCTCGTGCCGGCCGCCGACCCCGACGCCCACGGTCAGCCGGCCGCCGCTGAGCATGTCGCCGGTCGCCAGACCCTTGGCGAGCATGACCGGGTCGTGCAGTTGCGGCACGATCACGGTCGTCAGCAGCCGCACCCGGCTGGTCCAGGCGGCCAGCGCGCCCAGCAGCGTCAGGTTGTCCGGGTTGTCGAATGCGATGCGCTCGCCCCAGCACAGTGACGAGAACGGTCCGTCGTCAATGGTGCGCGCCCAGGTCTCGAGCACCGTCGCATCCAGGTCCGGTTCCATCACGGGCATGGTCATCGCTATCTGCACGACGGCGATTCTGGCATGTTTAACATGCGGCCCATCAGTGGAACCATGGAGCGAGTGGACTTCACCAGCACTTCCATCGCGCATGTCCGGCTGACCGTGACCGATATCGAGCGATCCCGGCAGTTCTACGAGAGCGTGTTCGGCTGGCCGGTGTTGCTCGAGGTCCCCGACAACGCCGACGAATCCACCCGCAATCAGTTGAGCTTCCTGTTCGGCGGTGTCATCTACGACTTGGGCGGGACGCTGCTCGGGCTGCGGCCCGTCGCCGCGGACCGCTTCGACGAGGATCGCGTCGGGCTGGACCACATCGCGTTCCGGCTGACCAGTAGGGCCGAATTGGATTCGGCGGCAGCGCATCTCGATGATCTTGGGGTGGCCCACGAGCCGGTCAAGGACATCGGGCCGTCATACATCCTGGAGTTCCGCGACCCCGACAACATCGCCCTGGAGCTGACCGCGCCGAAGTAGCGCAACGCTCTTTCAGCGTTGTCGCGCAGGGCGACCGGTGGTTGACTGGACAGAACTATGAGCATCAGTTTCAACCACACCATCGTCGCGTCGCGCGACAAACGAGAATCCGCCGAGTTTCTCACCGAGCTGTTCGGGCTGCCCAGCCCAAAGCCGTTCGGCCACTTCATGGTTGTCGAACTCGAACATGGCGCCAACCTCGACTACGCGGACGCTCCCGACGGCGCGGACATCCCGCGTCAGCACTACGCGTTCCTGGTGTCCGAGCAGGAGTTCGACGCCATCTACGACAAGATCCGGTCGCGCGGCCTGCAGCACTGGGCCGATCCGGGCGCCCAGCTTCCCGGCGAGATCAACCACAACGACGGCGGGCGCGGGGTGTATTTTCTCGACCCGTCCGGTCATGCCATGGAGATCCTCACCCGCCCCTACGGGTCGGGCGGCTGAGCCGTAGGGCGCGTTGCCTACTCGCCGGCGTGCGCCGAGCCGTGCCGCTGGCTCTCCTGTTTCCGATAGTCATCGGCCAGTTGCGCGACATGCTTGGGCAGGCCACCGGTAGCGACGTCGGCCAGGGTCGTCTGTTCCAGCACGGATCGCATGCTGGCGCGCAGCGCCCGCCAGACGTCGGTGAGCGCGGCCGTCGGTCCCGAATACGGCAGGTCGCCGAGGCCGATGTCGCGGACGCTGGCCAGGGGCCCGTCGATGCAGCGCAGCACGTCGGCGATGCTGATGTCGCTGCCAGAGCGGGCCAATTCGTAGCCCCCCTCGCGGCCGCGATGGCTGCGCACGAGCCGGTCGGTGCGCAGGTTGGTCAGGATGTCGACGAGAAATTGCGGCGGAATGCCCTGAGCCTGGGCCAAGTCGTCGGTCTTCACCAGCGTCCCGTCGGACACCGTGGCGAGCTGGATCATCGCCCGCACGGCGTACTCCGCCTTCGCTGACATGCGCACTCTCAGGATTGTGCCATCCAGAGCGTGCATTTCGGTGCAGCCAGGCTGCACCGGCAGGCTAGCCGCGTGATTCCAGCAGGTCGAGGACCCGCTGCGCCTGCTCCTCGACAGTGCCGTCCGGGGTGAGCCGCAGATCGGGATTCACCGGCGGCTGATACGGGCTGTCGATTCCGGTGAACTGCGTGATCTCACCGGCGCGCGCCTTCGCATACAGGCCCTTCGGATCACGCTTTTCGCATTCGTCGATCGGGGTGTCACAGAACACCTCGATGAAGTCGAATCCGGCGTCGGCGTGCACTTTGCGCGCCAGTTCGCGTTGCTCGGCCAGCGGGCTGATCGCCGGCACCAGCACCACGTTGCCGCAGTCGGCGAGCAGCGCCGCCACATGCGCGAGCCGCCGCAGGTTCTCGGCGCGGTCGGCCATGGAAAAGCCCAGGTCGGCGTTCAAACCGTGCCGCAGATTGTCACCGTCGAGAACGTAAGCCAGAGAACCGCTTTCGAGCAGCTTCTGCTCGACCAGCATCGCCACCGACGACTTGCCGGAACCCGACAGGCCGGTGAACCACACCGTCTTACCGCGGGGCCGGGCCTCGGCGGTGGCCGAGGGCTTGTGCCGCACGGTGTTTGGGCTCGCCGCCTGCGCCGACACGTCGCGCAACACCATGCCGGCCGCCACGGTGCCGTTGGTGTGCGGGTCGATGAGGATGAACGAGCCGGTGCTCGGGTTGCGGGTGTACTCGTCCAGCAACAGCGGAACCTGGGTGCGCAGCGAAATACGGCCAAGCTCGTTGAGCTTCAGCGCCGTCGCGGTTTTGTCACGGTGCAGGGTGTTGACGTCGAGCCGGTAATCGAGCGCGGTCACCTTGGCGTGCGTGGTGCGGGTGGTGTGCTTGATGACGTAATCGCGGCCGGGCTCGAGCGTCGCGTTGTCGGCCATCCAGCACACCGTCGCGTCGAACTCCTGCGCGACCCTGGGCTGGTTGTGGGTGCGCGCGATCAGATCTCCCCGCGAGATGTCGATCTCGTCGGCGAGGGACACCGATACGGCCATCGGCGGGAACGCTTCTTCGACCGGACCATTCGGCCCCTCGATCGCGGTGATGCGGGTGTGTTTGCCGACGGGCAGCACCACGACCTCATCCCCGGCACGCATGACGCCGCTGGCGACGGTGCCGGCGTAGCTGCGGTGGTCTTGATGTTCGCGGGTGTGCGGCCGGATGACGTACTGCACCGGGAACCGAACGTCGACCATGTTGCGGTCACCGGCGATGTACACCTCTTCGAGGTGCGACAACAATGCCGGCCCGTCGTACCACGGCGTCTGGTCCGACTTGGTCACGACGTTGTCGCCGTGCAGCGCGGAAATCGGGATGGTGGCGACGTCGTGCACGTCCAACCGAGCGGCGAACGCGTGGAACTCGTCGCGGATGGCTTCGAATTTCTCTCTGTCCCAACCGATCAGGTCCATCTTGTTAACGGCGAGCACGATGTGCTGGATGCCCAGCAGGGACGCCAGGAAGGCGTGCCGGCGCGACTGCTCCAACAGGCCGTGTCGCGCGTCGACGAGCACGATCACCAATTGGGCGGTCGACGCCCCGGTGACCATGTTGCGGGTGTACTGGATGTGACCGGGGGTGTCGGCGATGATGAATTTCCGCTTGGGAGTGGCGAAGTAGCGGTAGGCGACGTCGATCGTGATGCCCTGCTCGCGTTCGGCCCGCAAGCCGTCGGTCACCAGCGCCAGGTCGGTGTAGTCGTGACCGCGGTCCTTGGACGTCTGCTCCACCGCGGCCCACTGGTCTTCCATGACGGCCTTGGAGTCGTAGAGCAGGCGACCGATCAGGGTGGACTTGCCGTCGTCGACGGAACCCGCGGTTGCGAGCCTCAGCAAGGTGGCCATCAGAAGTATCCCTGTCGTTTGCGGTCTTCCATGCCGGCCTCCGAGATCCGGTCGTCGGCCCTGGTCGCCCCGCGTTCGGTGAGCCGGGACACCGCGGTCTCGGCGATGACCTCGTCGACGGTGGCGGCTTGCGATTCCACGCATCCGGTGCACGTGACATCCCCGACGGTGCGGAAGCGCACGGTCGCCTCGAACACCGGCTCGTCGGCGGCCGGCTGCATGTTCCGGTCGACCGCGAGCAGCATGCCGTCGCGGCGAAAGACCTTGCGCCGGTGCGCGTAATAGATCGACGGCAACGCGATGTTCTCGGCGCCGATGTAGGACCAGATGTCGAACTCGGTCCAGTTGGACAGCGGGAAGACCCGGATGTGCTCGCCCTTGTGGTGCCGGCCGTTGTAGAGGTTCCACAGCTCGGGCCGCTGCGCCTTCGGATCCCACTGACCGAACTCGTCGCGGAAGCTGAACACGCGCTCCTTGGCCCGGGCCTTCTCCTCGTCGCGGCGGGCCCCGCCGAACGCGGCGTCGAACTTGTTCTCCCGGATGGCGCGAAGCAGGGTCACGGTCTGAATCGGGTTGCGCCCCTGGCGCGGCTCTACCACCCGCCCGGCGTCGATGTCTTCCTGGACCGAGGCGATGACCAGGCGCACCCCGTGCTCGTTGACCAACTCGTCGCGGGTGGCGATCACCTCGTCGAAGTTGTGCCCGGTGTCGACGTGCATCACCGGGAACGGCAGCCGGCCGGGACGGAACGCCCGTAGCGCCAGATGCAGCATGACGATGGAGTCCTTGCCACCCGAGAACAGCAGCACCGGCCGCTCGAACTCGGCCGCCACCTCCCGAATGATGTGGATCGCCTCTGCCTCCAGCGAGCGCAGATGGCTCAATTCGTACTGTCCGACGGCGGGGGCCGCCTTCAGATCACTGGTCATCGCTTCCTTCGCAATCGGCTAAAACCTGGCAGAATTGACCATATTTAGCACCTTAGCGATATATGAGACCAGCTGGCACTGGACCTGTCAACCTGGGGTGCGAAAGCATGGACGAATGACTACCTCCGGACCTTCTCGCCCGCCCGCGCCGAGCGGTCGCGACGTTATCGCGCAGTTCCTCCCCCAGTCCCCGTTTGTCGTCAAGTTGGGCATCGTCGCCGACCGGCTCGAGGAGGGCGACGTGCGACTGCGGCTGCCCTGGGACCCGTCCAACGTGACGCTCGGCGACATGGTTCACGGTGGGGCCATCGCCACCCTCGCCGACCTCACCGTGATGGCCGCGGCGTGGTGCGGCGCCCCGGCCCCGCCGGAACTACGGGGCGTGACGGTGTCCATGGCGCTGGACTACATGGCCCCGGCTCGGGCCACCGACGTGATCGGCATCGGCCGGGTGCTGCGCCGCGGCCGATCACTGGTCAATTGCGAGGCCGAGATCGTCGACTCGGGGGGCACGCTGGTCGCCAAGGCCTTGGCGACCTACAAGGTCGGCTGAAGGGCCACCGAACGTGCACTGGTGGCGGGGATTGGGCCGATTTTTCGCCGTGGCTACACGCTCGGCGCACGCTTCTAGATCTTGACCTCGTTGAGCTTGCCCGTGGCGACGTCGAAGAAGAAGCCGCGCAGGGAGACGTGCTTGGTGACGAACGGATTGCCCTCGATGCGGCGCAGCGACTGACGGACGTCCTCGGCGACGTCCGGAAACGCCTCGGCCGCCCACGACGGCTTGACCCCGGTCTCCTCCTGGATGCCGCGCTTGAAGTCATCGTCGGTGAAGGTGAGCATCCCGCAATCGGTGTGGTGAATCAGGATGATCTCGCGCGTTCCCAACAGTCGTTGGCTGATGGCCAGCGAGCGGATGACGTCGTCGGTGACGACTCCCCCGGCGTTGCGGATGACGTGGGCCTCCCCCTCGTTGAGGCCGAGGAGGCGATACACGTCGAGCCGCGCATCCATGCACGCGACGACCGCCACATGTTTGCCAGGCGGCATCGGCAGCGGCCCCTTGAAAGTGCTCGCATATTCGGCGTTGTTGGCCAGGAGATCGTCGGTAACCGTCACGCAAGCCTCCTCGGGAGTGTCGCGGTCTGAGGCGTGCCGCAATTGCCGCACCGCTCGGTACCGCGGTGGATGCTAACAACCGATCACACGCGATGCACGCATGAGAATCAAGCAGATCCAAAGGTCACCGAACGCGCCGGGCGCTGCACCCGCGACGCTGTGCTGTCGGCTCGATAACCTGTCCCAATGCGACGCGGGCTGTGCGGACGGGTATGACTCGGTTCCTCGCGCGCCGGTTGCTCAACTACGTCGTGCTGCTCGCGCTGGCATCGTTTTTGACGTTTTGCCTGACGTCGGTGGCTTTCAAGCCGCTGGACAGCCTGCTGCAGCGCAATCCGCGACCGCCACAAGCCGTCATCGACGCCAAGGCCCACGCGCTCGGTCTCGACGAGCCGATACCGATCCGCTACGCGCACTGGGCTTCGCACGCCGTCCGCGGTGACTTCGGCAAGACCATCACCGGCCAGCCCGTCGGGGAGTCACTGTGGCGCCGCGTCGGAGTGACGCTGCGGCTGTTAATCATTGGTTCGCTGGTGGGCACCGCCGCGGGCATCGCGGCCGGGGCGTGGGGCGCCATTCGGCAGTACCGGCTCAGCGATCGCGTCGTCACCATGGTGGCTCTGCTGGTCCTGAGCACCCCGACGTTCGTCATTGCCAACCTGTTGATTCTCGCCGCGCTGCGGGTGAACTGGGCCGTGGGCCTGCATATTTTCGACTACACCGGGGAGACCTCACCGGGTGTGTCCGGCGGGGCCGGCGCGCAGTTGCTCGACCGGCTGCGGCATTTGGTGTTGCCGTCGCTGACCCTGGCGCTGGCGGCCGCGGCGGGATACAGCCGCTATCAGCGCAACGCGATGCTCGACGTCCTCGGCCAGGATTTCATCCGCACCGCGCGCGCCAAGGGGCTGACCCGCCGGCGTGCGCTGGTCAAGCACGGCTTGCGCACCGCGCTGATCCCGCTGGCCACCCTGTTCGCCTACGGGGTGGCCGGGTTGGTCACCGGAGCGGTGTTCGTGGAGAAGATCTTCGGCTGGCACGGCATGGGCGAATGGCTGGTGCAGGGCATCGCGACGCAGGACACCAACATCGTCGCGGCCATCACCTTGTTCTCCGGCGCGGTGGTGTTGCTGGCCGGCCTGCTCTCCGACGTGTTTTACGCGGCCCTCGATCCCCGGGTCAGGGTGTCATGACCCGCGCCGCCGACGATGCAGGGCGAAGCGACGAGGAGGAGGGGCGTCCACGGACCTCCGCGGCGGATATCGATGGCGCCCATGGGTTTTCGGGTCACGAGGTGGCGGGCTTCACCTCGCGCCGCACGCTGGTGTTGCGCCGGTTTGCGCGCAACCGGTTCGCGGTGGCGTCGCTGACGTTGTTGGTGCTGCTGTTCGTCGGCTGTTACACGCTGCCCGCGGTGCTGCCCTATTCCTACGAGGACCTCGATTTCACCGCGCTGCTGCAGCCGCCCAGCGCACGCCACTGGCTGGGCACCAACGCGCTGGGCCAAGACCTGTTGGCGCAGATCCTGCGGGGAATGCAGAAGTCGATGCTGATCGGTGTCTGTGTCGCGGTGATCTCCACCGGCATCGCCGCCACCGTCGGGTCGGTGTCAGGCTATTTCGGCGGTTGGCGCGACCGCGTGCTGATGTGGGTGGTCGACCTGCTGTTGGTGGTGCCCAGCTTCATCCTGATCGCCATCGTGACGCCGCGAACCAAGGATTCGGCCAATATCTTGATGCTGGTTCTGCTGCTGGCCGGGTTCGGCTGGATGGTCAGTTCCCGCATGGTGCGCGGGATGACCATGAGTTTGCGTGAGCGCGAATTCATCCGCGCCGCAAGGTATATGGGCGTATCGAGTCGCCGCATCATCGTCGGGCATGTGGTGCCCAACGTGGCTTCCATCCTGATCATCGACGCGGCGCTCAACGTCGCGTCGGCCATCCTGGCCGAAACCGGCCTGAGCTTCCTGGGTTTCGGCATTCAGCCGCCGGATGTGTCGCTGGGCACCTTGATCGCCAATGGCACCCAGTCGGCGACCACGTTCCCGTGGGTGTTCCTGTTCCCCGCCGGGGTGCTGGTGCTGATCTTGGTGTGCGCCAACCTCACCGGCGACGGCCTGCGGGACGCGCTCGACCCCGGCAGCACAGCGGGCCGAGGGGGCGACCGATGAGCACCCTGCTCGAGGTGACCGACCTGGCCGTGACCTTCGCAACCGGCGGCGACCCGGTGACCGCGGTGCGCGGCGTCAGCTACCGCGTCGGACCGGGAGAAGTCGTCGCCATGGTCGGCGAATCAGGTTCGGGCAAGTCCGTTTCCGCGATGGCGGTGGTGGGCCTGTTGCCCGACTATGCGCGGGTGAGCGGCTCGGTCCGGTTGCACGGCACCGAGCTGCTGGGCCTGGACGACGGCGCGATGTCGCGGTTCCGGGGCAAGACGGTCGGCATGGTGTTCCAGGATCCGATGTCGGCGCTGACGCCCGTCTACACCGTCGGCGACCAGATCGCCGAGGCGATCGAGATCCACCAGCCGCGGGTGGGAAGGAGAGCGGCCCGCCGCCGCGCGGTGGAGCTGCTCGAATTGGTGGGCATCGCCCAGCCGGAGCGACGCGCCCGCGCGTTTCCGCACGAACTCTCCGGCGGCGAACGGCAACGGGTCGTCATCGCGATCGCGATCGCCAACGACCCCGACTTGTTGATCTGCGACGAGCCCACCACCGCACTCGATGTCACCGTGCAGGCGCAGATCCTCGAGGTCCTCAAAACCGCACGCGACGTCACCGGAGCCGGGGTGCTGATCATCACGCACGACCTCGGTGTGGTCGCCGAGTTCGCCGACCGGGCGCTGGTGATGTACGCGGGACGGGTCGTCGAATCCGCCGACGTGCACACGCTTTACCGGGACCGCCGCATGCCCTACACCGTCGGGCTGTTGGGCTCGGTTCCGCGCCTGGACGCCGCACAGGGCACCCGGCTGGTGCCGATCCCCGGCGCACCGCCGTCGTTGGCCGGCCTGGATCCCGGCTGTCCCTTCGCCCCGCGCTGCCCGCTTGCCATCGACGAATGTCGGCTCGAGGAGCCGGAATTGCTGTCCGTCGGCGCCGATCATCGGGCGGCCTGCATCCGCACCGACCAGGTCGAGGGCCGCAGCGCCGCGGACATCTACGGCGTCAGCACCGAAGCCCATGCGGCGGAATCCGGTGATTCGTCGGTCGTCGTCCGGGTGCGTGACCTGACCAAGACCTACCGACTGACGCAGGGCGTGTTGCGCCGCAGTGTCGGCGAGGTCCGCGCGGTCGACGGTGTCAGCTTCGAATTGCGTCAGGGGCGCACCCTGGGCATCGTCGGCGAGTCCGGTTCGGGGAAATCGACCACGTTGCACGAGATCCTGGAGCTCACCGGGCCCGAATCGGGATCGATCGAGGTGCTGGGCACCGACGTCACCACCCTGAGCCCGGCCGGTCGACGTTCGCTGCGGCGCGACATTCAGGTCGTGTTCCAAGACCCGGTCGCCTCGCTGGACCCGCGGCTGCCCGTGTTCGAGCTGCTCGCCGAACCCCTGCGCGCCAACGGGTTCGACAAGAGCCACACCAACGCGCGCGTCGCCGAGTTGCTGGACATCGTGGGGCTGCGCCGCGCCGACGCGATCCGCTACCCCGCCGAGTTCTCCGGCGGGCAAAAGCAGCGCATCGGCATCGCGCGTGCGCTGGCACTGCAACCGAAGATTCTCGCACTCGACGAGCCCGTCTCCGCGCTCGACGTCTCCATCCAGGCCGGGATCATCAACCTGCTGCTCGATTTGCAGGCAACCTTCGGATTGTCCTATCTGTTCGTCTCGCACGACCTTTCGGTGATCAAGCACCTCGCGCACGAGGTGGTCGTCATGCATGCCGGAGCGATCGTCGAGCAGGGCGACAGCCGGCAGGTCTTCGCCAACCCGCAACACGAATACACCCGGCAGCTGCTGAATGCGGTGCCGCAACCGGATCCGGGCAATCGTGTCTAACCGCGGCATCCGGTTCGCGGCAGCGCTTTTCACGATGGCGCTGGCGCTGCCGGGCTGCTCACCGGCGATCAACGTGATTCCGGAGACGGGTCAAAACGCGCGCATCGGCTCGACCAGCGACATCAATCCGCACGATCCGGCGACCCTGCAAGACGGTGGCGACCTGCGGCTCGCGCTCACCGCGTTCCCGCCTAACTTCAACATCTTGCACATCGACGGCAATTCGGCCGAGGTCGCCGCGATGATGAAGGCCACCTTGCCGCGCGCCTTCATCATCGGGCCGGACGGCTCGACGACGGTCGACACCAACTACTTCACCAGCATCGAACTGACCGGCACCGCACCGCAAGTGGTGACCTACACGATCAACCCCCACGCGGTGTGGTCGGACGGCACACCGATCACCTGGGAGGACATCGCGAGCCAGGTGCACGCCCTGAGCGGCGCCGACAAGAATTTCGAGATCGCCGGGCCCAGCGGCGCCGACCGCGTCGCCTCGGTAACCCGCGGGGTCGACGACCGGCAGGCCGTCATGACCTTCGCCAAGCCGTACGCGGAGTGGCGCGGCATGTTCGCCGGCAACGGGATGCTGCTGCCCAAGAGCATGACCGCCACCCCGGAGGCGTTCAACAAGGGCCAGCTCGACGGGCCGGGCCCGTCGAGCGGCCCGTTCGTCGCATCGTCGTTGGATCGGACGACCCAGCGGATTGTGTTGAGTCGCAACCCGAGATGGTGGGGTCCGCGGCCCCGCCTGGACAGCATCACCTACTTGGTGCTCGACGACGCCGCGCGGCTGCCGGCGCTGCAAAACAACACGATCGACGCCGCCGGGGTCGGCACGATCGATCAACTGACCATCGCGCAGCGCGCCAAGGGAATCACGATCCGGCGCGCCCCGGGCCCGGCCTGGTCTCACATCACGTTCAACGGCGCGCCGGGGTCGATCCTGGCCGACAAGGCGTTGCGGGTCGCGGTGTCCAAGGGCATCGACCGGCAGACCATCGCCAAGGTGGTCCAATATGGCCTCACCAGTGACCCGGTGGCGCTGGGCAATCACATTTACGTCGCGGGCCAGAAGGGCTACCAGGACAACGCCGCCGTGGTTCCCTACGACCCGGCCGCCGCCAAACGCGAGCTCGACGCCCTGGGCTGGCGGCAGGTCGGCCAGTTCCGGGAGAAGGACGGTCGACAGCTGGTCATTCGTGATTTGTTCTACGACGCCCAGGGCAGCCGACAGTTCGCCCAGATCACCCAGCACAGCCTCGCCCAAATCGGCGTCAAGCTCGAACTCGTCGCCCGGGCGGGCAGCGGCTTCTTCACCAACTACGTCAACGTCGGAGACTTCGATCTCGCCCAATTCGGTTGGCTCGGAGACGCTTTCCCGCTCTCGGGGCTGACCCAGATCTACAAATCCGATGGGGAGAGCAACTTCGGCAAGATCGGCAGCCCGCAGATCGACGCCGCCATCGAGCGGACCCTGGAAGAACTCGACCCCGACAAGGCGCGGGCGCTGGCCAACGACCTCGACAAACTCATCTGGGCGGAGGGGTTCAGCCTCCCGCTCACCCAATCGCCCGGCGATGTCGCGGTGCGCAGCACGCTGGCCAACTTCGGCGCGGCCGGCCTCGGCGACCTGGACTACACCGCCATCGGTTTCACGCGGAGTTGAGCCGCCGCAGCAGCCGCGACGGGATCGGCAGCGCCCCTTCGGCGGCGGCCGCCGTCCCGACCAACTTCCACAGCAGGCGCACCTCGGGGCGCGGCGGAAGCGCGTCCAGCGACGACGCTTGGGCGGCAAGGCCATCCAGGTCACCGCGCCCAACGGCGTCGGCGGCGGCGAGCGCGACGGGCTCACGAAAATCCAGCGCGCTGTGCGCCATGCTTGGCAGGCTCACGAGCACCGCGCTGGGCAGCAGCGCTGCCACGCGTTCGGCCACCGCGGGCGGGGTGATGAGGTCACGGCCGCCGGAAATCACCGCGGTGGGCCAGTTGAAATTCGGCATTTCGGCGGGCAGGTCATAGGGCTCGTCCTCGAACGACACCCGCTGCGTGCGTGATTCGCGTTCGGCCACCGCGGGATCCAGCGGCAGGCCGTCGGGTTCGGCCGCGTAGTCCAGCTCGCGGAACGCGATGCGGCTCACCAGGTCTTCCTCGTAGCGGTACGGCAGGTTGCTCAGGGTGGTGAACCGGGATAGCGCCCACCACAAGAGTTTTCGGCGCTCCAGCAACAGGTCGAGTTGACGCTCGAGCAGTGCTGCCCCACCATAGCCGTAAATGGTCGCGACGACATGCGTTGCCGCCGGGGTCATGACGCCGGCGTCGACGAGTTTGCGCATTTTCGGTGCCAATGCGGCGGTTTCGGGACTATCGCCTTTGAGCAGCAGTCGGCGGATCGCCCGTCGCACGATGACGATGTCGTGCCGCGACAGCAGTGGCGAATCGAGCACCATCCCGTGTACGCGGTCGGGATGGCGCACACCGACCCCGGCCGCGATGTAGGTGCCGTAGGAGGCGCCGTAGATGTCGGCCGCGTCCGCGTGGGCGTCGTCGAGCACCGCCGCCACGTCGTCGACCACCTGATTCACCGTCATCGCCTGCGGGGGCAGATCGGCACCCGAATCGTCGTGGCGCGACATCCCCACCCCGCGGTGTTCGATCATGATGACGTCGAGACCGGCCGCCGCGGCGCGCCTGCGCAGCCCCCGGTACATCTGCACCGACGCGACCCCCGGCCCGCCGGGGATGATGACCAGCGGGTGGGGGGATTTGCGGCCCGTGCGCAGGTAGTACAGATCGAACTCTTCGGCGCTGTGGGGCGAGATCGGCCGGCGCACGGCGCGCACGCCGGGCAATTCCGCCAGCTTCTGCTGCACCCGGCTGCGCTTCGCGTTCATGGTCATTCGTGTCGGACCGCCATGGTCCCATTCTGCAGGCAGCGCATCCGGCGGTGACGAGTCGTCACGCCGGCCGTATCGGTTGAGGTCAGCCGCCCGGGTTAGGCGCTGAGGTCGATGCGGTGTGCGCCCCGGACACCGTCGTACCGGTCGGGACTGCAGGTCAGCACGATCACCTGGCCGTGAGTGCCGACGCTGTCGAACAACTGCCCCATCTTGGCCAGCCGGTCGGGGTCGGTGAAACCCAGTGCGTCGTCGACGACCACCGGGACGGCGTCCTCCTTGGCGACCAGGGCGGCGCCGGCCAGCCGGGCCAGGATGCCGAGTTGCTCCTTGGCGCCGCCGGACAAGGATTCGTAGGGCACCGTGATGCCGTTGAGCGTGCGGCTACGGATGCACAGGTCGCTGTCGATGTCGACCTCGAAGCTGGGGCCGAACACGGGACGGCCGAGCCGCTGCAGCTCCGCGCGATAGGGCTCGACGTAGCGTCGCCGGGTGGTGTCGCGGTGGCGCGTCATGACCGAGCGCAGCAGTTGCGCGGCCCGGGCCCGCCCGCCGATCTGCCTGTGCTCCGTGGCGGCGTGCTCGCGTTCCGTTTCCGCGGCGTCCAGCTTGCCCTGGCGCCCCTCGCTGCCGAACACCGAGAGTTCGATGGTGATCTCGCGCAACGCGCGGGCGGCTTCTTCGTAGCGCTCCTGCAACGACTCGGCTTCCTTTGTGGCCTCGGCCAATTCGGCGGCTACCGCTTCGGGGGACGCGGCGGCCAAGGCGGCGTCGAGCTCGCCGAGCCGTTGTTCGGCGGCCTGCCGGGCCCGCAACGCCGAGTCCGCCGATGCCGCCAGTTCCTCGTCGCTGACCGAGGCGCGTTCGGTGTCCAGCCGGGCCGCGGCCGCCTGGAGCTCGGCGCGTTGGGCTTCCAACGTGTTCTGCAGAACGCTTGTCCGGGTTGATAATTCGGCCAGTGCCGCGGCGGCGGTGGTGGCGGCCTGACGGCGAGCCTCGCAGTCGCTCGATGCGGCCGCGTGACCCTGTCGGGCCGCGTCGAGTTCGGCGCGGGCAGCGCCGATGTCCGTGGCGCCCGGCTCCGGTTCGGCCGGGTGTTCGGCGCGAAGCTGCGCCAGGCGCGAGCGCATCTCCTCGATCACTTCGTCGCCGCACAAACCGGCCAGGGTGGCGCTGAGCTGATCGCGGGTGCTTTGCAGCTCGCGGCGTCGCCGGTCGGCCGAGCGCGCGGCGGCGAGATCGGCCACCTCGCCCGCTGCCAGCGCCGTGGTCATTTCTTGTTGTGCCGCGGCGTGTTTCGCGTGAATATCCAGCGTGGTGGCGCCCGGGGTGACCCGGGCGGTCAGGACATCGGGGAACTCGACGACGGTGGGCCCGGCGGCGGTGGTCGACCAGCTTTGCCCCGCCGCCAAGGTGATCCGTTCGCCGCCGACCACGAGGTGAATGTCGGCGGAGGCGGTGAATTCGACCGCCGCCGACGTCGACGCCAACTGGTCGCCGATGCGATCGACCGCGGCGGCGGCGTCCTCGATTCGGCGCAGCACTTCCTCGGTGACGGCGATCGTGCTGAGCTCGGCGCAGATTCGCTCACGATCCCGCTCGATGGCATCGACCCTGGCCAGCCGGGCGCTCAACCGGTCGGCCTCCTCGCGGTCGGCGAGCCGGTCGACGGCGCGCCGTGCGGCGTCGACCCGGCACTGCAGGTCGGCCAGCACCTGGGTGGCCCGCTGGAGCGTGGCGTCGCACGCCTCCGCCTCCGCACGCGCCGCCGAGTGCGCGGCCGCGGCTTGGTGCGCGTGGGCTTCCGTTTCGGCGACAGTGCCAGCGCGGGTGTCGATTTCGGCGAGCAGCTGCAAGCGTCCGGCGTGGGCGGCGCCCGCCGCCGCGCTGGTGGCTTCCGCCGCGGCGGCCATCAACTGGGCTTCGCGCCGCTGCGCGGTGAGCTCCGCGATCTTGTCGGCCGCTTCCTGCGCGGCCGCGACTCGCGGGCCGGCGGCGATGCGCCGCTGGGAGAAGTCGGCCACCTGCTCGGTCAAGACGGCGTGACGAGACACGCGGTCATCGACCTCGGCGACGGCGGCCGCGCACTCGGCGACCGCGGCCTCCGCATCGGCCAGCCGGGCAATCGCGGCGGCCCACTGCCCCGTCGGACGCCCGGTCGGCGTGAAATACCGTGCATATTCGGTGTCGATTCGCTCGATCAGCAACGGCTCGGTGCCGCAGAGGCCGCCGCTGTCACCGGCGGCGACATCGAGCGCGCGCGACAGCGCGTCGCACCCGGACAAATCCACCGCGGTCGTCGACGCCGACTGCAGCACGCGCTGGGCATGCCACAGGTCGCTGTCCACCGTCTCGGCCAGCATCGCCCGGACCCGTTCGTGGGCTTCGTCGCCGGTCAGTTGTTCGCGGCACGGCGAGATGACCGTCAGCTCCGTTTCGCATTTCTTGTGAAACCGCTTGCGATAGACGAAACGGTAGGGGCCACAGCTGATCTCGGCGGACACCTCGGAGCCCACGTCGCTGTGAGTGGGCTTGACCTGCTTGACTTCCTTCTTCGTCGAGCGATCCCGGGACTCCAGCAGCAGATCCAGGGCCTCGATCATCGACGACTTGCCGATCTCGTTGGCGCCGCACACCACCACGACGCCGTGGTCGGGGAATTCGATTTCCCGGTGCGAGATGCCGCGGTAGTTCGTCAGGATCAATCGGTGCAGCTTCACGCCGCGCCCCGATCGGTGAGGCGCAGCAGTAACGCCAGCGCCGCCTGCGCGTCGACGGCGGCGGCGGAATCCTCCTCGCGGGCCGTGGCCACCAATTCCTCGACCGCCGCGGCGGCGAATCCCCCGATGCCGAGATCGCTGAATTCGCCGTCGGCCGGGATCACCGCCAGATCGGTGTGCCGTTCCCACAGGCCCAGCCAGGCGAACAACCGTGCGTATTTGTCCAGGCAGGCGTCCAGCGCCGCACGGTCGGTGACCGTCAGCGAGCCGGTGAGCGCCAGGCGCACCACGGTTCGGTCCTTGTCGGTCATCAGGTCCAGGTTCACGTCGAGGTCGGCGATGTCGCGGCTGGTGTCGACCTGCCGGTGCATCGTGACGAAGCGCCAGCATCCGACGTGCCGCGCGGTCACGGAGACCGCGCGCCCCGGGTCGGCCTCATCGATCTCCACCACCAGCACGTGGCCGGGCTTGGATTCCACATCGTCGAAGTTGGTGACTTCCGGCGCGCCGGAGTACCACACCCGGTCGCTGCTGCCGACCTGGGTCAGTGAGTGCTTATCCCCCAGCGCCACGTAGTGCACCGCGCCGCGGGACAGCGCGTCGCCGAGCGTGGCGAGCCGGATCAGCGAGGGCTTGTCCTTGTCGGGGTCCAGGACGTCGACTCCGCCGTGCGCGACGAGGATTCGGGTGCCCGCGGCCGCGGGCAGGCCGTCGAGAACGTCGGCCACGAGGTCGGTGGTCGGCACCTTCGACCGCCACGGCGCGGCGACGATCTCCAGCCCGGGACGCACCTGATGGACGCCGGCACGGTCGAGCACCACGACGTTGTCCGGACGCTCGGCGGTGAACAGCGCGCTGGTGTACACCGATGAGGCGTCCAGGGGATCGTGGTTGCCCGGAAGCAGATAGACCGGAATTCCGATGGCGCGCATGGCTTCCAGGGACTGACCGATCACCTTCGGCGGAAGCTGGTTGTGCTCGAAGACGTCGCCCGACACGACGACGAACTCGGCGCCTACTTCCGCGGCGAGCGCACCCAGACCGGCAACCGCGTCGCGGCGGGCCGCCGAATAGCGTGGCTGGGCGTCGCCGGCGAGGAAGTGCCGGGTCATACCCAGTTGCCAGTCGGCGGTATGCAGGAATCGCATGCGGGCGACCCCCTTTCGAACTGCGTGTTTACCGGGGCATCGCGAGTTTAGGTCTGCGCACCGACAAGACGCGGGACCTCGATCGGCAGGTCTTGGCACTGGCCAAATACCGGCGCGCAGGGCATGGCCGGCCGGGCTGCCGCTCTGACTAATCTGATTGTTCGTGACTGCCGAGCGCACCTTGCTGTTGATGCGGCATGCGAAGTCCGAGTATCCGGCCGGGGTCGCCGACCACGATCGGCCGTTGGCGCCCCGCGGCATCAGGCAGGCCGGGCTCGCCGGAGACTGGCTGCGCGCCCACGCGCCCACCATTGACGAAGTGCTGTGCTCCACGGCGACGCGGACCCGCGAGACGCTGCGGAACACCCGCATCGATGCGCCCGTGCGATACTGCGAGCGCCTCTATGCCAGCACGCCGGGCACGATCATCGACGAGATCAACGCGGTGGGCGACGGCATCTCCACGCTGCTCGTCATCGGACACGAGCCGACGATGTCGACCCTCGCCCTGGGACTGGGCCGTGCCGGCGGCACCGACGCCGCTGCGGCCCAACGCATTTCGGCCAAGTTCCCGACGTCGGCGATCGCGGTCCTTGCGGTGCCGTGCGCATGGAACGAGCTGGAGCTCGGGGGTGCGTCCCTGGTCGACTTCGTGGTTCCGCGCTAAGCGCACTCCGCTGCGCCGAACGTGGACTTGTTGAGCTCGAAACACGATATCGACGTTCGGCGGGGTGAAATGGCTAGGAGTTGGTGGCCAGCGTCAGCTCCATCAGCTTGATGGCCTGCCCGCACGCGTCGATGCCCGGCGCCTGCGGGTTGATCCACCAGCCGACCACACCGGCCGCGTCACTGGCCACCCCGCACGCGCCGTTGGCGTCGTCGGGACGCATCACAATCGAGTCGATCCCGGCGATCGGCCGCGACTCGATCTTGTACTTCAAGAACTCCGCGACCTTGCGCTCATTACTCAGGCTGCCCTGCTCGAACCAGAACCGGGTGATATCGATCAGGCCGCCCGGGTTGGCCGCCTGCCACCGGCAGATCGCGCCGACGAACGTGCTCTGGATGTCGAGCGGGTCCGCCCCGACCGTCTTGGCCAGGATGTCGCTGGTCAACACCTCACATTCCTTGAGCAGGTTCGGGTACTGCTGCTGGGAGTTGTTGTTGCGGGGCACGTTGCCGCCCGCCTTGACCGCGTTGCCTCCGACCGACCTGGAGCAGCCCGTCAACACCAGCAGCGCAACCATGAAGACGGCCGCCACGGCGCGCATCGGGGCCGTCATTTCGAGTTCGCAATCGACTGCCGAGCCAGCTCTTTCGCGATATCGCACGGCGGCGGGAACGGCTTCTGACTGAAACTGATCGACCACTCGATGAAGTCGTCCTGGAACTGGATGCCTACTTCGCACAGCGAGTCACCCAGGTTCGGCTCGTTCCCGACGGCGATGAAACCGCCGTGGCCGTTGATGTTGATGTCGTCGACGCTGGCACGTGAAAGCTCCTCGGTCTTGCGTTCGCGTCCGATCGGGCTGCCGCGATACCAGGAGAAGGAGAAGTGCGGCCCGAGGATGCCGCCGCCGGCGAGCCACTGACACCCGACGGAGTTGCGGGCGGTGTTGATCAGCCCGGTCACCCTGGTGAGCTCGGCCACCGTCTGGTCGCTGATGCCGCCGCATTGCGGGAACATCGGCCCGTGGTTGCCTTGCCCCTTCTGCGGCGTCGACGACGCCGTCGCTCCGGGTTTGTTGCCGCCGGAATCGGAGCAGGCCGCAACCGCGGGAATCAGGATCGTCAATGCTGACGCGACAAAAGCCAGCGCCCTCGCATTACGCCGCACCGCTACCCTGCTTCCGTTCCGCCCGCTGCTGGTCCACACGATGCACTGTAGCGGCAGCCCAGCGGGTCAACCACCGACGCGCCTGAGCAGGAATTTCAACGCCGCCAACCCGTGCCGTGCGGGCGTTGGCCGTCGGCGGTTGGCGCGGACGACCGGGCCGCCGGTGTGCGACAGTTACCCCATGCTCCTGGCACTGCTGCGCCAGTACATCCAGCCGTACCGCCGGCTGGTCGCGGTGCTGATGGTGCTGCAGCTGATCAGCAACCTCGCGTCGCTGTACCTGCCGACCGTCAACGCCGCCATCATCGACGAGGGTGTGGCCAAGGGCGACACCGCCACGATCGTCAGGCTCGGCATCGTGATGCTCGGGGCCACCGGGTTGCAGGTGTTGTGTTCGGTCGGGGCGACCTATTTCGGCTCCCGGACCGGGATGGGCTTCGGTCGCGATCTGCGCGCGGCGATGTTCGAACACGTCGTCACCTTTTCCGAGCGTGAGAGCGCCCGGTTCGGCGCGCCGACGTTGCTGACGCGCAGCACCAACGACGTGCGGCAAATCCAGTACCTGGTCCAGATCACGGGCACCGTGCTCGTGACGGCCCCGATCATGTGCCTCGGCGGAATCGTCATGGCCATCCACCAGGAGGCGGCGCTGACGTGGCTGTTGCTGGTCAGCGTGCCGATCATGGCGGTGGCCAACTACTGGGTGATGTCGCACATGCTGCCCCTGTTCCGCAGGATGCAGGGCCTGATCGACGGCATCAACAGGGTGATGCGGGACCAGCTGGCCGGAGTGCGGGTGGTCCGGGCGTTCGCGCGGGAAGGTTTTGAGCGTGACCGCTTCGCGCGGGCCAACACCGCGCTGTCGAATACCGCACTGACGGCGGGCAACTGGCAGGCGTTGATGCTGCCGGTGACCACGCTGACCATCAACGTGTCCAGCGTCGCGCTGATCTGGTTCGGCGGGCTGCGCATCGATCGCGGCCAAATGCAGGTCGGCTCGTTGACCGCATTTTTGGCGTACTTCACCCAGATCCTGATGGCCGTGTTGATGGCGACGATGACGCTGGTGGTGCTGCCGCGAGCGTCGGTATGCGCCGAGCGGATCACCGAGGTGCTCTCCACCCGTCCCGCCGTCACCGACCCACCGAGCCCAACATCTCCCCCGGGCGGCATCACCGGCGTGGTCCGCCTCGATGGCGCCACATTCACCTACCCGGGCGCCGATCGCCCCGTGCTGCAAGGTATCTCGTTTTGCGCCCGGCCCGGAACCACCACCGCGATCGTCGGCGGCACGGGCTCGGGCAAGTCGACGCTGATCTCCCTGATCTGCCGGCTCTACGACGTGACCGGCGGAGCTGTCCTGATCGACGGCATCGACGTCCGCGATTACCACACCGAGCGGCTGTGGTCGGCGATCGGTCTGGTCCCCCAGCGCAGCTACCTCTTTTCCGGGACGGTCGCCGACAACCTGCGGTACGGCGCCGCCCCGGGGCAGGACATCACCGACGAGGACATGTGGGAAGCGTTGCGGGTGGCCGACGCCGACGGGTTCGTGCGCGCACACCATGACGGGCTGCACATGCGGGTGGCCCAGGGCGGCATCAACTTTTCGGGCGGGCAGCGGCAACGACTCGCCATCGCCCGCGCGGTCATCCGCCGCCCCACCATCTATCTGTTCGACGACTCCTTCGGCGCCCTCGATGTGCACACCGATGCCCGAGTGCGCGCCGCCCTCGAACACCTATCGGGCGAAGCCACCGTCATCGTTGTCACTCAACGGGTTTCGACTGCCGCCCAGGCCGACCAGGTGCTCGTCGTCGACGGCGGAAGACTGGTGGGCGCCGGCACGCATGAGTCGCTGCTCACCGAGTGCCCCACCTACGCGGAATTCGCCGACTCGCAAGCGGTGGGCGCCCTGCCATCAGGGCAAGTCGGGGGCGCGCAATGACCAACACCGCGACCCGCGGCGCGGCGCCGGCCGGGGCGTCCCGCGATTTCTGGGGTTCGGCCGCCCGGTTGGTGAAACAACTTGCGCCACAACGCGGGCTGAGCATCGGGGTGATTACGCTGGGCATCGCGGGCACCGCGATCGGCGTGATCGTTCCACGGATCCTCGGCCATGCCACCGATCTGCTGTTCAACGGCGTCATCGGGCGGCAGCTTCCCGCCGGGATCAGCAAGGCACAAGCCGTCTCCGCCGCGCGCGGCCGAGGCGAGGACACCTTCGCCGACTTGCTGTCCGGGATGAACGTGGTGCCGGGCCACGGCGTGGACTTCGGGGCGGTCGCGCGGACCCTGACGCTGGCGCTGGCCCTCTATCTCGTTGCCTCGGTGTTGATTTGGGCGCAAGCCCGGCTGCTCAACCTCACCGTGCAGCGCACCATGGTGGCGCTGCGCTCCGATGTCGAGGACAAGATCCACCGATTGCCGTTGTCGTACTTCGACGGACGCCAGCGCGGCGAGCTGCTCAGCCGGGTCACCAACGACATCGACAACGTCCAATCGTCACTGTCGATGACGGTCAGCCAGCTGCTGACATCGGTGCTCACCGTGGTGGCGGTGCTGGCGATGATGCTGTCCATTTCGCCACTGCTGGTGGGGATCACGGTGCTGACGGTGCCGCTGTCGCTGCTGGCGACGCGGGCGATCGCCCAACGTTCGCAGCGCCTGTTCCTCACCCAGTGGACGAGCATCGGGCGCCTCAACGCCCACATCGAGGAAACCTACAGCGGGTTCACGGTGGTGAAGACGTTCGGCCACCAGGCCGCGGCCCGGGAGCAGTTCCGCGCCCTCAACGACGACGTCTACCGGAGCAGTTTCGGCGCCCAGTTCTTCTCCGGGCTGGTGGCGCCCGCGACGACGTTCATCGGCAACCTCGGCTACGTCGCCGTCGCCGTGGTGGGGGGCCTGCAGGTGGCCACCGGCCACATCACCCTGGGCAACATCCAGGCTTTCATTCAATATGTGCGGCAGTTCAATTCGCCCCTGAGCCAACTGGCCGGGATGTACAACACCCTGCAGTCCGGGGTGGCCAGCGCCGAACGCGTCTTCGCCCTGCTCGACGAACCCGAAGAATCGCAGGATCCCGAGCCCGCCGGGCCCCCGCCGCCCACCGACGGCGCCCCGCGGTCTGGCGGGCGCGTCGAATTCGCGCACGTCAGCTTCGCCTATCGCCCCGGCGCCCCGGTGATTGACGACCTGTCGCTGGTGGCCGAGCCCGGTAGCACGGTAGCGATCGTCGGACCGACCGGGGCCGGCAAGACCACGCTGGTGAACCTGTTGATGCGGTTCTATGACGTCGACTCCGGCCAGATCCTCATCGACGGGGTGGACATCACCACATTGGACCGGCGTTCGCTGCGGTCGCGGATCGGCATGGTGCTGCAGGACACCTGGCTCTTCGACGGCACCATCGCGGAGAACATCGCCTACGGGCGCCCCGAGGCGGGCGACGACGAGGTGGTGGCGGCCGCCGAAGCGGCCTACGTCGACCGGTTCGTGCGGTCGTTGCCGCGCGGCTACCAAACCCGGGTCAGCGGCGACGGCGCCAACATCAGCGCCGGCGAAAAACAACTCATCACCATCGCGCGCGCATTCCTCGCCCGCCCGCAGCTGCTGATCCTGGACGAGGCGACCAGCTCGGTCGACGCCCGCACCGAGGCCCACATCCAGCACGCGATGTGCGAACTGCGCCGAGATCGGACGAGTTTCATTATCGCGCATCGTCTTTCGACGATCCGCGACGCCGACCGGATCCTGGTGGTCGAGGCCGGCCGGATCGTCGAACAAGGCAACCACGCCGAACTGCTGGCCCGCCGCGGCGCCTACTACGCGATGACCCGGGCATGACAACCGCCCCCCGCGCCGCGGACGCGAAAGGCTGGTAGGCGCGATGACCGACAAACGTCTCGACTTCCGGCTACTCGGACCGTTGGAGTGCAGCGTCGACGGCGTCCTAATTCCGTTGGGCACGCCCAAGCAGCGGGCGGTGCTGGCCATGCTGCTGATGAACCGCAACAACCCGGTCGGCGTCGACCGGTTGATCACCGCCCTGTGGGACGAGTCGCCGCCGTCGGGGGCGCGAGCCAGCATCCACTCCTACGTGTCCAACCTGCGCAAGCTGCTAGCCGGCGCCGGGGTCGACCCGCGCGCGGTGTTGGTCGCCGCGCCGCCGGGTTATCGGCTCAATGTCCCCAAAGACGCATGCGATCTCGGCCGGTTCATCGCCGAGAACGCCGCCGGGGTGCACGCGGCGGCCTCCGGCCGGTTCGAACACGCCAGTCAGCACCTATCGGCCGCGCTGGCCCAATGGCGCGGCCCGGTGCTCGAGGACCTGGCGGACTTTCGGTTCGTCGACGCGTTCGCCACCTCCCTCGTCGAGGAGAAGATCCTGGCCCACACGGCGAAGGCCGAGGCCGAAATAGCTTGCGGGCGAGCGTTTACCGTCATCACCGAACTGGAAGCGCTGACCCGGGAACACCCGTACCGCGAGCGGCTGTGGGCTCAGTTGATGACGGCCTACTACCTCACCGACCGCCAGTCCGACGCGCTGGCGGCCTACCGCCGCGTGCAGAGATCGCTCGCCGATGACCTCGGGATCGACCCCGGCCAAAACTTGCGCACCCTCAACGACCGGATCCTGCGCCAGGAACCGCTGGACGCCAAGAAGAACGCCATGACGACCGCGGCGGCCACGATCACCGTGCTCGAGCAATACACCGTGGCATCCGACCGGAAGGCGGTCGCGCATCTGCACGACGCGTCCGGGCGCCGGTATCCGCTCCACGCGTCGACAACGATTGGGCGCCTTGGCGGCAACGACATCGTCCTCGACTCCCCTGAAGTCAGCCGGCACCACGCCGTCATCGTCGACACAGGAAGCAGCTACATGATCAACGACCTGCGGTCCTCGAACGGGGTGCACGTGCAGAACCGGCGAATCGTCGCAGCCGCCAGCCTGCAGAATGGTGACCGTATCCGCATCTGCGACCACGAATTCACCTTCCAGATAGCCGGTAACGGCCAAAACGAGGCCTAGGAAGTGCGGGCGCCCTGCCGCGCGGGCGTGCCCGGCGATTGTCGCCGTTATCGTGCGCCGGGGCGGGTGGGCGCTTACCGTCATGATTGCTCGGTCATGGGTCACGATCGTGCGTCCGCCCGCAGACATCGTCATGGGACCGGCGGGTGCGGGGTCGGGTTGGAAGGATGAGGAATGAGCGACGAGCAGGCCTCACGGGCGGGGTCGATGTTCGGCCCCTACCACCTGAAACGGCTGCTGGGCCGCGGTGGGATGGGTGAGGTCTACGAGGCCGAACACACCGTCAAGGAGTGGACCGTGGCGGTCAAACTTCTCTCGGAAAGCTTCAGCAGAGACCCCGTCTTTCGCGAGCGGATGAAACGTGAGGCCCGCACCGCCGGCCGTTTGCAGGAACCCCACGTGGTGCCCGTGCACGACTACGGTGAAATCGACGGCCAGATCTTTTTGGAGATGCGCCTGGTCGAGGGCACCGACCTGGACAGCGTGCTCAAACGCTTCGGCCCGCTGGCCCCGCCACGCGCGGTCGCCATCATCACACAGATCGCCGCCGCTCTCGATGCCGCGCACGCCGCCGGTGTCATGCACCGCGACGTCAAACCGCAAAACATCCTGGTCACCAGCGACGACTTCGCCTACCTCGTCGACTTCGGCATCGCCAGCGCGACCACCGACGAAAAACTCACCCAGCTCGGCACCGCGGTCGGGACCTGGAAATACATGGCGCCCGAACGGTTTTCCGATGCTGAGGTCACCTACCGTGCCGATATCTACGCGCTGGCGTGTGTGTTGTTCGAATGCCTGACCGGGTCCCCGCCGTATCGGGCCGACAGCGCCGGCGTGCTGGTCTCCGCCCACATGAGGGACCCCATTCCCGCGCCCAGCCGGCAGCGCCCGGATATTCCCAGGGCCTTCGATGCGGTGATCGCGCGCGGCATGGCGAAAAAGCCCGAGGACCGTTACGCGAGCGCGGGTGACCTCGCGCTGGCCGCCAAGCAGGCGCTGAGCAATCCCGATCGAGACCGCGCGGCCACCATTTTGCGTCGCAGCCAGGAAGCCGCACTGCCCACGGCCGGCAACGCCGATGCCCGGCAGAACACCGCTCCGGCGCCGCCGGTACCGCCTCCCCCGCCGTACCAGCCCGCTTTCAATACCCCGCCGCCGTCGCCACTCGGGGCGCCGTATTACCAAGGCGGCAGCGCCAATTGGGGCGCCCCTCCTCCGCAGTTCGCCAACGCGGCTCCCTGGGGTCCGCCCCCACCCAGGCCGCGCCGCAACGTCTGGCCCGTCATAGTGGCCGTTGCCGTGGTGTTCGTTCTCCTCGGGAGCGGGTTGGGCATCTGGCTCGCCGTGCGGCCCGATCCGGAACCGCCACCTGCCGCCCCGCTGGCGGCCGACCGTCTCAGCGCCCTGCTGCTCAGCCCGTCCGACATCAACGCCGTGATGGGCTCGTCGACGATGCAGCCGGGCAAACCCATTACGTCAACGGACAGTTCGTCGGTGACGGTGTCGACCCCCGACTGCCAGGGCGCGCTCTACACGACCCAGGATCCGGTGTACGCGGGCACCGGCTACACCTCGGTGAGCGGACTGGTGTCCTCGGAGCCGGGCGACAACTACGACCACTGGGTCAACCAAGCGGTCGTGCTGTTTCCGTCCGCCGACAAGGCCAAGAGCTTCCTGGAGAACTCGGCGGAGAAGTGGAAGGGCTGCGCGGGCAAGACGGTCACCGTCACGAACAAGAGCAAGACATACCGGTGGACGTTCGCTCAGGTGCAAGGCGGTCCGCCGAAGATCACGCTGATGGACACCCAGGAAGGCGCCGACGGCTGGGAGTGCCAGCGCGCGCTGAGCGTGGCCAACAACGTGATCGTCGATATCAATGCGTGCGGGTACCACATCAGCGATCAAGGCGGCCAGATCGCGGACAAGATCGTCGCCAGGATCGACAACGAGTAGCGCGGGGTTGCGCGGTAATGCCGTTGGGGCGCTGCGGGATTGCTATGACTGCAGATCGGGGCCCTGCGCGCGCAGGTCGTCGACCGCCGTCATCGCGTCGCGCAATTTGGCCAGCCACTCCTCGGCATGTTCACCGACCAGCTTCACCGACCACGCCAGCGCGTCGGCGCGGGACCGTGCGACGCCGGCATCGACCAACGTGTCGAGCACCTGGCGTTCTGGTTGCTTCAGCCGGGTCATGACGGGTACTGCGATGTGGGTGAACAGGATTCGTTCGGTGCCGGATGCGGAGGCGACGTCGACGCCCCAGGAAACCTTGCGTCCGTAGCGATCCTGGGCTTCGTCGGCGATATGCATCCGTTCGGAGCGCGTTTCCTCGCGGAATCGCGACGCTCGCCCGGCCGCGCGGGCCTCGCTCTCCCCACCTTCGGCGCTCGCCGTGTCCGCGAGCTTTCCGATGACGGTGATCTCTTCGCGGTCGACGATCACCGTGGGGTCGCCGTCGAACCACTTCACCGGTAGACGTCCGGCGAACCATTCCGCGGCGTCGCCGGCGTCGGGTTGCTGGGCTTGCTGCCAGCCCCCGGGGCGGCCGTAGCGCCGCCCGTGTGCGTGATGAGCTTTCATGATTACATGATTACACCGTTGCACTTAAAATGGAACGGGTGTTCGCCGGGAGCTGAAGGCGACCGGTCGCCGATCTCGTCGCCGGACCCGAAAACCCGTTGATCCGGGCTGTTCGACGGCGTATTTTGGGTAGCGAAGCAGGCCCGGGAAGCGACCAATTCGAAGTGCCGGAACACGGGGTAGGAATCCGGCCGCGTAGGACACGCGTAAGACGGAGTCAGACGCCCCCTAGAGTCGCACCGGGCCTGCCCATACCGGCACCACCGTGGCCGTCAGTCGTCGGCGTCGCCCCGCCGGATGCGGAACAGTTTGACCTCGCCCTTGATGCCCTTGAGGCGGCGGGAACCCGCGAACGATGCCGAAAACTCACCGCGCTCCCCGATGACGTCCCACACCGAATCCGCCGCCAGCACCGTGCCCGGGCGCGCCACGCCCGTGACACGGCTCGCCACGTTGACCGGACTGCCGAACCAATCGCCCGCCCGGCTCACCGCCATGCCGGAGGCCACGCCCGCCCGCAACCGAGGGAAGTCGTTGTCGGAATCGACCGCTTCGACCAGTTTCACGACGACGTCGAGCAACGGTTGCGGCTCGGGGCAGACGAACATCACCGCGTCACCGATGGTCTTGATGAAACGCACCGGCGGAACGGTCATGTCGCGGGCGAGGATGGCCAGCCGGTTGGCCAAATGCCCCAGCTCTTCGGGCGTGACCGCCTCACCGATCCGGGTGAAGCCGACCAGGTCGGCGAAGGCGACGCTGATTTGGCGCGCGCCCGGCAGCGGCTCGCCGGCGGCGCGCTCCGCGGCGTTGACCGCTTCAGTCTCCAGCATGTGGCGCAGCTGCATGAACAACATGTGCTGGATCATCGGGCCCACCATGGGCGCGATTTTGGTCACCAAAGCCTTTGACGCTTGGGCGATTTCGAGCTCGCTGGCACCCGGGCGCATGATCGCCGAAAGCGCCGAATACCGCATCACCTCGGCGGTGCGCGACAGACCTTCGGCGAGCACCCGAACCACGAGAACCACGTGCTCGGGGTCCAGTCCCAGCTCGACGAACCGCTGGGTGAAGGCGGCGGCCTCGCCGTCGGCGCGCATGTGAACGGCCGCGTCGGGGTCGTCGACGCGGACCAGACCGATGGCGCGCTGCACTCGCTGCAGCAATCCCAGGTCGATGCCGTGGGTTTCGCTGATCTCCCGCGTCGACACGTACGTGCCGTCGTCGCCGATGATGTGGCGGGTGGCCAGCAACAGAGGCGGATTGGTCGCCCGGATCTCCTCGGCGGTGATGCCCTGTTCGAGCAGCCACTGCACCAGTTCGGCCCGTTCCGTGCGCGCGGTTCCCTCGAGCCCTTCGAGCAGGTCTTCGATGGTGTGGTCGTCCCCGTCGTGCACGTCGCCAACGTACAACGCGGGGGCGTCATGATGTGAGGTGATGAGCACACCGTTGCTGCGGGGATTCCCGCCGGTCATCGACGAGCGCGCCAGGACGTTGATCCTGGGATCGTTTCCCAGTGCGCAATCACTGGTGGCGGGCCAGTACTACGCCAATCCGCGCAACGCGTTCTGGTCGATCACCGGCGAGCTCTTCGGCTTCGATGCCGCCGCGCCCTACGACAGGCGCCTGGCCGAACTGCAATCCCACGGAATTGCGCTCTGGGATGTGCTTCACGCGTGTCGTCGCCGCGGCAGTTCCGACTCAGCCATCGACCCAACCAGCCTGGCGGTCAACGACTTCGGCGAGCTGTTCGCCGACTACCCCGCCCTCACGACGGTGTACTTCAACGGCGTCAAGGCCGCGGAGCTCTACCGCAGGCGGGTGGCATCGCCTAGCGAGATCCGGTGCACCCGGCTGCCGTCGACCAGCCCGGCCCACGTGATGCGGCCGGGCGCGAAGCTCGCGGCGTGGGCAGTGATCGCGGAGGCGCCGCCGGGCGAAGCGGGTCGGCGCGCGTAGATCCAGCCGATCGCGGAGGCTGGGCCGCTCTTATGACACCGGCGGCCGGCGAAGGGCCCACGGTCGAGCGGCTTCGATCTGCGCCGACAGCGACAACAGCGTCGCTTCGTCATAAGGCCGGCTGACGAGTTGCACCGACATCGGCATACCGTCTGCGTCCAAGTCCCACGGAACCACCGCCGCGGGCTGTCCGGTCAGGTTCCAGACCTGTTGGTAGGGAACGTATTGCCCCACTCTCAGCAGTGTCGACACGGCACCGCGCCGTTGATAGGCGCCGATACGGGATGGGCCCGTTGCTGTTCCGGGCGTGACGACGACGTCGACATCGTCGAAGATCGCCTGGATCCGCGAGACCACGGCTCCTTCGGCCGCCCGGAGGGACTCCATCCGGCGGTCCGAGAAGAACGATCCCAAGCGGGCCATGTTGCGGGTGCGTGATTCCAAGCGTTCCGGATGAGCCAGGGCGTCCGCGTCGTCGCAGATGCCGCGCAAGTAGCGGGGCAGGTAGTTGGTGAGGATCGCCGAGGCCGGATATTCCGGGTCGGCCGTGATGACGTCATGCCCGAGATCGCGAAGCAACGCGCCGGCCTGGTCGACCGCGGCCAACTCTCGCTTGCCGACCCGAACCGGCAGCGGCGTTGGGACCTTGGTGCTCAACGCAATTCGTAGCCGGCCGGGGCTGCGCGTCGCCGCGGCCACGAACTCCCCCTCCGGGCCGGGCACCGTCGAGGTCGCGTCCAGGAACAAGGCCGCGTCGATCACCGTGCGGGCGATCGGGCCGTTGACGCTCAACCCGTACCAGGCGTCGTCGTGGGGTTCCAGCGACACCCGATCGCGTTGCGGCTTCAGGCCGAACACGCCGCACCAGGTCGCCGGGATGCGAATCGACCCGCCCCCGTCGGACCCCAACGCCAGCGGAGCCAGCCCGGCCGCGACCGCGGCGGCGCTGCCGCCGCTGCTGCCGCCCGGCGTGCGCCTGGGATCCCACGGATTGCGGGTAGCTCCGAACGTCAGCGACTCGGTATACGGCAGCATCATCAGCTCGGGCACATTGGTTTTGCCGACGATGACGGCGCCCGCGGCGCGCAACCGCCGCACCACCTCCGCGTCGGAGCTCACCGCAGGCCGGTGCCCGCCGCTACCGAAGGTCGTCACCTCCCCGGCCACGTCGACGTCGTCTTTGATCGCGATCGGCACACCGAGCAGCGGCAGCCGTTCACCCGCGTCCAGGCGGTCCTGCGCCACGGCGGCCTCGTAGCGGGCTTGGTCGGCGAGCACCACGCGGTAACACCGCAGCTGGCTGTCCAGCTGCGCGATCCGCTCCAGGTAGACCTCGAGCAATTCCGGTGCGGTCAGTTCACCGTTGGCCAGCATGCGCGCCTGCGCCGCCGTGCCGGCGAAGGCGAGATCGTCGGTCACTGCGGCAGCGTAACCCCGTAAACGGGCCGGGCCCTGGCTGGTCCCGGCGGGGTTGCGGCGCAGCAACAAGTACCGTGGGCGACATGTCCTGCGTGTTCTGTGCGGTCGTCGCCGGGGAAGCTCCGGCCATCCGGATCTACGAAGACGACGACTATTTGGCGATCCTCGACATTCGCCCGTTCACTCGCGGCCACACGCTGGTGGTGCCCAAGCGGCACAGCGTCGACCTCACCGACACCGCACCGGAAACGCTGGCCGGGATGGTCACCCTGGGCCAACGCATCGCCCGGGCCGCGCGCACGACGGAATTGGCCGACGCGACCAACATCGCCATCAACGACGGCAGCGCGGCCTTTCAGTCGGTGTTCCACATCCACTTGCACGTCTTGCCGCGCCGCAACGGCGACAAGCTGTCGGTGGCCAAAGGAATGCTGCTGCGCCGCGACCCGGACCGCGACGCCACCGGCCAGATTCTGCGCAACGCGCTGGCCCGTATCGACGCAAGTCAGCCGGACTAGGCTCGGCGCCCGCCGCCGCTCGGTGGGCAGGGGCCGCACCAACCTGGCAAAAGCCACACTCAGCGCACATCCGCAGCGGTTTAATGCCCTGTAACTCGTGGTGAAGTTGTTCGTTTTCACCACACAGCAGGGGAGCGGCTGGAGCGGCATGAAACGGCGGGCGGTGAATCCGTGGCGGCGGTCGGGGGTGCCCGCGCCCGCCGGGTGGCTCCTCGTCGCCGTATACGGCGTAGCCGGGTTGTTGATCGTGCTGTCGTCGTTCTGGGGATGGCGCGGCCCGTACGGGACGCACCCGGTCAATGGGTTCGTCATCGCGATGTGCCTTGCCGTCGCGGCGGCATACGCCGGGCGCGCGGCCCGCTCCAAGCCCCCGCGGCAACGATACGGCTGGCTGGCGCTGGTCGCGGCCCTGCTCGGTTGGGCGGCCGGGGAGGTCATCTGGGCGGTTTATGACGTGCGGCCGGAATTCGACCACGCCACCCACCCCGCGGCGACAGAGTTCGTGCTGCTGCTGTGGCCGGTCGGCGCCATGACGTCGTTGGTGCTGCTGTCCCAGTTGTCTCGCAACAGTCCCCGGCGTCTGCTTCTCGACGGTCTCATCGTGGCGACGTCGCTGTTCGTCATCGCCTGGGTGTTCGTGGTCGAAGCGCAGCTGCAAAAGCATTCCGGTGCACGGCTGGTGACCTCGGCGGAGGTCTTCGCCGACATCATCCAGGTGACGACGGCGATCCTGATGCTGTCCCGGGCTCGTCCCGGTGACCGGCCGAGCCGCACCCTGCTCGCCGGTGGCGTCGCGACCATCTGCCTCGCCGACATGGCGCTGGTCTTCTATACCGGCATCGCCAGCTATCACACGGGCGGTGTCGGTGACCTGGTCCGCGTGGCCGGGCTGGCGTTGTTGGCGCTCGCGGCGCTGTCCGCGGTGCACGAGGGTCCCGCGCCGGCATCGCCGGATGAGATCGAATTCCGGGCCCGGCTGTGGCTGCCCTACTTGCCGTTGATCCTCGCCGCCGCGGCGGTCTGGGCACACGCGGCGGGAAATTCGCTGCACGATCCCATGCTGGCCGCGCTGGGCGTACTGGTGGCCGCCGTCCTGGCCCGCCAATTCGTCGTCCTGGTCGACAACCAGCATCTGTTGTCGGAAGTCGCGCGGGAAGCTTTTCGTGACAACCTGACCGGTCTGGCGAATCGGGCCCTCTTCCTGCAGCGCCTGGAACAGGCGGTGGCGCGCCGGCATCCCAACGGCATGCCCATCGCGGTGTTGTGCCTGGACCTCGACAACTTCAAGGCGGTCAACGATGCCCTGGGGCATCCCGCCGGCGACGAGCTCCTCATCCGGGTGGCCGGGCGGCTCACCGCGGCGTTGGGGGAAGCCGGCACCATCGCCCGCCTTGGTGGCGACGAATTCGCGGCCGTCATCGAGGCTTCCGTCACGGAATCGCAGGCGGCCGCGCATCGGATCCTCGACGCCTTCACCGGGGCCATTCTGATCGACGGCATTCCGATCACCGTCCGGCCCAGCATCGGATTCACGGTGTGCACCGGCGCGTCGGCCTGCACGGTCGATCAGCTGCTGCGGCATGCCGACCTCGCCATGTACGCCGCCAAACGCGAAGGCGGGCAATGCATCCGCAGCTTCATGCCCGACCGGCCGCTGCCGTATGCCTTTCCGCCGTCTCCCGGTTCGCAGGATTCCGCGGTTGCGTCGCGTGTCGCCGTCAGCGCCGAGGCGACACCGCCGCCGCCCGTGTCCGACGTCGCGACAACACCCACGACCTCGCCCGCCGCCGATGTCGCGCAAGCCCCCCGTCGACCGCCGAGCGTTGTCCAGGCCGGCTTCGCGGTGCTGGCCATCGGGGTGATCGCCTTCGCCGCGTCCAGCGTCGTACATCCGGATACGGGACATGGCATGTTCTCGGCCACGACGCTGTATTCGGCGCTGAACGTGTTGGCGGCCGGCCTGGTTGCCCTTCGCGTGTGCCGCGTCCCGGGCGACCGCTTGGCGTGGTCACTGATCGCCGCCGCTATGGCGTTCTCGGCCGCGGGCGACATCGTCTACGCCGTGTGGGTGCCCAACGGTCGGTCCCCGTCGGTGGCCGACCCGGTGTACTTGGCGTACTACCCCTTGGTCTACGCGGGGCTGCTGCTGCTCATGCGGGCACGGTTCAAGCGGCTGCCGATCCCGATCCAGCTCGACTCGCTGGTGTGCGCCCTGACGTTGGCGGCGGTGGCCGTGGCCTTGACCGAGGGCCCCATGCGCGCGGCGACGTTACGCACACCGGCGACGGTTTGGATGGGCCTGGTCTACCCCTGGATCGACCTGGTGCTCCTGGCCCTGGCCGCCGGCATGTTGCCAATACTCGGTTGGCGCAATGAATTTCGTTGGGCTCTGCTGGTGGCCGGGTTGGTCTTGTTTGCGGTGGCGGACGGGGCGTATCTGTTCCAGACGACCGCCGGCTCGTATCGGGTCGGCACCTTGCTGGATGCCTGCTGGCCGGCGTCGTCGTTACTCATCGCGATGGCCAGCTGGTCCCCTTCGTCGCCGGCGGCGCCATTGCCCAAGTACCGATTCAGCCCGTATATCACCCCGGCGATGACCTCGGTTGTCGCACTGGGAGTGATTGTCCTGGCGCATCATTCGCGACCAGCCGCGACGCTGGCGGCGTTGAGCCTGGTCGTGGCGACGGGGCGGTTCTCGCTGACCTTCCGCGACGTGAGCCTGCTGCACACGCACGGCAAGCACGCCATGACCGACGAGTTGACCGCGCTGCCGAACCGGCATTCACTGGCGGCGGCGCTGACCGCGTTGCCCGCTTCGGCGTCGCCGGGGCCGTCGTCGCTGCCAAGCAAAGCGCACGCGCGGCGGGCATTGTTGTTGTTGAGCCTCAGCGATTTTCGCGAGATCACCGACTCGATCGGTCGCCAATTCGGCGATGAGTTGCTGTGCCATATCGCAAACCGATTGTCCGGCAGCGTCCGCCGCGACGACATGCTTGCGCGGGTCGGTGATGACCAATTCGCCGTGCTGCTCTCGGACGGGGCCAACCTCACCGCCGCCAGCGCCCAGGCGGGCCGGCTGCTGGAGTCGTTGAGCGAGCCGATCGCCCTGGATCCGATCACCGTCCAAGTCGAAGGCCGCATCGCCATCGCGCTGTGTCCCGACCACTGCGACCGCCCGCAGGAGCTGCTGAGCCGCGCCGAAACCGCGATGGCGCACGCCAAGTCCGCCCGCAGCAAGATCGCGGTGTACGACTCGTCGTTCGAGGTTTATCGGAACAACGACCCCGACCTCATCGAGGACCTGCGCACGGCATTGTTCGACACCGACGAGCTGAGATTGCACTACCAACCCAAGATCGACGGGCGCGACGGCAGCGTTCACAGCGTCGAGGCGGTGCTGCGCTGGCAGCACCCCACCCGCGGAACGCTGCTGCCCGAGGAAGTTCTGCCCATCGCCGAACGCGCCGGACTGATGCGCAAGATCTCGAACCGCACACTGAGCATGGCTCTCAAACAGGTCCGGTGCTGGCGTGAGCAGGGCATCACGCTCACCGTCGCGGTGAACCTGTCGACGACCAACCTGCTCGACATCGAGCTCGTCGGTACCGTCGAGCGGCTGCTCGCAAGTTATGACCTGCCCGCAGACGCGCTCATCCTCGAGATCACCGAGAGCGCGCTGATGGATTCCGCGCGATCCCGCAACACCGTCGCCGCATTGCAACGCCTGGGAATTCGCATATCGATCGACGACTACGGCACCGGCTGGTCGTCATTGGCTCGCCTGCAAGAGGTTTCGGTCGACGAGCTCAAACTCGACCGGATTTTCGTAACCCGCCTGGCCCACGACACGCGATCGGTCGCCATCGTGCGCTCGACCGTGGCGCTCGCGCACAACCTGGGCGCCGACCTGGTCGCCGAGGGCGTCGAAAACGAGACCACGCTGAACGCCCTGCACCGCTATGGCTGCATGATCACCCAGGGTTTCGTGCACAGCCCGCCCATGCCTCCGGAAGAGTTACGGCACTGGATGGCCGACAACGCACCCGAACCCCGCCCCAGCCAGACCAACCCGCGGGCCTGAGCGGGACTCAGAACAACTCTTTGGCCAGCAGCTCCAGCGTCGCGACGCGCGCCGGTGCGGCGTCGGGGTCGGTGCCGCGGCGGGCCGAAGCCACCGGGTTCACCATCACCTCGTCGACGCCGAACCGTTCGGCAAGCGCCCGGATCTGCTCGGCGGCCTCCGCCGGTGCACCCAGGACGGCCCGTCGCAGACCACTCTCGACGATCCCCTGCTGCGGTCCCGTCAGCTCGGCCGTCGCCGCCTCCTCCACCAGCGGCACCGGCCCAAGCGGCTGCCCGGTGCGCAGCCTGGCCATCATCTGCAGGTTGGGCAACATCAACGCCGTTGCCTCTTCCCGGGTTTCGGCCACCGCCGCGTTGACCGTCAAAAACGTCCGCGGCTCGGCGGCCACGGCACTGAGCTTGAAGCGGGAGCGGTAAACCTCGAGCGCCTCTTCGGTTCCCTTGCCGGAGAAGTGATGTGCGAAGACGTACGGCAACCCCTTGGCGGCGGCCAGATGCGCCGAATACATCGACGAACCCAGTAGCCACAGGCGCGGTTCGGTCGCGGCGGCGGGGGTGGCCTTGAGCGTGTAGTCGCCGGAGCGCAACGCAACCCGCACGCCGCGCGCGCTCATCAGCGCCGCCACGTCGTCGAGGTATTCGGGGAAGTTCTCGATGTCCCGACCGTCATGCCCACCCCGCAGCGCATATGAGGTCACCGGGTCCGATCCCGGCGCCCGGCCGATGCCGAGGTCGATGCGACCCGGGGCGGCCGCCTCCAGCAGCGCGAATTGTTCGGCCACCGCCAGCGGCGCGTGGTTGGGCAGCATCACCCCGCCCGAGCCGAGCCGTAGCTGCGAGGTCTGCGGGGCCAGATAGGCGAGCACCACCGGCGGGCTGGTGGCGCCGACCGAAGGCATGTTGTGGTGCTCGGCGACCCAGTAGCGGGTAAAGCCCAACCGATCCGCGGCCTGCGCCAGCTGCACGGTGGCCGCCAGGGCGTCGCCGGTCGTCTGGTCGGTGCGCACCGGGATGAGATCAAGGACGGAAAGACGCACGATGGCGTCAACGTGTGCGGCCCGGCAAACGTTCCCGAACCCGCCCTAGTAGTCCTTGAGGGTGATCGAGGAGACGATACGGTCGAACACCTCTTGCGGTATCGGTGCGCCGCCCGGAATGTTGTCCACGACCAGCCACTGGTTGCGCTGGACGTAGTCACCGAACTCGCGCTGGTAGTCGGCGAATCCGCGTTCGTAATCGGCTGTCCCGTCCTGGGAGGCGGACTTGAGCTCGCCGGCCAGCACGTAGGCGCCCAGCAGCGCGACGCTGGTTCCCTGACCCGACAGGGCCGAGCAGCAGTACCCGGCGTCGCCGACCAGCGCCACCCGGCCGCGTGACCAGCGGTCCATCTTGATCTGCGACATCTCGTCGAAGTAGAAATCCGGCGCGGTCCGCATGTACTCCAGCAGTTGCGGGCGAATCCATCCTTCACCGGCCATCCGCCGCTCCAGCTCGCCGAATTGGGCCTCGGTGTCGCGGTAGTCGATCCGCAGCTCTGGCTCCATGAAACCCAACATGGCCCGGGCCTCGGCGTTGTTACGCGCGCTGTAGATCCCCGCCATGGTGGAGTCCCCGTAGTGCCACATCTGCCAGTAATCCAGGTCCAAGAAATTGGGCACGGTGAAGATCGCCGCGTGCGTGCCCAGCCGCTCGATGAAATTCTCCTCCGGCCCGAACACCAATCGCCGTACGTTGGAGTGCAATCCGTCGGCACCGATGACGAGGTCGAATTCGCGTGGCGCGGCGCGCTCGAAGGTGACGCGGACGGCCGCACCAACGTCCTCCAGCGCGGTGATGCTGTCGTCGAAAAGGTAGTCGGTGGTCCATTGGCTTGCGCCGTAAAGCAATTCGACCAAGTCGTCGCGCAGCAGTTCGATGTCGGGACTGTCGATGCGTCCGCCGGTCGGAGTCGACTCGGTGTCGCGGGACAGTTCATTGCCGTCACGGTCGACGACGGAGGAGCCGCGGATTTGCGTCCTGCGCTTCTCGGCGGCGGCCAGCAGCCCCATGCGGTCGAGTACGGTCAGCGCCGGGCCGCGCACGTCGATCGCCTGGCCACCCGGCCGCGGGCCGCGATAGCGCTCCACCACCGTCACCGAATGGCCGTGCCGCCCAAGCCAAAACGCGGCCGCCGTGCCCGCCACGCTGGCACCGGAAACCAGAACCTCGCTCACTTGATCCCTGCCAGTTCTTTCGCGTCGCGGAAGACGCCGTCGAGCATTGCTGGAGTCAACCTACCGGTGAACATGTTTTGCTGGCTCGGGTGGTAGCAGCCGACCAACCGCACGCCGGGCGCCAGGTCGGCAACGACGCCGTGACCGAACCGCGGCTTGCGCCCCGCTCTTGTAGCGGAGGGACCCGGCAGCCGCAGCGCGATCTGCCACCCGAAACCTCCGAGGGCCACGACCACGCGAACGTGGTCGGCCACCAGCTGCCATTCGGCTTGCAGCCAGGGCCAGCAGGTGTCCCGCTCGGTCGGGGTCGGGGCGTTGGCGGGCGGCGCGCACCGCACCGGGGCGACGATGCGAATCTGCTTGGTCTGCAAGCCATCCGCGGCGTCGACGCTGGTCGGCTGGTTCACCAGTCCGGCCCGGTACAGCGCCGCGTACAACTGGTCGCCCGAGCGGTCGCCGGTGAACATCCGGCCGGTGCGGTTGGCGCCGTGCGCGGCGGGCGCCAGCCCGACGATCAACAGCCGGGGCCGCGCCGCTCCCCAGCTGGGCACCGGCCGGCCCCAATACGGTTGGTCGGCGAAGGCCCGCCGTTTGATGAGCGCGACCTCCTCGCGCCAATCGACCAACCGCGGGCAGGCCCGGCACACGCTGACCAGGGCGTCGAGTTCGGGGATCGAGGTGGCGCGTTGCGCGAGCGCGACGACCTGGGCGGCATCGGCCGCTACCGGGGTCTGCGGTGTGGCCGGATCACCCGGCCATCCGGTGCCCGCGCCAACCGGAGAGTCGAACGGCTGGCCGGTACGCGGGTGGTCGAGCACATGAACATCCTGCATCCAGCGGCCACGTCGTGCCGACCCGGGCGCCGTCCGGGGCCGCGACACGGGCTTACTATCGGGCCGTGAGCTCCGACGCCCTGGCCAGCCTGATCGCCGACCTGCCCGACGGGATGGTCGTCACCGATCCCACCGTGACCGAGGGCTATCGCCAGGACCGCGCGTTCGACCCTTCGGCCGGCAAACCGCTGGCCGTGGTCCGGCCGCGGCGCACCGAAGAGGTGCAGACCGTGCTGCGCTGGGCCACAGCGAACCGGGTTCCGGTCGTGCCCCGGGGCGCCGGCAGCGGTTTGTCCGGCGGGGCGACCGCGCTGGACAACGGCATCGTGCTCTCGATGGAGAAGATGCGCGACGTCGCCGTCGACCCGGTGACCCGCACCGCGGTATGTCAGCCCGGGCTGTTCAACGCCGAGGTGAAAAAGGCCGCCGCCGAACACGGCCTGTGGTATCCGCCGGATCCGTCCTCGTTCGAGATCTGCAGCATCGGCGGCAACATCGCCACCAACGCCGGCGGGTTGTGCTGCGTGAAGTACGGCGTCACCACCGACTATGTGCTGGGCATGCAGGTGGTGCTGGCCGACGGCACCGCGGTCCGGTTGGGCGGGCCGCGACTCAAGGACGTCGCGGGCCTGTCGTTGACCAAGCTCTTCGTCGGCAGCGAAGGCACGCTGGGGGTCGTTACGGAGGTGACGCTGCGGCTGGTACCCAAGCAGAACGCGTCCAGCATCGTCGTCGCCAGCTTCGCGTCGGTGCAGGACGCGGTCGACGCGGTGCTCGCAGTCACCGCGCGGCTTCGCCCGTCGATGCTGGAGTTCATGGATTCGACGGCGATCAACGCCGTCGAAGACAGCCTGCGCATGGACCTGGATCGCGGGGCGGCGGCCATGCTGGTGGCCGGGTCCGACGAGCGCGGCCGCGCCGGTAGCGAGGACGCCGAGATCATGGCCAAGGTGTTCGCGGAAAGCGCTGCGACGGAAGTGTTTTCGACCGACGATCCCGATGAGGGCGAAGCGTTCGTCGTCGCGCGGCGGTTTTGCATCCCGGCCGTCGAAGCCAAGGGATCGCTGTTGCTCGAGGACGTAGGCGTGCCGCTTCCGGCGCTCGGCCGGCTGGTCACCGGGATCGCGGGCATCGCCGCCGAACGCGACCTGATGATCTCGGTGATCGCGCACGCCGGCGACGGCAACACCCACCCGCTGATCGTCTATGACCCCGCCGACGCCGACATGACCGAGCGCGCGCACCTGGCGTTCGGCGAGATCATGGATCTGGCCGTGGGGCTCGGCGGCACGATCACCGGCGAGCACGGCGTCGGCCGGCTGAAGCGGCCCTGGCTGGCGGGCTATCTGGGGCCGGACGTGATGGACCTCAACCGGCGCATCAAGCAGGCGCTGGATCCGCTCGGCATCCTCAACCCAGGGTCGGGCATCTAGTTCTGGTTTGGCTCGGCGGCGAGCCGCTGGTCGAGCGTGAAGCTGGCCGCACGCTCGGTCCCGAACGTGAAGCTGGCCGCGCTGTCGTCGCCAGCGACGGTTGACATATTGCTACCACTGTCGTACGAATGAGACATGGCTACTGTTATGTCCCAGAACGTGCCGGTCGCATTCCAGCTCGCGACCGCCGCCACCTGGCCGAACCCGTGGCCGATGTACCGCGCCCTGCGCGACCACGATCCCGTGCACCACGTCGTTCCCCCGAAATCCCCCGCGGACGACTACTACGTGTTGTCCCGGCACGCCGATGTGTGGGCCGCGGCACGGGACCACGAAACCTTCTCCTCGGCAAAGGGCCTGACCGTCAACTATGACGATCTGGAATTGATTGGGCTGCAGGACAATCCGCCGTTTGTGATGCAGGATCCGCCAGTGCACACCGAGTTCCGCAAGCTGGTGTCGCGTGGGTTCACGCCGCGACAGGTCGAGGCGGTGGAACCCAAGGTGCGGGATTTCGTCGTCGAGCGCATCGAGGGGTTGCGCGCGGCCGGCGGCGGTGACATCGTCACCGAGCTTTTCAAACCGCTGCCGTCGATGGTGGTCGCGCATTATCTGGGTGTGCCCGAAGAGGATTGGGCGCAGTTCGACGGATGGACCCAGGCGATCGTCGCGGCCAACACCGCCGAGGGCGGCGTCGCGGGCGCGCTGGAAACCGTCGGCGATGCGGTCGGGTCGATGATGGCCTACTTCACCGGCCTGATCGAACGGCGTCGCACCGAACCCGAGGATGACACGATCTCGCACCTGGTCGCCGCCGGGGTCGGAGCCGACGGCGACATCGCCGGCACGCTGTCGATCCTCGCCTTCACGTTCACGATGGTCACCGGCGGCAACGACACCGTCACCGGGATGCTCGGCGGGTCGATGCCATTGCTGCACGAGCGGCCCGACCAGCGAAAGCTTCTGGTGGACAACCCCGAATTGATCACCGACGCCGTCGAAGAGCTGCTGCGGATGACCTCACCGGTCCAGGGGTTGGCGCGCACGACCACCCGCGACGTGACGATCGGCGACACCACCATTCCCGCCGGGCGTCGGGCGCTGCTGCTGTACGGGTCGGCCAACCGCGACGAACGCCAATACGGGCCGGACGCCGCCGAACTCGACGTGACGCGATGCCCGCGCAACATTTTGACGTTCAGCCACGGAGCGCACCACTGCCTGGGCGCCGCCGCGGCCCGGATGCAGTCCCGGGTGGCGCTCACCGAACTGCTGGCGCGGTGTCCGGACTTCGAGGTCGACGAGGCGGGCATCGTCTGGGCCGGCGGCAGTTACGTGCGGCGGCAGCTGTCGGTGCCGATCCGAATGCGGTCCTGATGGCGGGTAACGACTGGCTTTCCTCGCGCCGCAACGAGGCGGCCGTCGACCGGATACTCGACGCGGCGGAGGAGCTTTACACCGTGCGCGACTCGGGTTCGATCGGCATGAACGAAATCGCCAGGGCCGCGGGGTGTTCCCGCGCGACGCTGTACCGGTACTTCGAGAACCGCGAGGCCCTGCGCACCGCCTATGTGCACCGTGAGACCCACCGACTGGGCCGCGAGATCCTCGCGCGCACCGGCGGCATCGAGGACCCGCACGAACGGCTGATCGTGAGCATTCTCGTCACCTTGGGGATGGTGCGCGAGAGTCCCGCGCTTGCGTCTTGGTTCGCGACGAGCCGCCCGCCGGTCGGCGGCGAGTTGGCAGGCCAGTCCGACGTCATCGCGGCCCTGGCGGCGGCGTTCCTGCACTCCCTGGGGGCCGACGATCCCGCGATCGTCGCGCGCCGGGCGCGCTGGGTGGTCCGGGTGATCGTGTCGATGCTGATGTATCCGGGCCGCGACGATAACGAGGAGCGGGCGATGATCGAGGAGTTCGTCGTCCCGATCATCGCCCCGGCAAGCGCCCGCCGCTAGCTGGCAGCCGTCCCCCTCTCCTTCATCAGGCCACCCAATAGGCTTGCGCCTTAATCGATTTGCGCGGGATACCGAAGTCCTCCCGCAACGCTTTGGCAACCGAGCGGGTGGTGCGGTTGTCGCAGGCCACCCAACCGAAGTGGTCCCCGGCGTCAAAGGCCGCCGACCGCACCGCCTCCAGCAAGGCCTGACCGGCATCCTTGCGGTCCACCCAGATGACATCGGCGCAACGCGCCACCGGCAGGTCTTTGTCACCCTCGTGGCCCGCCTCCAAGAAGACCCGCGCCGGCACCTCACCGATCGAGGTGAGCAGCGAGTTGATCGCCGGCAGCGACGCGCAGTCCCCGACGATGACGTAGCCGGCTGGGGCCGGATCGGGAACGGCGAACCTGCTGCCGAGCACGGTGGCGTCGATCGTGTCGCCGGGTTGCGCCGTTCGCGCCCACCGCGACGCGGTGCCGTCGTGCAGAGCGAACTCGATGTCCAGTGCGCCGGCCGCCGGGTCAGGGTCCACCAGCGTGTATCCGCGCTGGTGCAGTTTGTCGCCGTCGGCGAACCACAGCCGTACCCACATCGTGGGATGGACCCCGTGTTGGCCGAGCAATCCGCCATCGGCGAAGCTCAGGCGCAGGTAGTGCGGGGTGATCTCGCGGCGGGCGGTCACGGTGAGCCGGTAATCGCCGGCCCCCAGCAGCTTGAGCACCGTGCCGGTCCATCCCCGTGAAGCCTGGTGATCGCTCATGCGTCGGATGCCCTTTCCTCAAGTTGAACTTAGGTAAGGGTAACCTATCTTTGTCGATCTGTGGGCTCAGTCGCGGACGCGCGTGAAACGGTGCAGCAGCCATGCCAACGGGATCGTCAGCACCAGCGTCGCGATGAACAGGTACAGCATCGGCCCGGTGTAGACGCGCGCGCCCACCACGTAGTCCATCGCGAATTCCATGGTGATCAGGTGGATCAGGAAGATTTCGTAGGAGATCTCCCCCAGCCACACCATGGGGCGGCTGGCCAGGAGCCGCGAATACCATCCGTGGTCCCCCAGCGCCAGCGGCGCCACCGCCAGCGCGGCGATCACGGCGTAAAAACAGGTCTTGAACAACGCTTCGCTCAGGGTTGCCGGGGAGGTGGTGGGCGCGCCGGCGATGGGAGTGGAGACGATGAAATAGCTGATGATCGCCAGTGGGATGGCCACGAACCCGTAGCCGCGCACACCCATCTCTTGCAACACCGTGAGCATCATGCCGGCGAGGAACCAGGCCAGGTAGGTAGGCAGCCATAGCCGGGCACCGTCGGGAAACCAGTGATCGGTGTGCACGAGAACCAACCACGCCGGGCTGATCAACAGCATCCCCGCCAGGGCGCCCAGCACCAATTTCGGCTGCCACTGCCGCCGGCAGATCAGCACCAGCAGCAGGTAGGCCAGCAGCGGAAGGATGACGTAGAACGAGGCCTCCACGGCCAGGCTCCACATCTGGGTCAGCCCCTGGTGCAGATACTTGCCCAGGTAGCCGTTGCAGTAGATCTGGGTCAGCGTCAGGTTGCGCGCCAGCCCGAGCCACGAGTGTCCGGGGTTTGGCCCCGCCTCGCGGTAGTGATACAGCACGTAGGCGAACAGCACGGTGATGACGTAGGCGGGCATGATGCGCCGAACCCGGTGCCACGCATAGCGACTCAGCGACGGCGGCGGGCCACCCGTTGCGGCGGATTTCACCCACGGACGGAACAACAGGTAACCGGAGAGCACGAAGAAGATCGGCACCCCGATCTCCATCCGGGAACCGACCAGGCCCCAATAGCCGTGTGTGTATTTGCCGGTGGTGTAGGCCGCGTGGGTGCCGACGACGAGCAGCGCGGCGACGGCGCGGACGCCGGTCAGCGAGGCGACGCGGTCGACGCGGGAGGTCTGCTCGAGCCCGCCCTGGGCGTCCTGTTCTTCAGACAGCGTCATCCGCCGTGTTTCCTGCGCGGTTTCCCGCCGTCGCGGCCGCCGCGGGCCTTGGCGGAGGACCTGTCCGGCTGAAGGTTGATCAACACCCCCGAAATGCGGGTCTGCTCAAGCCTTTTGAACGTCGATTGGGGCAACTTGGCCGGCAGTTCCACCAGCGAGAAATCCGGCCCGATCGAGATGTGGCCGAAATCGCTGCGATGCAGCCCTCCCTCGTTGGCGATGGCGCCCACGATCGCCCCCGGACCGATCTTGTGGCGCTTGCCCACCGCGATGCGGTAGGTGGCGAACGGCCGTGTCGACCTTGGCTTTTCGGGCCGATCGCGCCGTTCGGTGCGCCGCTCGCGTCGCTCGGGCGGAGGTTCGGGTGCCATCAGGAACGCCTCGCCGTCGCGGGACTGCAAGGCCAGCGCGGCGGCGATATCGGCCATCGGGGTGTCGTGCTCGCGTTCGTAGTCCTGGACCAGCTTGCGGAACAGGTCAATGCCGGGGGCCCCGAGCGCGTTGGTGATCGAATCGGCGAACTTGGCCACCCGCTGCGCGTTGACGTCCTCGACGGTGGGCAACTCGGTTTCGGTGAGCGTTTGCCGCGTGGCCTTTTCGATCGCCTTGAGCAGGTGGCGCTCTCGCGGGGAGACGAAGAGCAGCGCGGTTCCCGAACGTCCGGCCCTGCCGGTGCGCCCGATCCGGTGCACGTACGACTCGGTGTCGTGCGGGATGTCGTAGTTGAGCACGTGCGAGATCCGCTCCACGTCGAGCCCGCGCGCGGCCACGTCGGTGGCAACCAGGATGTCGATGCTGCCGTCCTTCAGGGCGGCGACGGTCCGCTCGCGCTGCGCCTGGGCGATGTCGCCGTTGATGGCGGCCGCGGAGAAACCTCGCGCCCTGAGCTTTTCGGCGACTTCCTCGGTGGCCTGTTTGGTCCTGACGAAGATGATCATCGCTTCGAACGGCTCGACTTCGAGGACCCGGGTCAGCGCGTCCATCTTGCGGGGGCCGGCGACCTGGATGTAGCGCTGCGAAATGTTCTCGGCGGTAGCGGTTTTCGCCTTGGTGCTGACCTCGAGCGGATCGTGCAGGTACTTGGTGGTGAGCTTTCGGATCGCGGGCGGCATGGTCGCGGAGAACAAAGCCACCTGTTTGTATTCCGGGGTCTCGGACAGGATGCGGTCGACTTCTTCGGCGAAGCCCATGGTGAGCATCTCGTCGGCCTCGTCGAGCACCAGGTAGTCGACGTGGGACAGGTCCAGCGTCCCCCGTTCGAGGTGGTCGATCACCCGACCGGGCGTCCCGACCACCACGTGGGCGCCGCGGCGCAGCCCGGCCAGCTGCACGCTGTAGGACGAGCCGCCGTAGATCGGCAGCACGTTGATCTTGGGCAGGTGGGCACCGTACCGACTGAACGCCTCGGCAACCTGCAGGGCCAGTTCCCGGGTCGGGGCGAGCACCAGGGCCTGGGTGGCGTTGCTGGTGACGTCGATTTTGGACAGGATCGGGATCGCGAACGCGGCGGTCTTGCCGGTGCCGGTCTGCGCCAGTCCGACGACGTCCGAGCCCGCCATCAGCGCCGGGATCGTCGCGGCCTGGATGCCGGTGGGTGATTCGTAACCGACGTCAGCGACCGCCCGCAGCACCGAAGGGTGGATCTGCAGGTCGGCAAACGTCGGAGAGGCAGCCCCGGTCGAGCTGTCTGAGAGGGTCATCGCCCAAGGAGTCTAGTGGTGACCGGCCGTCCGGCGGTCCGCGTGATCATCAGCACAGCCGAGCGGGGCCCGGCCACGCCTGCCACACCCGCGGAGCCGATGACGGTACGGTGCGTCGATGTGTGGTCGCTACCGTGTCGTACCGAGCCACTGACCTGCTCGGCCGCTGTTGCATTAATCGCCATCACCTTGACCGGCTGCGGTTCAGGAGATTCCACCGTCGCAAAGACACCGCAGGCCAGGACGTCGGAAACCCCGTCGATCACTGCCCCGGCCACGCCGTCGCCGGCTGCCCAGCCCGGCAACGCGCCACCGGCCGATCCATGCGCGGTCAATCTCGCCTCGCCCACCATCGCGAAGGTGGTGTCCGAACTGCCGCGCGACCCGCGCAGCCAGCAGCCGTGGAATCCCGAGCCGCTGGCCGGCAACTACAACCAGTGCGCGCAGCTCTCGGCGGTGATCATCAAGGCCAACACCAACGCGGTCAGCCCGACCACCCGCGCGGTGCTGTTCCACCTCGGCCAATTCATCCCGCAGGGTGTCCCCGACACCTACGGCTTCAACGGCATCGACCCGGCGCAAACCACGGGCGACACCGTGGCGTTGACCTACCCGGGCGGGATCAAGGGCTTGAACACCGACGTGAAGTTCCATTGGAACGGCAACGCGGTCGAACTGATCGGCAATACGCCCGGGCACTGATCCCGGGCACGCCCGCCCAGCGCGACCATCCTGTCGGAGCCCTGTCCTACAGTGGCTCCAGTGTTCGTGACCGGCGACAGCATCGTTTACAGCGCGTCGGACCTTGCCGCCGCCGCCCGCTGCGAATTCGCGCTGCTGCGGGATTTCGACGCGAAACTCGGCCGCGGCCCGGCGACCGCGATCGAGGACGAACTGCTCACGCGGACAGCCGCCCTCGGCGACGAGCATGAGCGGCGCGAGCTCGCCCGATTGCGCGAGCGGTTCGGCGATGAGGTCGCGGTCATCGGCCGCCCGGCGTACACGACCGCCGGGCTGGCGGCGGCCACCGACGCGACGCTGCGCGCCGTCGCCGACCGCGCCCCCGCGGTGTATCAAGCCGCGATGTTCGACGGCCGCTTCCTCGGATTCGCCGACTTCCTAGTGCGTGACGGCGAGCAGTATCGGGTCGTCGACACCAAGTTGGCCCGCTCCGAAAAGGTGACCGCGCTGTTGCAGCTCGCCGCCTACGCCGACGCGCTGGCCGCCTCGGGCGTGCCGGTCGCGCCGGAGGCCGAACTGCGGCTCGGTGACGGAACGGCCGTGCGGCACCGCGTCTGCGACCTGGTCCCGGTCTACCGTTCGCAGCGGGCGCGCCTGCAGCGGCTGCTCGTCGACCACTATGCGAGCGGCGCCGCGGTGCGGTGGGACGACGAAAGCGTGGCCGCCTGTTTTCATTGTCCGTTGTGCCTCGAGCAGCTACGGGCCGCCGACGATGTGCTGCTGGTCGCCGGCTTACGAGTAAGCCAGCGGGACAAGCTGTTCCATGCCGGCATCACCACCGTCGCCGAACTGGCCGCCCACAACGGACCCGTGCCCGGGCTTGCCCCCGGTGTCGTCGCCACGTTGACGACTCAGGCGAAACTGCAAGTGCGCCAACGCGACACAGGCGTGGCGCAGGTCGAGGTCATCGACCCACAGCCGTTGGCGCTACTCCCCGAGCCGGACCCCGGCGATCTGTTCTTCGACTTCGAAGGCGACCCGCTGTGGACCACCGACGGCCGCGAGTGGGGCCTGGAATACCTGTTCGGTGTCCTGGAGGCCGGCCCGACGGGCACGTTCCGCCCGCTGTGGGCGCACAACCGGACCGATGAACGCAAAGCACTGACCGATTTCTTGGCGATGGTGGCCAAACGGCGCAAGCGCCGCCCCAACATGCACATCTACCACTACGCGCCCTACGAGAAGACCGCGTTGCTGCGGCTGGCCGGGCGCTACGGCGTCGGCGAGGACGAAGTCGACGAACTGCTGCGCAGCGGCACGTTGGTCGACCTTTACCCGTTGGTGCGCAGGAGCATTCGCGTCGGCGCGGAGTCATTCAGCCTCAAGGCGCTCGAGCCCCTCTACATGGGGTCCCAACTGCGCGCGGGGGACGTGACCACCGCGACCGATTCGATCACCTCCTACGCACGGTATTGCGAACTGCACGCAGAGGGCCGGGGCGACGAGGCCTCGTCCGTGCTCAAGGAGATCGAGGACTACAACCACTACGACTGCCGGTCGACTCAGGAATTGCGTAACTGGCTGCTGCTGCGCGCCTATGAATCCGGCGTCGTACCGATCGGCGCCCAGCCCGTGGGCGACGGCAACACCGTCGAGGACCGCGACCCACTGGCGGTGACGCTGTCGGCGTTCACCGGGGCTGCCGGCATCGACGAGCGCACCCCGGAGCAGACGGCGGTGGCGTTGGTGGCCGCCGCACGCGGCTACCACCGCCGCGAGGACAAACCGTTCTGGTGGGCGCATTTCGACCGGCTGAACTTCCCCGTCGACGAATGGGCGGACAACACCGATGTTTTCGTCGCCGAGGACGCGTCCGTCAGCGTCGACTGGCACACCCCGCCCCGCGCGCGCAAACCGCAGCGACGCCTGCAGTTACACGGCGAGCTGGCCCGCGGCGACCTGAAGAGCGACGTCTTTGCGCTGTACAAACCGCCGGCGCCGCCCGGCATGACCGACAGCCCGGACCGACGGGCGGCCGGACGGGCCACGGTCCTCGAAGCCGACGACCCGGCGGTGCCCACCACAGTGATCGTCCTCGAACGAGTTGGCGGCGACGGCAAGCCATTTCACCAGCTGCCCTTCGCGCTGACCCCCGGCCCGCCGATTCCCACCACGGCGCTGCGGGAGTCGATCGAGGCGACCGCCGCAGCACTGACCGACGGACTCCCGCGCCTACCCTGCAGCGCCATCGTCGACGTCCTGCTGCGCCGCGCGCCCCGCACGCGCAGCGGCACTCCCCTGCCGCGCGGCACCGACGCCTCGAACATCACAGCCGACATCACCGCCGCACTACTCGATTTGGATTCGTCGTACCTGGCGGTGCACGGGCCGCCCGGCACCGGCAAGACGCACACGGCCGCGCGAGTGATCCAACACCTGGTCACCGAGCGCGGCTGGCGCGTCGGCGTCGTCGCGCAATCGCACGCCACGGTGGAGAACCTGCTGGACTGCGTGATCGACGCCGGCCTGGATCCGCAACGGATCGCGAAGAAGCGCAACGACCACCAGGCTCCGCGCTGGCAAGAGATCGACGGCAGCGCGTACGCCGCGTTCCTCGCTGACACGCCGGGTTGTGTGATCGGCGGCACCGCATGGGATTTCGCCAACGCCAACCGGATACCGCCGGGCAGCCTGGATCTGCTGGTGATCGACGAGGCGGGCCAATTCTGTCTGGCCAACACCATCGCCGTGGCTCCGGCCGCCGCGAATCTGCTGCTGCTCGGAGACCCCCAACAGTTGCCGCAAGTCAGCCAGGGCACCCATCCGGAGCAGGTGGACACGTCCGCGCTGGCTTGGCTGGTCGACGGTCAACGGACGCTGCCCGACGAACGTGGCTACTTTCTGGACCGTTCCTACCGGATGCACCCGGCCGTCTGCGCCGCTGTGTCCTCGCTGTCCTACGAAGGCAGGCTGCATTCGGATGAATGCACCGCCGCCCGCCGCCTGGACGGGTATGGGCCGGGTGTGCAGCTGCTTTCGGTTGAGCACCAGGGTAATTCGACCGAAAGCCCGGAGGAGGCCGACGCGATCGCCGCCGAGATCGGGCAACTGCTCGGCGCGCCATGGACCGATGAGCACGGCCGCCGGGCATTGACGGCCGCCGATGTGCTGGTGCTGGCACCCTACAACGCGCAGGTGGCATTGCTGCGTCGCCGGTTGAGCTCTGCCGGGCTCGGCGGTGTGCGGGTGGGGACCGTCGACAAGTTCCAAGGCGGCCAGGCGCCCGTGGTGTTCATCTCGATGACGGTTTCCTCCACGGACGTGGTGCCACGCGGAATGTCCTTCCTGCTCAACAGGAATCGACTCAACGTGGCGGTCAGCCGGGCGCAATACGCAGCGGTGATCGTGCGGTCGCCGTCGCTGACGGACTACCTGCCCGCCACGCCCGCGGGCCTGACCGACCTGGGCGCATTCTTGGCGCTCACCCAACCCGATCTGCGCTGAGGCGCCTAATTTCCCGACGAGTGCCGGCCGTAACCGGTGGGATCGTCGTCGGGATCGGCGCGGTGGTGGTGACCTCGCAGCGAGTCACCCTCGGTGAAGTGGTGACCCGCCGGACCCCTGTGGGGGCGGCGCGGCGGTCGGGTAAACCGCTCCACCGGCGGGCTGGGCTTGACCGAGCGTCGCACCGCCACCTGACGGAGGCGCTTGCCGCTGTCGACATGAGAGCCGTTGTGGGCAAAGCCAATTGGTTGCGCCGGCGCTACCGGCTCATTGAACACGCTGCGCGACGAATCGACCGGGCCCCGCGGCCGCGGGCCGGCGGGAGGGGGCCCCGCATTAGCCCGCTCCCCTGACGGCGGGCCGCCGCGCTCGACATCGGATTCGCGTTGGAGGAGCAATTCGACGTACTCGTCGTCGTCATAGTCGTCGTCGACGATGTCATCGTCGTCGGGCCCGAAGGGATCGCCGCCTCGGCCGGTGCGCGACCAGGGGGCGAAGCCCACCAAGAACAGGGCGGCGATGATCCCGAACAACGCGATGAACGCGGGCAACAGCACCGATTGCGACATCGCGACCGCAAACGGTTCGCGCAGAAACGGGGGCAACTGCAACGCGATGGCGTCCTCGTCGACGCCCCCACCGGACGGCCGCCGCGGCATCTCGGCACTGATCCGCCAGGTCATGAATGCGGCCATGCCGGCGCTGCCGAGCACCGCGCCCAGCTGCCGGACCGAGTTGTACACCGCAGAGCCCGCACCGGCCAGCTGCGCGGGCAGGTTTCGCGTCGCGGTCGCGGTCAGCGGCGACCACACGAACGCCATCCCCACGCCCATCGCGAAGAACGGCAACACCAGCCGCCAGATCGGCGTCGTCGGCGCCATCTCGAAGGTGAGCCAGGTCAGCGCGATCGCCAGCACCGAAAAACCGAAACCGAGCACCGGCCGCGGATGGTAATTGTCGACGATCTTGCCGACGAACGGCGCGAACACCCCGTTGGCGATCGCCATCGGCGCGATCAGCAGGGCCGAGCGCGTCGGCGACAGCCCGCAAACAGCCTGCGCATAAAACGTCAGCGGCAGCATCATCGCCGTCGCGGCGAACGAGACGATGGCCACCCCGACGTTGCACAGGCTGAAGTCGCGGTCACCGAAGATCACCAACGGAATCAGCGGTTCGTGGGGGTTCGCCGACTGCCAGAAGACGAACACCGTCATGAACCCGAAGCCCGCGACGATCAACGCCCAAATCCACGGCTGCCAGTGCGCGGCCTGCCCCTGCTGCAGCCCGAACACGATCAAGAACATGCCCACCGCGGACAGGCCCACCCCGATCAGATCGAACCGGTGTGACTGGGTGGGCAACACCGGGATCAGCCAATACGCCAACGCCAGCCCGATCACCCCGATGGGGACGTTGACGAAGAAGATCCACTCCCAGCCCAGCCCGTCGACCAGGACACCGCCGGCCAGCGGGCCCACCAGGCTGGCGACTCCCGCGGTGGCGCCCCACAAGCTCACCGCGATGCCGCGCCGTTCCGGCGGGAAGATCCGGGTGATCGTCGACAAGGTTTGCGGGGTGAGCACGCCCGCTCCGATGCCTTGCACGACGCGGGCCGCGATCAGCATGGCGGCGCTGCCCGACAGTCCGCACCACACCGAGGAGATAGTGAAGACCACCAGGCCGATCAGGTACAGGTTCTTGGGGCCGAACCGGTCGCCGAGGCGACCCGCCACGAGCAACACGACGGCATAACCCAGCAGGTAGGCGCTGGTCACCCAGACCACGGTGTCGTAGCCGATGCGCAGGTTGGCCATGATGGTCGGGTTTGCGATCGCGACGATGGTCGAGTCGACCATGATCATGAAAAAGCCGATCATCATCGCCCAAAGCGGGTTCCAGGGGTTCTGTGAGTGCGGCGAGCTCCGGGTGATGAAATCCCAGCGATGGGCGGCCCGCGCCGGCCCGGAACCCGCACGCCCCTGACCCCCGGGCGTGCGGGGCGCAGCCGTGGTCATCCACCCCACCTCGTTTCGCTCCCGACGATGCCGTTTACGCCGCATCGGCCCGTCTGGTCGACCGGCCTGAACTGCCAGGTCATCGACCGCGCGCACGGCGAACCGTTCACCACGACGACCGACCAACGGCACGGCCGTCGCAGACATCCAGCCTGCATTATTCCCGGCGGCGCAAGAGGGCCGGCAGCCACGGATCCGGTGGGGACAGATAACGCGTCAGGATGTGCCGCGGGCACGTTAGCCTGAAGGAACCCCATTTGCAGGAGAGACAGTATGCGGGCCCGACGGAACAGGTCGCGGAAGCGGTTTTTCAACATGGCCAACGCGGGAGAGGCGCCGACCGGCAAGGACGGTCGGCCCAAGATGTCCGCGCGGGCGTTGGCGCAGGTCATCGAGCGCAGCTCGCGGATACAGGGCCCCGCCGCCGAGGCTTATGTGAACCGGCTGCGCAACGCCGATCCCGAGGCCAGCCCGGCGGAGATCCTGGCCAAGCTGCAGAAGCGTTACGTGGCCATCGTGACGGCCGGCGGCGTTGCGGTTGGGGCCGCGGCGACCGTCCCCGGAATCGGCACGTTGAGTGCCCTGTCCGCGGCGGCCGCGGAAACGGTGACGTTCCTCGAGGCCACCGCGTTCTTCGTGTTGGCGGTCGCGGTGGTCCACGACATTCCGGCCGATCACCGCGAACGACGCCGCGCCCTGGTGCTGGCGGTGCTCGTCGGTGACAACAGCGAGCACGCCGTCGCGGAGCTGCTCGGTCCGCGGCGCACCAGCGGCGGCTGGATTTCCGAGAGCCTGGCCGCGCTGCCGCTGTCGTCGATGTCGGGACTGAACTCGCGACTGCTCAAGTCGTGGGTCAGGAAGTACACCGTGCGGCGGGGCGCCCTGTTGTTCGGCAAACTGCTGCCGGTCGGGATCGGGGTCGTGGTGGGGGCAGTGGGCAATTACCTCGCCGGCAAGAAGATGGTCCGCAACGCCAAGCGGGCGTTCGGCGCCCCACCCGCGCGCTGGCCCCGCGCCCTGCATCTGGTGCCCCCGGTCCCCGAAGCCGGCTGACCCTCCCCGAGGCCCCCCGGTCCGCCTGGCAGATTGGTGGCGAGAGGTTAGCCTTTATAGGGCGGAAGCAATGCGTGCCGCCATGGCTATGAGGTGCTCGGCCCGCCGGGGCCGACGAGGGTGCTGCCGCGCAATAGCGCTGCGGTGACCCTGTAGGACAAAGGGATTGAGGCGAACTGCGGTCGTGAGCAACATAAGTTCACCATTCGGTCAGAACGAATGGCTGGTCGAGGAGATGTACCGCAAGTTCCGCGATGACCCCTCGTCGGTGGATCCGAGCTGGCATGAATTCCTGGTCGACTACAACCCCGAGCCCACCGGCGAGGCGGCGCCCGCGGCCCCGACCAGCGGCGATGGCCGGCCGGCCGCGGCCCCCGCGCCGGCGAAGCCGGCCCCGGCTCCCGCCCAAAGCCCCAAGCCCGCGCCCCCTTCCAGCACGACACCCCCCGTCAGCACGGCCGCCGGCAACGGGGTCCCGGCGCGGCCCGCGCCGGCGAAGGCCGCCGCTCCCCCGCCGGCCGAAGGCGACGAGTTGCAGACGCTGCGCGGCGCCGCGGCGGCCGTCGTCAAGAACATGTCGGCGTCGCTGGACGTGCCGACGGCGACCAGTGTCCGCGCCGTCCCCGCCAAGCTGCTGATCGACAACCGGATCGTCATCAACAACCAACTCAAGCGCACGCGCGGCGGCAAGATCTCGTTCACCCACCTGCTCGGGTACGCGCTGGTGCAGGCGATCAAGAAGTTCCCGAACATGAATCGGCACTACGCCGAGGTCGACGGCAAACCCACCGCCATCACCCCGGCGCACACCAACCTCGGCCTGGCCATCGACCTGCAGGGCAAGGACGGCAAGCGTTCTCTGGTGGTGGCCGGCATCAAGGGCTGCGAGACCATGCGGTTCGCGCAGTTCGTCACCGCCTACGAAGACATCGTGCGACGGGCCCGCGACGGCAAGCTGACCGCCGAAGACTTTGCCGGCGTGACGATTTCGCTGACCAACCCGGGCACCATCGGCACCGTGCACTCGGTGCCGCGGCTGATGACGGGCCAGGGCGCCATCATCGGCGTCGGCGCCATGGAATATCCCGCCGAGTTCCAGGGCGCCAGCGAGGAACGCATCGCCGAGCTGGGGATCGGCAAGCTGATCACGCTCACGTCGACCTATGACCACCGCATCATCCAGGGCGCGGAATCCGGCGACTTCTTGCGCACCATCCACGAGATGCTGCTGTCGGACGCCTTCTGGGACGAGATCTTCCGCGAGCTGGGAAACCCCTATCTACCGGTGCGCTGGAGCACCGACAACCCGGACTCGATCGTCGACAAGACCGCCCGGGTGATGGAGTTGATTGCGGCCTACCGCAATCGGGGCCATCTGATGGCCGACATCGACCCGCTGCGCTTGGACGGCAGCCGGTTCCGCAGCCACCCCGACCTCGAGATCCTCAACCACGGTCTGACGCTGTGGGATCTGGATCGGGTGTTCAAGGTCAACGGGTTCGCCGGTTCCGAATACAAGAAGCTGCGCGACGTGCTGGGTCTGCTGCGCGATGCCTACTGCCGTCACATCGGCGTGGAGTACACCCACATTCTCGAGCCCTCGCAACAGGAATGGCTGCAGCAGCGTGTCGAGACCAAGCACGTCAAGCCGACGGTGGCCGAGCAGAAGTTCATCCTGAGCAAACTGAACGCGGCCGAGGCCTTCGAAACCTTCCTGCAGACCAAATACGTTGGGCAGAAACGGTTTTCACTTGAGGGTGCGGAAAGCATCATTCCAATGATGGATGCGGCGATCGACCAGTGCGCCGAGCACGGGCTCGACGAGGTGGTCATCGGGATGCCGCACCGCGGCCGGCTCAACGTACTGGCCAACATCGTCGGCAAGCCGTACTCACAGATCTTTTCCGAGTTCGAGGGCAACCTCAACCCGGCGCAGGCACACGGCTCCGGAGACGTCAAGTACCACCTGGGCGCCACCGGCGTGTACCTACAGATGTTCGGCGACAACGACATTCAGGTTTCGCTGACCGCCAACCCGTCGCACCTGGAAGCCGTCGACCCGGTGCTGGAGGGCCTGGTCCGGGCCAAGCAGGACCTGCTGGACCGGGGCGCCGAGGACCAGGGCGACGACAAGGCCTTCTCGGTGGTGCCGATGATGCTGCACGGCGATGCGGCGTTCGCCGGTCAGGGCGTGGTCGCCGAGACCCTCAACCTGACCCACCTGCCCGGTTACCGCGTCGGCGGCACCATTCACATCATCGCCAACAACCAGATCGGCTTCACCACCGCGCCGGAGTACTCGCGGTCCAGCGAGTACTGCACCGATGTCGCGAAGATGATCGGGGCGCCGATCTTCCACGTCAACGGCGACGACCCGGAGGCGTGCGCGTGGGTGGCCAAGCTGGCCGTCGACTTCCGGCAGGAGTTCAAGAAGGACGTCGTCATCGACATGCTGTGCTACCGCAAGCGCGGGCACAACGAAGGCGATGACCCGTCGATGACCAACCCCGCCATGTACGACGTCGTCGACATCAAGCGCGGAGTCCGCAAGAGCTACACCGAAGCCCTGATCGGCCGCGGCGACATCTCGATGAAGGAAGCCGAGGACGCCCTGCGCGACTACCAGGGCCAGCTCGAGCGGGTGTTCAACGAGGTCCGAGAGCTGGAGAAGCACGGCGCGCTGCCGAGCGAATCGGTGGAAGCCGACCAGATGCTGCCCGCGGGCCTGGCCACCGCGGTGGACAAGGCGTTGCTGGCCCGTATCGGTGACGCATTCCTGGCGCTGCCCGAGGGCTTCACGGCGCACCCGCGGGTGCAGCCGGTGCTGGAGAAGCGCCGGGAGATGGCCTACGAGGGCAAGATCGACTGGGCCTTCGCCGAGCTGCTGGCGCTGGGCTCGCTGGTGGCCGAGGGCAAGCTGGTGCGGCTGTCGGGGCAAGACACCCGGCGCGGCACCTTCTCGCAGCGGCACTCGGTGATCATCGACCGCAACACCGGTGAGGAGTTCACGCCGCTGCAGCTGCTGGCGACCAACCCAGACGGCACCCCCACCGGCGGCAAGTTCCTGGTCTATGACTCCCCGCTGTCGGAATACGCCGCGGTCGGCTTCGAGTACGGCTACACCGTGGGCAACCCGGACGCCCTCGTCCTGTGGGAAGCCCAGTTCGGGGACTTCGTCAACGGCGCGCAGTCGATCATCGACGAGTTCATCAGCTCCGGTGAGGCCAAGTGGGGCCAGTTGTCCAACGTGGTGCTGCTGCTGCCGCACGGCCACGAAGGCCAGGGCCCCGACCACACCTCGGGCCGGATCGAGCGCTTCCTGCAGCTGTGGGCGGAGGGTTCGATGACGATCGCGATGCCCTCCACGCCGTCCAACTACTTCCACCTGTTGCGGCGACACGCCCTCGACGGCGTGCAGCGGCCGCTGATCGTGTTCACGCCCAAGTCGATGCTGCGCAACAAGGCGGCGGTCAGCGACGTCAAGGACTTCACCGAGATCAAGTTCCGCTCGGTGCTCGAAGAGCCGACCTACGAGGACGGCATCGGTGATCGCAGCAAGGTCAGCAGGGTCCTGCTGACCAGCGGCAAGCTCTACTACGAGTTGGTGGCCCGCAAGGCCAAGGACGATCGGGACGACGTGGCGATCGTGCGGATCGAGCAGCTCGCTCCGCTGCCGAAGCGCCGGCTGGGCGAAACGCTGGACCGCTACCCGAGCGTCAGGGAGTACTTCTGGGTTCAGGAGGAGCCCGCCAACCAGGGCGCGTGGCCGCGCTTTGGTCTGGAATTGCCCGAGCTGCTGCCCGACAAGCTGACCGGGCTCAAACGGATTTCCCGGCGGGCGATGTCGGCTCCGTCGTCGGGCTCGTCGAAGGTGCACGCCGTCGAGCAGCAGGAGATCATCGACACCGCCTTCGGCTAATGACGAACGTCGACTTGGTTGGGCGGAGACGCCCGGATTCGCGCAACTGCTCGACGTTCACACCCGACGAGAGCGGTACCGCCGGTACCGGCTAGCCTCGACGCAAACGGGCCAACAGGAAGGGTGCTCATGCAAGGGTTCGCCGGCAAGGTCGCGGTGGTGACGGGTGCGGGTTCGGGTATCGGGCAGGCACTGGCGCTGGAACTGGCTCGCTCGGGAGCCAAGGTGGCCATCAGCGACGTCGACCTCGAAGGCCTGGCCCACACCGAGGAGCAGCTGAAGGCGATCGGTGCGCAGGTCAAGGCGGATCGCCTCGACGTGACCGAACGTGAAGCGTTCCTGGCCTACGCCGACGCGGTCAAAGAGCACTTCGGCAAGGTCAACCAGATCTACAACAACGCCGGGATCGCCTTCACCGGTGACGTCGAAGTCAGCCAGTTCAAGGACATCGAACGCGTGATGGACGTCGACTTCTGGGGCGTCGTCAACGGCACCAAGGCTTTTCTCCCGCACCTGATCGCCTCCGGCGACGGACACGTCGTCAACGTCTCGAGCGTGTTCGGGCTGTTCTCCGTGCCGGGGCAGGCTGCCTACAACTCGGCCAAGTTCGCCGTCCGCGGCTTCACCGAGGCGCTGCGGCAGGAGATGGTGGCGGCCGGCCACCCGGTGGCGGTGACCACGGTGCACCCGGGCGGCATCAAGACCGCGATCGCGCGCAACGCCACCACCGCCGAGGGCCTCGACCAGGCCGAGCTGGCCAAGTTGTTCGACAAGCGGCTGGCCAAGACCACCCCGCACCGCGCGGCCCAGATCATCCTCGATGCGGTGCGGAAGAAGAAGGCGCGGGTGCTCGTCGGGGTGGACGCCAAGGTGCTGGACATCTTGGTTCGCCTGACGGGTTCGGGTTATCAGCAGCTGTTCGGGCCCGTCATGGGCCGGCTGCTGCCCAAGCAGTGATTGATCTCTCAGTGCGGCGCGGCCGCATGTCCACCATTTCGCCCTGCGCTAGCCACCGCCGCTGGTAACGATTAGCGTCAACGCGTCAAGCCTGGTCGAGGGAGTATTGCATGGATGGGTTCGCCGGCAAGGTCGCCGTGGTCACCGGCGCGGGTTCGGGCATCGGCCAGGCGTTGGCGGTCGAGTTGGGGCGCGCCGGTGCCAAGTTGGCGATCAGCGACGTCGACACCGCGGGACTGGCGCAGACCGCCGAGCAACTGGCGGCGATCGGCGCGCCGGTCAAGTCCGATCAGCTTGACGTGACCGAGCGCAGCGCCTTCCTGGCTTACGCCGACGCGGTCAACGAGCATTTCGGCGCGGTCAACCAGATCTACAACAACGCCGGCATCACGTTCATCGGATCCATCGAGGACAGCCGGTTCAAGGACATCGAACGCGTGATTGACGTCGACTACTGGGGCGTCGTCAACGGCACCAAGGCTTTCCTCCCCCACCTGATCGCCTCCGGCGACGGACACATCATCAACATCTCGAGCGCGCTCGGCCTGTTTTCGGCGCCCGGCCAGGCGGCATACGTCTCGGCCAAGTTCGCCGTCCGCGGGTTCACCGAGGCGCTGCACCAGGAGATGGCGCGGGCCGGTCACCCGGTGCGGGTGACGACGGTGCACCCGGGCGGCATCAAAACCGCGTTCGCCCGCAACGCCACCGGCGTCGAGGGGGTCGACCACGCCGAGCTGGCCAGCCTCTTCGAGGAACAGCAGGCCAAAACCACCCCGGAACGGGCGGCCCAGCTCATCCTCGAAGGGGTGCGCAAGAACAAGGCCCGGGTGCTGGTGGGGCCGGACGTCAAGGCGATGGACCTGGTCGTGCGACTGACGGGTTCGCGACCGGAGCTGCTGCTGGGTGGGCCCATCATGGGCCGGCTTCAGCAATTTGTGCACCGCTTGATGCCCAAGCGCTGACCCGGCCGATGAGCGCGTGAATACGCGCGAAGAGAGCCGGGGCACATCAGCCCTGACGTTCAGCGCCCCAGCGGGTGCTCGGCTAACCAGCCCGCCGCCACCGCCTGCGGGTCGGCGCCCGCACCCACCTGCCGGCGCATGTCGACCAGGGCGGCGGTGTCCAGCACGCCGGCCACTTCGTTGATCGCCAACAATTGCCGGTCGCTGAGCGCGTTGCGACGATACAGCGGCACCACGTTCTCGGCCCGAATCAGTGTGGGTTTGGCGTCGGCCAGCGCGACCAGGTCGGCGTGCGCGCCGGGATCGGCGGTGGTCGTCCATCCCGCGGTCAGCTGTCCGGCCGCGACCGCCGCGAACATCGTTGTGCCATCCGGGAATTCACGCGGGGCGGGAAGGCGGCAGGGGCCGATGGCCGACGGCGGCCGTTGACCGGCGACGGCCCCGACGACGAGGCCGGCACAGTGTTGCGGCAGCGTGCTCAAGTCCGCACTGACATCGCTGCCGCCCCACGCCTTGGCGGTGGCTCGACTCACCAGCAGCACGGGTTTGTCCTCGGCGGCCGTCGTGTAGTCGCCCGCCACGATGCCCTCGGGCAGCGCGGCGATCATCGCGCGGTAGACGTCTTTGTCGGACATCGCCGTCGCACCGGGCTGCAGGGCCTGCAACACCCGGCCGGTGAAGGCGGGAACGACGGTGACGGCGCCCGAATCCAATTGGCCCTTCGGGTCGGCGGTCGCCTGGAACCGCGCGCCAAATCCGTAGGACCGCAAGGCCGCCACGTAGACGTTGGCCAGCAGCGTCGACTCGGCGTCGGACCGGGACCCGACCACCACTTCCGCGCCGGCGCGACGATCGCCCGCGGTGTCGGTCGCGCAACCGGAAACAGCGATTAAGGCGGCGAGCAGCGGTGCCGCCAGCCTGCCGATCCTCACCCCGTGGTGTCGGACGCGATCGCCACGGCCGCGGCGACCGCTTCCCCGACGCGCAGGTCCAGCGGGCTGGGGACGATCCGGTCGGGAGCAAGGTCGTCGCTGACGACGGAGAAGATCGCCTCGGCCGCGGCGACCATCATCTTCTCGGTGATCCGGCGGGCACCGGCGTCCAGCGCACCGCGGAACACCCCGGGGAATGCCAGCACGTTGTTGATCTGGTTTGGGAAGTCGCTGCGACCGGTGGCCACCACCGAGGCGTACTTGGCCGCGATTTGGGGGTGGATCTCCGGATCCGGGTTGGACAGCGCGAACACGATCCCGTTAGGGGCCATGGTGGCGATCATCTCTTCGGGGACCACGCCGCCCGACAGACCGAGAAACACGTCGGCGCCCCGCAGGGCTTCCGCCGCGCTGCCGGACAGCCCGTCGGGGTTGGTGCGCCGCGCCAGAGCCGCCTTGACGTCGTTCATGTCGTCCCGAGCGGTGTGCAGAATCCCGCGCGAGTCGAGGACGGTGATGTCCGAAACACCCATCACCATAAGGAGATTGGTGCACGCGACGCCGGCCGCCCCGGCCCCGGAAACCACCACCTTCAGCGAGTTCATGTCCCGGCCGAGCAGCTTGCTGGCACCCATGAGCGCGGCCAGCACAACGATGGCCGTGCCGTGCTGGTCGTCGTGCATCACCGGGCAGTCCAGCGCCTCGATGGCTCGGCGTTCGATCTCGAAGCAACGCGGCGCGGCGATGTCCTCGAGGTTGACGGCGCCGAACGTCGGGCGCAGGCGCACCAGGGTTTCCACGATCTCGTCGGGATCCTTGGTGTCCAGCACGATCGGGATGGCGTTCAGCCCGCCATACGCCTGGAACAGGGCGCACTTGCCCTCCATGACCGGCAACGACGCCGCGGGCCCGATGTCGCCCAGGCCGAGCACCGCGCTGCCGTCGCTGACCACCGCCACCAACCGGTTCGCCCAGGTGTAGCGGGCCGCTTGAGCGTGGTCAGCGGCGATCGCACGGCTGACCTGCGCCACACCCGGGGTATACGCGATGGACAAAGCGCGCTGCGTGTCCAGCGGGGACGTCAGGCCTACCGAAAGCTTCCCGCCGACGTGTGCCTCGAAGATCTCCTCGTCGGTGATCGCGCCATGCTCGGCCTGCGTCTGTATCGATTCAAGCAATTCGGACACGGGGTTCAGGGTACTGACTACCCATTAGTAGGCCTAATTGGTGACGTGGGTCATACCGAGCGCGAAGCGCCGAGCTAGATCAGCTTGAGATCCGTGACCGCGGTGCGCTCCTCGACCAGCTCGGCGGTGGTCTTGTCGATGCGGCCCTGGGAGAACTCGTCGATCTCCAGGCCCTGCACGATCGACCAGTTGCCGTCCTTGGTGGTCACCGGGAACGACGAGACGATGCCCTCGGGCACGCCGTAGGAGCCGTCGGAATAGACGGCCATCGACACCCAGTCGCCCTCCGGGCTGCCCAGCAGCCAGGACCGGGCGGCGTCGACGGTCGCCGACGCGGCCGACGCGGCCGAGGACGCGCCGCGGGCGTCGATGATGGCCGCGCCGCGCTTGGCGACGGTCGGGATGAAGTCGTTCTCGATCCAGGCCTGGTCGTTGACCACCTCGGCGGCGTTCTTGCCGCCGACCTCGGCGTGGAAGATGTCGGGGTACTGGGTGGCGGAGTGGTTGCCCCAGATCGTCACCTTCTTGATGTCGGTGACAGCGGCACCGGTCTTCTTGGCCAGCTGCGAGATGGCCCGGTTGTGGTCCAGGCGGGTCAGCGCCGAGAACCGCTCCTTGGGGATGTCGGGGGCGTTGCTCAACGCGATCAGCGCGTTGGTGTTGGCCGGGTTGCCGGTCACCCCGATGCGGACGTCGTCGGCGGCGACGGAGTTGAGCGCCTTGCCCTGGGCGGTGAAGATCGCGCCGTTGGCCTCCAGCAGGTCGCTGCGCTCCATGCCCGGGCCGCGCGGCCGCGCCCCGACCAGCAAAGCCAGGTTGACGCCGTCGAAGATCTTGTTCGCGTCCGCGCCGATCTCGACACCGGACAGCAGCGGGAAGGCGCAGTCGTCCAGCTCCATCACGACGCCCTCGAGCGCCTTGAGAGCGGGCTCGATCTCAAGGAGACGCAGCTCGATCGGGCGGTCGGGGCCCAGCAACGAGCCACTCGCCAGGCGGAACAAGAGGCTGTAGCCGATCTGGCCGGCGGCGCCGGTGACGGCGACGTTGAGAGGACTTGCGCTCACGTCGATGTACTCCTTGTGGAGAAGGTCGTGCAGATTCGGGTTTCGGCTCGAAACTAGCGCACCCTTTTCCGACCGCGTCCTCCGGTCCGCTACCAGGGCTGATCGTCAGGCTTTGAACAGCCGGGACGCGTAGCATGGAGCACCGCCCGGTCGGACCTGTGCTGCGTGGGAGGTGGATGTGTTCCAAGGATTCGACGCACTGCCCGAAGCGCTTCGGCCGCTCGCGCAGGAACCGGAGCCGCAGCCGAGCGCCGACCCTCGACCCCCCAAGGAAACGCTCGTTGACTGCGCCGTCTACGCCGACGGCCACCGGCTGCCCGGCAAGATCGATTACGCCGCGTCCCTGGACAAAGTGCGCGAGATCGAAACGCTGGGCCACGAAGGGTTCGTCTGGGTGGGTCTGCGCGAACCCAGCCAGGCCCAGATGCAGGAAGTGGCCGACGTGTTCGGGCTGCATCCGCTGGCCGTGGAAGATGCGGTGTGCGCCCATCAGCGCCCCAAGGTGGAGCGCTACGACGACACGCTGTTCCTCGTCCTCAAGACCGTCAACTACGTCCGCCACGAATCGGTGGTGCTGGCCCGCGAGATCGTCGAGACCGGCGAGATCATGGTCTTCGTCGGCCGCGATTTCGTGGTCACGGTCCGCCACGGTGAACACGGCGGGCTGTCCGAGGTGCGCAAGCGGATGGACGGCGACCCCGAGCAGATGCGGCTGGGCCCCTTCGCGGTGATGCACGCGATCGCCGACCATGTGGTGGACCACTACCTCGAGGTGAGCAGTCTGATGTTGTCCGACATCGACAGCATCGAGGGCCTGGCGTTCGCTCCGGGCAGCAAGATCGACGTCGAACCGATCTACCTACTCAAACGCGAGGTCGTCGAGCTCCGGCGGTGCGTCAACCCGCTGTCGGCCGCGTTCCACCGGATCCAGGTGGAGAACAAGGACGTGATCTCCAAGGAACTTCGGCGCTATCTGCGCGACGTCGCCGACCACCACTCCGAGGCCGCAGACCAGATCGCCAGCTACGACGACACGCTCAACTCGTTGATCCAGGCGGCGTTGGCCCGCGTCGGGATGCAGCAGAACAACGACATGCGCAAGATGGCGGCCTGGGCCGGCATCCTGGCGGTGCCCACCATGGTCGCCGCCATCTACGGGATGAACTTCCGCTTCATGCCCGAGCTGAATTGGACGTGGGGCTACCCCGGGGTGATGGCCGTCATGGTCGTCGTCTGCCTGGTGCTGTATTTCCAATTCCGCAACCGCAACTGGCTCTGATGCTTTTTCGCCGAGCGTGTATCCACGGCGAAGAAATCGCAGAATTCTCGCCCTGAGTGCACGTTCGACGATGCGCTCAGCGCGGTCAGTTGGGTTGCGCGGCGGGGCGATTGGTGTTCAGCACGTCGACGCCGTCGTTGTCCCACGCCTGCCGCATCGCCTCGGCGCCTTTCAGCCGCACCCACGCCGCCTCGGTCGCGGTGATGGGCGTCGCCGACAAGAAGCGCACCGGGTCCCGGGGCGGTTCCAGTGGTAGATCCGCGATCTCGCTGCGGCCCAGCAACACCGCGGTGAACGGCACCTTCCGCGACGGCGACGCCCACAGCGGGGAGCCGAGGTCGATCAGCGCATCGGCACTCAGCACGGCACCCTCGACGGCCGGAGTTGCCGCCAGTATCGCGATGCTGCGGGCGATTCCGGTGATCGGGCCGGGATCGCGCAATTGCAGGACGATTTCGGCGCGCGGGCCGCGCACCGGGTCGGCGACATCCAGGGTCGGTTCGGTCATCGGGTGGCGCGAGCAGCCCAGCGAGACGTAATGGACCAGCCCGCTTGTCTCGCGGAATCGCAGCACTTCGATGGTTTCGGTGCCCAGAAATGTCACGCTCGCCGAGTCGGGTTCGAGGTCGCCGAAGTGAGCGCGTACATGCGCACGCACCTGCTCCAACGGCTGGGTCACCGCGGCTCCGACGGTGCGATGGTCAGGTTGGCCCCCGAGTCGGCGTCGAAGACAACGAGCCGTGTCGTGTCGAATGCCAACTCGATCGACTGCCCGATGACCGCTTTGGATTCTGCGGGAACCCTTGCTACGAACTGGTTTTCGTGCGCGTCTCCCTCGGCGGAAAGCTCGTCGAGTTGAGTCGAGTGCGCGGCCCATGCCGCCGTGGAGAAGTACACGTACTTGTCAGCGCCCAGCGATTCGACCAGGTCGACCTTCACCTCGAAGGTCAGCGCCCTGATCCGCTGGTACCCGTCGATCAACGCGGCGTCGGACAGGTGCTCGGGCCGCACCCCCACGATGACGCTGCCCGGTGTCGGATGCTGGGCGATCACCTCCCGGACTTCCGGTGTCAGCATCACCTCCCCGAAGGGGAGCGTCAGCCCGATGGGGGTCAAGGTGGCGGGGAAAAAATTCATCGCCGGCGAGCCGATGAAGCCCGCGACGAACAGGTTGGCCGGGTGTTCGTAAAGCTCGTCGGGGGTGCCGATTTGCTGTGCGACGCCCGAATGCATCACCACCACTCGGTCGCCGAGGGTCATGGCCTCGGTCTGATCGTGGGTGACGTAAACGGTGGTCGTACCCAGCCTCTTTTGCAGCCTGGCGATCTCGCCACGCATCTGGACGCGCAGTTTGGCATCCAGGTTGGACAGGGGCTCGTCCATCAAAAACGCCTTGGGATGGCGCACGATGGCGCGGCCCATCGCCACCCGTTGCCGCTGCCCACCGGACAACTGCGAAGGCTTGCGGTCCAGAAACTCGGTCAGGTCAAGGGTTTTGGCGGTCTCGGCGACCTTCTGCGCGATCTCGGGCTTCGGCATCTTCGCCAGCGTCAACGGGAACGCGATGTTTTGCCGCACCGTCATGTGCGGGTACAGCGCATAGGACTGGAACACCATCGCGATATCGCGGTCTTTGGGCGCTTTCTCGTTCACCCGTTCGCCGCCGATGCGCAGCTCTCCCGAGGAGATATCTTCAAGCCCGGCAATCATGTTCAGCGTCGTGGTCTTACCGCACCCCGACGGGCCCACCAGGATCAGGAATTCACCGTCGGCGATGGTGATGTTCAGGTCCTGCACCGCCACGGCGCCGTCGGGATAGCTCTTGGTGACATGGTCCAGCACAATCTCGGCCATCGCGTCATCCCTTCACAGCGCCGGAGGTCAACCCGGCGACGATTCGTCGTTGGAAGATTAGAACAAAAGCGATGATGGGAACGGTGATCACCACGGCCCCGGCCGCGATCGATCCGGTCGGCTCCTCGAACTGTGAACTGCCGCTGAAGTTCACGATCGCCACCGGTGCGGTGATGGCAGCTTTGGTGGCGGTCAGGGTCAGCGCCAGCAGCAGATCGTTCCAGGCGAAGATGAACACCAGGATCGCGGCGGTCACCACGCCGGGCGCCGCCAGGGGGACGATCACCTTGCGGAACGCCTGAGCCGGCGTGGCGCCGTCCATTGTCGCCGCCTTCTCCAAATCCCATGGGATCTCGCGGAAGAACGCCGACAGCGTGTAGATCGCGAGCGGCAGCGCAAACGTGATGTAGGGCAGGATCAGGCCCGGCCAGGTGTCGAACAGGCCGATGAAGCGTTCGATGTTGAACAACGGTGTGACCAACGAGATCGCGGGAAACATGGTGATCAGCAGGGTGGCGCCGACCAGCGGTCGCTTGCCCGGAAAATCCAGGCGTGCGATCGCATAGCCCGCCATCGCCCCGAGAGTTACCGCGATCGCGGTGGTGATCAACGCGATCCCGACGGAGTTGATCAGTGCCGAGCTGAAGAAGTCGCCGCGAAAGATGCCGCGATAATTGTCCAGGGACATCGACGACGGAATCAGCTTGCCGTCCTTGACCGTTGACGTCGGCTTCAGGGAGAGGCTGAAGATCCACAACACCGGAAGCAGCGCGTACACCACGACCACGATGTCGATGACCGCCCAGATCGCGGTGCGCCGCGCGCCCTGCCCGTCAACGACCATCGACGTCACCACCGGGCGCCGCCGCGCCGAAGACCTTGATGAACAGTAGGGCGATGAGGCCCACGCAGAAGAAGATCAGCACGCTGATCGCCGAGCCGAGCCCGACGTTGAACCCCTTGAACAGGTTGTCATAGCCCAGGATCGAGACCGAATCGGTGTTGTTGGCGCCATTGGTCAAGACGTAGATGTTGTCGAAAATGCGGAAGGCGTCGAGTGTTCGGAACAGCAGGGCGACCACTACCGCCGGCTTGATGATCGGCATGATGACTCCGGTCAAGCGGCGCCACGGGCCGGCGCCGTCGACCTGCGCGGCCTTCAGCAGATCCTCTGGCACCAGCGCCAGCCCGGCCAGCAGCAGCAGCGCCATGAACGGTGTCGTCTTCCAGACCTCGGCGATCACGACGATGGCCAGCGACGGGATCTGAGCGGTCAGCGGCGCACTACCATGCGGCAGCAGGTTGGCCAGATAGCCCGTCCCCGGGGTCCAGGCGTAGTACCAGCTGTACGACGCGACCACCGTCACGATGCCGTACGGGATCAGGATCGCGGTGCGCACCAAGCCCTTTCCGACGAGGGTGCGGTGCATCACCAGCGCCAGCGCCAGGCCGAGGACGAATTCGAGGGACACCGAAACCACGGTGATGCCCAGGGTGACCGCCAGCGCGGTCCACCAATACCGATCGGTCAGGATCGTCACGTAATTGCTCAGGCCGATGAACGCGGTGTCGTCGGGGACGGCAAGGTTGTTGCGCTGCAGGCTCAACCACACGGCGTAGCCGATCGGATATGCCGTCACCGTCAGCATCAGGATCGCCGCCGGGGCGACGAGTAACAAAGCCAATCGCTGTTCGGAGTGCTGATTCCGGGTCCGCAAACGCGATGCGACGGAAGGCAGTCGGGCCGGGCGCGTTTCGGGGGCCGCGGCCGTCACGGCAACAGCCCCTTCCCGTCGATGGCCTTCTGCACCTCGGTGGCGAGCTCGTCGGCGGTCCGCTCGGGGTCGACCTTGGTGATCGGGCTCAGCGTCGCGGCCAACCGGATGGCCACCGCCTGATAGACCGGCGTGGCCGGACGCACCGCGGCATCGGTGAGTTGGCGGCGAATGATCGTGTACATCGGGTACTTGGCCTGGAACTGCGGGTCCGAATACAGCGACGTGCGCACCGGGGGCAGGCCCCCCGCGATCGACACGTACTTCTGGTGCTGCAGGCTGCGCAGGCAGCGGATGGCTTCGAACGCCTCGGCTCGGTGGCGGGTGGTGCTGGCCACCGCCAGGTTCGCGCCGCCGATGGTCACCTTGGCCGGACGGCCCGGCGTCACACCGGGATACGGCGCGAAGCCGAAGACTTTCTGGCTGGCCTGATAGGCGATGCGGAATTGCTCGTCAGTGGGCACGAACGTTCCGACGTCGTTGATGCTGCCGGCCAACCGCGGATCCTGGTTGAGCGGCAGAAAGGGCACACCGCCCTTCACCGCGTTCTCCAGCATGGATGCCAGCGCGTACGGCCAGTTGACCGCGAGCGCGGCCCTGCCCTGTTCGACCGCCAACCGCGCGGTGCCCTCGTCGGTGCGGGTGATCGACGGATCGGCCCCGGGCGCGCTCGCCACGGATTTGAGGATCCGCAGCGCAGTGACGGTGGCTGCCCGGTGCGCCGGCGTGTCGGTCAACGTGACGTGGCGGCCGTCGTCGGATAGCACCTGGCCGCCCCCGCTGGCCAGCAACGTGTTGAACCAGACCACCAGGCCTTCGCCCTCGTTGGCCTGCACGGCGATCCAGCTGGGCTGCCCCGCGGCGTGCAATCTGGTGGCCTCGCGCACCATCCCATCCCAGGTTCGCGGCGGCTGACGCACCAAATCCGGCCGATACCAAAGCAATTGGGTGTTCGTTGTGACGGGGGCTGCGTAGAGCTTGCCTTCCCAGCGCGCCGTCGACAGCGGGCCCGGCAGGATATCGGCCGTCGCGTCGGGTTCGGCGCGCCCCGCGGGATCGTCGGACAGCGGTAGCGCCCAGCCCGCCTCGGCGAACTCCGCCGTCCACACCACGTCGAGCGACATCACGTCCAGCGTGCGGTCGTGACCGGTCAACCGCCGCGCCAGCTGCAAACGCTGCTCGCCGGGGGCTCTGGGCAGACTGATCTGTTGAATGGCGAAGCGGCCGCCGAATTGCTTGGTGCAATCCTGCGCGACCGCGGTGAACGTCGCACCGTCGGCAGCCGTGGTGTAGAAGCTGATTACCAGCCCGTGCGTTCCGGAAGCGCATGCCGATACCGCCGCGGCGATGGTGAGCGTCGCCAGCGCGATTGCGCCCGTCCGGCGTACGCGCACACGACGACTCACCACCGATCACACCTCTCGTGCGCGCCTCAGATCGCCAAGCGCGCCAACAGGTCCCGCGCCTTTTCTGCGTTTTGCGGATCACAGAGCACGTCGTAGCGCCCAGCCACCAATTGCATGGTCGAACTGAAATCCCTTGTGCCACGGGCCATTGAATACGGAACAGCCGAAGTGATGAGCCCGAAGAAGACGCCGGCGACCAGGCCCGTGACCAGTGCGCCCCAGGGATTGGGACTGAAGAAGCCCAGCACCAGGCCGATGAACAGGCCCAGCCACGCCCCGCTCAGCACGCCTCCGCCGAGCACCTTGGGCCAGGTCAATCGGCCGGTAACTCGCTCCACCTGCATCAGGTCGACACCCACGATGGTCACCTGTTGGACCGGGAACTGTTGCTCGGAGAGGTAGTCGACGGCGCGTTGCGCCTCGGCGTAGGTGGGATAGGACCCGACCGGCCAGCCCCGCGGAGGTGTCGGCAGTCCAGGCGACCCTCGCCCACGCCCCGTCGCGCCTCCTGGCGTCGCGCCGGGAACCTGCCCAGGCTGGAAAGGATTAGTCATCGCCGTTCATTGTCCTCCGCCTCGGTCGTCGTTTCATCTCAGGGCCTTTCCACCCTATCCCGCGGCCCGTCGCCACCTGCGAAAACACGGCGCGCTGGCGTGGAGTGACCAGCCCGGGGTTGCGCAAGGCCCTGACGTTTCGCCCCGGTGGCCGCCACCTGCCCATGGGTTAGGTTGAACACCATGACAGCTCCCGGCGGCGGCTTCGGCGAGAGTGCCCACGACGACAAGGCCGACCCACCCACCGGCGGCGACGCCTCTGAGCAGCAGGACCAGCCGGCCCCCTGGGAACCGCCCTCCGCCGATTCGGCGCCCCCGCCGTATCCACCGCCGGGCTATCCCACCGACTACGCAGCCGGGTATCCGCCGCCGTCGTACCCCCCGCCCGTCCCGCCACCACCGGGCTATGAACAACCAGCCGGTTACGGCGGATCGCCCTACCCGCCGGCACCACCGCAGTACGCCGGGCCGCCCCCCTACGGGTCTCCCGGATATGCGGGCGGCTATTACCCGCCGCCGGACTACCACGGTGGCTATCCGGCCCAGGCCGCTGTGCCCGGGACGAACCCGCTGGCGATCGCCTCGCTCATCGCGTCGTTCACCGGCCTGTTGTGCTGCATCGGCTCAATCGTGGCCATGGTGCTGGGCGCGATCGCCCTGGACCAGATCAAGCGGACCCGGCAGGAGGGTTTCGGCCTGGCGGTCGCCGGCATCGTCATCGGAATCGCCACGCTGGTGGTGACTTTGGTGATCGTGCTCTTCGCGCTGCGCACGCATTAGCGGCGTTCGCCCCGCATCAGTGCCTGGCGCGATCGCAAGCGCGGCGGAGCCGGGCGCAGCGGGTCGCCCCGCATCAGTGCCCGGCGCGATAAGCCCGGCCGGTCTGCCATCGGACCGATGGCTGCCTAGGCTCTACTTCCATGGGATCGGTCAACAGGGTGTACATCGCGCGGCTCGCGCGAATGTTGGTGTTGGGTCCACTCGGGGAGTCCGTCGGCCGGGTCCGCGACGTTGTGATCAGCATCAGCATCGTCCGCCAGCAGCCGCGCGTCCTGGGGTTGGTCGTCGACCTCGCGACCCGGCGCAGCATCTTCATCCCGATCCTGCGAGTCGCGTCCATCGAGCCCAACGGCGTGACGCTGAGCACCGGCAACGTGTCCCTACGCCACTTCGTGCAGCGGCCCGGGGAAGTTCTGGCGATCGGCCAGGTGCTGGACACCCAGGTCAAGGTCAACGACCCCGAACTGCCCGAGCTGGCCGGCCTCGACGTCGTGGTCACCGATCTGGGCATCGAACAGAACCGGACGCGCGACTGGATGGTGAGTCGGGTCGCCGTGCGCCCGCACCGACGGCTGGGACGGCGCGGTCCCGTTCACGTCGTGGACTGGCAAAGCGTGCAGGGTTTGACCCCGTCGGCGCTGGCCTTGCCGGGGCAGGGGGTGGCGCAGCTGCTGGGCCAGTTTGAAGGGCGCAAGCCGATCGATGTGGCCGACGCGATCCGCGCACTACCGGCGAAGCGACGCTACGAGGTGCTCAGGGCGCTCAACGACGACCGGCTGGCCGACATCCTGCAGGAGTTGCCGGAGCTGGATCAGGCCGAGGTGCTGTCGCAGCTGGGCACCGAGCGATCGGCGGACGTGCTCGAGGAGATGGATCCCGACGACGCCGCCGACCTGCTCGGCGTGCTGAACCCCACCGACGCCGAGATGCTGCTGACCCGGATGGACCCCGACGAGTCCGCGCCCGTGCGCCGGCTGCTGACGCATTCGCCGGACACCGCGGGTGGCCTGATGACTTCCGATCCGGTGGTCCTCACCCCGGACACGTCGGTCGCGGAGGCGCTGGCCCGGGTCCGCGATCCGGACCTCAGCACCGCCCTGTCCTCAATGGTGTTCGTGGCGCGTCCACCGACGGCGACGCCGACCGGCCGCTACCTGGGCTGCGTGCACTTGCAGCGGCTGTTGCGCGAGGCGCCAGCCGAGCTGGTCGGCGGGATCGTCGACAGCGAGTTGCTCACCCTGACACCGGAGACGCCGCTGATCGCGGTGACCCGCTACCTCGCCGCGTACAACCTCGTGTGCGGCCCCGTCGTCGATGACCAGAACCACCTGTTGGGTGCGGTCACCGTGGACGACCTGCTCGATCACCTGCTGCCGCACGACTGGCGCGTGGACATGCAGGAACTCGACGCGGCCGGCCAATTCCAAGGCTTGGGAGGTTCCGCGTGAGCAAATCCACGGCTCCGCGAGGGCTGTACACCCCGCGGACATCGCGCAGGTATTCCCCCCGGCTGGATCCGGAGACCGTCGGGCAGCTCACCGAATCGATCGCGCGTTTCTTCGGCACCGGCCGCTACCTTCTGCTGCAGACGGTCATGGTGGTGGTGTGGATCGCGGTGAACCTGTTCGCGGCCAAGGCGCGCTTTGACCCCTACCCATTCATCCTGTTGAACCTGGCCTTCTCCACACAGGCCGCCTACGCGGCCCCGCTGATCCTGTTGGCGCAGAACCGGCAGGAGAACCGCGACCGCGTCGCACTCGAAGAGGACCGCCGTCGCGCCGCCCAGACCAAGGCCGACACCGAATACCTGGCCCGTGAATTGGCGGCATTGCGGCTGGCCGTCGGCGAGGTGGTGACCCGCGAATACCTGCGCCACGAACTGGATGACCTGCGCGAACTGCTCGCCGATCTGACGCCGGAATCCCCCGATGCGGGCCCGGCACCGCAGGGCGACAACCTGGAGCGCGCGGCTAAGAAATCAAGGTGAGATCCGCTTCGACCATTGCGCCACTCGCGCCACAAGAGTTATGTATGGTGATCTGGTTCACCGATCTAACAGAAAGTAAGTCCAGCTCACACCTAGGACGGTCGAGTGCGCATAGGGGGAAACCGGGGTGCGAGCCCGGCCGCCGCGACTGCGCGGCAGCTAGCACTTCGGAATACGCGCAAGCCGATATTCGGCGTCGCCATGATCACTCCGCTGGTCTTCGCGGGCGCCGTCAGCGGGGCGGCACCTGAACTTCCGGCGCAGATGCCGCCGGTTCATGCCGCCGTCACTCCGGTGGCCGCGGTCTCCCCCACCTTCCCCGACCTCACCGGGCCCGCCGTCGTCGCGGTAGACCGCAGCCCCACCGCCTTTCACGTCGCCGAGCCCGCGCTGTCCGCCCCGCCGCCGGCGATGATCGTCAATGCGCGTGGCGCACTGGGCATTCCGAGCATCGCATTGGCCGCATACCGCAACGCGGAGCAGAAGATGGCCGTCGCCGCCCCGGGCTGCGGCGTCAGCTGGAACCTGCTGGCAGGCATCGGGCGCATCGAATCGGGGCACGCGGGCGGCGGCGCGGTCGACGCACGCGGCACCGCGATCACCCCGATCTACGGCCCGTCGCTGGACGGCACGCTGCCCGGCAACGAAGTCATCATCCAGAGCAGCGCCGCCAATCGCGTCACCTACGCCCGCGCGATGGGACCGATGCAGTTCTTGCCGGGGACCTGGGCGCGCTACGCCTCCGACGGCAAGGGCGACGGCGTGGCCGACCCGCAGAACCTGTTCGACTCCACCCTCGCGGCTGCCCGGTATCTGTGCAGCGGGGGGCTGAACCTGCGTGATCAGTCGCAGGTGTTGAGCGCGATTCTGCGCTACAACAACTCGATGCCCTATGCGCAGAACGTGCTGGGGTGGGCGGCAGCCTACGCCACGGGCGTCGTCCCGGTCGACCTGCCGCCGATGACCGGACCGCCGCCGCCGCTGGGCGACGCGCACCTCGAGCATCCCGAAGGGCTGGGGCCCAACCTGCCGATGAACATCAACGGCCTGCCGCTGGACGACCCGCTGGCGCGCGTACCACTGATCGACCTGAGCAGCCCCGCGATGGTCAGTCCCCCGCCGATGTTCCCCTGGATGTCTCCCACGCCTCAGCAGGCGCCGGCCCAACTTCCCGGGTGCACCGTGATTTGCATCGGCACCCAGAGCTCACCTCCGGCGGCACCTCCGCCGCCGTTCGCTCCGCCGCAGCCGTTCGCTCCGCCGCCCCCGGATGTCGTCGCGCCGCCGGCGCCCCCGGCAGCCAGCGCGCCGCAAGCCGCGCCGTCGCCCAAACCGGCCGGCCCAGCGGCGGCGCCGAACGCGCCCGCGGTGCACAAGCCCGCGCCGGGCCCGGCCAACTGACACCGCGGCGATCGCCAGCGCGGCAAAGCCGGGCTCAACGGGTCGCCGCCCGACTGCTCCATCGCGCACGCCTACACTCGGCGGTGATGTCCAGCCATGACTCTTCTGATTCCGCCGACCTGAGCGCGGCAATCCGCGCCGCACTGGGGAAGGTGATCGACCCCGAACTGCGGCGCCCTATCACCGATCTCGGGATGGTCAAAAGCGTCGACACCGAACCCGACGGCTCGGTCCATGTCGCGATCTACCTGACCACCGCCAGCTGTCCGAAGAAGAACGAGATCACCGAACGGGTCAGCCAGGCGGTCTCCGACGTCCCGGGCACGGGCGCGGTGAAGGTCAGCCTCGACGTGATGAGCGACGAGCAGCGCACCGAGCTGCGCAAGCAGTTGCGTGGTGACGCGCGTGAGCCGATTATCCCGTTCGCACAACCGAATTCGCTGACGCGAGTCTATGCGGTCGCGTCCGGGAAGGGCGGGGTGGGCAAGTCCACCGTCACGGTCAACCTGGCGGCGGCGATGGCGGCCCGCGGCCTGTCCGTCGGCGTGCTGGACGCCGACATCCACGGCCACTCCATCCCCCGCATGATGGGCACCACCGACCGGCCCACCCAGGTCGAGTCGATGATCCTGCCGCCCATCGCCCACGAGGTGCGGGTCATCTCGATCGCTCAGTTCACCGAGGGCAACACGCCGGTGGTATGGCGCGGGCCGATGCTGCACCGCGCCCTGCAGCAATTCCTGGCCGACGTCTATTGGGGTGATCTGGACGTGCTGCTGCTCGATCTGCCGCCGGGGACCGGCGACATCGCCATCTCGGTGGCGCAGCTGATCCCGAACGCGGAGATTCTGGTGGTGACGACGCCACAGCTGGCCGCGGCCGAGGTCGCCGAGCGGGCCGGCAGCATCGCGCTGCAGACGCGCCAACGCCTCGCCGGCGTCGTGGAGAACATGTCGGGGCTCACGCTGCCGGACGGCTCCACGCTGAAGGTGTTCGGTGAGGGGGGCGGCGAGCAGGTAGCCGAGCGGCTGTCGCGCGCGGTCGGCGCCGATGTGCCGCTGCTGGGTCAGATCCCGCTGGATCCCGAGCTGGTGGCCGCGGGCGATTCCGGCACTCCCTTGGTGCTGAGCGCGCCCGATTCGCCGGTGGGCAAGGCGCTGCGCGGGGTGGCCGACAGCTTGTCCTCGCGTCGGCGCGGGCTGGCCGGCGTATCGCTGGGGCTCGATCCGAAAGGCCGCTGAAACCGGCCGGGCCGGTTCAGGTTGCGTCGGTGTCGAACGGCGTGTGGCCGCCCGTCTGCTGTTCCGCTCCGAGCGGTTGTCCGTTCGCCGGTGCGGGAGGGGCGGGCGGCGGCGTCTCCAACGCATCCCCGTTCACCGGCTTGTCGAAGTTTCCGGTCAGGAACGAGTCATCGCCGTCCAACAGGTGCTTGGTCAGCGCGGCGCGCGGGGTCATGCCCCGCAACTTCTGCAATTCGCTGAGCGGACCGCGCAGGTCATCGAACTCGGGACCGAGATCCTCGCGCAACTGGCTGGTCACACCGCTCAGGTAGTCGCGCGCCTGGCGCAACGCGTTGGCCGACCACCGGATGGCGCCGGGAAGCCGCTCGGGGCCGAGGACCACCAACCCGACCACGACGAGGACGAGCATCTCTCCCCAGCCGACGTTGGCGAACATCTAGCCGCTATCCGGGTCCGGTTTCACCGTCAGGGTGACGTGCCGGCCATCGCGGACCACCTCGATCGGGGAATCCTGGCCGATGGTCAGTTGCCGCACCGCGACCACGAATTCGTCGGCGTCGGCGACCTTGCGGTTCCCCACCTTGACGACGACGTCGTTTTCCAGGACGCCGCCCTTCTGCGCCGGACTTCCTGCCTTCACGTTGGCGACCTGGGCGCCGGAGGCGATCGCGTTGCTCACCGAGCGGGTGCTGACGCCCAGCGTCGGGTGCACGATCTTCCCGTCCCGGATCAAGGTCTGGGCAACTTCCTTGGCCTCGTTGATCGGGATCGCAAAGCCGAGCCCACTTGCGCTGTCGGACAACGACTTACCCGCGGTGTCGATGCCGATCACCTGGGAATCCATGTCGATCAGCGGGCCGCCGGAGTTGCCGTGGTTGATCGACGCGTCGGTCTGCAGGGCGTCGATCACCGTGTCGGTGTCCGAGCCCTCCCCGGACAGCGGGACCGGCCGGTGCAGCGCGCTGATGATCCCGTGCGTCACGGTGCTGCGCAGCCCCAGCGGCGCACCCGCGGCGAGGACCTCGTCGCCCACCCGCACCTTGTCGGAATCACCCAGGCGCGCCACGCTCAGGTTGTCGACGTTGTCGACCTTGATCACCGCCAGGTCGGTCTTGGGGTCGCGCCCGACCAGGTTGGCGGGCACTTCCTTGCCGTCGTTGAACACCACGGTGGTCTTGAACTGGCTGGGGTTGTTCGCCGCCTCGGAGATGACGTGGTTGTTGGTGACGATGTAGCCACGCCCGTCGATGACGACGCCGGAGCCCTGCATGCCCTCCTGGTCGCTCTTGGACTCGATGGTCACCACGGCGTTCGCGGTCGCCGACGCCACCTTGGCGAAGCGCCCGGCCGGGCCTTCCCCGTTGCCGTTGGTCGACAGCGTCACCTTGGAGGTGGTGAACGCCTCGGCGACCTCGGCCGTCTTGCGGCCCACCACCCCGCCGATCAGGCCGATGACCAACGCGATCAGCGCCAACACCAGCAACGCCAGGTAGGACACCCGGCCGCCGAACAGCACGTCGCGCACACCCAGTTTGCCGCCGTAGCCCAGCGCGGAGCGCGAGGTCGATGGCGCGACCGCCGGGGTTCCCAAGGCCGCCGCGGCCGCCGGATCCCGCCAGGGATCGTCCAGCTCGTCGGGCTCCCCGCCGTCTTTCTCGGCGGCCAGCGCGCCGACGTCCACGGGGTGGCGCTGCAGCGAATCGAGGCTGCCCTGCGGCCGGTGGAAGGCCTCCTGGAGGACGGGGTCGGCCGGACGATCGCTCGGCCGGAATTCGGACTGGTCCCGGTACTTCTGCGGGCGGACGCGCTCGGCCACGAACGACCCGCGCAGCCCGTCGGGACGACTGAACTCCCGACGCGATGCGGGGTCGACCGGCGGACGCGAGACGGGGCGCGGCGCTAGGCGGTTGCCGCTGTCATTGCTTCGGTCGAAGCCTTGGTCGGAGGTCACGTTATCCCTTTTGGATCCTCTACTTGAGCGCTCGAGACGGGCCTTTACCGGCCGATATGTGCGGCAGCGGCGTTGTCCGTGTCCACCCTAGTATCCACGGCGCGTCGTGGGTCGACATGAACGAGCGAGTGGGGCGATTGCGCAGCGAGTCCGATCGCTATCGACGCTTGCGACGCTCGCGGGCATCGCGGTCGGCGAAACCGTCGGATGCCGGTGCGGTCGAGTCGTCGGGCGAATCGTAGGGAATGTCAGCCAGCATGCCGAGCAGCGTGCTGGGGATGCGGATCGGGTGCGAATCGCGCAGCGCCGCGCGCGTCCGACTCTGATCGTCGACCTCGGCCGCGCACTGGGGGCACATCGACAGGTGATGCGCGGCCCGCAGGTGGGCGTTCATCCGCAGCTCGCCGTCGACGAACGCGGCGATCGCCTCGACGGACAGGTGCTCGGTGGAACCGAACTGGCGGGGTGCGCCGACGGGCGCGTCGCTCTGGGAGGCGAACTGGGCGGGAAGCCAGGAGAACGCGCGGCGGAACACATGTCCTCGATCGGGCATCACCAGCTCCTTGCCACTCATTGTCCTTGCCGCCTCCTCTCGAATGTAGCGCGAGCCGGTGGGCAATAGCGCAGCTACGGGCGCAAAGCCGCTGAATATCTACCTGATCGCTCCGCTGCCGAGACAGGCGGGCGGTCGCTGCCTACGCCGACTGGGCGCGCAGCTCGTGCCGATCGGAGTGGGCGGCGAGGTAGTCACGCAGGGCCTGGCGTCCGCGGTGGATGCGGCTGCGCACGGTCCCGAGCTTGACGCCCAGGGTGGCACCGATCTCCTCGTAGGACAGACCTTCGATGTCACACAGGACGACGGCCGCACGGAATTCCGGCGGCAGCGAATCCAGCGCCGCCTGCAGGTCAGGGCCGAGCCGTGAATCGTGGTAGATCTGCTCGGGGTTGGGCTCGTCGGCGGGCACCCGCTCGTAGTCCTCGGGCAGTGCCTCCATCCGGATGCGCGCGCGCCGGCGCACCATGTCGAGGAAGAGGTTGGTGGTGATGCGGTGCAGCCACCCTTCGAACGTGCCCGGCTGATAGTTCTGCACCGACCGGAAAACCCGGATAAAGGTCTCCTGGGTGAGGTCCTCGGCGTCGTGCTGGTTGCCGGAAAGCCGATAGGCCAGCCGGTACACCCGGTCGGCGTGCTGACGAACCAGCTCGTCCCACGACGGCATGGCCGACTTGTCCCCGGTCGCGTCGAAAACCGCGGTCCCCTGCGGAGCATCCGCCGGCTCCACCCACTCGTCGGTGGGGCGCTCCTGCGCGTGAGACATGCTGGACGGGCTGAGCAAGGTGGTGATGATCAATTCCTCCGAATCGGGTGTGCCGATCACTGGCACTTCGTCATTGACGGCAACAGGCAGCTGCCATTCGGTATTCCCCGCCCAACGCGCTCCGCGATCCATACGGACACCGTCGCGTATCGGCGTATGTGCGGTATATGAACAGTCTGAGCTGAGCCTGAGAAACCGTTTCGTTACCTGCGCTGTGCAGGAAATATCCATCGCACGGTGACCTTAAACGCACCGGGCCGGTTGGGCGTGTCGCCGGCGTGCGGTTTTAGGCGCGCCTGTCGGTTCGCGCGATCAATTGGAATACGCTGCGGGCATGGACGGCACCGACGCAGAAGCCCCTGGCCAAACAGCGCCCAGTCGGGCCGAATCGCTCTTTGCCCACGCCGAGGGATCGATATCGGAGGACGCGGTGTTGGCGGCCGCCCGCGAGCGTGCCGTCGACATCGGCGCGGGCGCGGTGACGCCGGCCGTGGGCGCGTTGTTGAGCCTGCTGACCAAGCTGAGCGGCGGCAAGGCCGTCGCCGAGGTGGGCACCGGCGCGGGCGTCAGCGGGCTGTGGTTGCTGTCGGGCATGAGCGATGACGGCGTCTTGACGACGATCGACATCGAGCCCGAATACCTGCGGCTGGCCAAGCAGGCGTTCACCGAGGCCGGCATCGGCCCGTCGCGCAGCCGGCTGATCGGCGGGCGCGCCCAAGAGGTGCTCACCCGGCTCGCCGACGAGTCCTACGACCTGGTGTTCATCGACGCCGACCCGATCGATCAGCCGGACTACGTCGTCGAGGGCGTCCGGTTGCTACGCCCCGGCGGCGTGATCGTGGTGCACCGGGCGGCGCTGGGCGGGCGGGCCGGCGATCCGGCTGCCCGCGACGCCGAGGTGGTGGCGGTGCGCGAGGCGGCCCGCCTCATCGCCGAGGACGAGCGGCTCACCCCGGCGCTGGTGCCGCTCGGCGACGGCATCCTGGCCGCGGTTCGCGACTGAATTCGCACACTTTTACGCATTCTTGACGCGAGTCATCCTTGACCGCGGACTGAACGTGCGTTTAGCGTACTGAACATGCGTTCAGCCGACCTGACGGCCGCGGCCCGAATCCGCGATGCGGCCATCGAGCAGTTCGGCGAGCACGGATTCGGCGTCGGGCTTCGTGCCATCGCCGAAGCGGCGGGCGTGAGTGCCGCGCTAGTGATCCACCACTTCGGCTCGAAGGAGGGCCTGCGCAAGGCCTGCGAGGACCACATCGCCGAGGAGATCCGCAACACCAAGTCCGAGGCACTCCAATCCAACGACCCGGCCACCTGGTTCACCCAGATGGCCGAGATCGAGGAGTACGCACCGCTGATGGCATACCTGGTGCGCAGCATGCAGACCGGCGGCGAGCTGGCGAACATGATGTGGCGCAGGATGATTGACAACGCGCAAGAATACATGGAAGAGGGTGTGCGCGCCGGGACGATCAAGCCCAGCCGCGATCCCCAGGCCCGCGCCAAATATATGGCGATCACCGGCGGCGGCGGGTTCCTTCTCTACATCCAAATGCATGAAACACCAACGGATCTTCGCGCGGTGCTGCGCGACTACGCGCGTGAGATGATCCTGCCCGCCCTCGAGGTCTACACCGAAGGATTGCTGACCGGCCGGACCATGTACGACGCGTTCCTGGCTGCCGAAGATCAAGGAAAATCCCATGGCAACTGAAAATCCGTCGGCTCTGCCCCGATCGAGATCCGAGGGCTCACCAAGAATTTCGGCGCGGTGCGGGCACTCGACGGCCTCGACCTCACCGTGCAGGAAGGGGAAGTCCACGGCTTCCTCGGCCCCAACGGCGCCGGAAAGTCCACCACCATCCGCATCCTGTTGGGTCTGGTGAAAGCCGACAGTGGCAGCGTGCGGTTGCTGGGCGGTGATCCCTGGACCCAATCCGTCGCGCTGCATCGCCAAATCGCGTATGTCCCAGGTGATGTGACGCTGTGGCCCTCGCTGACAGGCGGCGAGACCATCGATCTACTGGCCCGCATGCGCGGCGGCATCGACAAGCGACGCCGCGCGGAGCTGATCGAGCGCTTCGACCTGGACCCGCACAAGAAGGCGCGCACGTATTCCAAGGGCAACCGCCAGAAGGTCTCCCTCATCTCGGCGTTCTCGTCCCACGCCAGGCTGCTGCTCCTGGACGAGCCCAGCAGCGGCCTGGACCCGTTGATGGAGAACGTGTTTCAACAGTGCGTGGCGCAGGCCCGCGACCGGGGAACGACGGTGTTGTTGTCCAGCCACATCCTGGCCGAGACGGAAGCGTTGTGCGAACGGGTGACGATCATCCGGGCGGGCAAGACCATCGAAAGTGGTTCGCTCGACTCCATGCGGCATCTGAGCCGCACCTCGATCAGGGCCGAAATGACCGGCGACCCGGGCGATCTCAGGCGGATCAAAGGCGTCGAGGACGTCAGCGTCGAGGGCAATACGCTGCGCGCCCAGGTCGATAGCGAAAGCCTGGGCGAGCTCATCCGCGTGCTCGGCGACGCCGGCGTGAGCAGCCTGGTCAGCCAGCCGCCGACGCTCGAAGAGCTCTTCTTGCGCCACTATGACACGTCCGGAGACACCTCCGGCCGTGACGGCCGGCACGGGCGCGACGCGGAAAAGGTGTCGTTGTCATGAGCGCGCCAACACTGGACCGGCCTTACGCGTCGGCATCGCCTGCGCCGCCCCGCAGTTCGAATTTTGCCGGAACGCTTGCGATGTTGCGGCTCTACTTGCGCCGCGACCGGGTCTCGTTGCCGCTGTGGGTGTTTCTGCTGTCGGTGCCGTTGGCGACGGTGTACGTCGGCAGCATCGAAAAGATCTACCCCACCGAGGCCGGCCGTGCCGGGTTCGCCGCGTCCATCATGGCCAGCCCGGCCCAGCGCGCGCTGTATGGCCAGGTCTACAGCGACAGCCTTGGCGCCGTGGGGATTTGGAAAGCCGGGATGTTCCACGTGCTGATCGCGGTGGCCGTCATCCTCACGGTGATCCGGCATACCCGCGCCGACGAGGAGAACGGGCGGACCGAGTTGGTGGACTCGACCGCGATCGGCCGCTATGCCAGCCTGAGCGCGGCGCTGCTGCTGTCGTTCGGGGCCTCGATCGGCACCGGCGCGATCGGCGCGGCGGGCCTGCTGAGCACCGACGTCCCGCCCGCCGGATCGCTGGCGTTCGGGGCGGCGCTGGCCTGCTCCGGCCTCGTGTTCACCGCGGTCGCCGCGGTGACCGCACAGTTATCGCCCAGCGCCAGGTTCGCGCGCGGTGCCGCATTCGCCGTCCTGGGAACCGCGTTCACCCTGCGCGCCGTCGGCGACGCCGGGTCGGGAGCGTTGTCGTGGCTGTCTCCCCTGGGGTGGTCGCTGCTGGTCAAACCGTATGCGGGTGATCGCTGGTGGGTGCTGCTGCTGCACCTGGCGACGGCGACCGCGCTGACCCTCCTAGCGTATCGGCTGCTCGCCGGCCGCGATGTCGGCGCCGGGCTCATCGCCGAACGCCCCGGGCCCGCGACCGCTTCGCCAGCGCTGAGCAACGCGTTCGGGCTGACGTGGCGCCTCGACCGCGCGGCGCTGCTGCTGTGGACGGTCGGACTGTGCCTGTACGGGCTGCTGGTGGGCAGCGTGGTGCACGGCATCGGCGACGAGCTGGGCGACAGCGGCGCGGCCCGCGACATCGTCGCCCGGATGGGCGGCACCAGCGCCCTCGAGGATGCCTTCATCACCGTGGCGTTCGCCATGATGGGCATGGTGGCCGCCGCGTTCGCCGTCTCGCTCACGCTACGGTTGCACCAGGAAGAGGCCACCCAGCGAGCCGAGACGGTGTTGGCCGCGGCGGTGTCGCGAACCCGTTGGCTCGCAAGCTATTTGGTGGCCGCACTGGGTGGGTCCGCGCTGGCGATGCTGGCCAGCGGGTTGACCGCCGGGTTTGTCTACGGCATCGCGGCCGGCGATGTCGGCGGCAAACTCGCGACGGTCGTCGCAAGCGCGGCGGTCCAACTGCCCGCCGTCTGGCTGTTGTCGGCCGTGACGGTTGGTGTCTTCGGCGCCGCGCCGCGGTTCACACCGGTGGCCTGGGGCGTGCTGATCGGTTTCATCGCCCTGTACCTGATCGGATCGTTGGCCCGGTTCCCGCAGTGGCTGCTCGACCTCGAACCGTTCGGGCACATCCCGAGAATTGGCGCTGATTTCACCGCCGTGCCCTTGCTATGGCTACTGGCCATCGACGTAGGGTTGGTGGTTCTGGGTGCCATGGCTTTTCGGCGCCGCGATCTACGCTGCTAGGAGCGTGATGAAAACCGGGATCCGCGTGACGACGACATCCCTCGGAGGCATTCTTTCCTGGGTTTTGATCCTGCTTCTACCGGCGGGCACGTTGCACTACTGGCAGGCGTGGGTCTTCATCGCCGTGTTCACCGTGGCGACCATCGTGCCCACGGTCTACCTGAGCCGGGCCAACCCCGCGGCCCTGCAGCGGCGCATGCGTGCGGGCCCGCGGGCCGAACCCAGAACCGCTCAGAAATTCATCATCACCGGCTCGTTCCTGGGTCTGTTCGCGACGATGGTCTTCAGCGCGCTCGACCATCGGTTCGACTGGTCGTCGGTGCCGGCGTGGCTGTCGCTGCTCGGCGACGTGCTGGTGGCGATCGGGCTCGGGATCGCCATGCTGGTGATCGTCCAGAACAGTTATGCCGGCGCCACGGTCACGGTGGAAGCGGACCAGACCGTGGTGTCCGGTGGCCTGTATCAATTCGTGCGCCATCCGATGTACGTCGGAAACGTGATCATGATGATCGGCATCCCCCTGGCACTCGACTCGTATTGGGGGCTGCTCTTCGTCATCCCCGGCACCATCGTGCTCGCGCTGCGCATCTTTGACGAGGAAAAGCTGCTCATTCACGAATTGCCCGGCTACCGCGAATACGCCGAGCGCGTGCGCTATCGGTTGGTTCCCTACATCTGGTAGCCGGCGCGCCTAGGGTATTGCCGTGGCGCCCAATCGGCTACCGGCCCTGGACCGCCCGTGGCGACGGCGCGGTGGGCTGCGGTACGCACTGAGCCGGATTCGCGGCGTCGCCAGACCACCCGTCACCGTCACCGACCCGCCCGCCGACCTCGAGGTCGAGCGCGACGTCGCCGTCGCCACGCGCGACGGAACGGTGTTGCGGATCAACGTCTTTCGCAATGCCGGCGCCGAAGCACGACCGGTCGTCCTCAGCATCCACCCCTACGGCAAGGACAACCTGCCGCAGCGGCGGGGCGACACGTGGACGTTCTCCGCGCAGTACCGGGTACTGCGCCAGCCGCGGCCGGTGGCCTTCTCGGCGCTGACCGGCTGGGAGGCGCCCGACCCGGCGTGGTGGACCGCGCAGGGCTTCGTCGTGGTGAACGCCGACTCGCGCGGTTGCGGGCACTCCGACGGCACCGGGAGCCTGCTGTCGCGGCAAGAGGCCGAGGATACCTACGACCTGGTGCAGTGGATCGCCGGCCAACCGTGGAGCCACGGCAACGTCGTCATGCTCGGGGTGTCCTACCTGGCCATCAGCCAGTACGCCGTCGCGGCGCTGCGGCCGCCGGCGCTGCGCGCGATCTGTCCGTGGGAAGGCTTCACCGACGCCTACCACGACCTGACGTTTCCGGGCGGTGTCCGGGAGCGGGGCTTCACCCGGATGTGGTCGCGAAACGTGCGACGCGCTACGCGGCAGACCTACGACCTCGAACGCATGCAGGACCTCCACCCGCAGCGCGACGAGTTCTGGCGCTCCCTGGCACCGGACCTGGCCTCGATCACGGTGCCCATGCTGGTGTGCGGGAGCCTGTCCGACAACAACCTGCACAGCCGCGGCTCCCTCCGCGCGTTCACGCGCGGCGGGTCCGGCCACGCCCGGCTCTACATGCATCGGGGCGGCAAGTGGGCCACCTTCTACTCCGAGGACGCGCTGGCCGAGCAGCTGGCGTTCTTTCGCGGTGTGCTCAATGGCGCCCCCGCCTCGCGCAGTGTGCGCCTCGAGGTACGCGAGGACCGCGATACCGTCGCGGCGGTGCGCGAAGAGGCCGAGTGGCCACTGAACCGAACCCTGTGGCGCCCAATCTATTTGGGCGCCAGCGGGGTGTTGACGTCCGAGCCTCCCTTGCATCCCGGCCGGGTGACATTCGGAACACGTTCGCGCGCGGCATCTTTCACCTGGACGGTTCCCGGCGACATCGAGCTGACCGGGCCGATGGCCGCCCGGTTGTGGGTCGAGCTGAGCGGCTGCGACGACGCGAACCTGTTCGTCGGGGTGGAGAAGTGGCGCGGGGACCGCTTCGTCGGATTCGAGGGCTCGTATGGCTACGGTCGAGACCGGGTGAGCACCGGCTGGCAGCGCGTCTCGCTGCGCACCCTGGACCCCGAGCTTTCCCGCCCGGGAGAACCCGTCACCACCGGCACCGATCCGCGGCCGGTGTCCGCCGGCGAGGTGGTCGAGGTCAACGTCGCGCTGGGCCCGTCGGCGACGTTGTTCCGCGCGGGCGAGCAGCTGCGGCTGGTGGTCGCCGGGCGCTGGTTGTGCCCGAGAAACCCGCTGACGGGCCAATTCCCGGCGGCCTACCAGAGCTCACCGCGCGGGCGCGTCACCCTGCATTGGGGCCCGGAACGCGGCGCGCACCTGCTGATCCCGGAGATCCCCTAGATCCAGACGCCCTTGCCCACCGCGACCACGCCGCCGGCGCTGATCGCGAAGCGCTCCCGGTCCTTCTCCAGATCCACCCCGACCATCTCGCCCGGCCCCACGACGACGTTCTTGTCCAGGATCGCGTGGCGCACCACCGCGCCACGACCGACCCGAGCGCCGGGCATGATCACGCTGCCTTCCACGATCGCGCCGTCGTCGACCACCACGTTGGACGACAGCACCGAGTTGCGCACCGACGCCGCCGAGATGATGCTGCCGGCGCCCACCACCGACTCCTGCGCGGAACCGCCGTTGACGAACTTGGCCGGCGCCAGGTTCTCCGACTCGCCGCGGATCGGCCAGCGCTTGTTGTAGAGGTTGAACACCGGATGTACCGACACCAGGTCCATGTGGGCGTCATAGAACGCGTCCAGCGTTCCGACGTCCCGCCAGTAGGCCCGGTCACGATCGGTGGCGCCGGGCACCTCGTTGTCGCTGAAGTCGTAAACCGCGGCCATCCCGTCAGCCACCAGTCGCGGGATGATGTCACCACCCATGTCGTGGTCGGAATGGTCGTCGTCGGCGTCCGCGCGGATCGCGTCGATGAGCACCTTGGTGGTGAAGATGTAATTGCCCATCGACACGAACGTCGTCTCAGGGTCATCCGGGGTGCCCGGCGGATCGAGCGGCTTCTCCACGAATTGGCGGATGTGCCCGGACTCGTCGGAGTCGATGCAGCCGAACGCGGTGGCCTCGCTGCGGGGCACCCGGATGCCGGCTACCGTCGCGCCGGCCCCGCTGTCGATGTGGAACCGGACCATCTGCTCGGGGTCCATCCGGTACACGTGGTCGGCACCGAAAACCACTATGTAGTCGGGGTCTTCGTCGTAGATCAGATTCAGCGACTGGTAGATCGCGTCGGCCGAACCGGTGTACCAGCGCGGGCCGAGGCGCTGCTGCGCGGGCACCGGCGTGATGTACTCACCGGCCAAGCCGGACAACCGCCAGTTCTGCGAAATGTGACGGTCGAGTGAATGCGACTTGTACTGCGTCAGAACGCAGATCCGCAAATAGCGGGCGTTGACGAGGTTGGACAGCACGAAGTCGATCAGCCGATAGGCGCCCCCGAAGGGAACCGCGGGCTTGGCGCGATCCGCGGTCAGCGGATACAGCCGCTTGCCCTCACCGCCGGCCAGGACGATGCCCAGCACGTGTGGTGCTTCCCTCATGGTGTCAAACCTATCGGCCGCCGCGAAACGCTGCCAGGGGGACGGCGTCATTGCCCGCTTCTGTGGGGCTGTCCGTCAAGGTATTTGGGTCTGCGGGCAAACAGACGACCCCGCCCGACTCACGGCCCTCGTCGTCGCCGAACTACGGTGCGGGTATGCGGGTGGCGATGATGACTCGGGAATATCCCCCAGAGGTCTATGGCGGGGCGGGGGTACACGTCACCGAGCTCGTCAGCCACCTGCGCCGGCTGTGCGCGGTGGACGTGCATTGCATGGGCGCGCCCCGCCCGGAAGCCCAGGGAGTGCACGTGCACCAGCCCGACCCGCGGTTGCAGGGGGCCAACGCGGCGATGACGACCCTGTCCGCCGACCTGATGATGGCCACCGCGGCATCGGCGGCCAGCGTGGTGCATTCACACACCTGGTACACCGGCATGGCCGGGCACCTGGCCGCGCTGCTCTACGACGTCCCGCACGTGTTGACCGCGCATTCGCTCGAGCCGCTGCGCCCGTGGAAGGCCGAACAACTCGGCGGGGGCTACCGGATCTCGACCTGGGTCGAACACACCGCGGTGCTGGCCGCCGACGCCGTCATTGCGGTCAGCTCCGCGATGCGCGAGGACATCCTGCGCGTCTACCCCGCGCTGGACCCCGGCGCCGTACACGTCATCCGCAACGGCGTCGACACCGACGTCTGGTTCCCCGCGACCCCACCGCAGACCGGGTCGATGCTGGCCGCACTCGGCGTCGATCCCGCCCGCCCGCTGGTGGTGTTCGTGGGTCGCATCACCCGGCAGAAGGGGCTCGCGCACCTGGTGGCGGCCGCCCACCGGTTCAGCCCGGAGGCGCAGGTGCTGCTGTGCGCCGGGGCCCCCGACACCCCGGAGATCGCCGACGAGATTCGGGATGCGGTCGCCGCCCTGGCCCGCGGCCGCACCGGCGTCTTCTGGGTCCGGGAAATGCTTCCCATCGGGGAATTGCGCGAAATCTTATCGGCCGCATCGGTTTTCGTGTGCCCGTCGGTGTATGAGCCGTTGGGCATCGTGAACCTGGAGGCGATGGCCTGCGCGGCCGCGGTGGTGGCCTCGGATGTGGGCGGTATTCCGGAGGTGGTCGCAGACGGGGTCACCGGGACCCTGGTGCATTACGACCCCGACGATGTGGCGGGTTATCAGGCCGGATTGGCCGAGGCGGTCAACGACCTCATCGCCGACCGCGAAAAAGCGCAGCGCTACGGCAAGGCAGGACGCCAACGCTGCGTCGAGGAGTTCTCCTGGGCCCACGTCGCCGAGCAGACCCTGGAGATCTATCGGAAGGTGTGTGCGTAGCACCGCCGACTCTCGTTCGGCGGCAAGCCCTAGCTGGAGCTCGTGACGCCCTTGAGTTCGTCACCGAGGGCAGCGGCTTCGTCGGGCGTCAGCTCGACGACCAGTCGACCTCCACCTTCAAGTGGTACCCGCATCACGATGCCGCGCCCCTCCTTGGTTGCTTCCAGAGGACCGTCTCCGGTCCGGGGCTTCATCGCCGCCATCGAGTGCTCCCTCCAGGTTCGAGCTGGCCCGCCCGCGCGGACCTGGTCGGCACCGAGCACGCCCCGCCAGCGAACTTCAAGCCATGCCCGCCATCGAACTGACTTATCACCCCTCCATTGTTCCCTATCCAGGTCACCGCTCGTACAAAGACCCACAACTGTGTGCTCAGCGGGCGGTCGCGGGCACCCAGCAACCCCGGATGTGGTCGTCGACCATGCCGGTCGCCTGCATCAACGCATAGGCGGTGGTCGGACCGACGAAGCGGAACCCACGCCGCTTGAGTTCACGCGCCATGGCCTTCGATTCGTCAGTGGCCGAGGGAATTTGGGTTGCGTCGGCCGGGCGCGACCGCGGCGACGGCGCAAACGACCACAGCAGCTCCGCCAGGTCCGCCGGAGTTCCCAGCTCCGCGGCCGCGCGGGCGTTGGCGATCGTCGCGTCAATCTTGGCGCGGTTGCGCACGATTCCCTGGTCCGCCATCAACCGCTGCACGTCGTCGTCGGTGTACTCGGCGACGGTCGCGATGTCGAACCCGGAGAACGCACGCCGGAAATTCTCCCGTTTGCGCAGGATGATCAGCCACGACAGGCCGCTCTGAAAGGCCTCCAGGCTCATCCGCTCGAACAGGGCCACCCCGTCGCGCAGCGGACGACCCCACTCCTGGTCGTGGTAGTTGCGGTACATCTCGAAGTCCGGCCCGGGCCGAATGGCCGCCCAGCTGCACCGAACCAGCTCGTCTTCGCTCACATTCAGTCCTGACGATCCTCGCCCTCGCCGGGTTCCGCGGAATCGTCCTCGGTGTCCTGTTCGGCCGCGGGCGCGGCGTGCACCGCGGCGAGCTGGCCGCGCAGGGCCTCCAGCTCGCGGGCGAGCCGGTCCAGCACCCAGTCCACCTCGCTGGTCTTGTATCCGCGCAGCGTCTGGGTGAACTTGACGGCATCGACGTCGGAGCCGGTCACGCCGTAGGCGGGCAGCACCGTCGCCGTCGTCCCTTTCGGCAGGGGCGGCAGCTGCTCGCCGCGACCGAATAACAGGCTGGCCGCGCCGAACAGGACGATCGCCACCAGCACCAGCACCACCAGGTACAGCAACACCAACGCCACGGGATCGATATTGCCCTATGCCGCCGACGCGGCGATGTCCAGCGTGACCCCTTGGGGCTTATCGGGGCCTGATCATCTGCATCGGCGGCCGGTCGGCCAGCGACACCGGCGAGGTGTGCTGGGAGTAGCCCTGACCGTCGGGCCCGACGGCCACGAACTGGGTCAGGCCGACCCCGGAGTCGGGGATCCCGCAGCGTGACAGCAGGGTCGCGATGACCTGGCGGCTCATCGCGCCCAGCTCGGCCAGCGGCCGGTTGCGGTGTGCCCGCACGCCCAGGTTGACCTGGGCGATCGCGTCGAGACCCAGCCGGTCGAAGGTGTCCACCAGCAGGCCGATCTCCACGCCGTAGCCCGGGGCGAACGGCACCGAGGTCAGCAACTCGCGGGTGGCCGCGTATTCGCCGCCGAGCGGCTGCAGCACCCCGCCCAGCTCGGGCCGCAGCGCCGCGAGCAACGGCCGGGCCACCAGCTCGGTGACCCGCCCACCGCCGGTGGCACCCGCACTGCCACCCACATCGGCGACATTGAGGGGCCGCCGGTAGAAGCTCTTGACCAGGTGAACGCTGTCGCCGGTGAGCAGGGGGCCGACCAGCCACGGCACGAACATCGGGTGCGGGTTGATCAGGTCGGAGTCGACGAACACCACGATGTCGCCGCGGGTGGCCGCCAGCGAACGCCACAACGCCTCGCCTTTGCCGGGCCGTATCGGCACCTCGGGCAGCGCCTGCTCGCGGCTGACGACGCGGGCGCCGGCGGCGACGGCCCGGATCTCGGTGTCGTCGGTCGAGCCGGAGTCCAGCACGATCAGCTCATCGACCAGCCCGTCGACCAGCGGTGAGATGCTTTCGATCACCGACTCGATGGTTTCTTCCTCGTCGAGGGCGGGCAGCACCACCGAAATGGTCCGCCCGGCCTTGGCCGCCTCCAGTTCGGCGACGGTCCAGCTCGGGCGGTTCCAGCTGCGGTCGGCCAGCCAGGTGTCCCCCGGCCTCGCGGCGAGCATCCCGTCGCTGGCGAGATCGCCCGCGACCAGGTCCGACATCGTCATGCGAGCCCCCTCACCGTGCGGGCCGGCGGGCGCGTCCCCTGGATCGAGGCCACCATTTCCAGCACCCGGCGGGTGGCGGCGACCTCGTGCACGCGAAACATCCGCACACCGGCGGCCGCGGCGAGCGCGGTGGCCGCCAGCGTTCCCTCGAGCCGCTCGGTCAATTCCACACCCAGAGTCTCCCCGACGAAGTCCTTGTTACTCAAAGCCATGAGCACGGGCCACCCGGTATTAACAAGATCGTCGACATGGCGCAACAGCAGCAGCCCGTGGAAGGTGTTCTTGCCGAAGTCGTGGGTCGGGTCGATCAGCACCCGGTCGCGGGCCACGCCGCACGCGACCGCTCGCTCGGCGGCGGCGGCGACTTGGGCGATCACGTCGTCGACCACGCCGCGCGTGCTCGTTCCGTAGTTCACCCGGAACGGGCGGGTGCGCGGCTGCGCGTTCCCGGTGTGCGAACACACCAGACCCGCCCCGAACTCCGCGGCCACTTCCGGCAGGGCGGGGTCGACGCCGGCCCAGGTGTCGTTGATCAGGTCGGCCCCGGCCGCGCAGGCCACCTTGGCGACCTCGGATCGCCAGGTATCGGCGCTGATCACCTGGTCGGGATAGGCGTCGCGCAGCCATTCGATGAACGGCACCAGCCGGGCGATCTCGGTGTCGGCGTCGACCTCTTGACCCGGGCCGGCCTTGACGCCGCCCACGTCGATGACGTCGGCTCCGTCGGCCACGGCCCGGTGCACGGCCGTCCGGGCGGCCTCGTCGCTGAAGGTCGCGCCCCTGTCGTAGAACGAGTCCGGGGTGCGGTTGACGATCGCCATGATCAGCGCGCGATCGGCTGACACGGGACGGCCGCAGAACGACGATTGCACGCGTCTATGGTGCCTGGTCGCCGAACAGCGTGCAGTGCCAGGTCGCGAGCGTAACGGCACTGCGAAATCCGACTCGCCATCTCGCAGTGTGGTCACGCTCGCGACCGACTGATCGGCGCGGCCGCCCCCTACGGGCGTTTACCCTCGGCGACCTCGTCGGGGTACTCGTCGTAGAACGGCACGTAGCCGTCGTCGCGTCCGGCCAGCACGTACAGCGGGTCGGCCACGTCGGGGCCGTAGGCCTGCTCGCGCAGCTCCACCTTGCGGCTCTTGAAGGTCGTGGTCTGCTCGATCGACTCGACCACCCGCACGAACAACGGCAGCGCGTAGCCGGGCAGCTGCTCGTAGACGGCACGGGCCAACGACCGCCCGTCGAACTCGGCGCCGTCGCGCAGCTTGACCGCCGCCATCCCGGCGCGACCACCCGTGCGCGGCACCTCGACCCCGAAGACCGTGCAGTCCTCGACGGACTCGTCGGATGCCAGTGCCGCCTCGACCTGGGTGGTGGCCACGTTCTCGCCCTTCCAGCGGAAGGTGTCGCCGAGCCGGTCGACGAACGCGGCATGGCCCAGACCCTGCGGGCTCATCACGTCGCCCGTGTTGAACCAGCAGTCGCCCTCACGAAAAGCGTTGCGCACCAACTTCTTTTCGCTGGATTCCGGGTCGGTGTAGCCGTCGAAGGGCTGCAGCCGGTTGACCGGGGTGAGCAACAGGCCCGGCTCCCCGGCCGGCACCCGGCGCACGCGCCCGTCGTCGCCGCGCAGCGGGGCGCCAGTGTCCGGGTCGTACTCGACGTAGGCCAACGGCAGCGGAAAAACACCGGTGGAGCGGGGCACGTTGAAGACGTTGATGAACGCGGCGTTGCCCTCGCTGGAGGCGTAGAACTCGCAGACGCGCGCGATCCCGAATCGTTTCGTGAACTCGTCCCAGATCTCCGGGCGCAGCCCGTTGCCGGCGATCACCCGCACCTTGTGCGCCCGGTCGGTCGGCTTGGCCGGTTGGTTGAGCAGGTATCTGCACACCTCGCCGATGTAGATGAAGGCCGTGGCGTCGTTGGCGATCACCTCGTCCCAGAACTTCGACGCCGAGAAGGACTTGCCCAGCGCCAGCGTCGCCCCCGAGTTGATCACCGACGACAACGCGACCGTCAGCGCGTTGTTGTGGTACAGCGGCAGGCAGCAGTAGAGGGTGTCGGCGCTCTTGAGCCGCAGCCCGATGCCGCCGAACGCCGCGAGCGCCTTCAGCCACCGCAGGTGCGTCATGACGCTGGCCTTGGGGAAACCGGTTGTGCCCGAGGTGAAGATGTAGAACGCGGTGTCTCGGGCGTGCACGGCCGAAGCCGACGCCGGGTTGGTGGCCGGGGCGCTCGCCGCGAACCGCTCCAGGTCTTCGACGGTGAGCGTCTGGGTGCCGCCCGAGCCCCCGCACTCCGCGACGGCGCTGACCAGATCGGTCTCGGCGATGAGCACCTTGGCTTCCAGCAGGCCGAGGCTGTGCGCGAGCACATCGCCGCGCTGGTGGTAGTTGAGCATGCCGGCGACCGCGCCGCACTTGACCGCGGCCAGCATGGCCAGCACGGCGTTGGGCGAGTTGCGCAGCATGATGGCGACGACGTCGCCGTGGCCGACGCCGCGCGAGGCCAGCACCGCGGCGTACCGGTTGGCGGCCGCGTTGGCGTCGCGGTAGGTCAGTTGCTGGTCGCCGAACCGCAAGAAGATCCGGTCGCCGTAACGGGCGGCCCGCTCCTGGAACACCGTGCCGATCGATTTCTTGGAGCCCGGCTGGGCCAGCAGCCCGGTCAGCGCCCCGCGCGCGATCACCGGCAGGTCGGCCAGCACGGCCGGCACCCGAGATGCGATGTCGGTCAGTTTGACCGCCGTGCGCGCTCCCCCGTCACGATCGGACACGTGATCCCCTCGATTCGTTTCCAAAAAGTCAAGCTCGGCGGACAGCCTAGTAGGGGCTGGGACCGGCCGGCGGGCTCAGCCGGGCGCGCACGCGTCCAGCGCGGTGCTCACCTTGTCGACCAGCACCAATCGGTCCATCGCCGCCTGGGAGACGTAACCGCTATCCAGCAGTCCGCACAACCACATCCACAGCCCTTCGTAGTGACCCACGGGGTCCAGCAGGACGATGGGTTTGTCGTGGAGGCCGAGGTAGGCCGTCGTCCAGGTGTCGAGCAACTCGTCGAGGGTGCCGATGCCGCCCGGCAGCGCGATGAACGCGTCGGCGCGGTCCTCCATGATCTGCTTGCGCTCATGCAGGGTGTCGCTCACGATCAGCTCGTCGGCGTCCGCGTCGGCGATCTCGCGGCGCATCAAGACCTGGGGGATGACGCCGACGGTGCGGCCGCCGCGGGCCCGCGCCGCGCTCGCCACCGCGCCCATCGCCGAAACGCGGCCACCGCCCCACACCAGCGTCCAGCCCCGCTCCGCGATCGCCTCGCCGAGTTCCGCAGCGACACCGAGCAATTCGGGATGCTGCGGACCGGACGCGCAGTACACACACACCGCCCACTCGCGGGCTGAATCGCGTTCCCCGGGCATATCCGCCAAAGGTAGACCAAGCGCAATAGCCCGTCATATCTGGGGCTTTCGCCTTGCCGACGGCCCGTGCGCCATAAAATCCGGCAGTGCCGATTCGATGGAACGTCCCCCAACATGCGACGGCCTCAGAGCGGCTGGATGCGGCCTTGGCCGACGGGGGTCGGGGAGCGGTGGTGTTGGGACCCGACGGTGTCGGCAAATCCACCTTGGCCCGCGTGGCCGCCGAGCACTTCGCCGGTCAGCAGCCCGAGACCCTCGTCCGCTGGGTCACCGGCACCCCGACCGAACGCGCGGTCCCGTTCGGGGCCTTCAGCCACCTGGTGCAGATCGCCGACATCGGCAAGCCGGCCGCGCTGCTGCGGGCCGCCCGCGTCTCGCTGGGCGGCGAGGACCTGCTGCTCGTCGTCGACGATGCCCAACATCTGGACGTGCTGTCGGCAACGCTGGTCTACCAGCTGGCGCGGGCCGGCGCGGCGCGGCTGATCGTCACCGCCCGCGCCGAGTCCTCCCCCGACGCGATCGCCGCGCTGTGGACCGACGGCCTGCTCGACCGGATCGACATCGAGCCGCCCGGCGGCACGACGGCGCCCGCTGAGGTCGACACCTTCCTCGCCGAACTGCCCGCGCCGGCGCGGTCGGTGCTGGAGTATCTCGCCGTCTGCGAGCCGCTGTCGCTCACCGATCTGACCGTGCTGGCCGGCGACGGCGCGGTGGCCGAGGCGGTCAAGTGGGGTGCGGCCGAGACCCGGGTGCGGGGCGGGGCCTCCGAGGACCCGGTCGTCTATACGGCCCACCCGCTGTTCGCCGAGCGGGCGCGCGCCGCGCTCGACCCCGACGACGCGCGCCAACGCCGCACCGAGCTGGTCGAACTGATGGCGCAGCGCCCGTCGGACCATCTCAGCGACCGGCTGCGGCTGGTATCGTTGGCGCTGGACAGCGACGCGCTCCCGCGGCCGGCCGACGTCGTCGCCGCCGCGCAGCAGGCGCTCCGCCTGGGTGACCTGACGCTGGGCGAGCGCCTGGCCCGCTCGGCGCTGGAGCGCTCCGGCGCTCTGGCGGCGCGGCTCGCGCTGGCCCACGCGGTGGCGTGGCAGGGCCGTGGCCGCGAGGCCGATGCGATGCTGGCCGACGTCGACTCCACCGGGTTGACCGAAGCCGCGCTGATGGACTGGGCGCTGCTGCGGGCGGCGAACCAGTTCTGGATGCTCAGCGAGCCGGAGCGCGCGACGGCGTTCCTGCGGACCGTGCGCAACCGCGTCGCGGAGGCCGGCCCGCGGACCACCCTCGACGCGCTGAGCGCAACCTTCGCGATGAACGCGGGCAACGTCGGGCACGCGGTCAAGGTCGCCGACGAAGTGCTCACCTCGTCGTCGGCCGATGACCAGGCGGTGGCCTGGGCCGGGAGCGCGGCCGCGTTGTGCGCGGCGCGGCAGGGCCGATTCGGTGACGTCGAGCCGTTGGCGCAGCGCGCCTTGGGTGCCGAGCATCCCGGGCTGCTGCGCTTCACCATCGGGCTGGCCCAGACGACCACGCTGCTGTTGGCGGGACGGCTCGACGAGGCCCGCCAGCTCGCCCGGCAGTTCACCGACTTCGCCGAACTGCAGCAGCCCGGCCGCGCGATCGGCGAGGTGCTGCTGGCGCATGTGTTGTTGACCGAAGGCGAATTCGCTTCTACGGCAGAGCTATTGGGTCCGGCGGCCGCCACCCTGGAGCGCACCGGCTATTCGTGGGGGCCGCTGTCGCTGACGCTGCTGGCCACCGCGCTGTCCCAGCTGGGCGATACCGCGGCCGCGGCAAAAGCGTTGAGCCGGGCCGAATCCCGGCACGGAACCAAGTCGGCGTTGTTCGCGCCCGAGCTCGGGGTGGCGCGGGCATGGCGGCTGGCGTTGATGCGCGACGCGCACGGCGCGGTGGCCGCCGCGCGCGACGCCGCCCGCACGGCCGAGCGCGGCGGGCAGCGGGCCGTGGCGGTGCGTGTCTGGCACGAGGCCGTGCGGCTGGGCGATAGCCGGGCCGCCGATCCGTTGGCCCGGCTCTGCGACGAGATCGATTGTGTCGTAGGAAGAATCGCGTTGGCCCACGCCCGCGCGCTGACCGCCGGCGATGCCGCGGCGTTGCGGGCGGTGTCGGACGAGCTGACGTCGATCGGGATGCACGCGGCCGCCGCCGACGCCGCCGCGCAGGCACGGCGGTGTGGTGCCTAGCCGCTCAGGTAGCGGCGCAGCATGTCCACCGCGGCGGTGATGTTGTCGACCGCCACGCGTTCGTCACGCCGGTGCGCCAAATTCGGATCGCCGGGACCGAAGTTGACCGCCGGTATGCCCAGCGCGGCAAACCGGGCGACGTCGGTCCAGCCGTACTTGGCTCGGACGTTGCCGCCCGCCGCCTCGACCAGGGCCTTGGCGGCCGGTTGGGACAGCCCCGGCATCGCCCCGGCCGCCGCGTCGGTCTGTTCGATGTGCACGTCCAGCCCGGCGAGCACGTCGTGCACGTGTTGTAGCGCGTCGGCCACCGACCTGTCCGGGGCAAAGCGGAAGTTGACCGTCACCGCGGCCGCATCGGGAATGACGTTGCCCGCCACTCCACCGTCGATACGCACCGCGGACAAGCCCTCACGGTACGTACAGCCGTCGATGTCGACGCTGCGTGCCTGATATGCGGCCAGCCGCTCGAGTACGGCACCCAGTTTGTGAATGGCGTTGTCCCCCAACCAGGATCGCGCCGAGTGGGCGCGGGTCCCGGTGGCGCTGACGACCACGCGCAGGGTGCCCTGGCAGCCTGCTTCGATGTAGCCGCCGGTCGGCTCGCCCAGGATGGCCACGTCGGCGGCCAGCCAGTCCGGCAGCTCCCGTTCGATGCGACCCAAACCGTTTGCCGCGGCGTCGATTTCCTCGCAGTCGTACATCACCAGCGTCAGATCGTGCACGGGTTCGGCGACGGTGGCAGCGAGGTGGAGGAAGACGGCGTCCCCGGATTTCATGTCGGCGGTGCCGCAGCCGTGCAGCTCGCCGCCCTCGCGATGGCTGGGCAGGTTCCCGGCCACCGGGACGGTGTCCAGGTGGCCGGCCAGCAGCACCCGCGACGAACGCTGGTGCCGGGTTCGCGCCAGCACGGCGTTGCCGTTGCGGACGATTTCGAAGCCGGAGGCCTGCGCGCGCAGCGCGGCCTCGACCTCGTCCGCCAGGCGCGCTTCGTTTCTCGATTCGCTGGGGATGTCGACCAGCGCCGCGGTCAGCGCGATCGGATCGCCGCGTAAGTCCAGCACGGTCTCAGGGTAGTGGCGATCGCAAGCGCGGCGGAGCCGGGCGCAGCGGGTCGCCACCATCTGGCCCAGTGGCGATCGCAAGCGCGGCGGAGCCGGGCGCA
>NZ_JAEKMI010000199.1 GCF_020217485.1 Mycobacterium sp. WUMAC-067 | reverse complement strand
AGGCAGGGCACGGGTGTCGAGCTTGCCGTTGACGGTCAACGGCAGCGCGTCGAGCACCACCACCGCCGACGGCACCATGTACGTGGGGAGCCGCTGACCCAACCGGGCCCGAATATCGGAAGGGTCAGCGACTCCGGTCACATAGCCGACGAGGCGCTTCTCGCCGGCACGATCCTCGCGGGCGATCACCGCCGCCTGCTCGACGCCCTCGACGTCGGCCAGCGCGGCGCGGATCTCGCCCAACTCGATGCGGTAGCCGCGGATCTTGACCTGCTCGTCCGCGCGGCCGAGGTATTCCAATTGCCTGTCTCGGGTCCACCGCACCACATCCCCGGTGCGATACATCCGCGCGCCGTACCCACCGAACGGGCAGGCCACGAATCGCGATGCCGACAGCCCCGGGCGGCCCACATAGCCGCTCGCCAATCCGCCGCCGGCGACGTACAGCTCGCCCACCACCCCGACC
>NZ_JAEKMI010000198.1 GCF_020217485.1 Mycobacterium sp. WUMAC-067 | reverse complement strand
CGGCAGGGCGCGGGTGTCGAGCTTGCCGTTGACCGTCAAAGGCAGCGCGTCGAGCACGACTACCGCCGAGGGCACCATGTAGCCGGGCAACCGCTCGCTGAGTTGGGCCCGCGCCTCGGCCGGGTCGGCGGTGCCGGTTACGTAGCCGACGAGGCGCTTGTCGCCGGGGCGGTCCTCGCGGGCGATCACGGCGGCGTGCTCGACGCCGCTCAGCGAGGCGAGCGCGGCCTGGATTTCGCCGAGTTCGATGCGGTAGCCGCGGATCTTGACCTGTTCGTCGGCGCGGCCGATGTACTGCAACTGGCCGTCGGCGCCCCAGCGGACGAGGTCGCCGGTGCGATACATGCGCGCGCCGGGGGCCCCGTACGGGCAGGCCACGAATCTTGTTGCCGACAGCCCGGGGCGGCCCACGTAGCCGGTGGCCAATCCGCCGCCGGCGACATACAACTCGCCCACCACCCCGACA
>NZ_JAEKMI010000197.1 GCF_020217485.1 Mycobacterium sp. WUMAC-067 | reverse complement strand
ATCGTCGGCCCGAACAGCGCGATCGGCACCCTGGTCGAGCGGTCCACCCGCTTTACGATGCTGTTGCATTTGCCCAGCGATCACACCGCCGAGACGGTGGCCAGCGCGATGATCGAAGCCATGCGCCAGTTACCCGAACACCTTCGGCGATCGATTACCTGGGACCGGGGCAGTGAAATGGCCCGCTGGCGCGACATTCAGCTGCAGCTCAACACCCCGGTCTATTTCTGCAATCCGCACTCGCCCTGGCAACGCGGTACCAACGAAAACACCAACCGCCTCCTGCGGTTCTGGTTCGAGAAGGGCAGCGACCTCAGCGGTCACACTCCGGCTGACCTCAAACGCATCCAAGACACCCTCAACCGACGACCCCGCCCAACCCTTGACCTCGACACCCCCGCCCAACGCCTGGCCGCTCTCCTCGACCAAGCCGCCTAACAAAAATGCATTAGCCACTTGACTTTGAG
>NZ_JAEKMI010000196.1 GCF_020217485.1 Mycobacterium sp. WUMAC-067 | reverse complement strand
ATCCTGGGCAGCACCAAATCGGGGTCCGCGATTGGCACTCTGGTTGAGCGCACCACCCGTTTTGTCATGCTCTTGCACCTGCCCGATGACCACGGCGCCCTGGCGGTGCAAAACGCCATCGTGGCCAAAATGGCCGAGTTGCCCGACCATCTACGCCGCTCGTTGACCTGGGACCAGGGCAAGGAGTTGACCAACCACCTCGCCATCGCTGACGCCACTGACTTGGATATCTACTTCTGCGATCCACACTCGCCGTGGCAACGCGGTAGTAACGAGAACACCAATGGGCTTTTGCGCCAATACTTTCCGAAAGGCACCGACCTATCGGTCTATGGCGCCGGCTACCTGGACTACGTCGCCGCCGAACTCAACGGACGACCACGCCAAACCCTGGACTGGAATACACCCGCCGAAGCCCTCAACGAACTATTGTCCAAACCACCCACCGTTGCATCCACCGCGTGAAACC
>NZ_JAEKMI010000195.1 GCF_020217485.1 Mycobacterium sp. WUMAC-067 | reverse complement strand
GAGGGGCGTGGCGGGACTGCGCGTGGCCGATGCATCGATCATGCCGAGCATCGTCGGAGGCAATACGAATGCCGCGGCGATGATGATCGGAGAACGGGCCGCCGAACTGATCATCGGCGCTTGATGCTCGTCGGCTGATCGCGCCGATCACGCACTGTCCCAAGGCAGAACGCATCGTCGGAGCCTCATACGGCGAATGCACCAACCCGATTCTCGAATCCCCCTCGGGGATCGAAACCCCTTGTCGAAAAGCAACATACCTGGTTCGTCGTTTCCTGGCCCGTGCGCCGTGGGGGTCACGTGGAATTGCAGCGGTCGGACTGTACAACGATGTCTCTCGGTCGGCCTTCCGGTTGCGCGATCTGCCACGAACTGGCCTTACCGGCGGTGAATGGTCCCGGGGCTCCTTGAGATTGGTAGTAGCCGCGCGGATCCCAGGTCTTCGCCTGTGGGTACGGCCACGGGCAGGCGACG
>NZ_JAEKMI010000194.1 GCF_020217485.1 Mycobacterium sp. WUMAC-067 | reverse complement strand
ATCCCGAGCGTGAGGTACCCGGATCGGAGAGCTCGCTTCTGCCGCTTGCTGAACGCTCTTGGCGGCGCTTGCTCAAGCTGTGGTGTGTCCGTCGGCCGCGTCGTCGATCATGATCACTTCACAGGGGCAGTGAGGGGCCTGCTGTGTTTGGTGTGCAACAACAGAGTAGATCAATGCATTCATCCGCGGTCGGGTGACTGCCGTTACGCGCGTTACGTGAACGATCCCCCCGCATTACAACTGGGACTGAGGTACCCCGTTCGTCACCGTCATAGGGAACCAGACCAGATTCGCGCAGAGATCCTTGGGTTCGACATACTTCGCCAAACGGAGTGGCCGTCTCCCGATCCTACGCTGTGGCAATGGCAAGTCCCAGAGCCGCTTGGGTTTTCGTCTGCGGTCAGACAGCTGGAGAGCTATGTGCGAGGCGGACACACTTCTGCCCCAACAAGTCCTAAATGTCGACGAGGTTAGGT
>NZ_JAEKMI010000193.1 GCF_020217485.1 Mycobacterium sp. WUMAC-067 | reverse complement strand
CGACGGGGTGGGTTCTACTCAACGTCGCAACACCGACGGATCACTCGAGACTAACAGGGCAGCGAATAGATCGGCGGGGCAACGGTCTTGGAGGACTATGCGGGGGCGATGGTTGAGTTCGTGTTCGACGGCCAACAACTGCTCCGGCGGGTGGCTGATGAGGGTGACGCCCTTCGGGAAGTAGTCGCGCAGCAGTCCGTTGGTGTTCTCGTTCGTGCCGCGTTGCCAGGGTGATCTGGAGTCGCAGAAGTAGACGGGCGCGCCGAGCTTGTCGGTGGTGGCAAGGTGGCGCGCCATCTCGGTGCCCTGGTCCCAGGTGATCGACCGCATCAGCGTGGGTGGCAGATCCTTCATGCGGGCCACCAAGGCCGCGTGCAGGGAGTCGGCGTCACTGCGAGGCAGATGCACCAACCGCAGCATCCGGGTCTGGCGTTCGACCAGAGTGCCGATCGCCGAGAGGTGGTTATTACCGATGAT
>NZ_JAEKMI010000192.1 GCF_020217485.1 Mycobacterium sp. WUMAC-067 | reverse complement strand
GCGGCGGCGTGCGGTGATCGCCGAGTTTGATGAGCTGATCGAGCGGTGTTATCCGTCGTCGACCCGGGAGTCGGTGGCGCTGCTGGAGTGGATCGGTGTGGCGGGGCGGGTGGAGAATCGGGCGGCCGCGGCGCAGTTGGTGGCGATCGGGGAGTTGTTTGCCTATCGGCTCTCGCGCTGTGCGGAGACCGAGGGCTGGGCGGTGGATACCGAGGCGGCGGTGGCCGCGGAGGTGGGCGCGCAGTTGCGGATCGGCCAGGGCCTGGCGGCGAGTCGGGTGCGCTATGCGCGGGCGATTCGGGAGCGGCTGCCGAAGGTGGGGGCGGTGTTTGCCGCCGGGGATATCGATTACCGGATGTTTCAGACGATCGTGTTCCGCACCGATCTGATCACCGACCCCGAGGTGCTGGGGGCGGTGGACGCGGCGTTGGCGGGCTGTGTGGGTCGGTGGCCGTCGTTGAGTCAGGGCCGGCTGGCCGCGGCGGT
>NZ_JAEKMI010000191.1 GCF_020217485.1 Mycobacterium sp. WUMAC-067 | reverse complement strand
TTGAGCCAGGGTGAGGCGGCTGTCATAGGGAGGCGTCCTTTCGGTTAGCTGCCGTGAGATATCCCGCATTAGTGCTTTGCACAAGCATAATCTTTCAAACTGTTAATTGGTGAACGAGTCTGATATGGGCGGAGGTTCGTAGATGAGTTCGCTGTAGTTGTCGCGCAGCGCGTCGATGATTTCCGTGAGGGGAAGGTCGTCGAAAACGCCACGGTCATGGAGGTATTCCATGTGTTGGGAGCCGTCGCCTGTGTGAGCGTGCAACATGGCGTCTCGCTGACCGTCGAATTCGATAGGAGGGACCCCGAAGCGCGCGCATAACTCGCGGTTGAACGCCGGCGTGGCCTTGACCCACCGGCCATTCAGCAGCATTTGACTGTAGCCGTGGTAGACGAAAACGTCCGAGCCACCCATCCGTTCACGGAGACTCGGGGTCTGCAGATGGTTGCGGACGTCGGCGAAACCCAACCGCGCCGGAATCCCCGCGGCGCGACAC
>NZ_JAEKMI010000190.1 GCF_020217485.1 Mycobacterium sp. WUMAC-067 | reverse complement strand
GGCCCCGCCCGTGCCGAGGTGGCTGGAGGCGAAGGCGACGCCTTTGTCGATGATGGAGCCGTCGTCGGCGTAGGTGTTGTGGGCGGCGAAGTTCATGCCGTCTGAGCAGACGGGGTCTTCGACGGCGCAGACTTTGAGGGTTTTGTCTTGGTACATCGGGCCGATGACGACGGGGGGTTCGCCTAAAAAGTTCATGGCGCGCACGTTGGGCATGCCGAAGAGCACGACCGAGGAGACGTGGTTGGCGACCGCGGGGTCGAGCGGTTTGGGGACGGTGGCGGGGTCGATGCCTTCGGGCACGGCGGCGGAGGTGACAAAGCCCATGACGGCTGCGCCTTGGGAGTAGCCGCCGAGGACCATTTTGGTGTTGGGGCAGTCGTGGGCCATGGAATTGACGTGGGCGCCGGCGTCGCGGATGCCGTCGATGCCGGTGTCCCATTGGTCGGTGGCGGGGTAGTTGACGGGGTAGACGTCAAAGGAGCGGTCGCCGACGCGTTGGTGCAGGGC